>WGBO01000043.1 GCA_015494295.1 Gammaproteobacteria bacterium | reverse complement strand
GAGGTGGCTGGATAAGACGGGCCTGGTCTAATTGATGCCGTGCTCTGAAAACCATTGTTCAAGTATCGCGACAGTCCAGACCATGCTGCCATAGTAAGCGGCGTGCTCTGTCTGGTGCGCCCGGATCAGGTTGTCGATAAATTCCTCCTGAAACAGATGCCGTTGCTTGATCGCTTCCAGGTTGCTGTATATCAATTCCTTGAGCCGCTCGGACTTGCGTAGCCATTGGCCGAAGGGTAGGCCGAATCCGTGCTTTGGCTTGTTTATGATTTCGTCAGGAAGAAATCCGGACAGTGAGCGCTTGAAAAAATATCGAAGTTTTTGCCGTTTCAGCTTGAGATCCGGATCTATGGTGGTGGAGAACTCTACCAGTCGATCGTCGAGCATGGGGTATTCCACTCCGATGCCGACTATTTCGCACATGCGGTTTACTTTCCTCAGGTCGTTGTCGGCAAGAGTTATCTTCCAGTCCAGATACAGCATTTTATCGACAAGCGAATCCGTGTCGGCGCGCTTGTAGACTTCCGACAGACTGTTTTCCGGATGCTGCGTATCGATCGTGTCCAGAAAATCTTGTTCAAATACCGATGCCAGCGGGGTTCGCTTCAGAAAGTTGTAGGATTCCATGCGTTCCGGCATGGGCATTCTGGCCTGCTCTATATAGCTTTGTATTTTTCGCGTGAGTGGCGTCCACTGACCGACGGGGCCGGAAACGAACAGGGGTTCCAGGACCGCCTTGCGAATCGGCCCCGGTATGTGTCTGTATATGTCGAAAATTTTCTGCTTGGCGTAACGTTCGTTTCCGGCAAAAATTTCGTCTCCACCGTCTCCGGCCAACAAGGCATGTTTTCCGTGTTGTTTTGCCAGGCGCGCGCAGAAATATGCGGGTATGGCGGATGAGTTTCCAAAAGGCTCATCGTAGGCCGCCGCAATCGTGGGCATGGCATCGACAATATCGTCTGCGGTTACATAATACTCATGTAGTCGTGCCCCGAAATGCCTGGCGGTTATGCGCGCATAGGATATTTCGTCGTAGCCGGGCTCTGAAAATCCGATGGAAAACGCATCGACCGGGCCCTCGTGCAAACGGGCGAGCATGCCGGTTACGGTTGAGCTGTCCAGGCCACCGCTGAGAAAACAGCCCGTATTGTCGAAGGGGGCGAGACGGGCGACAGCATCCTCGAGGATATTCCGGAGGTCTTTTCCGAGTTCCCCGATGCTGGTTCCGTGGGAGCTTTTGAACTCGGGTGTCCAGTAGTGTTCTGTACGGGCTTTGCCGTTTTCGTACAGGACGTATTGAGCGGGTTCCAGCTTGAAAATGTCCTGATATATCGTATCCGGACTCGGTATGACGTGGAAATAGGTATAGTTGTACAGCGCCTGGGCATTTATTTCTCGCCGGATACCGGGCTGCTTGAGTAATTCCCGAATCGAGGGGGCAAACAGAAACAGCTTGCCCGGCTGGAGTGTGTAATAGAGCGGCAGGGTGCCAAAACGGTCCATGGCGACCAGGCATCTGCCCGTTGCGGGTTCGCTGATGGCAATAATGTGGCGACCATGCAGTCTTTTCAGGAAGTCTGCTCCATGGCGCCGGAAGGCATGACTCAGGGCGGCAGTGTCACCGTGCTGCTGCGCGTACTCGGAAAGTTGCCTGTCCTGCCAGTATATACGCCCGCTGAATGCGGCGTTGATTCCCTCGTGTTGTCCGGCCTGGCCCGAATTGTCACCCTGTACTATGCCAATGAACGACGTGTCAAGCTTGCTTCCAGCAGACAGATCTGTCGACGCCGGGGGCACCGGTTCGGCGCCAGCGTCTGAAATTTTCAGCCATCCGGTCAGTCCAGACATCATGATCCCGTGTATTGCCAGAAGTGTGCGATTGCGGGCTATTGTATGTAGCCGGTGACTAACAATCCAGTATGTTTCCCCTTGACCCGGGATGCTGGTTGCGCAGTGATATTCCGGGCGATCGAGGGTATAATGACACTGTAAACGCGAAACGTGGCCGCCATCGGTTAGCGTTTTTCTGTATGTGGTTTGGTCCCGAGATGTTTTCCTGGAGAGGCTCGTTCCAGTGTCACGATCCACGCGGGTTTTTCGATTGCTTGTCTGTTTCCTGGCCGTTGCTCTTGTAGTGGGGGGGCAGGTGGCTCATGCGGCTCAAAGCTCCCTGGCCTGCGGCAGTCTGGAAAATGCATATGGGCCGTTCGACTATACAAACCCGTCCCACCGCGAGAACAAGCTCCATATTGTCGAAAAATTTCATTTTACCCGGGCAGTGGAGACACTCAAACGTGGCAGCACCGGGTCTCTGGCGCATGACCTCGACTATACCCTGCGGGCTTTTCCCAACCATCATCGCGCGCTTTACGCAATGTTACGCTACCAGTTGAAGCACGATGGTCCCGCGGGAGCGGGATATACCATGGAGTGTTATTTCGATCGCGCGCTGAGGCTTGCGCCACAAGACGGCAAGGTTTACATCCTGTATGGACTGTATCTGCACCGTAAGGGCGATTATGAGGGGGCGTTGGAGAAGTACAAGCAGGCTGAGGCGCTGGTTCCCGAATCAGAGGATCTGCACTATAACCTTGGACTGCTGTATATAGACACCGGGAAATATGATCTCGCAAAGGAGCAGGCGGATATTGTATATGCCAGGAACTACCCACTGCCCGGCCTGAAAAACAAATTGAAACGTCTTGGGTACTACAAATAAGTATTGGGCGTGCGCCGTTTCATCGAAAAAATTTCCCGTTTACGCGCAGCGATAGGGGGCTGGAATGGGATGCTGTATCTATCCGGCCGGGTCCTGACCGCGGCCACCGGTGGCAAGGCAAGCATCTACAAGTATTATTTCGTCCAGCAGAAGGTCAGGAACGAACCTGTCCTGGCGCCGCATCGTGGCCGAAAGATCGAGGTGGTGGAACTGAAGGCAGGTGATTCACGCCTGATGCAATTGCCGCGTCCAGCCAGTGTCATAGCGGCCCGGTTCCGGCAGGGTGGTCGATGTCTGGCTGGTTTCGTCGGTGATGTTTTTGTTGGGTGCCTGTGGTTTAACCTCGGCCCTTACCGCGAGGACGAAGTCCGCAGCGTGTTCGTTCCGGAACCGGTTGGCCTGAGTTGTTGGGACTATGATGTGTATATCGAGCCACAGTATCGGCTGGGATTCGCATTTCTGCGCCTGTGGGATGAAGCCAACAGGGTGCTGGTGTCGCAAGGTGTCCGTTGGTCGATCTCTCGCATATCCGCATTCAATCCTGATTCCATCAAGTCGCACGAGAGTATGGGGGCGGGAAGGCTGGGTAGCGCGGTGTATCTATGTGTGGGTGGCGCACAATTGATGCTGTCGACTTTTGCGCCGTTCGTTCATCTTTCATTCAACGGTGGGCAGGAACCGGTGCTGCGTATTCGTGCTCAGGAGCGATGACCCGCCGGGCAAGGGGCCAGGGAGAGAGGCGCTTTCTTGCGCCCCACCAGCAGGATGGATGCCAGACCCGAACCAAACAGCCATACCGCGGCGGGCACCGGTACGACCATGGTGGAGTAAAATGCCCCGACAGCATCAAGGTCATACGCATCGCTGGTGGATGTCTGTACAATTTTCAGGAAACTGATCGGCCCCGAAAACAGTCCCCCGATATCAATCAGACCCTGGGCGGAGTCTGAACCGCCCGCGGCACTGCCGACAAATACAAAACTGGAACCATCGTTGCTCGCAAAGACATCGACCGTTTCCTGTGGGTCGACGGAGAGCGGGTCGATGTCGAAAATATGCAGGTCGGCACCAGGGCCGTCGTAGATCGGACTGGAGAAACCGACCTCGATGAAGGCGCCGGGGATGGCGGGGTTACCAAAATAGACGCCCTCACGATCAGGCGCGCCGAGTACGTTGCCGGAGGCGATGGGGCTGGTGCCGCTCGATGTTACCAGAATATCGGCATATACGGGCGCGGCTGTCGCGCGTTCGGCAAGTATTGTGCTCCCAAGCGCCATCACGGCCAAAAAAGCGGATTTGACAAGGGTTCGACTGGGTAGCATTGGAATTCTCCTCGGCGCGCTCTGGTGCTGGCGCATTTGTTTTTTGCCATTGTTATTTACGCAGGCGGGTAGCAGTTACTGAATTTCTGTTACCGCCGGAATTGTGCGAATTGTACCCCTTTTTTTCTCACCTGTCGATAAATTGACAGTTCTCACCTGCTGGCCGGCTGGAAGCAGTGGGTTAGAGACATTCGATATATCCGACCCACTGGCTTGTATTTTCACGCGTTCAGATCCCTTCCGGATTTTGGGGTGTCGTTGCGGGTCCTGTTCAGACCCTGGTTGCCGCTATTTGGCGACGGAAAATTCCCACCCTGGACAGACAGATACGGCTGTCGCCCCCGACCCTGTTGCATATCGGCGACAGGCTTGTCTTTCTTATTTCTGGCGGGAACCCGAAAATACTATAAATTATTGTTTTTTAAAATAATAATAATTATGGCATGGCTATTGCTGTAAGGGGTTTTGTTTTTAGGTCAATTTGTGATTTTGTGATTTGCAACGCAAAAAAATACGAAGTGAACGCCGATAGTTTCACCACGCGAAATCGATCCTTAACGGACATCACTATGGAAAGGTACAGAGCATTGTCAAACCAAACGTGGAAAAAACTCGGTGAAAGAATGTCGCTTCTGATCGCACTGGCATCGGCCGTCGTATCGGCTGTTGTGAGTGCGCCGGCTTCGGCTGCGGCAATCGACAATCTTCAGCCGGGGCACTGGTACCGGGTTCCCAACTCGAAGATGGAATCGGTTGCGCCTCCCGTTATTCCCCCGGGCAGCGTTGGTGTTCGCGGTGTCATGGATGCCTGGAATGGTGGTGCCTACGATTCGATTCGCGATCGGCTCATTGTCTGGGGGGGAGGTCACAACGATTACTCCGGCAACGAACTCTATGCTTTCGACGTCAACAGTGAACGCTGGATACGGCTTACAGATCCAAGTGACCCTGTGGAGCCCGAAGTGTTGTACTACCCGGACGGGCGTCCGACATCACGTCACACCTACAGTAGTCTTGTTTTTGCACCCAATGTCGACCGGTTCTTTTCGATGGGAACGGGTGCGGCCTATGGCCCCACCGGGTACAAGAACGGCAAAAATATCGATGCCTTCGATTTCAATACCAATACGTGGTCGACCAATGTGGGCACCATTCCGGACACCGGTAACAGCCTTTCGGTGGTTGCCGCCTACGATCCGGTAACAGGCTATATCTGGACCAACAGTACGCTGAATGGCGGCCGCCTGGTCAAATACGACCCGCTAACCAGGACATCGACGGCACACGCTTACAAGTCGATGGAGTACTACGGAACGGCAGCGATCGACTCCAAGCGCCACATCATGGTGTCCATAGGCGGTTACGGCGGGCAGCGCCAGTTTCTGGTCTGGGATTTGAACAATCCCGACAATCCGCCCACCTCACCGAGTACCAGTGGACCGAATTTCCTCGAATCCGCGCAGGCCCCCGGTTTTGACTACGATCCGGTCAGTGACAGGTTCGTGGCATGGGACGGCGGCACATCGGTCTATTTGCTCGATCCGGATACATGGACCTGGACGCGAGTCGACGCGGCGTCCACCAATACGGTGACCCCGACCTCGCCGGAACCTCGCGGTACTTACGGAAGGTTCCGTTACATTCCGTCCAAGAACGCGTTTATCGTGGTCAATCGCACCAGTGACGACGTGTATTACTACAAGCTGACTGCCGGCGCCGGCAGCAGTGTTTCGGCACCGGCGCCCGTGGCATCGCCCGCGGCTGTTATAGATTCCTTTTCCGCGTCGGCTTCAACGGTTACCAGCGGCGCCAGTGTCACCTTGACATGGGCCTCGACAAATTCCGATTCCTGTACTGCGAGTGGCGCCTGGACCGGGAGTTTGCCAACCAGTGGCAGCCGTACGATCAACAACGTTACCACTGATGGGACGTATACCCTGAGTTGCACGGGCGTTGGCGGTACAGACAGCAAGTCCGTGGTGATAACGGTCGTCCAGCCTACCAGTGGCAACATCACTACCTTTCAGGTGACGAATCGTTCCGGAAACGCGCAGACTGATGTTCCGGTGACATTCGGACAGGTGTTCAAGGCGGGGGACGTTCCCGCTGGATCAGGGTTGCTTGCGAGCTTGCCCGATGGCACTCCCGTTCCCCTGCAGCTCGATGTAAAAGCGACCCATGCCGACGGATCCTTGCGTCATGCCTTGTTGACTGTGCGTGTTCCCTCATTGGCTGCAAATGAAACCCGTACCATCGTTTTATCGACGGGTAGTCCATCTGCAGGCGGCACCGCTGTTTCCGTTGCCGATGTGCTGAGTACCGGTTTCGACGCTACAGTGACGGTACAGGAGGGTTCTGCAACGTATCTTGCCTCGGCTGCCAGCCTGTTGCAGCTTGCCAGTGCCCGCGTCTGGATTTCCGGCCCGGAAGTGACGGAATGGATTGTTGGTGGACCACTCAAGACCTCCTCCGGAACGGCGCATTCGCATCTGGCAGCCTATTTTCACGTTCGCGCATATGCTGACGGGCGCGTGCGAGTCGATGTCTCGCTGGAGAACGGCTGGCTGCAGGTTGGTGGGCCAGGCACCCTGAATCCCACTGTGACCATCAAGGTGGGGGGGAATACGGTTTGGGGGCCTGCGCCGCAGGTCATGTACCACCATACCCGTTGGCACCAGGTTTACTGGTGGAAGTCGAGCGGTACGGCCGATCCGGCAGTTACTGTCCGGCACGACGTGGAATACCTGCAGGGCACCGGTGCGGTTCCCAACTATGCGGACGGCCTTGCCCCTACCGACGCTACGCTCAATGCGCTGAACCAGACCAATATTCCGATGGACAATGGTCAGCACACAGACGACCAGGGCAGCGCCGGCTACCAGCCTGCCATTGGCATACTGCCTCTATGGGACGCGCTTTATGCCGTGAGTGGCGACTACCGTGCGGCCGCGTCCGTGTTGGCAAACGCCAGCGGTGGCGGCGCCTACAGCATGCACTACCGTGACGAAACCACCGGTCGTCCCCTGGCATTCTCCCGGTATCCTGCGTTGTCGGAACAAAACAACTCGCTCCCCGCAACCAGTGGCGGCAATCCCTTGCGCCACGAGTTCAACCATGAGCCGTCTATCGGGTTCATGGCCTACCTGATCAGCGGCGACTACTACTACCTGGAGGAAATGCAGTTCTGGACGACCTGGAACTACCTGTGGACCAGCCCCGACTATGGACGGCAGGGTTCCAAGGGCATTTTCGGCAGCGAGGTGCGTGGCCAGGCATGGGCGCTCCGTACCCTCGGTCAGGCTGCGTATATTACACCTGACAATGACCCGCTGAAGAACGAATTCGAGAACAGCCTTGCGGCCAACCTCAGCTACATTGAAAGCGTGTATTCGGCCAATCCGTCGGCGAACAATCTTGGGGCCATCCAGTCCTACGACGGTTATACCCAGTTCAAGCCCTGGATGGACGACTTCTATACCATGTCGATGGGTTACCTGGTGGATCTGGGCTACAGTCAGGCCACCCTGACGCGTGACTGGAAGGCGAAGAACCCGCTGGGACGCATGGGGACGACGGACTATTGCTATATCAAGGCGGGTGCCTACGTGTTGACGGTGGGAACCAGCAACAGCAACTGGTTCCCGGATTTCGCCACCCTGTACCAGCAGAACTTCGGCGCCAACACCTCGTGCCCGGAAGGCGCATTGATGGACGGCTACCCGACGGAACCGACCGGTTATGTCGCCAACCTGCGCCCGGCGCTGGCGACGGCAGTGGACGCCGGCCTGCCGGGTGCCGTGACGGCCTGGAACCGGATGGTCAATTCCCAGGCCCAGCCCGATTTCAGTCAGAACCCCATCTGGGCCATCAATCCGCGCACCCTGAGCGGTACCACCGGCGGCAGCAGCTCCAGCACCGGTTCATCGGGAGGCGGGACGTCGACCGGATCCACCGGCAGCACGGGGGGAAGCACCACGCCGCCCGCCACGCCCACGCCGCCCGCCACGCCCACGCCGGTGGTCAGCCTGAGCGCCAGCCTGACGAGCGTCCAGTCCGGAGGATCGACAACCCTGTCCTGGTCCGCGAGTAACGCCACGGCGTGTACGGCTTCCGGCGGATGGTCGGGCAGCAAGGCCACCAGTGGCAGTCTCACCCTGTCGAACCTGGTTGCGACCGACGCCTACAACCTGAGTTGTGTGGGGGACGGCGGAAGCGATACCGCCAGCGTCACGGTCTACGTGAGCAGTGCCGCGGGCAGCTCCACGCCCGACCTGCCGATCGCTTCTTTCAGCGGTGACGCGGATGGCGCGGATCCCTCGGGCTGGTTCGATACCGGTGCCAACAACGCCATGTCCAACGATGAAACCCTGTTCAAGGTATTCAGCGTGGGTGGCAACAAGGCATTCGGGACATCCTATACAGCAAACAGCAACATACATTCGCACTACGTTGGTGCCGGTAGTGCAGGCTGGACGAACTACCGTTATACCGGCCGCATGCGCATCAGCGGCAGTCGCGACGGCATCGGGGTGACTTTCTTCTCTGACTACCCGAATTCCGACGCCTACTACCGCCTGCGCAGCGAGTCGGGAAGCAGCTTCCATATCGCGCCTCACGGCACCGGTATCGAATGTACCGGCGACATCGACACGGGAGTCGTGCCGGCGCCGAACACCTGGTACCGCTTCAAGGTCGAGGTGGAGGATACCGGCGCCGCGACCGACGTCCGGGCCAGGGTGTGGGCCGAGGGCGGCAGTGAGCCGGCCACCTGGCAGGTAAGCTGCAGCGACAGCGGAACGCGCCGCGTCGCGGGTACTGTCGGTCTGTGGGCGGTCGTGGGCAGCGTCGACACGGGAACCAAGTACTGGGATGACCTGTTTGTCGAGCCCCTGGCGGCCACTGGCGGCGGCAATTCCGGATCGAGCGGCGGGAGCAGCACGACCACTCCGGTCGCCCCCGTGCCCACGATGTCTTTTAGCGCCACGCCGACCGTGGTTGAGTCGGGCGCGAACGTCACGCTGAACTGGTCGTCGACCAATGCTACGGGTTGTATCGCCTCCAGTGGATGGTCCGGCAGCAAGGCGGTTTCAGGCTCACAGTCTGTTGGCCCCGTCAATGCGGACAGCGTGTTTGCCCTGACATGCAGCGGCGACGGTGGCGCGACCACCCGGCTGATTTCCGTCAGCGTGCAGGCTGCCCCCGCGAGCGCGAGCAATGGGGACAGCGACGGTGACGGGCTGGATGACAGCTGGGAACTCCAGTATTTCGGCACACTCGCCAGGAGCGGCGCGGGTGATTTCGACAACGACGGCCTGTCCGATCAGCTCGAATTCAGCCTCAATGTCGACCCGACCAACCCGGATACGGACAACGACGGCATGACGGATGGCGAGGAGTACGCCGCGGGTGGCAATCCGGCCGTGGCAGACGCCTTGCTGGCCGCGCCCTCGATTCGTGTCGATAGCGTGCTGTCACTCTCCAGACCCGTGATCGGCGCCTTGCTGGCGGGCGGGCAGGTGCAGACCGCGGCAGCGGGAAACGGGGGCGATGTGCCGGTGGCCATTCGCTGGCAGTTGAGTTCGGCGAGTGATTTCAGCCAGCTGCTGCTCGATCGCGAGACCGATATTGTGGATGCCATCGATCTCCCGGCGGGCCTGTTGAAAAGCAATACGCAATACTGGGTGCGTGCGGCGGTTCGCGATGGTCAGGGGCGCAAATCGGCCTGGTCCGGCGCGGCGAGTTTTACGACGGAAGCATCCAATGCCCTGGACGGCGACAACGACGGTATTTACGACCAGTTTCAGGTCACCGGTTTTGTCGATACCAACGAGAACGGCGTCGATGACGCGGACGAGAGCATCTGCAACCTGCGTGACGCCAGGACAGGATCCGTTGCCGGATTCAAGGCTTCGGAAGGTGTGATCCGTTGCGTCTCATCCATTACGCTCGATACCGTGTCCCTGGCCGATGCTTCGGTGGCGGACAGTGTCCGCAGTCGCATGTCGCGTGGCATGTTCTACTTCGTAATCGAAGGCCTGCCGGTCGACCCGGCATTCCCGGCCACGGTTGCCGTGACGGTGCACCTGCCGCGTGGCAGCGAAGCCTACGATGGCTGGTACAAGTACGATGATACCGCGGACTCGCTTACCGACTTCAGCGACAATGTGCTGTTCGAGGGCAACAAGGCCACCATTATCCTTACCGATGGTGGTGTCGGTGACGCCGACGGCGTGGTCAACGGCATTATCGTCGACCCCAGTGGCCCGGTCGTGGCGGCCGCCGGTGGCAGCACCGTGACCGCCGATAGCAGCGCCAGCGGTGGCGGCGGTGGTGCCATGCAACTTGTGCCTCTGTGGTTCCTGGTGTTGCTGACGCTGATGCGCAGTCGCCGGGTGATGGCTGGGCGAATTGCGTGAGACAGCCTTCCAGCTAAAATTCCGGTCTTCCCGGAAAGCCAAAAAGAGCGGCCCAGGCCGCTCTTTTTCTTTGAGATTTTTATTCCCGGGCCGTATAACATAAGGCACTAGTGCCAGTGACTGTTGCCGAGGGGGGCAATGTGGGAGCCTTTTTTCTGCTGTGTCGCCAGATGGAGCGGCAACACGAACCTGCCGACACGGCGGCTTTTTCCACGATGGAGCGGCAGATGGCCGCCCAGGGCTTTCGCAACCCGGAAATCCTGCGTGCGCCCGGTTATGATCTGGCCGTCTATCCGAAACAGAACAGCGACAAGGCAAGGCTGGTCGAATTCGGGAATGGTGATTTTTGCGCCAGTACCGGCACCCTCATGTATCAGGGGCTTGCCGGTGGGAAGGCGCTGGAGCGCTACCACCGGGATTTCCAGCCTTCACAACCCCCGTCAGAGCGACTGTACGGCGCGTTTTGCCTGTTGTTGCGCAAGCAAGGCACCCTCTACCTTTTGATCGACCGTCTGGGGGTCTACAAGGTTTTCCGTAACCCGCAGGGTACGGTCTGGTCGAGTTCGCTGCTGGCCGTGGCCGCAACACTCGATGCGCCCCGGATTCGGCAACAGGCGGTCTACGAGTTTGTCTTCCAGGGGGCGACCTACGGCAACGAGACCGTCTTCGAGGACGTTGGCATAGCCGACTGCGATTATCTCTACCGTTTCGATCCGTTGCCGGAAGCGATCGAAAGGCGTGACCGCCTCGTGCAACCGCAGACATCCACGGCTACTGTCGGCGAACTGCTGGAGGAAAGCCTGACCGCGTTGCGCAGCTACTACGCCGACATCGCCGCCTGTTACGGTGACCGGGTGGATACCGCGCTGTCCGGTGGCTACGATTCACGGTTGACGCTGGCCTTGTTGAAGGAGCAGGGCGTTACGCCCGGCGTGCATGTTTACGGAAAGGCCTCCGACGCGGATGTCAGGATCGCGCAGGCGATCGACGCGGGCGAGAAGCTGGGGCTGAAACATATCGACAAGAGCACGTTTCCGGAGCCGTCACTGGAGGCGTTTCCCGCCGTTGTCGAGCAGAACCATTTCCTGTTCGATGGTTGTCCGACCGACGGGATTTTCAACAACGGTTCGGACCTGGCCACGCGCCGCCAGCGCTGCGAAGGTGGCGCGCTGATGCTGAATGGTGGCGGGGGAGAGGTGTTCCGGAATTTCTTCTATCTGCCCGACAGGCCGTGCAGTGTGCGGCAGCTCTTATGGACCTTCTACAGCCAGTTCGATCCCGCAATGACTAGCGCGCGTTTCGACGAGGAGGCCTATCATCGTCGACTGGGTGAAAAGATCTCCAGCGCGATAGGGGCAAGCTCGACACGTCTGAGTCGTGCCGAGGTTGAGCTGGTCTACCCGCTGTTCCGCTGCCGTTACTGGATGGGCAAGAACAATTCCATCAACAACCGGCTCGGCGATGCGCTGACGCCCTTCATCGATTACCCGATCGTCAGACGCGCCGTTACCGTACCGGTTCCGTTGAAAAATCACGGCCGTTTCGAAGCGGCGCTGATCCGGACGGTGAGCCCGGCCCTGGCGGCCTACCCGTCGGACTATGGCCATGATTTTGTGGCCGGTCCCGGGTTTCGACACTGGTTGTCGGACCAGCTGACCCTGCGCCGGCCGCCCTGGTTGCGCCGCTACCTGTACCGAATCAAGGCGCGCCGCTTGCCGTTGCAGCGGCCGGCGATGCTGGCCGATGACCGTCTGGCGAGTGTCATGGACGCGGATTTTCCCTATCTGAGCAAGTGGTTCCGGGTAAAGGACAACCCCGACAATGCCCAGTACAACCGCATATGCACGCTCGAGTACCTGTTCCAGAAAACATCGGCCAGGCTGTCATGAACGGGCGAGGCGAGGTGGCGACAAGATGACGGTGAACACAACGGATTTCCTGGTAATTGGTGGCGGTGTCATCGGCGTCAACCTGGCCTTGCGGCTTCGCGAACACTTTCCGGACAGCGAGGTGACCCTGATCGACAAGGAGCCGGACTTTGGCATGCACGCCAGCGGACGCAACAGCGGCGTGTTGCACGCGGGCTTCTACTACTCGGCGGACAGTCTCAAGGCGCGCTTCACGCGCGACGGTAACGCCGCCATGCGCAGCTATTGCGAAGAACGCGGGCTGTCCATCAACCGTTGCGGAAAACTGGTGGTGGCGAAGGACGAAAGCGACCTGCCGGCACTCCAGGTGTTGCTCGAACGCGGGCGCAACAACGGTGTCGAGGTCCAGGAACTCAGCGCGCAGGAGGCGAGGGAGATCGAGCCGCGCGTGAAGACGTTTGAGAAGGCGTTGTACTCACCGACGACCGCCTCGGTCAACCCGCGTGAAGTGATGGCGGCGCTGACGCAGGATGCGCGGGACGCGGGCGTGGAGATGTGTTCCGGCGAGGCCTACCAGGGGCATAGCGGCGGCCAGGTTCGGACCAGCCGCCGACGTATCGATTGCGGCTACGTGGTCAATGCCGCGGGGCTCTACGCCGACCGGATCGCGCGTGACTACGGCTTCTCCCGCAATTACCGAATCCTGCCGTTCAAGGGACTGTATCTGTACGTGGACGATGGCGGTCAGAAGTTGCGGACCAACATCTATCCGGTTCCCGATCTCAACAATCCCTTTCTTGGGGTGCACTTCACCATTACCGAGGCGGGCGCCGTCAAGATCGGTCCCACGGCGATTCCCGCTTTCTGGCGAGAGCATTATGGCGGACTGCAAAACTACCGTTTCGACGAGTTCGTGGAAATCGTATGGCGGGAGCTGGGTCTGTTCGCGCGCAACCGCAACAATTTCCGCGCCCTGGCATTTTCCGAGATGCGCAAGCATTTCCGTTCCACCATGGCGCGCCTGGCCTCGGAACTGGTAACCGGCATGAGCGCGAGGCAGTGTACCCACTGGGGCGTTCCCGGAATTCGGGCCCAGTTGCTCGACATCGAAAAGGGCGTGCTTGAGATGGACTTCCGCTTCGAGGGGGATGGGCGGTCCTTTCACGTGCTAAACGCAGTGTCGCCTGCCTTTACCTGTGCGCGGCCGTTTACCGGGTATCTTGCCGAGGAAATCCGGCAACGCCTGGGACACTCCTCTTCCTGACAAAATCGTTACAAACATTACAGGCTTGTAATGTTTGGGTCATTAAGTGGACAGAATCAGCTTGTTACCCTCCACCTCGAAGTTAATCGCGGCGCGTGGCCTGTGGCCAGGCGCCGGTTCCGTCACGTCATCCATAAAGCGCTGGAACGTGGGAAGTGTCGGGGGGCTGATGAGCGCCAGGTGTTACAACTATTCGATCCCGGATGTGGCGGAGGATTTCCCCCGCAGCATCGAACGGGCGGTGACGCTTGGCCGGGAGCGCCTTGATCCCGCCCTGCGGAATCCGGACTACCTGCTGTACCGCTGTCGTCGGCAGCATTTTCAGCAGTGTCTTGCACGCCTGCCGGATCAATCCGTCGATGTTCTCGATGTCGGTGGGCGTATCCAGCCGTTCCGGCCGTTACTCGAGGGGCGGGTCAATAGCTACATTGCCGTGGACCGTCAACTGGAGGGCCTGCTGGACGTGGCGGCAAAAGGGGAATCCCTCCCGTTCATGGATGAGAGTTTCGACTTCGTGATTTGTACCCAGGTGCTCAGTTATGTCGACGATCCGCGCCATTTCGTCGAGGAATTGCGCCGGGTATTGCGCAAGGGGGGGTACCTGTTCATGACGGTTCCGGCATTTTCGCCGCAACATCATGACGAAAGGTGGCGTTTTCTGCCAGATGGTTTGCGCGAACTGCTTCGGGGATACCGGCAGGTCGACATCGTGCCTGAAGGAGGCTCTGTGGCCGGCATCATCCGTTCTCTCAACGATACCCTGGACCAGCTCGAGCGGCCGCTGGTGCGCAAGGTGGCGGCAGGCGGCCTGATACCGGTCCTCAACTGGATTGGCGAAAAACTTGATTGCAACGGCCGCCGGAGTCAGCGGTTTACGGCCAATTACAGCGTGATAGCTGTTAAATAAGTCAACACAACAATTGTAATTAACTGAAATAAATAGAATAAATTTTCTTTTTCCGGTTCATCCCCCCGTAAAGAATGTAGTTCCCTCCAAAATGGAATAGAATGTCTCTGCCCGGTAACGCGAATTCCACCCGGGAGACGGATATTTAGATAAGAAAAATAGCGACTTATCATTCACTTTTGCAGAAGAGTCGCCGATATAAATCTGCTTTCGCCACGAAGGCTGTTAAATTCCGCATAGGTCCTGGCAGTGACGAACAAGAAGCCCTGGCCCGTCGTCGGCGTATTTGGCCACTACGGCAACGAGAACCTGGGAGACGAGGCGATCATTACCGCCGTCCTCCAGAATCTCCACAAACTCTGGCCCGACGTCGAGGCCCGGTGTTTTTCCGTCGTTCCGGAAGACAGTGCCAGGCGTTATGGTGTGCAGGCTTTTCCGATACGCTGGCGCCCAGCATCCGTCTCCCCGCCACCAGCGAAAACCACGGTCGCCGAAGCGCATCCCGGCCCGGCCGGTGTGTCGGTGAAAGAACGCCTCAAGCGCGTGCCGGTTCTGGGCCTTGCGATTCGCGGCGCGGGAACGCTGCTGCACTATCTGCGCGAGCTGCGCCGCGAACTCGGTTTTCTGCGCGAATCCTACCGGGCGGTCAAATCCCTGGATCTGCTGATGATTACCGGTTCGAACCAGTTTCTGGACAACTTTGGCGGCCCCTGGGGCTTCCCGTATACCCTGCTCAAGTGGTCGGTACTGGCGCGCCTGGCCGGAGTCAGGGTGTTCTACGTCAGTGTCGGCGCGGGGCCGCTCGACGCCCGGAAAAGCCGTTTTCTGGTTCGCTGTGCATTGTGGTTCGCGGACTATCTGTCGCTGCGGGACGAGCCGTCGAGGCAGTTGATCGCGTCCACCGGCAGTACTCGAAAAGGACTGGTCTATCCCGATCTGGCCCATAGCCTGGACATGAGCCGCGTCGAGGGACAGGCCTCGCCGGCTGACGGCGAGGTACGCAGGATAGGCATCAACCCCATGCCAATGTACGATAGCCGTTACTGGTGCGAGACGGATGACACCAGGTACCGTGAATATGTCGGCAAGCTGGTGGAATTCTCCGCGTGGCTGATCGGGGAGGGCTACGAGCTGTTCTTTTTTCCGACCCAGCCCAAGGACGAGCTGGTCATCGACGATATCACCGGGGAACTGGCGGCACTCGGGCTGGACTCGACGGACATGAAGCGTTCCAGCCGTCAGGTGTACGAACTCATGGATACCCTGCAAACGGCCGATCTCGTCGTCGCGACGCGCTTTCACGGCACGGTGTTGTCGCTGCTCAGCGCCAGGCCCACCCTGGCCATCTGTTATTACCGAAAGACCGCCGATCTGATGAAGGAAATGGGTCAGGAACGGTATGCGCTGCCCCTGGACGGCTTATCGGTGGAAGATATGGTCACCCGTTTCCGCGAGCTGGTGGACAGGCGGACAATGGAAGTGGAAAAAATACGCGCCAGGAACCGGGAGTATGTGCGCTTGCTGGACGAACAATACAATCGTATCGCTGGCTTGATAGGAGGGTCCGAATTGCAGGTCGAGAAACATCCCGCGGAGAGCAACGGATAGGGGGCTATGACAGTGAATGCCGACAAACCAGTTCCGCGACTCAGCGTCGGCATGCCGGCCTATAATTCCGCCGACTATATCGCCGATGCCATCGAGTCGATCCTGGCGCAGAGTTTCACGGATTTCGAGCTCATTATTTCGGACAATGCATCGACCGACGATACGCAGCGGATATGCGAGGCGTTCGCCGCGCGCGACGGGCGCGTCCGCTATTTCCGCAATGTCCGCAACATCGGGGCTTCGGATAACTACAACGCGGTGTTCCATCATGCCCGTGGCGAATACTTCAAATGGGCATCCTCCAACGACCTGTGCGCGCCCGAATTCCTGGAAAAATGCGTGCGTGCGCTCGATGAAAGGCCGGATGCGGTGCTCAGCTACCCCCGTGCACGCCTGTTCCGGGACCACCCCGACGATGGCGAGGATTACGACGACAACCTTGACCTTCAGGACGAGAGTCCCTGTACCAGGTTTTGCGCCTTCATGGAAAATATCCGGCTCAACAACGTCATGAACGGGGTCATCCGACGCGATGCTCTGGCGCGAACGGCCCTCATCAAGACGTTCTTTTCCTCGGACATGAGCCTGATGGCCGAAGTGGCGATCCTGGGAAAATTCATCGAGGTGCCCGAGTACCTGTTTTTCCGGCGCATGGACGAGCAGACGGCAACCCGGCTGAAAAGCGAGGAAGAAGTATTGCGTCATTACGACCCGGATCTCCGAAACCCGATGCTGTTCCAGCACTGGAAGATTCACTATGAATATCTTTCCGCCGCGCTGCGGGCGCCGGTCGCCTTCGGCGAGAAGCTTTGTCTGCTGAACCGGATGCTGCGCCAGGTCGTATGGGACCGCGGGCCACTGGCCAGCGACATGGTGCAGGCTGTGAGGTTTTTCCCCAGGCTGCTGGGCAGCCGCCAGCGGACTGGATGAACGGAATTCGCTCAACGCTTTAGTCAATTCAGGTGAAATGATGGATACAGAAAAAACAAACGGTTCAAGTTGCCGCTTCTGTGGTTCGGCGCTTTCGCACTCGTTCGTGGACCTGGGCATGTCGCCGCTATGCCAGACGCACATCGAGCCGGAACAGCTCAACCAGATGGAGCCTTTCTACCCCTTGCACGCCTACGTGTGCGACCAGTGTTTCCTGGTGCAACTCGACGAGTACGTCACGCCGGACGATATTTTCAGCGATTATGCCTACTTCTCGTCCTACTCGGACAGCTGGGTAGAACACGCGCGCAAGTACGCGCACCGCATGAGAGCGCGCTTTGGCTTTGACGGCAACAGCAAGGTAATGGAGATCGCCAGTAACGATGGCTACCTGCTGCAGCACTTCGTGGCCATGGATATCCCGGTGCTGGGTATCGAGCCGGCGGCGAATGTCGCCGAGCACGCGATCAAGAAAGGCATTCCGACCACGGTGCGTTTTTTCGGCGCCGAGTCGGCGAAAGCCATTCGCGAGGAGTTCGGCGCTGCCGACCTGTTGTTGGGCAACAATGTGCTGGCTCACGTGCCCGACATCAACGACTTCGTGTCCGGCATGAAGATCCTGCTCAAGCCGGACGGTGTCATCACCATGGAGTTTCCGCACCTCTATCGATTGATGGAGAGCAATCAATTCGACACCATTTACCACGAGCATTTTTCCTACCTGTCGTTTTTTACGGTAGAAAAGATATTCGCGCACCACGGCATTACCCTGTTCGATGTCGAGGAACTGAAGTCCCACGGCGGGTCGATCCGCATTTTCGGGCGCCATGCCGAGGATGACAGCAAACCCGTCGGCGAAAGCGTCCATGCACTGCGCCGGCGCGAACTCGATGAAGGTTTCGCAAGTCTGCAGAAATACCGGGACTTCGAGGAAAGGGTGAAGGAGACCAAGCGCAAGTTGCTCGATTTCCTCATCAGGGTGAAACGGGAGGGTAAATCGGTGGCAGGCTATGGTGCGCCCGGCAAGGGAAACACCTTGCTCAACTACTGCGGTATCCGCACCGATTTCCTCGATTACACGGTCGATCGCAGCCCGCACAAGCAGGGCCGCTATACCCCGGGCACCCGCATCCCGATACTCGCGCCCGAGCGCATCCGGGAAACGAAACCCGATTACATCCTGATTCTGCCCTGGAACCTGAAAGAGGAGATCATGGAACAGATGGCCTACGTTCGTGACTGGGGCGGGAAGTTCGTGGTGCCGATTCCGGAAGTCCAGGTCCTGGACTGAAACCCTCGCGGCGGGCTGCTGTCGCCATGCGAGCCCGCAGCAGTACCGGACAGCCGCCGGGCGTGACGGTATGTACGATTACACAAGGTCCCCGCCATGGGGGCAGGATCATCAGGAGTAAAGGATATGAAGGTATTTGTGACTGGAGTGGAAGGCTACATTGGCGTGTTGCTTGCGCCCATGCTGATGGATCGAGGACATGAGGTGGTTGGGCTCGATACCGGCTATTACCGCGATGGCTGGCTGTACAGCGACAACAAGACTATCAGGCAGTTTCCTCGTTTCATCAACAAGGACCTGCGCAGGATCACCGCGGAGGATATCGAGGGCTGCGACGTCGTGGTGCATCTCGCGGAACTGTCCAACGATCCGCTGGGCCAGAACAACCCGGAGAATACCTTCGAGATCAATCACGGTGGCTCGGTGGCGTTGGCGAAACTGGCCAAGAGCTGTGGCATCGAGAAGTTTGTCTATACCTCATCGTGCAGCGTGTATGGCGCGGGCAGCAACGATTTTCTTACCGAGACCTCGGAAACCAACCCCCTGACCGCCTATGCCAAGTGCAAGGTCAAGGTTGAGTCGGACGTGGGCGCGATGGCCGACGACAACTTCTCGCCGACCTTTCTGCGCAATGCCACCGCCTACGGCGCGTCGCCGCGCATGCGTTTCGACATCGTGCTCAACAACCTGTCCGGGCTGGCCTGGACGACGAAGAAGATAGCCATGATCAGCGACGGTACCCCGTGGCGACCGCTGGTTCACGTGCTCGACATCTGTAACGCCCTGGTATGCGCGGTCGAGGCGCCACGCGAGGCTATTCACAACCAGATTTTCAATGTCGGTCACAATGGTGATAACTACCAGGTCAAGGATATCGCCGAGATTACCGGGGCGCAGTTCCCTGGCTGTGAGGTTACCATGGGGCCCAGCGGCGGCGACGACCGCAGTTACCGGGTTTGTTTCGACAAGATCCACGAACAGCTCCCTGGCTTCAAGTGCGACTGGAATGCCGAAAAAGGCGCCATCCAGCTGCGCAAGGTCTATGAGCAGATCGAAATGCCGCGCGAGATATTCGAGTTCCGGCCCTTTACCCGCCTGAAACAGCTCGAATACCTGATCCGTACCGGCCAGATCGATGATAATTTTTACTGGAATGTCTGAACTCTTCCCTCCGACGCGGATGGGGCTGTGTCGGTGAACGATCCGCGGCAGGCCATCGGCGAGGAGATCTACCGGCTGGTGGAGCGCCTTTATCCGCTCTGTCGAAGTATTACCGGCGACGGTGTGCGGGAGACGCTATCCATCCTGGCGGAATATATCCCCCTTGAGGTGCACGAGGTCGAAACCGGCACGCCGGTGTTCGACTGGGTGATACCTGACGAATGGAATATTCGCGATGCCTGGGTAAAGGATGCTTCCGGGCGCCGCGTGATCGACTTCCGCGACAGCAACCTGCACGTGGTTAGCTACAGCGTGCCGGTGCGGCAGCGCATGTCGCTGGCCGAGCTCAAGGCGCACCTGCATACCAGCGAGGCGTATCCCGAGTGGATTCCCTACAGGACCAGCTACTACAACAGGGACTGGGGTTTCTGCCTGGCGCACCGGGACATGCTGGCCCTGGAGGAAGGCGAATACGAGGTCTGTATCGACGCCACACTGGCGCCGGGTTCGCTCAGTTACGGTGAGTACTTCATCGAGGGGGAGAGCCGGGATGAAATTCTGCTGTTCGCTCACCTGTGCCACCCGTCACTGTGCAACGATAACCTCTCCGGCCTGGCGATGCTTACTGTGTTGGCGCGCGAACTGGCGAAGGAAAAGTCGCGCTATTCGATCCGTTTCGTGTTTGCGCCCGCGACCATCGGCTCTATAACCTGGCTGAGTCGAAACCGGGAACGGCTGTCGAATATTCGTCATGGTCTGGTGGCCGCGGTGCTGGGTGACCCCGGGCCTGTGCACTACAAGCCGACCCGCGATGGCGATGCGGAGATCGACCGCGTGGTCCGCCACGTGCTGGAGCAGCGCGGCGAGCCTTACGAACTGCTCGATTTTTCTCCATGGGGCTACGACGAACGGCAGTTTGCCTCGCCCGGCATCAAGCTGCCGGTGGGGCGGCTGACACGCACGCCGAATGGCTGCTACCCCGAATACCATACCTCGGCCGACAACCTCGAACTGGTGACTCGCGGCGCGCTGGGGGACTCCTTTGCCGTGTACCGCGAGGTCATCGAAGTGCTGAACGCGAACCGGCGCTACATCAACCTCAGCCCCTGTGGTGAACCGCAGCTCGGCAAGCGGGGCCTGTACCGCAAGACCGGTGGCTACAAGGATGTGGAACAGCGGCAACTTGCGATGTTGTGGATTTTGAATCAATCTGACGGTGAGCAGGGACTGCTGGACATTGCCGGGAAGTCCGGCATCCCGGTAAGGGATCTGGCCTGCGTGGCCGAAGAACTACTGGCTTGCGAACTGTTGAAGCCGGCCGACACCAATTGAGAGAGAGCAAACCATGAAAGTCGTTCTGTTTTGCGGCGGGTTGGGGACACGCCTGCGGGAGTTTTCCGAAACCATACCCAAGCCGCTGGTTCCGATCGGTTACCGGCCCATCGTCTGGTATCTGATGAAATACTACGCGCACTTCGGACACAAGGATTTCGTCCTGTGTCTGGGGTATCGTGGAGACCTGATCAAGGAATATTTCCTGAACTACAAGGAATGGCTGTCCAACGACTTCGTGATGTCGGCGGGTGGCGAGGAAATCGAGCTGTTCAACAGCGACATCAGCGACTGGCGGATCACTTTCGTCGATACCGGCGCCACTTCGAACATCGGCATGCGCCTGAAGGCCGTTCAGAAGCATCTGGAGGGTGAGGAAATGTTCCTTGCCAACTACAGCGACGGCCTGTCCGATTTGCCGCTCAATCCCTATATAGACCGTTTCCGTAACAGCGATGCGGTGGCAAGCTTCCTCAGCGTGAGGCCGTCCCAGAGTTTTCATGGTGTCGAGTCCGACGAGAATGGCGTGGTGACGCGCATCGAGCACGTGAGCGCGTCGGATTACTGGATTAACGGCGGCTTCATGGTGTTGCGCAACCAGATCTTCGACTATATGAAGCCGGGCGAGGAACTGGTCGAAGAACCTTTCCAGCGTCTCACGGAGGAACGCAAGTTGCTCACCTACCAGTACACCGGATTCTGGGCAGCGATGGACACCTTCAAGGACAAGAAGACCTTCGACAGCCTCTACGAACAGGGCAATACGCCCTGGGAAGTCTGGAAGTCCTGATTACAGCGAGCGAGGCCGGCCGACATCATGCATACCCTGAGATTGTTCGACAAGGAGGCGGCGCCTAAGTCGGTGTTGCTGCTGGGCGCCCATTGCGATGACATCGAAATCGGATGCGGCGCCACGATCCTGCGCCTGCTGCGGCACCACCCGGATCTGTCCGTGACCTGGGTGGTTTTCAGTTCCAATCCGGTTCGGGAACAGGAGGCAAGGACTTCGGCCCAGGCTTTCCTGGAAGGTTGCGGCAGCGCCGACGTACGGGTGGAAAATTTCCGCAACGGCTATTTCCCCTGGGTGGGCGCCGAAATCAAGGATTATTTCGAAGCGCTGAAGGCCGATGTGGCGCCGGATATCGTGTTCACCCATTACGGGAAGGATCTGCACCAGGATCACCGGACCGTTTCGGAGCTGACCTGGAACACCTTTCGCGACCACATGATCCTGGAATATGAGATACCGAAGTACGACGGCGGACTGGGTTCCCCCGGCCTGTTCGTGCCGGTCGATCGTGACGAGGTCGAGCGCAAGACCGGTTTCCTCGACCGCTATTACCAGACCCAGAAAACCCGCTCCTGGTTCAGCGCCTCGACCTTCGAGGGCCTGATGCGACTGCGCGGTATCGAGTGTAATGCCCCGGATGGTTATGCCGAGGCCTTTTACTGCCGGAAGCTGGTGGTAACCTGGGACGGCGCCGTTTCAGGCCGTGCGCCATGCCGGCAGGCGCGCTGAAAGTTTTTCCAGTACCTGTTGCTCGGCGCCCCTGGGTTTCCCGGAAAGCATCCACAGCAACAGGACGGCGGTGACGTAGACCAGCACCCCGATCCCCACCGAGATGAACAGGTTGGCGTAGATGTTGCCGCCCAGCACATCGGGGGAGAGCAGGTCGATATAGCGGTCCACCACATAAAACATAAGCAGCGCCGATGCGACCGGCCGCCACATCGCCAGCAGCAGTCGCGACAGCCGCAGACGGATGACACGCATCAGGAATATGTAGTTGACCGGAAACAGCAGCAGCACCGAGATGAAACTGCCCCAGGCGGCGCCGATCGCGCCGTGGCGGCTGCTGAGCATGATGACCAGCGGGATGAAAATGCTGACGTGGACCGCCCCCAGCAGGGTCAGGATTTTAGGCTTGCCCAGCGCAAGGTAGATCGAGCCGATATTGGTCTGCATGGCGCCGACGGCGCCTGACAGGGCCAGAAGCTGGATCAGGGGAATGGTGTCCAGCCATTTGCTGCCCAGAACCACCGGCACCAGCAGGGAGGCCGTGGCGGCGATGCCTACGCCGGCAGGCACGGCGAGCATGGTGATGAGGGCGATTACGGAAATGAAGCCGTCGCGCAGTTTCGAAATATCGTGGGTCAGTTTCGAGTAACCGGGGAACACGGCGCGGTTGATGGGGGCGACCAGTTCGGTTGTTGGCAGGTTGGCGATTTCATAGCCGACCGTATACAGGCCGAGTTGCTGCGAGCCGGCGGTCTTTCCCAGTACGAAGTCGGCGGACCGGAGTTTGAGAAAGTTGACGATATTGTTGATGAACAGCCACTTCGAGAAATGGAACAGCTCGCCGGCGGCGCGCAGGGACAGTGCCGGCCGGTAGCCCTGCATGATATAGCTGAGCAGTACGCCGGCCAGTTTTCCGGACAATATGCCCGCGACCAGCGCCCAGTAGTTGTGGAGCAGGAACGCCAGCGGGACAGTAACCGCGAAGCCGGCCAGTTTCTTGAGGACCTGGAAGGTGAACTCCTTGTTGAAGGTCATCTCCTTGCGGAAGGCGATGATTCCGATGTTTTCGAGGCCCTGGATGAAGTTGCCCAGCGCCAGGAAATACATGACGGTTTCCAGCCGGGGTTCCGCATAGAACCGCGCTGCGGGGTTCGCGAGCAGCAGCAGTATCAGTGCGCTCAACACGCCGAACATGACATTGAAGGTCCAGGCGGTGTTGTAGTGGTCGCGCGTGGCGCTGTCCTGCTTCTGGATCAGTACCACATCGAAGCTGAATGCGCTCATCAGCTCCAGCGCCGCGATCATGGACATGGCCATGGCAATCAGACCAAAGTCGGCGGGAACCAGCAGGCGCGCGAGTATGATGGTGCTGATCAGCCCAAGGCTGCGCTCGGTCAGCTTGAACAGCACCATCCAGATGGCGCCTTTGGCCATTTTTTTGCCGATATTTTTCATTTCACGGGTATCGGGTCGGGGTGCCAGACAAGCCATGGCGCCAGTTCGCCCGCAGCGGTTTCCGTCCCCCTGTACAGTCGCCTGACCATGGAAAGGAAGGCATTCTATCAGCCCCGATCCGGCCCGGACAGCGCTATATACAGGAAGCTGATATTTGGTAGAATCCGCTATCCCTGTGCAAACTTACCGCGGGTACCGGAAAGGCGTCCACACGCCCGTACCCCGCTATCGAGGCCTGCTTCCCATGCTGGACGAAGTAAGAAAAATTGTCGGTGATGCGCTACAACTCGGTGAGCGCGCGAACACATTGCAGGAAGATACCGCCTTGCTGGGCAACCTTCCCGAACTGGATTCCATGGCGGTGGTCACGGTCATTACCGTGCTCGAGGAACAGTACGGCTTCATCGTCGACGACGACGAGATATCCGCGGAAACCTTCGCGACCCTCGGTTCGCTGACCGAGTTCGTCCAGGAAAAGGTCAACGGCTGAGTGTGGGTGCCGGGCCGGTTCACCTGACCCCCTTTTTCCTTCCCGCCAGCAAGGGCAAGCTGTTTTGCGTCTGCTTCCGGCCCGCCGATGCGGTCGGTCCGGGGCGCGGCGTACTGTTTTTTCCGGCGTTTGCCGAAGAAATGAACAAGTCCCGGCGTATCGTGGCGCAGCAGGCGAGGGCATTGGCTTGCCGGGGGTGTACGGTGCTGCTGGTCGATCCCTTCGGGACCGGGGACAGCGAGGGCGACTTTGGCGAGGCAGACCCGGCGACCTGGAGCGAGGACGTCCGGTATGCCATGGGCTGGCTGCAAAACGAGGGTGTGTCCGGGCTGTATTTCTGGGGTATGCGGCTGGGCGCCTTGCTGGCGCTGGACAGTGCCCGACGTCACGCTGAACGTGTGGATGGTGTATGGCTATGGCAGCCGGTTGCCGGCGGCAAGCAGTTTCTCACCCAGTTTCTGCGCCTGCGGCTGGCCGCGGATCTGATGGGGGCGGGCGAGAAGATCACCACCGGCAGCCTGCGGGAAAGCCTGGCTGCCGGTGACGCCGTCGAGGTCGCGGGTTATGAACTGTCGCCGGCGCTCGCGGCCGGTATCGATGCGCTCGATCTGCGTGAACTCCTTGCCGCGTACGCCGGGCGGCTGGCGTGGCTGGAATTGCTGGCTGCCGAGGACCGCCCGGTCCCGGTGGTGACGCGCAGGCTGCTCGACGCAGTGCGGGAGGAAGGGCGCGATATTGCGTTTCGCACCCTGGTGTGTGAACCGTTCTGGTCGTTGCCAGAACTCGTACAGGCGCCGGCCCTGATCGATGCCGGCACAGATCTGTTTGCGGAAGCGTTCCCGTGTCCGGAATGATCGAGGAAACATTCACCTTTGCATGCGAGGGGCAGCAACTGGTGGCTGTGCTGCATCGTCCCGCGCGGCCGCGGACCCGGCGCGGTGTTCTGATCGTCGTTGGCGGCCCCCAGTACCGGGTCGGCAGTCACCGGCAGTTTACCTTGCTGGCGCGGCATCTTGCCGGAGAGGGTATCGTGGCCATGCGCTTCGATTACCGGGGCATGGGCGACAGTGAAGGGGAGGAAAGGAGTTTTGAGCGGATCGACGCCGATATCGGCGCTGCCATCAGCGCCTTGCTGGAGCGCGTCCCGGAACTGGACTCGGTGGTCGTCTGGGGTCTGTGCGATGCCGCGTCCGCGGCCCTGTTGCTGGCGCCCCACGATATGCGTATCGGGGGGCTGGTGCTGGTGAATCCCTGGGTTCGTTCCGAATCCGGTGCCGCCAAGGCCTACCTGAAACACTATTATCTCCAGCGTCTTGCCAGCCGCGAGTTCTGGTCGCGCCTGTTGGGCGGAAAGCTGAACCTGCGTGAAAGCCTCGGGTCGCTGTTGGATATGTTGCGCAAGGCCGTCCGCAAGGGCGCCGGGGAAGGGCCGCGGGAAAACGCGGACAGGCCCTTCCAGGCACGTATGCGCGAAGGGCTGGCGGCTTTTGAAAAGCCTGTCATGCTGGTGTTGAGCGGCAACCAGGACTACGTGGCGGATGAGTTCCGCGACCTGGTTTCGGGTTCGAAGGAATGGCAAAAATTTCTCGCACGGAGTACCGTTACACGCCACGCCTTCGAGGAAGCCAACCATACCTTCTCCAGGCGGGAATGGCGCGACCGGCTGGCCGGCTGGACCGTCGATTGGGTGAGAGGACTCGACGCGGCGGATCGCTGACCGCATCCGGCTGAATTCGACAGGGAGGAAACAAATGAGGCGGGGCTTGCGCAGCTTAATCAGGATTCACCTCCTTTTTTCCGGTGTGTTGTTCAATATTGCGCTCATCGCCGTCCTGTTGCTGGTGGGGAAGTATTTCTACGAACTGCGCTTGCCGTTTTCGGTGCTGGTCGAGCGCTCGGTGATCCGCCTCAACGAAAAAAACCCCGCCCTGTCCAGCACCGTCAAGGCCGGTTTCAGCACCCTGGGCGTTCTTTCGCCGGAAGAGTACCTGTACGGCAGACTCTATCGTATCGATCCCGCCAGCCCGGACTGGCGGGGCTGGGGGGCCAGGCCGGACCGGGCTTTTGCCGCCCAGGCGTATGACGAGAGTGGAAAACCGATGCTGCCGGTGTCTTTCAACCCGGCCACGGAGGCGGACAACTTCGATACGGGATCAGGTGGCAGTGGCCTGCATCGTGTCGACAGCGTATCCGGCCTGCACGCGGCCATTGCCGCCGCCAGCCCGGGTGAGCGCATCCTGATTGCGCCGGGAGACTATGACATCAAGGGCAATATCGAGATCAGGCGGCCGGGCAGGGCGACGCGTCCCATCCGGCTGATGGCGCAGACCCTGGGCCAGGTCAGATTGCGGGTGTCGGCCCCACAGGCTTTTCTGGTACGCGCGCCCTATTGGGTTTTTGACAACCTGGAAATACAGGGTGTGTGCGAACGTCACGACGCCTGCGAGCACGCCTACCACATTGTCGGTTCCGCGCGCGGGACCGTGATCCGCAACAATCGCCTGTTCGATTTCAATGCCATGATCAAGGTCAACGGGGAATCCGAAAAGGGTGCCAGGGTCTACCCCGATCTCGGTCTGCTGGAGTCCAGTTCCCTGTTCAATCGCACGGTGCGCGATACCGGCAATCCCGTTACCCCGGTAGACATCGTGGGGGCGAGCGGCTGGCAGATACGCAACAACCTGATCGCGGATTTTGCCAAGGGGCGCGGGGACAGGATCAGTTATGCCGCTTTTGCCAAGGGCGGAGCGAGCGATACGTTGTTTGAACGCAACCTGGTGGTCTGCCAGTTGCGGGTGCCGGCAGGCGGGGATATTCGTCTCGGCCTCTCCTTCGGGGGCGGCGGAACCGACGCCTCGGCCTGTCGGGACCGTCGCTGTGAGGCGGAACATGTGCGTGGCACCATGCGCAACAATATCATCATGCACTGCCCGACCGATGTGGGTATCTATATCAACAAGGCGAAGCAGACCGAGATCTACAACAATACCCTGTACAACACCCTGGGTATCGACGTGCGTTTCCCCGAATCCACGGCGGTGGTGTTCAACAACATTCTGAGCGGACGTATCCACGATCGCGACGGCGGTCTCAGCGTGCGTGCCACGAACCTTGTCAGCGCGTTCAGCCGGGATCTGGAACGGGATGTCTTTCACCGCTGGTTCCGTTTGCCCGAGGCCGGGAATTTCCGGCTTGTCGATGGTGAACCCATTGTCGACAAGGGCACCGCGAAGGCGGATCTCAGATACGACTTTTGCGGTAATCCGCGGCACGACGGCGCGCCCGATATCGGAGCCATGGAATACGGTCAGGCGCCGCCCTGCATGCCTCTGCCGGCGAACCCCGGGCGGCGTCTAGCCCAGGACTGAATCGAGGATTGCGGCCAGTTCGGCGGTTTTCCGCGCGCGGGAGTAGTTGGCGACTGTTTCCGGCCGCGGCACGGCAGCCCTGCCTTCCCGTATCTGCGCGATGAATTCCGACAGGGTTTTCTTGATGTCCTCTTTCGAGGCAATGTCGGCAATAGCGTCATAACCCGCTTCACGCATCAGCGCCGCGGTGTTGCCGGCATGGTCCGTCAGTGTCAGGACCGGTTTTCCCGAGCGGATATACTCGTAGGCCTTGGCGGGGATCTGGTGGTTGCAATTGGCGGCCTGGAACAACAACAGTCCGTCGACGGACAACATCTCCCTGAGCGCCTCGGAATAGGGTGTCGGTGTTTCGAGGAACACGATGTCGTCGATCCCGAGCTGTTCCAGTCTTTCCTGGTAGTAGTCTTCGTCGCCGCTCGCCCGCAGGACGACCTTGAGCCGTCTCGCGCAAATGAAACCCTCATCGCGCAGTTCCGCCAGCGCGCCGAAGAAAGGTTCGGGGTTGCGCTCCGAGCGGTACAGGATACCGCTGTGCACGAATACCATCTGTCCCTCTGGAGCCGACGGAAAGGGTTTTTCCGCCAGGCTTTTTTCCACCCGCAGGAAAGTATCCTCGTCGTAACCGTTGTTGATGACCGAATAGCGCGCGGGGTTTATGTCGGGGAAACGGCGGGTATAGAGTGCGAGCGTGTCGGGCGTGGTGAAGATCGCGCGTGAGCAATGGCGTATCGCCATCCGCTCGATCCACAGGAAACTCTTCCTGACCAATGGATCGGTCGGGTAATCCTCGTCGGTCATGGGATCGCGGAAGTCGGCGACCCAGGGAAGGCCGGTCAGCCGGTGCAGGGTCAGGGCGATCAGGTGCGAGGTGGCGATGGGATAGGTCGACCAGATGATGTCCGGTTTCTCGCGCCGGATCATGGCCAGGCCGGCCGGAACGGCGCCCAGCCACCAGCTTATCCAGCGGTCGGGGATTGCCATGAACTTTGCGTAGCGGCCGCGGATGGACAGGTGGCGTCGCGTATCCAGGGCGAAGGCGCGCCGCACCGGCGCTGGCGGCTGGTTTTCGGTGGTGCCGATGTCGGCCTCTTCGTAGGCGCGCGGCTGCACGGTGAGCACCGACGGTTGCCAGCCGTGGTCGGGCAGGTGACGGACAAAGTTGACGGTCCGGTGAACACCGCTGCTGCGATGAATCGGCGGATAGTGGTAGGCGATCGCCAGAAGCTTTCTGCTCATGCCGGCACGCCGTCAGACCAGGACTTCGGCGGGCGTCGGGTGACTCAGAAACGCCGTGGGGCTGGCGCTCAAACCGTAGGCGCCTGATTGCAGGATGACCACCAGGTCGTCGATGTCGGCGCGAGGCAGTTCCATGCGGTCGGCGAGCAGGTCCAGCGGAGTGCACAGGGGGCCGACCACGCTGCTGGTTTCGCGTTCATCGCTGTCCACCCGGTTGCCGATCAGAACCGGGTAGTTCTTGCGGATCACCTGGCCGAAGTTTCCGGAAGCGGAGAGGTGATGATGCAGTCCTCCATCGGTTACCAGGAATACCTGTCCCCGGGAAACCTTGCGGTCGCGTACCCGGCACACATAGACCCCGGCGGGACCCACCAGGTAGCGTCCCAGTTCGATGATCACTTCGCTGTCATCGAGCGCCTTGCGCACCTTCGGCACCAGCTCCGCCAGCGCTTCGGCTACCTGGCCCGTGTCAAGCTCCTGTTCGCCCGGGAAGTAGGGGATGCCGAAGCCGCCGCCGATATTCAGTTTCCGGACCGGTCCGGGCGCCTGTTCCGCCAGCCGTATGGCCAGTTCGACGGTTTTGCTCTGGGCCTCGACAATGGCGTCGGCTCGCAGGTTCTGCGAGCCGCTGAAGATATGGAAGCCCATGAACTCCAGGTCGAGCACGCCGAGTTCCTTCAGCGCAGTCGGAACCCGTTCGGCGTCGATACCGAACTGCTTCGGGCCGCCGCTCATTTTCATGCCCGAGGCCTTGAGTTCGAAGTCCGGATTGACGCGGACCGCGACACGCGGCCGTTCCTGAACCTGTTCAGCGAGCCGCGCGATGCGGCGCATTTCGGTTTCGGACTCGATGTTGATCACCACGCCGGCGGCGATGGCCGCGGCCAGTTCCTGTTCGGACTTTCCGGGGCCGGCGATGCTGATCTCGGTGGCGGGCATGGGGGTGTCGAGCGCGACGCGCATTTCCAGGCCGGAGGCGACATCGAAGCCGTCGACCAGGCCGGCCATATGCTGCACCAGCGCCGGCATGGGATTGGCCTTGATTGCGTAGTGCAGCTTGAGGTCCGCGGGCAATATGGCGCGCAGGCCGGCCACCCGTTTCGTCAGTACCGCGCGGTCGTAGGCATAGAACGGGGTCGATCCGACGCGCCGGGCCAGCCGGGTGAGTGGCATGCCACCGACATGCAGGCAGTTGTCGATTACCGGGAAGCTGGTCTGGTCGATATGTCTGGGTGCTTGTTTTGTCATTCTGCTGGGTTTCCGAACAGGTTGTGCATCTGGTTGGCCAGTCGTTTGCGGTCTATTTTGCCATTGGGATTCTTCGGCAGGCTGTCGAATACCCTGATCTCATGCGGCACCATGAACGCCGGCAGATGCTGGCGACAGGCCCCCATCAGCGCCTCGATGTCGACACGGCAGCCGTTGCGACCGGCAACCGCGACCACGATGGCCTGTCCCAGTACCGGGTGGGGGATGCCAAGCGCCGCGGCTTGTTCGACATCTTCGCCGGCGTAGATGACGTCTTCCACTTCGGTCGGACTGACGCGGTAGCCGGAGGTCTTGATCATGTCGTCCTTGCGTCCGACGAAGTACAGGTAGCCTTCCTCGTCCAGGCGCACGGTGTCGCCTGACCATACCGCGATTTCGGGGCGCGGCAGCGCCTGGTGTTGTCCCGGCGCGGGCCGGAACCGTTCCGCGGTTCGTTCCGGGTCGTTCCAGTAGCCCAGCGCGACATGGACGCCGCGGTGTACCAGTTCCCCTGTTTCGCCGGGTCCGCACAACTCGCCGTTTTCCTTTACGACCAGGATTTCGGCATTCGGAATGGCCTTGCCCATCGAGTCCGGGCGCTTGTCGATCTGCTCCGGCGGCAGGTAGGTGGAGCGGAAGGCCTCGGTAAGCCCGTACATCAGGTAGAACTTGCTGGCGGGAACGGCCTTGCGCAGCGCATTCAGGGTTTCCCGCGGCATGGCGCCGCCGGAATTGGTCATGTAGCGCAGTGTGTCATTGACTTCGGGCGGCCATTCGAGACCGGCAAGCTGGTTCCACAGGGGGGGTACCGCTGCCAGCCCCGTAATGCCTTCCCTGGCCACGGCCCGGATAACATCGCGCGGAAGAAGATAGTCCATCAGCACGACGCAGGCGCCGCGCAGGAAAGCCGTCGTCAACTGGCTGAAGCCATAATCGAAGCTGAACGGCAGTACCGCCAGGATACGGTCACCGGAGGTGTTTTCCAGGTATGTGGCGACACTCTCCGCGCCGGCCACCATATTGCGGTGAGACAGCACAACGCCTTTTGGCTTGCCGGTACTGCCCGAGGTATACAGGATTGCCGCCACGTCGGCGTCGATGACCCGGTGCGGTTGCGCCGGCGGGGACTGGAGGAACGTCGGCCAGTCGATGCAGGCTGGCGTTGGCCCGTCGACATCCGGCAAGTCGGCATCGATAAGTATGACGGAAGCCAGTTCCGGGCAGTCGCCGAGTTCCGGCGCCAGCAGGCGCAGGCGGTCGCCCGAGGTCACCAGCAGCCTGGCGCCGCTGTCGCGCAGGATGTGACCGACCTGCTCGGCTTTCAGTAGCGGGTTGACGGGCACAATGGCGCCACCGGCCATCGAGGTGGCAAACATGGCAATAACCGTTTCCGGCAGCTTGGGCAGGTAGACCGCCACGCGGTCGCCCGCGCCCAACCCCAGCCCGCGCAACCCGTGGCTGGCGGCCTGGACGCCGTCGAGCAGCTCCGCGTAGGACAGGGTATTCGTCTTGTGGCGCAACGCCTCGCGTTCTCCATGGCGTTGCGCGGAACGTTCGATCAACTGGTGTAGCAGGTCGGGCATCGGGTTGGAACCGTACGTTGAAGTTTGTGTTAAGTGACTATTATCTTTACAAGTTTTGATTCGGGAAAGGCGCTTCCTGGACAGTTTTCCCCTGCTTCCCGCATCAATAAAATATCTTTAAAAATAGAGGGTTTAGAATGATTAATCAAATCAGATTTCAATATATCACCCAACCTTGTCGGAAAAGTTTACATAAAAATAATCAAGCATTGAGTACAAATGCTTTCCCATTCAGGGAATAAGGACTATACTCCTTATCAAGCGCTAGAGGGTGGTTTCGCGGGTTTCGACCGTAGCTAACAAGGCGCAAAGAATGCCAGGAACGCAGAGATAACGATAATGGCAAACGACATGGATAAAAATACTGAACTGATGGGTGACAAGCACTCGCCGCAGCCGGCGCGGCGTAAATTTCTGATCAAAAGCGCCGCGGCGAGTGTCCCCGTGATTCTCACGGTCACCAGCCGCCCGGCAATGGGGGGCAATTTCTGTACACCGTCCGGTTTCCTGTCCGGAAACCTTTCCGACCACGGCGACGATCATGACCGGTCCTGTAACGGCCTGAGTCCGGGGTACTGGAAACACAGTTTCCCGAAGCAGTTCGAGGACGTGCGCTTCTCGCGGGTTTTCGGTGGCGTCTGGGTGGATGGCCGGGGTGTTCCCTGGGAACCCGATACCACGCTCAAGCAGGTGCTTCATTTCAGGGGCAATGAGGATCGCTACCGGTTCGGCGCCCATGCCGTCGCGGCCTATCTCAATGCCGAGCACCGTATCCGGCTGCACTATCCCATGGAAGTGGATACCGTCATCGACATCGTTCGCCAGGTTCTGACCGTGGGCATGTATACCGATCCTTCCACGGGCCTCAGCATGGATGCCATGGAAGTGAAGGAATTCTTCGAAGGCACCTATCACTAGACACACTGACAACTCTTGTCCGGCATGCGGAAAACAGTGTGGTGTGTTGCCAGTGATGCTCGTCTGCACTGGAGAGAGTGGGATGGCGAGGTTGTGCTTTTCCACGAGAACTCCGGCAATATCCACCACCTGAACCTGTTCGCCGCAACCGCAATCCGCCAGTTACTCGAGGCGCCCGCGGACAGCGAGACACTGACCGAACGCACCGCCTCGAAACTCGATCTGCCGGTCGACGATGAAGCCCGCGACGGTATCGAGCAATTGCTGACCAGACTCAAAACGCTGGGTATTGCCCGGGTCGCGCCATCGTGAATGTTTCCGATCTCGACGATGCCGACCTCGCGAGACGCCTGCGGCAAGGTTGCCTGTTCCTCGAGACCGGACCTTTCATTTCCCGTATACAGACTTCCATCGAATCGGTGCAAGCCGGTATTGCATTGCTGTATGCCGGCTTCCCGGTTCACGACAATGCGCCTTTCGCCGATTTTCATGTCGCGCTGACACGGCCGGCCGGTCTGCGCCGCTGGTTCAGGCCGCAGGTCAATTTCCTGTTCGACGGCTGGACGCCTTTCAAGCCCCTGCCGCTCGAACAGGCATTTGCGATGTTTGAATGGGGCATGAACTGGTGCGTGGTCAATCATGCGCACAAGTACCTGGTGTTGCACGCCGCGGTAGTCGAAAAGGGTGGCAGGGCGTTGATCATGCCGGCCCCGCCGGGAGCGGGAAAGAGCACGCTGTGCGCCGCGCTGGTGGCCAGCGGCTGGCGGCTGTTGTCCGATGAACTGGCAATCATTTCCCCGGATTCCGGACAGTTGTTGCCCCTGCCTCGTCCGGTTGGCCTGAAGAACGCGTCGATCGATGTGATCCGCACCCGCTATCCCGACATCGCCATCGGGCAGGAAGCACTGGACACGGCCAAGGGAACGGTCGCGCACATGAAGCCCCCCGGGGACAGTGTCGCCAGCCAGCAGTTGATGGCCATGCCCGGCTGGGTCCTGTTTCCCCGCTATCGTGAAGGGAGCGCGCTGGCGCTCGAACCGTTCAGCCGCGCTGCCACGCTTTCCCGGCTGGTCGGGAACGCATTCAACTTCACGGTGCTGGGGCGTCCCGCATTTGAATGCCTGAGTCGCCTGGTGGACGATTCCGGCTGCTATTCGCTTGAGTATTCCAGTCTCGACGAGGCGCTGGAGCGCCTCGACAAGCTCGAGGTGTCGGCATCGTGAACGGGGGCTGCGATTCCATCCTGCGCGCGCTTGCCGACCCGGGGCTGCTGTTGTCGATGGACCTGTCCGACTGGGATCTGTTCATCCGTCAGGCACGGCGCGCCAACCTGTTGTCGCGCTTTGCCGTGATGCTGCGAGACCAGGGTCGTCTCCAGTCCGTGCCGGCCCGCGTTCGCGTTCACCTCGAATCCGAGTGTGCGCTGGCGGACCAGCAGAAAAGAGTGGTCGAATGGGAAATTGGCTGCATTCGCCAGGCGCTCGATGCCATCGACGTGCCCCTCGTCCTGCTCAAGGGCGCCGCCTACGTCGCCGCGGCTCTGCCCGCGGCACATGGCAGGCGTTTTTCAGATGTCGATATTCTGGTGCCGCGAGCCCGTCTGGCGGAAGTCGAGCAGGCGCTGTTCCTGCATGGCTGGTTCAGCGAGAAGCAGGATGCCTACGACCAGAAGTACTACCGCAAATGGATGCATGAAATCCCGCCGCTACGCCATAACCAGCGGCGCACGGTCATCGACGTGCACCACGCTATCGTGCCGCGCACCATGCGCCTGCACCCGGACCCGGACAAGCTGATGACGAGCACCCGAGCCGTCGACGAGGACGAGCGCCTGCGCGTGTTGTCGCCGGCGGACATGGTCTTGCACAGTGCGGCCCACCTGTTTCTCGACGGGGAATACAGCAACGCGCTCCGCGACCTTGTAGACATGGACCAACTCGTGCGTTATTTTGCCTGCCAGGAGGAATTCTGGGATGTCCTGCTCGAACGGTCGATTGAACTGGAGCTGGACGGGCCGCTGTATTACACGATTCATTACCTGCGCAAGCTGCTCGGGACACCGGTGCCCGGGCAGCTGGTCGAGCGACTCGATGGCCGGCCGGCGGGCGGTTTGCCGCGTCGCTGGCTGATGCCATTGTTCGACCGGGCCGTTATCGCCCACCACCCCAGTTGTTCCGACCACCTGGCCGGAATTGCCAGGTGGATGTTATACGTACGGGGTCATTACCTGCGCATGCCCCTGTATCTTCTGGTTCCGCACCTGCTCAGGAAATCCCTGCGGGCACCCTCCGGGGAAGCCTGACGGCCCGGAACGCCATGAACCCGAACGGAGGTGATCGATGGACAGATTCTACGGCCCCGTGGCCAACGCGCTTGCGCTCGCGGGGATGATACTCGCGCTGCTTGCCGCCATCGCCCGTCTTGGCGGCGCCTATACGCTGTTCGGTTTCCAGTCCGTGTCGCTGTTTGTGGCGGGGACGGCGCTGGTGGTGGTTGCCTGCTTCTTCAAGTTGCAGCAACTGCTGCACCGGATCGACGGGACGGGCGGCTGAGACCTCAGATGGTCGACCTCTACGAGAGTTTCTACGGACTGGAACGTGACCCGTTTCGCCTCAGCGCCGATCACACTTTTGCCTACCCGCACGGGAGTTACCGCAAGGCGCTCAGTTACCTGAAGTTCGCGGCTTACCGCGAGGAAGGTTTCGTCATGGTGACCGGCAAGCCGGGGACCGGCAAGACCACCCTGATTGCGGAGATACTCTCGGGCCTCAACCGTGACAAGGTGGTCACCGCAACCCTGGTGACGACGCAGCTCGAATCCCATGATCTGTTGCAGATGGTGGCTTCGGCCTTCGGGCTGGAATACCGGGATGCCAGCAAGTCGAGTCTGCTGCTGCGCATTGAACGTTTTCTCCGCGACAACCACGATGAAGGGCGTCGCGCCATCCTGCTGGTCGACGAGGCCCAGGGACTGACCCTGGACGCGATCGAGGAGCTGCGCCAGTTGTCGAACATCGTGGTCGACGGCTGCCCGGTGTTGCAGACCTTCCTCATCGGACAGGACGAGTTGCGTGAACTGGTCAGGTCGCCGCAACTCGACCAGCTCCGGCAGCGGATCGTGGCTTCCTCCCATCTCGACCCCCTGTCGGCGGAGGAAGTGACGGCCTATGTCCGGCACCGTCTGCTGGCGGCCGGGTGGAAGAACAATCCGCGGATTGCCAATAGCGTGCTTGCGCTGGTACACCACTACAGCGGCGGCATTCCGCGCAAGATCAACCTGATCATGGGGCGCCTGTTGCTACACGGTTTCACGGAAGGCAGGCACGACCTGGTGCGCGAGGACATGGAGGCCGTTATCCGCGAACTGGAAACGGAACTGCTTATCTTCAACGTCGAGGCCGGTAAGCGCCCCGCCGGGCTTGCGGAACAGGATGGTTTCCTGGAAGTCGCACCCGAGCCGGAGGACGGCGGTCACGCGGACGGCGAGGGCGGCAGCGAAGCTTCACTGGCGCCTGCGGAGGGAGGCGGGGAGCAGGAGGACGCGGCTGAACCGCAATTGCGCCCGGATGACGACTCTGTCACCGCGGGGGCGCCGGATGGCGTGCCGGATGAAGCACGGAACACGGAGGGGGGAAGTCGAAAGGTCAATTACGTGGGCGGCGCGCTGGTACTGCTGTTGTTGTTGCTGGCGCTTGCCGGCATGACGCTCACACAACGCGATCGCATGGTGCGCGACATGTCCATGCCCGGAGAAACTTATCCGCCGGCACCTGTACCGCAGGGCGAGGGCGCGATCGTCGCACCGGACGCGCAAAACCCTCTCAAGAGCGGCCTTATCCGCCGCGATCTCGACGAAACCGCCGGGGTGACGGATAAACCCCCAGGCTAGGGCGGGAACTACCTGCCGGCCCGCGGGGTTCGTATAATGCGCCCACGTGCACGTGCGCAGGACATCTAAACCGGAAGCCCTTATGACAGATACACAAGCCGACAACGTCGTTTCGCCGATCAAGGCTATTGATCAGGAAGAATCCATCCGTGAATTGCGCGAGGTGCTGGCGAAAGCGCGCAAGCGCCTGAAAACCATGCCGGAGGATGCCGACCCGGTCGAGTGCGCGCTCACCCTGCTCGATGTGGCGGAACCGCTGCTTGGCCTGGGACAGGGCGACGATGCCTGGATGCACGCGCGCGAGGCATTCCAGGTGTTCGTGAACTACGAGAAATGGCAGGAAGCGGTGGAAACGGCGGACATCCTCTACCAGTGCGGGCACCCGGATTCCATTGCCGCGCTGGGCATGGGTATCTGGTTGGCGGTTACCTACCCGGTGCGGGCGCAGAGCACGGTCACGCTGCTCAACGCGGTGATCGACGAAACACCGCCCGAGTCGGACGGTGCCGCGGTCGCGGCCATGGTGGCGCACTACATCGCCGGATTGCGCACCGAGGGCGAGGAAAAGGAGAGCCTGACCTTTCTGACCACGCAGATGATTGCCCGGGTCGCCAAGCGCCACCGCGGTATCGAGGATCAGGAGATGCTGGACATGTGGATCGAGATGCTGCAACTCAATGACATCCCGGAACTGCTCAAGCGCCTGGCGGTGATCGTCGACGCGATGGTGGAAGACAAGTGGTGGTTCGATCGTGACGAACTGCGCGCGAAGCTTCCGGTCAACTAGGCGGCCCCCTTGGCGGATACCGCGTTTGATTTCATCGACAGCGCCGAGGCGCTGCAAGCCTGCTGTGAACGCATAAAGGGCGCCGACTGGGTTGCGCTCGATACCGAGTTCATCCGCGAAAAAACCTTCTATCCCAGACTGTGCCTGGTCCAGCTGGCGGTGCCGGGTTATATCGCCTGTATCGATCCGCTCGCCATCGACGAACTCTCGCCCCTGTTCGCCTTGCTGGAAGACCGCTCGCTGACCAAGGTGCTGCACGCCTGCTCCCAGGACCTGGAGATCTTCGTCCAGCTGACCGGCGCGGTGCCCGGACCGGTGTTCGATACCCAGGTGGCTGCGCCGCTGCTGGGCCTTCCCGAACAGATGGGCTACGGCAACTTCGTGCGGGAAATGCTGGGCGTGAGCCTGGACAAGACCCAGACCCGCACCGACTGGTCGCACCGGCCGCTGGAGCAGGCGCAGCTCGCCTATGCCGCCGACGATGTGCGTTACCTGGCCGAGATCTATCCGAACATGCGCGACACGCTGGACAGCCAGGGCCGGCTCGGCTGGCTGCAGGCCGAGTTCGATGCGCTGGAACAGCCGGACCGCTACCGCCACGCGCCCGATCAGGCATGGCGGCGTATCCGGGGCCTCGATCGCTTGCGGCCGAAGGCGCTGTCGATCGCCCAGTTGCTGGCGAACTGGCGCGAACGACTGGCGCAGGAGCGCAACCTTCCACGCAACTGGGTGCTCAAGGATGATGCCTTGCTGGATATCGCCCGCATGGCGCCGGACAGCATGGCGCGCCTGGAGAAGATACGCAGCCTGCCGGTGAAGACCCGCGAGCGTTACGGACGGCAGATCCTGGAACGGGTCCGGGAAGGCCTGCAGCGCGAACCGGAGCCGCTGCCGCCCTCGAAGCGCCGTGACAAACCCTCCGCCGCCGAGGAGGCACTGGCCGATCTGTTGCAGGCGCGCCTGCGCATGCTGGCCGGCGAGTACCGGATCAACGCCGCATCGCTGGCCAGCCGCAAGGACCTGGTCGCGCTGGTGCAGGGCGAGGAAAACATCGCTATATTGAAAGGCTGGCGCCGCGAGATGGCCGGCAATGAATTGCTTGCGCTACGTGACGGGCAGCGCGTGATCACGGTCCGCGAGGGACGCCTGCGGGTGTCGCCGGTCCGGGACGCATCGTTTTTTCTTCAAGAGGGGTGAGATATGTCATCGGAAATCGACGAACTGACAGTCCAGTACGAGGAAGACGGCCTGGTAACCGTCAAGGAGCTGGACAAGAAGGTGCTGACCAAGGGCGCCTGGTCCACGATCATCTACCGTTACCAGGACTGGGACCGGCGCAAGGAAGAATACAGCAAGGACAAGTACACCATTCGTCGTTACCAGAAGCGCAACGGACAGTACCAGCAGAAGTCCAAGTTCAACATCTCCAGTCCGGACCAGGCGCGCGCCATCATCGAGGCCCTGCAGGGCTGGCTCGACGACGCCTGAATCTCAGCGGCGGATGCCGTACCCGGTGTTTAGCAGGTACATCGCGTAGCCGTACAGGCCTACGATGAAGATGCCGATGATGGCGTAGGACGGACCCAGCCCGATGTCCGACACCCCCAGGAAGCCATAGCGAAAGGCGTTCACCATGTACAGGATGGGGTTGAGCCGGGATACCCCCTGCCAGAAATCGGGCAGCATGCTGATGGTGTAGAACACGCCGCCCAGGTAGGTCAAAGGCGTCAGCACGAAAGTCGGGACGATCGAGATGTCATCGAAACTTTTCGCGTAGACACCGTTGATCAGGCCCGCCAGGGCGAAGACCGCCGAGGTAAGCACCACGATCGTGATCACTACCGCCAGGTTGGTTACCTGCAGATCCGTGAACAGCATGGATACCAGCGTCACCGCCAGTCCCACGGACAGGCCGCGCGCGATGCCGCCGGTGACGAAACCCAGGATGATGAGGTAGTTCGGCAGCGGTGATACCAGCATCTCCTCGATATGGTGGTGGAACTTGCAGCCATAGAACGACGACACCACGTTGGCGTAGGAGTTGTTGATTACCGCCATCATGATCAGGCCCGGCACGATGTAGTCGATATAGCGAAAACCGTCCATGTCGCCGATCTGCGAACCGATCAGGTTGCCGAAGATCACGAAGTACAGTGACATGGTGATCACCGGCGGCACGATGGTCTGAACCCAGATGCGCGCAAAGCGCAGGATCTCCTTGATCAGAATGGTCTCGAAGGCGATGTACTGTTCCTTCAGGGTCATGCCGCGGCGTTCCGTCTCGTCATGTTGATGAAAAGCTGTTCCAGGCGGTTGGTCTTGTTGCGCATGCTCAGCACCTCGATGCCGTGTTCGCTGAGCGCCTTGAACAGGAAGTTGATACTGTCGTCGCGCGAGATCACCGCTTCCAGGGTGGTTTCATCGATCTGCTGCAGACAGTCCGGCAGGGTGGGGGGCAGGCTCTTCAGCGGCTCCCTGAGGTCGAGGACGAAAATCTCGCAATCAAGCTTGGTCAGCAAGTGTTTCATGCTGGCCTGCTCCACCACGCAGCCCTTGTCGATAATGGCGATATTGCGGCACAGGTTCTCGGCTTCTTCCAGGTAGTGCGTGGTGAGAATGATGGTGGTGCCGGCGGCGTTGAGTTCGTGCAGGTAGGTCCACATCGAACGCCGGATTTCGATATCCACCCCGGCGGTGGGTTCGTCCAGGATCAGCAGGCGCGGGCGGTGCACCAGCGCGCGCGCGATCATCAGGCGGCGTTTCATGCCGCCGGACAGTTCGCGCGCCTGGCAGCGCCGCTTGTCCCACAGGCCGAGTTGCTTGAGGTACTGCTCGGCGCGTTCAAAACCGGTGCGGCGCGGAATGCCGAAATAACCGGCCTGGTTGACCAGTATTTCCTCCACCGGTTCGAACACGTTGAAATTGAATTCCTGCGGCACCAGCCCGATCAGGCGCTTGGCGGCGGCGAAATCCTGGTCGATATCGTGTCCGAACACCTTCACGCTGCCGGCGGTCTTGGTCACCAGTGAGCTGATAATGCCGATGGTCGTGGATTTGCCGGCGCCGTTGGAGCCGAGCAGGGCATAGAAATCGCCTTCCTCGACCGACAGGCTCACGCCCTTCAGCGCCTCGAAGCCGTTGGCGTAGACTTTTCTCAGGTTTTCGACCGTTAGCGCGTAAGCCATGTAATTTATTTGAATATCAAAAAGTTTAAGCGGCACATTCTAGCATAGAGCGGTTACCATACCGGTACCCCGGCGTACCCGGCGGGCGCCCGGTATTCACGGAAAGGTCATTTTATCCGCGGCGCGGATTCATTAGAATATTAGAAGAATTTCATCCAACTCCAGCGGGAGCATCCATGTCGAAAGACCGGGTTTTCAAGCCACTCAACATTGCCATACTCACCGTTTCGGACACCCGCAGCGAGGAAAACGATACCTCGGGCAAGACGCTGGTGGATCGCCTGACGGCCGCCGGCCACCAGCTTGCCGACAAGCGCATCGTGTCAGACGACATCTACGCGCTGCGCGCGGTGGTGTCGGGCTGGATCGCCGACCCCGGCGTGGACGTGGTGATCTCCACCGGCGGCACCGGCATCACCGGCCGTGACGGCACACCGGAGGCCATCGGCATCCTGCTCGACAAGACACTGGACGGCTTCGGCGAGATCTTCCGCATGCTGTCCTGGGAGGAAATCGGCACCTCCACCATCCAGTCGCGCGCGCTCGGCGGGGTCGCCAACGGTACCCTGGTGTTCTGCGTGCCGGGTTCCAGCGGCGCCTGCCGCACCGCCTGGGACAAGCTGCTCGAACCGCAACTCGATTACCGCACCCGTCCGTGCAACTTCGTCGAGTTGATCCCGCGCCTGCTGGAAACCTGATGACCGACGTTTCGTCCTGGAAAGAGAGCATTCGCAAGCAGCGCTCTTCCCTGTTCGAACTGCTGCTCAACCCCCTGCGCAAGGTGGCGGTGAAGTGCCAGAAAGCGTGGCCGGACCGCGAGGCCCTGACACAGGTGCTGCTGGAGCAGTTTGACAGCGTGCCGTATTGCACCTACCTGTACGTGACCGACCTCAAGGGTATCCAGGTTTCCGACAACGTCGGGCGCAACGGCCGCATGCCGGAACATTTCGGTCGCGATCGCTCGCCGCGGCCCTACATGAAGGAGGCGCGTCCGGATCGTGACTTCGTGCTGTCCGAAGCCTATATCTCGCTGTCGGCGCACCGCCCCTCGATCACCGCCCTGCAAACCCTGTACCGCGACGGCGAGCCGGTGGGCTACCTGGGAGCGGACTTCGACCTGCGCGACCTGCCCACGGAAGGTTCGCTCTACGTGGAGCGGGGCGAATGGCAGCAGATCAAGGGCGACCCCGCGATCCGCGGCACGGTATTCCAGCAGACGCGCGTGGACAGCGCCTTCGATACCCATATCGATCAGGCCATGTCGATACTCGAGGAATTGATCGTGGAACGGGGCATGTTCCAGGGAGTGATCCACTTTTCCAGCAGCCGGGTGACGGTGTGGGTGGTGGACGATCCCTACCGCTACCGCATGCTGCAGAGCGATGCCCTGTCCGACCCCGATATCTGTCTGGCCTACCCGCGCCGCCCCTATCCGGAGGACGCCGAGATCCCGGCCGATTGCATCGGTTCCATACTGCGTGGCCTGAAGGCCCTGAGGTTTGCCGACGACACCATCTACCTGCGTTCGGCGTCGATCAATATCTTCAACGGGCTGGTCAGCCTGACCTTCTCCTGCGACGGCTCCCATTATATGCCGTACTACGAATTCCTGGAGAAGGATGCCGACTTCTGGTTCGGCGGATAGGGCAGACCGGCCCGGATTGCCCGGGCCGGCGCGCCTGGGCTACTTCCCGGCCTTGCCTTCCTGACGGGAGCGCTTGAATTCCTCGGCGTCAAGCTTGCCGTCACGGTTGGCGTCGACGCGTTCGAATCCGGTTTCGAGCGCCGAGAAGGCGCTGGCTTCCTCGCGGCTGATGGCGCCGTCGCGGTTGGTGTCGACCTGCTCGAAGGCCGGGGCGGTGGCCTCCTCGCTGGCCAGCGCGGCATTGCCGGCATGGGCCAGGAACGGCGCGCACAGGCCGAGACCGGCCACAATCATCATTTTCTTCATGTTTCTGCTCCTCTTGGGTTGATGTTCAACCGCCCTGGAGCAAGCCGTGTGCCAACCACAAATAAACAATGAAATATCGTTAATAAACATATGGTAGAAAAAACTATCTAATGTGATAGGTAATATGGGGGCTGGATGCCGCCTGTAGGGCTGCAGCGACACCGGGGCGGCGGGTTGCCGCAGGCGACTGATTTTTCGGGGTTCGTCCTGTCGCCGGCCGGCAACCGTGCCCGCCAGTCGCTGGACGTTTGCCCAAAGGCGGCTACAGTCATAGTTGGATGCACGTGTCCCGAACCCCTGCTTGTCTTGTCAAAGGGAGGTAGCACCATGCACACGATCTACATTCACATCGATGAAACACTGGATGAACGTGAACTGACAGCGTTGAAGGAAGACCTGCAACACATGGAGGCGGTGAGCGACGTGGAGGTGAATGCGCGGCTGCCGCACGACATGCTGGTCGAGTACGAGGAAACGCGCATCACGCCGATGGCAATTCTGAGGGAACTGCAGCGCTGTGGCGTGCACGGCGATGTCATGCCGTGCTGAGAAAAACCCGCCCCCGGCGCCTGGTGGCCAACCGGGGGCATAACGGGCCGTTTTTGTTTCTTGTTCGGCTTGTCAGCCCTGGGCGGTCACGTTCGTCGCCTGCAGGCCCTTGGGACCCTGCTCGGTATCGAACGTCACCGTCTGGCCTTCCGCCAGTGTCTTGAAACCCTCTCCCTGAATCGATGAAAAATGCACGAATACATCTGCGCTGCCATCGGAAGGTGCGATAAAGCCGAAGCCTTTCGACTCGTTGAACCACTTGACCGTGCCTGTAGCCATTTACTCTAACCTCTGCTGGATCATTCAGAAAATACGCAGTGCCTTCACAACCAACACCCCGCAACCGGGATCAATTCTAATGGCATGCACTTGAAACAGGCAAATGAAAACGGTATGAACGTCAAAGCGCCGATTTTCTGCCACCCATCCCGAAACGGGGAGGAAGGTATTTACCGGCCGCGGGAAGCGCGCGGGAACGCGTCATACATTACACAGACAAGGGAGATTCACCGTGAACAGAATCATGTGTCTACTGGGCGGACTGGCGTTGTCGTTGTCCGCCATGGCGGGGATTCGTACCGAAACCCTGGACTATGTCGTCGATGGGCACCATTTTACCGCTTACGTTGCCTGGGACGACGGCATGGCGGGCAAGCGTCCCGGCGTGCTGGTGGTGCACGAATGGTGGGGGCACAACGATTATGCGCGGCGTCGCGCCCGGCAACTGGCGGAAGCGGGCTACGTCGGCCTGGCGCTGGACATGTATGGCGACGGCAAGGTTACCGAGCATCCGGACGACGCGAAGAAATTCATGCAGGCGGTGCTGGCCGAGAAGGGCGCGGCGCGGCGGCGCTTCGAGGCAGCGCTGAAACTGCTGAAGGCGCGTCCGCAGACCGATCCGGAACGCATCGCCGCCATTGGCTATTGTTTCGGTGGCGGCGTGGTGCTCAACATGGCGCGCGCCGGTCTGGATCTGGACGGGGTGGTCAGTTTTCACGGCAGCCTGGGCACCGATACACCGGCGTCTCCCGGCAGCATTCGTGCCGAGGTGCTGGTGTTCACCGGCGCGGACGATCCGTTCGCGCCGCCGCAAACGGTGCAGGCGTTCGAGGCGGAAATGAAGGCCGCCGGCGCGCGTTACACCCTGGTCAGCTATCCCGGTGTCATGCACAGCTTCACCAACCCGGATGCCGACCGGCTGGGCAAACAGTATGGCATGCCGTTGAAATACGACGCCCACGCCGATCGGGATTCCTGGCAGCAAACGCTGGCGTTCTTGCGCCGCATCTTCGCCGCCGACTGATCTGGCTGGCCGGCTCCCCCTAGCCGTCGCCCGGGGCGTCGGCGGCGCGCGCAAATTCGGCGACGATTTCGCGCGCGGGCTGGATGCGGGTGATGCCCTCGACGCTCTTGCCGGCCTGGAAAAAGTCCTTGTAGCCGATGCCTTCCAGCGAGGCGTGCTTGAGTGAGCGAACGGCCTTCAGGCTGTACAGCAGGCGCATCCAGTGGCGTGTCTTGGGGTGCCGCAACAGGCGCCGCGCCAGCGGGCCGGCACGGGTGCCGATACGCTCCACGTAGGGGGTGCGTATCACAGATACCGGCACGCCGGAGATCTTGTCGGTCAGCACGATATCGTCCTTGCGGGCCTGCAGGATGGCGCGTTTGTAATCGTCGTGCACCATGCATTCCTCGCTGGCGATGAAACGTGTGCCAAGTTGTGCGCCAGCGTAGCCCATGCGCAGGACCTCGGCGAACTGCGCGGGGCGGCCGATGCCGCCGGCGCAGATCATCGGCTTGCCCAGCGGGCCAATGTCGTCCAGCAACTGCTCCGGCGTCAGGGTGCCGGCGTGCCCGCCGGCGCGGTTGTTGACGCAGATGAAACCGTCGACACCGGCGTCCCGGGCCTTTTCCGCCCAGCGCCGTTCGGTGACGTCGTGGTAGACCAGGGCGCCGGCCGGCGCGGTACGTTCCACTACCCGGTCGGGCTTGCCGAGCGCGGTCACGAAAAACCCGATGCCTTCCTCCAGGGCGATATCCAGCCAGGTGTAGACGCGCTTCAGGTAACGCGCGGAACTGCTCTCGATGATCAGGTTGACGCCCACCGGTTTGCGGGTGAGGCCGCGAATGTAACGCAGGCCCTCGCGGAACTCGTAGCCGTGCACGTAGCTCAGGCTGAGCGGCTGGACGATGCCGATGCCGCCGGCCTCCGACACCGCCGCAACCAGTTCCGGGTTGGAGCAGGGGTACATGGCGCCGCAGATCAGCGGCACCTCGATGCCGAGGGCACGCGTGAATTCAGTCTCCATGGGTCTCCCGCGCCGGTTCCGGTCCGATCAGCCAGGTGGCGGTCACCGTGGCGACCGTCTCCCCGTTCGCGTTGCGGATTGCCGCCACGACCTCGCAACGGCGTTCCGAGTCGTCGGGTGGAATGTCGCAACGGCAGTCGGCCACCAGGGGGCCACGCGCCTTGTGGTGGTATTCGGCGCACAGCGCAACCAGGATGCCGCGGGCGCCCGCGGGCAGGCTGTTCATCAGCGCCAGGCCGGTGGCCATTTCGCCGAGGTTGCACAGCGCAATGGCGTGCACGCTGTTCAGGTGGTTGCGCACGCCGCGCCGGTCGCTCAGCCGTACCCGGCAGTATCCGGGTTCGAGCGTTTCCACCTGCGCCTTGATGGAGCCGGTGTAGGGGGCCATGCGGCCGAGCAGGCGGCTGAACAGCCAGCGTCCGGCGGGCAGGCGGCCCAGTTGCCGCCAGCGCCGTCTCAGGGCGGGACCGATGGATTCAGGCATGTCGAGGTTCCTTTTCCCGGGGCAGGGCGCTATTGTTGGGCGCTGACACCGGCCACGCAACCAGCGGTGCAGCCACGAGGATGCCAACGGAGTGAAGACATGCCCGTACCCTACCGCATGTGCCTGTGGAGCGCAGCCCTGATGTTGTTTTCGGGCCTCGTCTCCGCGGCGCCACTGAAGGCCGGCGACCCGGCGCCGGACTTCGCGCTGCCCGACCAGGACGGCGAGATCCACCGCCTGGACGATTACCGCGGCCGCTGGCTGGTGGTCTACTTCTACCCGAAGGACGACACCCCCGGGTGCACGAAGGAAGCCTGTTCCCTGCGCGACGCGTTCGCGGCGTTTCGCGCGCTGGACGTGTCGGTACTCGGCATCAGTCTCGACGACGTCGACAGTCACCGCGATTTTGCGTCCCGGTACCGCCTGCCGTTTCCCCTGCTGGCCGATCCCGGCGGCGAGGTGGCCCGCGCCTGGGGTGCGCTGGGCGGGTTCTGGCCGATCCGCTACGCGAAACGGCATACCTTCATCATCGATCCGCGAGGACGCATCGCGCGCGTGTGGCGCAAGGTACGACCGGCCAGCCACGGGGCGGAATTGCTCGACGCCCTGGCGGAACTGCGCGGAAACAGCGGGCAATGAGCGAAGCCGGCGCGCCGCGCGCGCGATCTGCCGGCGATTGACGGAAAAACGCACATGGGCGAAGACGATTCACGGGCGCGTATCGAGGCGCTGGAAATCCGGCTGGCGGAACAGGAGGCGGCGCTGGAGGAACTGACGTGCGCACTGCTCAGGCAGGAGCAGCGTGTGCGCGAGCACAGCGAGACGATCGAACGGCTGGAACTCCAGTTGCGGGCGCTGGCGCCCGCGGACGGCGCGCCGCCCGCGGAGGAAAAACCGCCGCACTACTGAACTAGTGGTGATGCCCGTCCAGGCTGGCGTCGCTGGTTTGTCCCGCGCGCTCGATCAGCATCGGGCGGATGCGCCGCAGCAGGCGTTTCGCCTTCGACATGGTGAACGGGCGGGCCGCCAGGCGCCGTGCGCGTTTCAGGGCCGGCACGGCATCGGCGAAGTGCAGCTTGCCGCCTTCCAGCACCTGGATGGCGTCCTCGATCTCGGAAACCGCTATCTCCAGGTTGACGCGCCGGGCATGGCGGCGGAACACGAGCTCCGCCTGGCGGATGAGCTGAATGGCCGAGCGCACGTTTTCGTCGGCGTTCAGCACTCGCAGAAAGGCACCGACATTGGCGACCTGCGAGCCGTTGAGCTCGACGATGGGCGGCAGTACCTGGCCGTTGCGCAGGTGGCGTTTCGATGAATAGAAAGCGACCAGACCTTCCACCGTGTCGATCTGGTTGGCGTGGAAGAAGGGGCCGGTGTCGGCGGCCTCTATCACGGTTGGCACGTTGAACAGGCTGGTGCCGTGCCCGAAGCCGTCGTCGAAGGGGTTGCCCGAGGCGTCGATGATGTCGGCCGGCTGGTCGAGCAGTTCCTCGACGCGCGGCGCAAAGGAACGGTTGCTCAATTCGAACGCCGGCGGTGTGATGGCCGCCGGGAAGTCGAACGAGGGATCGGTGTTGGCGCCGCCGTTGAAGTGGCAGGCGTTACAGTTCAGCGTACCGGATACGCCAACGCCCATGTAGTTCAGCCGGCCGCGCTCGGCGCGCGCATCCTTCATCCGCAGGCTACGGAAATCCTCGTACTCGTGCTGTCGTCCCAGTGACAGCATGAATGCCTCCATCGCGTCGAGTTCCTCTTCGGTGGGCAGGCGGAAGTCCTTGCCGGGCTTGCGGTCCAGAGTCCTGGTCAGGTGTTGAACGATGGCGCCCAGGGTGAAGTCGCGCAGCGTGCCACGCGGTGACAGCGGGCCGTCGGGGTCGACGGGGGCGCCGTCGCCACTCCAGCCGGTACGCTGGTCGGGTGGCAGGGTGGTGCCGTCGTTGCCGTTGGTGGGCGCAAGCAGCGAGGTGCGCATTGCCAGCAGGTGCGGCACGCTGCGCATGGTGAAATCGGTTTCCAGCGCGCCGAATCCGTTGGTGTTCTCCTTGATCAGGGCGAGCTGCCGCATCAGCGCCGGATTTTCGAAGTGCCGTGACAGCGGATTCGGTTCAGGGCGCTCGGCGATGAACAGGGGGTCGTCGTCCGGCAGGGTGGCGATATAGGCCGGGTCCAGGGTGAAATTGTTGGTGGCCGGGTGGCAGGTGCCGCAGGTTCGGCCGTTACCGTCGAAAGTTTCCTCGAAGAACAGGCGGCGCCCGGCATTGATCCGTTCCGCGTCCGGATACGATGGCGGCAGGATGCCGGTTGCCCGGGCCGAAGGGATCACCCCGGTCGACGCGAGGCCGGCCAGTGCCGCCAGCAGAAGGAAAAGGGGTCGATGTGTCATGGCGTCACCTGCAGTGTTTGTTTTTCTGTTGGTCACCGGCTGCGGCATGACGCCGCGCCGGTTCAACATAGCCGCCAGCGGGCAGGCGTACAATGGCGCGGCGCGGATGATGGCCTTTCGTATACGCCAGAGAAAGAACGGGCGTCCATGTCGATGTCAGCTGTAATCGCCCGTTCATCGAAACGTCACAGTCCGGTCACGTCCATGGGCGAAGCTGCTTGCCAGGGCCATGGGGCTCACAGACGAAAAGGATGATGCGATGGACTTCTACATACGCGAACTGCCGGATGGCAAGGCGACCTTGATGACGCGCGACGGCCTTTACCTGTTCACGTTCCGGGACCTGGAATCGGCCCGCGAGGCGTGCGAGGACTGGTATCGAACCCACGGCAATGAAGCGGGCGAGATCACCGGCATGAGCGACGGCGACGTGTCCTGCAGCGTGTTTGGCTGAAGCAGTGCCCGGGCGCTCGCCCGGGCAGCGGGAGAGGGGACCGGCGGGGCGGCTATTCCTGCCGGGTTGCGCAGAGTACCGGCTTGGCCAGCAGCGCGGCGATCAGCGCAATGGCGCCCCAGGCAAGACTGCTCAGCGATACCAGGTTGAGAATTGCTTCGGTTGCGGTACGTTCCTGCAGGTTGGCGTATTCGCCGACGATGATGAAATACACCGATACCGCGAAGACCAGCATGCCAAGGACGACGTTGCTGACGAGAAAGGCGTGGATACGGCAGATTTTCGGTTTGTCCATGGGGCGTGCTCCAATGGCTTGTTTGCGTTGGGGCTACTCTAGCCGGGTGTGGGGCCAGGGCATTTGATTTACGTCAAACAACTGTGCTTTCATGCGCCGCAACGCTCCGGGCACATGAGTTGCCGACAGAAATGCCTGAAGGACCGGAGATCAAGCGGGCCGCGCGTCAGTTGTCGGCGGCGAGTCGCGAAAGAATGGCCGGCGCGTGCCGGATCGGCAGCGAGAAATGTCCTTCGTCCGGTACCAGGATCCGTTCCGGTTGCCGCATTCGCGCCTGCAGGTAGGCGCTATGCAGGCAGGGTACGATTCTGTCCGCTTCACCGTGCCAGAAGATGACGCGCCCGGTGATTGCGCCCGGGTCGAATTCCCAGGGACGGCGGTACAGCAGGGTGTCCTGAACCGCACCGGCGGGGCCCTGGAGAAACGCCTCGCGCAGGCTGTCGGACAGGATGCCCAGCACGTCCTCGCGAAGCAACACCTCGCGGTCGGGCCCGCCGTTGAAACGCGCGGCAAGGCGCAGCAGGCTCGCCGGCCGACGATGCGCCAGTTGCGCGAGCGGTGTACCTGCCAGGGCGTTCAGCAGGGGCGGGTAGATGGCGGCCAGGGCGAAGACCAGTCGCGCCGGCCAGCGCATGGCACGTCGCAATGCCGGTTCGGCCACCGGTCCGAGGCCGCACACCACGCCCGTGACGATGACTCGTTCCGGCAGCGCATGCGCGCAGGCAAGCGCGTAAGGTCCGCCACCGGAGACACCGATGACCCCGAAACGCGCCAGGCCGAGTGCGTCGGCCAGGGCCGCCACGTCGTCGGGCCAGTCGTACAGGGAGCGCCCCGGGAGCGGGTCCGAGCGTCCGTAACCCGGACGGTCGACCGCCACGACTCGTATCCCCCGCGCCTCGGCGGCGGCGTGCAGCAGCCGCGCCTCGCGGCGCGAGCCCGGCAGCCCGTGGAAATAGAAAAATGTCGTTCCGTGCCGTGCGCCGTAGTGCGCGTAGCCAAGTCGACGGCCGTCCGGCAGGTTGGCGGTCAGGGCTGCCACGGGGGGTTCTGTTCCTCCACGGGCGCCGGGTCAGGCCGTGGCGGCTGAGGCATCCAGGGTGTCCGGGTCGTAACCCAGGTTCGGGGCCAGCCAGCGCTCGGCTTCCTCGATGCTCATGCCCTTGCGGCGCGCGTAGTCCTCGACCTGGTCGCGGTTGATCTTGCCGAGGCCGAAGTACTTCGATTCCGGGTGACTGAAATACCAGCCCGACACCGCCGCCGTCGGCAGCATGGCGAAGTGCTCGGTGAGCGTGATGCCGGCGTTGGTCACGGGATCGATCAGTTTCCACAGCAGGGCTTTCTCGGTGTGTTCCGGGCAGGCCGGGTAGCCTGGCGCGGGGCGAATGCCCTGGTAACGCTCCTTGATGAGCGCCTGGTTGTCCAACGCCTCGTCGCTGGCGTAGCCCCAGTAATCCTTGCGCACCATCTCGTGCAGGCGCTCGGCGAAGGCTTCGGCAAGGCGGTCGGCGAGCGCCTTGAGCATGATCGAGTGGTAGTCGTCGTGTTCCGCCTCGAAGCGCGCCACGTGTTCGTCGATGCCGATGCCGGCAGTGACGGCAAAGGCGCCGATGTAGTCCTTCAGGCCCGTATCCTTCGGCGCGATGAAATCCGCCAGGCACTGGTTGGGACGGCCCGGCGGCTTCTGGTTCTGCTGGCGGAGCTGGTGCAGGGTGGTCAGCACCTGCTGGCGCGTATCGTCGGTGTAGACCTCGATATCGTCGTCGCCGACCTGGTTGGCGGGAAACAGGCCGAACACGGCGCGGGCGCGCAGCCATTTCTCGTCGATCAGCTGTTGCAGCATTTTCCCGGCGTCCGCGAACAGTTCGCGGGCGTGCGAGCCAACCACCTCGTCATCGAGGATCTTCGGGTAGCTGCCGGCGAGTTCCCAGGTCTTGAAGAAGGGCGTCCAGTCGATGTAGTCGCGCAGCTCCTCCAGCGGGAAGTCTTCTATGACGGTGATGCCCGGCGTGTTCGGCACCGGCGGGGTGTAGTTGTCCCAGTCGATGGGCGTCTTGTTGGCGCGCGCGTGTTTCAGGGTCAGCCAGTCGGTCTTGCGCTGCTTGCCGGCGTGCATGGCGCGCACCTTGTCATACTCCGCCTTGATTTCCGCGACATAGCTGTCCCGGTGTTCCTCGCTGACCAGATTCTGGGCCACGCCCACGGCGCGCGAGGCATCCTTCACGTACACGGTCGGGCCGTGGTAGCCGGGTTCGATCTTCACCGCCGTGTGGACGCGCGAGGTGGTGGCGCCGCCGATCATCAGCGGCAGGTCGAAACCCTCGCGTTCCATCTCCTTTGCGAGGTGAGCCATTTCGTCGAGGCTGGGCGTGATCAGCCCGCTCAGGCCGATGATGTCGACATTGTGTTCCCGCGCCGCTTCGAGAATGGTCTGCGCGGGCACCATCACCCCGAGGTCGACCACCTCGAAGTTGTTGCATTGCAGGACCACTCCGACGATGTTCTTGCCGATGTCGTGGACGTCGCCCTTGACGGTCGCCATCAGGATCTTGCCCTTGGCACGGTCGTCCACCTTTTTTTCCGCCTCGATGTAGGGCAGCAGGTAGGCGACCGCCTTCTTCATCACGCGCGCGCTCTTGACCACCTGCGGCAGGAACATCTTGCCCTCGCCGAACAGGTCGCCGACCACGTTCATGCCGTCCATCAGGGGGCCCTCGATGACCTGTATGGGGCGTTCGTACTGCTGCCGGCATTCCTCGGTGTCTTCTTCCACGAAGGCGTCGATGCCTTTCACCAGTGCATGTTCCAGGCGCTTGACCACCGGCCAGCTTCGCCATTCGAGGTCTTCCTTCTTTTCCGTCGAAGCGCCGTCGCCACGGTACTTGTCGGCGATCTCCAGCAGGCGCTCGGTGGCGTCGTCGCGGCGGTTGAGCACCACGTCCTCGACACGCTCGCGCAGTTCCTCCGGCAGGTCGTCGTAGATGGCGAGCTGGCCGGCGTTGACGATGCCCATGTCCATGCCGGCCTTGATGGCGTGGTAGAGGAACACCGCGTGGATGGCCTCGCGCACCGGGTTGTTGCCGCGGAACGAAAAGGACACGTTGCTGACGCCGCCGGACACCTTGGCGTGCGGCAGCGTCTGCTTGATTTCGCGCGTGGCCTCTATGAAGTCGACACCATAGTTGTTGTGTTCGGGGATGCCGGTGGCCACCGCGAAGATGTTGGGGTCGAAGATGATGTCCTCCGGCGGGAAGCCGACCTGCCCGGTCAGCAGCCGGTAGGCGCGCGTACAGATCTCGACCTTGCGCTCCCGGGTGTCGGCCTGGCCGACCTCGTCGAAGGCCATGACGATAACGGCGGCGCCATACTTGCGGCACAGGCGCGCCTGTTGCAGAAAGGCTTCCTCGCCTTCCTTCATGCTGATGGAATTGACCACCCCCTTGCCCTGGATACGTTTCAGGCCCGCCTCGATGATGTTCCATTTCGAGGAGTCGACCATGATGGGCACGCGCGCGATGTCGGGCTCGCTGGCGATCAGGTTGAGGAAGGTGACCATGGCCTGCTCGCCGTCGAGCATGCCTTCGTCCATGTTGATGTCGATGATCTGGGCGCCGTTCTCGACCTGCTCGCGGGCGACGTCCAGCGCCTCGTCGTACTTTTCCTCGAGGATGAGGCGTTTGAAACGGGCCGAGCCGGTCACGTTGGTGCGCTCGCCGACATTCACGAACAGTGAGTCCTCGCGGATGTTGAGTGGTTCCAGGCCCGACAGGCGCAGCACGAAATCGGGTTCCACCTTCTTGCGTGGCGGGTACTTGGATACCGCGCCGGCGATTGCCTCGATGTGCGCGGGCGTGGTGCCGCAGCAGCCGCCGATGATGTTCAGGAAACCCGACCTGGCCCATTCCTCGAGTTCGGAGGCCATTTCTTCCGGCGATTCGTCGTATTCGCCGAACTCGTTGGGCAGACCGGCGTTGGGGTGGGCATTGACGTAGCAGTCGGCGGTGCCGGCCAGTTCCGCGATGTACTGGCGCAGTTGTTTGGCGCCCAGCGCGCAGTTGAAGCCGATCGAGATGGGCTTGACGTGTCGCAGCGAGTTGAAGAAAGCCTCGGCTGTCTGGCCCGACAGGGTGCGGCCGGATGCGTCGGTGATGGTGCCGGAGATCATCACCGGCAGGGTCTTGCCCATGTCTTCGAAGCAGGTTTCCACCGCGAAGGTGGCCGCCTTCGCGTTGAGGGTGTCGAAAATGGTTTCGATGAGGATGATGTCGGCGCCGCCTTCGATGAGTGCGCGCGTCGCTTCGTAGTAGGTGTCGCGCAACTCGTCGAAGATGATGTTGCGGAAGCCGGGGTCGTTGACGTCGGGACTCAGCGAGCAGGTGCGGCTGGTGGGGCCAAGCACGCCGGCGACGAAGCGCGGCCGTTCTTCCGTGGAGAAGGCGTCGCAGGCGGCGCGCGCCAGGCGCGCGCCTTCGTAGTTCAGTTCATGGACCAGGTCTTCCTGCTGGTAGTCCGCCAGTGACACGTTGGTGGAATTGAAGGTGTTGGTCTCGATGATGTCCGCGCCGGCCTCGAGGTAGGCCTTGTGGATGTCGCTGATGATCTGCGGCTGGGTCAGCGACAGCAGGTCATTGTTGCCCTTCAGGTCAGTCGGCCAGTCGGCGAAGCGCTCGCCGCGGTAGTCCGCCTCGCCCAGCTTGTAGCGCTGGATCATGGTGCCCATGGCACCATCCAGGATCAGGATGCGTTCTTCGAGAAGTTGTTCCAGTGTTTTCATGCGCTTGGACGGACAGTCAAAAGAAGCAATTGTACCAGTATTGACGACTTCATGCCTGTAAAAGCGCCTTTCGGGGAGGTTTCAGCCGCTTTTGTCCACGTTCGCCGAGGGCTGTTCCCGGCATACGACCCTGAGAATGGTGCCGTCGACGCCCGTGACCTTGACGCGGCTGCCGGCCGGACAGTCCTGCCCGTGCACCTTCCAGGTCGAGTCGTCGACATGGATCTTGCCCTCGCCGTCGACGATCGGTTCCTCCAGGGTGAATACACGGCCGACATACTGTTGGCCACGGCGGTTGAGGTTGGGCTGGTCGGTGTCGGCCGCCGACAGGCGGAAGAAGCGGCGCCACACCAGGATGCTGATGACCGACAGCACCGAGAACAGCAACAACTGGTACTCCCAGGCCAGGCCCGGCAGCAGGTACACGATTCCGCCCACTGCCATCGCGGCCAGTCCCAGCCACAGGAAGAAGGCGCCGGGCGCGAACACCTCCAGGATGATCAGGGCCGCGGCCAGGATCCACCAGTGCCAGTGGCTCAGGCTCTCGATCATGCCGCCGGGCCTTTCTGTGCGCCGAGGGCGTCTTTCGCCAGTTCGGCAATGCCGCCCAGTGCGCCGATCACGCTGGAGGCCTCCAGCGGCATCATCACCAGTTTCTGGTTGGGCGAGGCGGCGATGGCCTGCAACGAATCGATATATCTGGTGGCCACGAAATAGTTGATGGCATTGATGTCGCCGCTGGCGATGGCTTCCGATACCATGCGCGTCGCCTTGGCCTCTGCTTCCGCCTGCCGTTCCCGCGCCTCTGCATCCAGGAAAGCGGCCTGGCGATTGCCTTCGGCATCGAGGATGGCGGCCTGCTTCTCGCCTTCCGCCTTGAGAATCTCGGCCTGCCGGAACCCCTCTGCCTCGAGAATATTGGCACGCTTCTCGCGTTCTGCCTTCATCTGCCGGGCCATGGCGTCGACCAGGTCTCGCGGCGGCGTGATGTCCTTGATCTCGATGCGTGTCACTTTCACCCCCCAGGGCGTGGTGGCGTCATCGACCACGTGCAGTAACTGGGCGTTGATGGTGTCGCGTTGCGACAGCAACTCGTCGAGGTCCATGGAACCCATTACGGTGCGGATGTTGGTCATGGTGAGATTGAGGATGGCCAGTTCCAGCTGATTCACCTCGTAGGCCGCCTTGGCCGCGTCCAGCACCTGGAAGAACACCACGCCGTCCACCGTCACCATGGCGTTGTCGCGGGTGATGACCTCCTGGGATGGCACGTCCATGACCCGTTCCATCATGTTCAGTTTGGCGCCGATGCGATCGACGATGGGCACGATGAGGTTGAGGCCGGGGCGTAGCGTGCGGGTGTAGCGGCCAAAGCGTTCCACGGTGTACTCCTCGCCCTGCGGCACCGATTTGACGCCCATGACGACCAGTACCACCCCCAGTACCAGTATGAGTATGACGAATTCCTGAAACCCGAACATGATGCCTCCTTGTCGTTTCTATTCAATACGGTCCACGCGTATCCAGATACTCTGACTGTGCCGCTCCCGGGTCGCGTAATGCCTGCCGGCGCCGGTTTCGGTGCGTCGTTCGCGCCTGCTTCCGCCACCCAGTTCGATCCATTCGCCCAGCCGGCCATTCAGCGTGGTGGCTGCGCGCCGGGTGTCGACGGCGCCGGCGCGACTGTCGTCGAGCGTCTCCCGTTGCGGTGCGATGTCGAGTAACACGCGCTGGCCGCTGAGGCGCGGGCGCACGTAGAAACCGCTGACAACATCCCGGTACCGTACCCCGGACTCGACAATGTGTCGGCCGTCGTCGCTGTACACTTGACCTGAGAAGTAGGGGATAGACGTGCCGGTCTCGATGTAGCCCACGCTGCCGGCGCTTACCCGCAGCCGTTGCAGTGGCGCGTCATCGCGATGCGTGCGGGTGCCGATGACCCGGCCACCGGCGCGCAGGTGGCCGCTGGCGCTTTCGGCCTGGATGCCGGCGCTGCCGGTCGCGGCGGCGCCGATGTCGACACGGACGCCATCGTTTTCGTAACTGGCTCCCCCTTCCAGGCGCAGCGATCGCAATTCGCGTTCGCTGCCCTGGAATACCGTGACCATCAGTTGCGCTGGCGCCGTGTCGAGTTGTTCGATCAGGGCGCGCAACCGTGCCTGACCAGCCGGGTCCGCGTTCAGGATCAACCGGAAACCACGGCCGCTGATCGATTCGCCGTCGTTCAGCATCGGTTCCAGCAGCGGCACCATCTCGTCGGCCGGCCGGTTGTGGAGTTCGATGATGTGCGGTTCGCCAGCGTTGGCCGGCAAGGCGTACAACAGCAGGACCAGCAGCAGGAGTCTCGCCATGGCGGTTACAGGTACAGGCGCCTGAACTCGGGATTGACGGCGCTGCGCTCCCATACCTCGGTGAAGAAGTCGGTGCGGCGTTGCGCCGGGATCGGCGCATTGAAGTTTGCCGTGCCCTCGAAGCGGTCGGAGAAGGGACGGTGGATCAGTCCGCAACGGTCGGCGATCAGGAAGGCCTCGTTGTGGTGACGGTAATCCGCGTGCGGTTGCCGCAGTTCGATGGAACTGCTGAGCTTGCGCGCGAGTTCCACCAGCCGCTGACACTGGCGGACGGCATCTGCGGGTTGTTGCACCAGGAAGCGGATGCGGGCCTTGCGGTTGCGCAGGCACAACTGGCTGAGGGCGGCGATGAACGGCGTCTGTTCGTACAGGAACGGGTCAAGGTTGCGCGAAAAGATATCCAGCGAGTGTTGGGTCTGGATGGTCATCAGGTTGGTGGCGTGCGCGGTTTCCGCGCGCGTCGAGAGTTCGATCTCGATATCCGATACCCCGAGCCGGAGTTTGACGAAGCGTTGAAAGTTTTCTTCGTGTTCCATGCGTCAAGCCTACTGCGATGCGGCGCTACTGTACAGGCATGCGCAGTGCGCGGTGCGGGATGCCGGCTTCCTCGAACACTTCGCCCTCGGGACGAAATCCACAGCGCAGGTAAAAGGGCTCCGCGCTCAACTGGGCGTGCAGGAACACTTCCGCCAGTCCGCGCCGCGCGGCGGCCGCCACGGCGGCGTTCAACAGCGCGCGGCCGACACCCCTGCCGCGCCATTCCGCGAGCACCGCCATGCGCCCGATGCGCCCATCCGCCAGCAGGCGCGCGGTGCCCAGTGGACGGCCGTCCCGGTGCATGGCGAGCAGGTGCTGGGCGACAGGGTCCTGGTCGTCCCATTCCAGTGCTTCCGGGATGCCCTGTTCCTCGATGAACACGGCACGGCGTACCTGCCTGAGCAGGTCGCCATCCCGGTCCCAGCGGGTCTCGCGGATATGGAAGGCTGCGGTGTCCGGCATGGTGGGGATCATAGCAAGGGTGCAAATATGCGCCAGTCTGGTGCAAAAGTATTAAGACTTTCGTCCAGTGTGCCGCTATGTCTGGCTGACGGTTGCAGACAGTTATCAAGGATGGTTCGCAACCGACTGTATTATAAGGAAAATTCGGCTTATCGGGCGACTCCGCCCGGTACTTTCCATTTTTGGGTACTTCGGGCGCCGCCAGGGGTTGCTGCCCGCCGGATGCGTGCTGTGCAAGGGATTCCAGTGTGGGCGGCGGATCCGGAGACAGAGGAACGTGGATGAAATGCATTGAAGCCGCGGCCATGGTGTCGCGTGGTTTGGATGTAGTGAAACAACGCCTGGGGATCTTGCCGGCCCGTACATGGCTGATGGTGGCGCTGGTGGGCGCGGGGGCCTGGCTGGCGCTGGACCTTGCCTACCACGGCGCCATGCGCGGCCAGCGCACCTGGATCATGCTGGTGTTCGGGTTGCTGTTCGTGGCTTCCGCCTTGTGGCTGGTGGCGAGGATAGAGCGTATCCACGAGACGGTGGAATCCTACGCGCGCCGGCTTGGTATTCCGTTGCCGGATTTCGGCCGCTGCAATGTCATTGAACGGGTGCACCGGCAGCTCGAACGCCTCAGCGAGGAAGTGGTGGCGGAAAACTATGCGCTGGAATACCAGGCGCGCCACGACAGCCTCACCAATCTTCCCAACCGCGCCCTGTTCCTGGAACGCCTGGAGACGGCCCTGCAGGCCGCGCAGGAAGCGGATGACACACTGGCGCTGTTCATCATGGACCTGGATCAGTTCAAGGAAGTGAATGACACGCTGGGCCACCATATTGGCGACCGCCTGTTGCAGGAAGTCAGTCGCCGCCTGGTGTCGGTGTTGCGGCGCTCGGACACCGTGGCCCGCCTGGGCGGAGACGAGTTCGCGGTGCTGTTGCCCGGCGCCGATGCCGGCGAGGCGAAAGCGGTCTGCCGCAAGATCGCGGCGGCGCTGGAGAAGCCGATACGGGTCGAGAACCTGCGACTGCGGGCAGGTATCAGTATCGGCGTGGCCCTGTGTCCGGACCATGGTCAGGACGCCAACCTGCTGATGCGGTTCGCGGATGTGGCCATGTACGAGGCCAAACGTCGTCACAAGGGGTTTGCCTTCTACATTGCGGACCGCGACGACAAGTCCATCAGCCGGCTGGGGCTGTCGGCGGAACTGAAGGAGGCCATCGAACAGGGGCAGTTGACCCTGGACTACCAGCCGATGGTCGATATCGCCAGCGGGCGGATTTTCTGCGCCGAGGCGCTGGTGCGCTGGAACCACCCGGACTACGGGCTGGTGCCGCCCGAGGAGTTCATTCCCTCGGCCGAACAGACGGGTGTCATACGTCCGCTGACGCTGTGGGTCATGGACAAGGCGCTGGCGCAGGTGGCGGCCTGGGCTTCGATCGGCATCGAGCTGAACATCAGCATCAACCTGTCGGTTCGCAGCCTGCAGGATCGCCAGTTGCCGGGGCAGGTGCAGAAGCTGGTGGCGCGCCACGGTGCCAACCCGGCGCGCGTGATCCTGGAAATTACCGAGAGCGCCATCATGTCAGACCCGCTGACAGCAAGGCGGGTGATGCGGCGCTTGTCCAACATGGGCTTTCAGTTGTCAATCGACGACTTCGGCACCGGTTATTCGTCGCTGGCCTACCTGAAACAGTTGCCGGTGGACGAGATCAAGATTGACAAGTCTTTCGTGACGCGCATGGATCGCGACGAGAACGACGCCGTCATCGTGCGCGCCACCATCGACCTGGCCCACAACCTCGGGCTCAAGGTCGTGGCCGAGGGGGTGGAGAGCCACGACGTGTGGGACCTGCTGGAAATGCTCGGCTGCGATACCGCCCAGGGATATTTCATCCGCCAGCCGCAGAGTCCGACCGCCCTGGCCGAATGGATCTGTTCACGCGAGTGGCGCGAGGAGCGCTGGGTGCGGCCGCTGGCACTGGCGCGCTAGATGGCGCGCGCCTGTTCGGCGGCGTTGCCGATGTAGCCGCCGGGGGTGAGCCGGCTCAGCGCCTGTCTGGCCTCGTCGGGGATGTCCAGGCCCTCGATGAAGGTCTTCAGGGATTCCGCGTCGATGCCCTTGCCGCGCGTCAGCTCCTTGAGTTTTTCGTAGGGCTGCTCGACGCCGTAGCGGCGCATCACCGTCTGTACGGCTTCCGCCAGTACTTCCCAGGTGGCGTCGAGGTCTTCCGCCAGCCGCGCCGGGTTGGCTTCCAGCTTGCCGATGCCCCGCAACAGCGAGTCGTAGCCGATGACCGAATGCGCCACGCCCACGCCGAGGTTGCGCAGCACCGTCGAGTCGCTGAGGTCGCGTTGCCAGCGCGACACCGGCAGCTTCATCGACAGATGGTCGAAGATGGCGTTGGCGATGCCGAAGTTGCCTTCCGCATTCTCGAAGTCGATCGGGTTCACCTTGTGCGGCATGGTCGAGGAACCGACTTCGCCCGCCACCGTTTTCTGCTTGAAGTAACCCAGTGAAATGTAGCCCCAGACGTCGCGCGCGAAGTCGATGAGAATGACGTTGAAGCGCGCCACGGCGTCGAACAGTTCGGCAATGTAGTCGTGCGGTTCGACCTGGATGGTGTAGGGATTCCAGTCCAGCCCCAGGCTGGTGACAAAATCACGCGCGAAGGCCGGCCAGTCCACTTCGGGGTAGGCCACCATGTGGGCGTTGTAGTTGCCCACGGCGCCGTTGATCTTGCCCAGCATCGGCACCGCCGCCACCTGGTCGCGCTGCCGGTGCAGGCGGAAGGCGACGTTGGCCATTTCCTTGCCCAGCGTGGTCGGCGAGGCGGGCTGGCCATGAGTGCGCGACAGCATCGGCAGATCGGCGTTGGCGTGCGCCAGGTCGGTGATGGCGTGGATGATGTCGTCGAGCTGCGGCAGCAGCACCTGGCCGCGCGCCTCGCGCAGCATCAGCGCATGGGCGAGGTTGTTGATGTCCTCCGACGTGCAGGCAAAATGGATGAACTCGCTGATTGCCTCCAGTTCCGCATTGCCGGCGATCCTTTCCTTGAGGAAATACTCGACCGCCTTCACGTCGTGGTTGGTGGTGCGTTCGATATTCTTGACGCGCTGCGCGTCTTCCTCGCTGAAGTTGTCGGCGATGGCATTCAGCAGATTGCCGGCGTGCTCGCTCAGCGGCGGGACCTCGGGAATGCCGGGGTGGGCGGCCAGCGCCTGCAGCCAGCGGACCTCCACCAGCACGCGGTGACGGATCAGGCCGTATTCACTGAAAATTGGTCGCAGCATCTCGGTCTTGCGGCCGTAACGGCCGTCGACCGGGGATACCGCGGTGAGTGCGCTCAGTTCCATGTTCATTCCTCAGGCCGCCAGTTGACGCAGGACATACTGGAGGATGCCGCCGTGACGGTAGTACTCCACTTCCTGCGGCGTGTCGATGCGGACCCGTACCGTGAAAGTCTTTTCGCCGCCGTCCTCGGCCACCGCGCGCACGGTCAGTTGTTTCGCGGAACCATCGCCGAGACCCTCGAAGTGGAATACCTCGCGGCCGCTCAGGCCCAGTGAGGCGGCATTTTCGCCTTCCTGGTATTGCAGCGGCAGGATGCCCATGCACACCAGGTTGGTGCGGTGGATACGCTCGTAGCTCTCCGCGATCACGGCGCGCACGCCCAGCAGGCGCGGGCCCTTGGCGGCCCAGTCGCGGGACGAACCGGAACCGTACTCCTTGCCGGCCAGCACGATCAGCGGCACGTTCTCTTCCTTGTAGCGCATCGCCGCGTCGAAGATGCTCATCTGTTCACCGTCCGGCAGGTGCACGGTCACGCCGCCCTCGGTACCGGGTGCGAGCTGGTTGCGCAGGCGGATATTGGCGAAGGTGCCGCGCATCATCACTTCGTGGTTGCCGCGCCGCGAACCCAGCGAATTGAAGTCCGCCGGTTGCACACCCTTTTCCAGCAGGTACCTGCCAGCGGGGCTGTCGGGCTTGATGGCGCCGGCGGGGGAGATATGGTCGGTGGTCACCGAATCGCCCAGCAGCGCCAGCACGCGCGCGCCGCTGATGTCCGACACCGGGGCGACCTCCTTGCTCATGCCCTCGAAGTAGGGCGGGTTGCGGATGTAGGTGGAGTCGTCCTTCCAGTCGAACAGCTGTCCCTCGGGGGATTCGAGCGCATTCCAGCGGTTCTCGCCCTTGAACACGTCGTGGTAGACGCGGGTGAACTCCTCGCGGTCCACGCTGCTCGCGATGAGCGCGTTGATCTCCGCCTGGCTCGGCCAGATGTCCTTGAGGAATACATCGTTGCCCTCGGCATCCTGGCCCAGCGGTTCCCCGGCCAGATCCACGTCCATGCTGCCGGCAATGGCGTAGGCCACGACCAGCGGTGGCGAGGCGAGGTAGTTCATGCGCACCTCGGCATGCACGCGGCCCTCGAAGTTGCGGTTGCCGGACAGTACCGAGCACACTGACAGGTTGCCCTCGGCGATGGCCTTCGACACCGGCTCGGGCAGTGGGCCGGAGTTGCCGATACAGGTCGCGCAGCCATAGCCGACCACGTGGAAGCCGAGTGTTTCCAGGTCGTCCATGAGACCGGCCTTTTGCAGGTATTCGGTGACCACCTGAGAGCCGGGCGCCAGCGAGGTCTTCACCCACGGTTTGACCTTCAGGCCTTTCTCGACGGCCTTGCGCGCCACCAGGCCGGCGCCGAGCATCACCGAGGGGTTGGAAGTGTTGGTGCAGGAGGTGATGGACGCGATCACCACGCTGCCGTCTTCGAGCGTGAAATCCCGGCCATCGATAGTGCCGGTGGCCGGGTGGCTCTCCAGCTTGCGCTCGGACTTCAGCGCATCCAGTGCTTCCTCGAACATGCGCTTCGAATCGGACAGCGGCACGCGATCCTGGGGACGCTTGGGGCCCGCCAGGCTGGGCACCACCGTGCTCATATCCAGTTCCAGCACGCTGGTGTAGCGCGCCGCGGCGTCGCCAGCCTGGCGGAACATTCCCTGTTCCCTGGCGTAGGCTTCCACCAGCGCGATCTGTTCTTCACTGCGGCCGGACAGGCGCAGGTAATTGAGTGTTTCCTGGTCGACCGGGAAGATGCCGCAGGTGGCGCCGTACTCCGGCGCCATGTTGGCGAGCGTGGCGCGGTCGGCCAGTGACAGATGGTCGAGACCGTCGCCGAAGAATTCCACGAACTTGCCGACCACGCCGTGCTTGCGCAGCATCTCCACCACCAGCAGCACCAGGTCGGTGGCGGTCGCGCCCTCCGGCAACTCGCCGGTGAGTTTGAAGCCGACCACCTGCGGGATCAGCATTGACACCGGCTGCCCGAGCATGGCGGCCTCGGCCTCGATACCGCCCACGCCCCAACCCAGCACGCCGAGACCGTTGACCATGGTGGTGTGTGAATCGGTGCCCACCAGGGTATCCGGGTAGGCCTGCAGCACGCCGTTGTTTTCCTGTGCGAATACCACCCGCGCCAGGTATTCGAGATTGACCTGATGCACGATGCCGGTATCGGGCGGCACCACCTTGAAGTTGGAAAAGGCTTTCTGGCCCCACTTGAGGAAGGCGTAGCGTTCCTGGTTGCGCTGGTATTCGATCTTTGCGTTCAGGTCCATGGCGTCCTTGCGGCCAAAGGCGTCGATCTGGACCGAGTGGTCGATGACCAGTTCCGCGGGCTGCAAGGGGTTGATCTTTTCCGGATCGCCGCCCAGCGACTTCATGGCGTCGCGCATCGCCGCCAGGTCGACCACCGCGGGCACGCCGGTGAAGTCCTGCATGAGCACGCGCGCGGGGCGGTAGGCGATTTCCTGGCTGGGCTCGGCGGCCGGATCCCAGTCGATGAGGGCCTGTATGTCGTCGGCGGTGACGGTCTTGCCGTCCTCGAAACGCAGCAGGTTTTCCAGCAGCACCTTGAGCGAGTAAGGTAGGCTGGAAACGTCTTTTTCCAGTGCCGGCAGGCGGTAGATTTCGTATGCCTTGCCGTTGCAGTCGAGTGTGCTACGTGTGGAAAAACTGTTGCTCATTCAAAGCTCCCGTGACCCGAATTCAAGTAAGCGCGCCATTATGAATTATTTGCCTGGCGGTGGATAGGGTGGCTTGCCGCGCCCGTTGGGGAACCGGTGAGCGGTGGCCGGCGCCTGACGAGGCGTGTGCGGGTGCGCAAAGGGTTTGTGAGAGATATTTTAATAAATAAATAATAAACAAATAGATGAATGATATTTATAATCTGAAATCGAGATTTTGGCTGGGGCGCGGTTGTTGCCGGAAGCAGGTGATGGTGCTGGTGTTGCTGTTGTTGCTCGGCGCCTGTGCCACCCCTTACCGCTACCCCGGTGGTGCGGAACCGGTGCCGTTGGCGCTGTTGCCGGATCACGCCGTGATGGACGACGGTTACCGCCTGCCGTTGTCGGTGTGGAAGCCGGACGGCGGACAGCCCTGCCGGGCCGTGGTACTGGCCCTGCACGGGCTCAATGATTACCGCAATGCCTTCGCCGGGCTGGGGCCTTTCCTGGCCCGACGCGGCGTGACCGTCATCGCCTGGGACCAGCGCGGTTTCGGCGACACGCAGGGCGCCGGTTACTGGCACGGCTGGCGGCGGTTGACGCGCGACCTGCGCGAAATGATCCACCTCGCCCGGCTGGATTATCCTGCGTGTCCGGTGTACGTGCTGGGCGAGAGCATGGGGGGCGGGGTGATACTGGCGGCGCTGCATGAGGGTCCGCTGGGGATTGCCGGCAGTGTATTGGTGGCGCCCGCAGTCTGGTCGCGCGACACCATGCCCTGGTACCAGCGCGCCGCCTTGTGGCTGGCGGTGCATGTCATGCCGGACCGCCGTTTGACAGGCGAGGGGCTGGAACTGCGTCCCTCCGACAATATCGAGATGTTGCGCGTGCTGGGACGGGATCCACGGGTCATCAAGGCCACGCGCGTCGACGTGCTCTACGGCGTCACCAACCTGATGGACATGGCCGCCTCGGCGCCATTGACCCGGCTTGGCAACAGTCTGTTGTTGTACGGCATGCACGACCAGATCGTGCCGCGGGCGCCGGCCTGCCGGTTCATGATGCGCGCGCGGCGGGCGCCCTTGCCGCCGCTGCTGCGGCTCTATCCGCGGGGTTATCACATGCTGACGCGCGACCTGCACGCGGCGGTGGTAATTGAGGATATCGCCGCATGGGTGCTGGGCGGAGATGTGACCCCGATGGGCGCGGCCGACCTGGATCATTTCTGTGGCGGGGAAGGGCGCGTTTCAGGTTTCACCGAGTAGCCGTTGTGCTTCCCGCATCATTTTGCCGCGCCGTGTCAGCAGGCCGAGACGGGTGCCCCCGCACTGCCGCCACAACACCGCCGAGCGCATCGCCGCCAGCAACAGGGCGCGGATGCGGTTGGCCACCGTGGTGTCGGTGAGCCGCTGCGGCTGGCCGCCGACCATGATGCGCGGTTGCAGGGTGCTGACGGTCTGTGTGTACAGGTCCGCGAGCGCCGCGACCACGTTGTCGTGGACCACGTCGAAATGCGCCATCTGCGACCGGGCGCGCTCGATGCCCGCGCGCAGCCGGTCGAGCAGATCGGAACGTTTGCTCAGCTTGCGTTCCAGGTGCAGCAGCGTGACCAGGTAGCGGGCCAGTTCGGGATCCGGCCGGCCCTGTTTGCCGACCAACTGGGTTTTCAGTAACAGCAGACCCGCGCGCAGCTTCCCCACGCTGCCGTATACCGCCTCGACACTGTCGGAATCGATCACCAGGATGCTGCCAAGACTGGCCTGCATGGCGGCCAGGTCACAGGGCCTGCCATGGGCGCTGTGCTGAACCAGTTGCAGTGCCTGGAGTATGCCGGCGAAGGCCAGCGTCTGGTTACGCAGATCGTGTGCTGCCAAGAATCAGGGTCCCGTCCACAGAGCCGGTCTTTCATTGCCGACCCAGGCGGGATTGTTCCCGTTTCCCGATCGATCCGCAATATCGTCCGGCTTCGGATCGAGATTGAGGTACCAGAGGCTGGCGGCGCCGCCGGGTGTCGAACCCGGCGTGGCGGCTTCCATCAGGATATCACTGAGGGACAGGTTGGTGGCGTACACTTGGATGCCACGCAGCACGCCGTCCCACACTTCCTTGCCGGGGTTCCAGGGTGCGTCGCCCCAGGTCAGGGCGGGGGCCGGAGGCATGGCGTCGCCCCATCCCTGGGTGGAAACGCGTTCCACCCGGTGCGCACTGTCGGTATTGGGGAGGTCCCAGTAGAAGACATGATGCTTGATCCCGCCGCTATCGGCCCACACCACCAGGGCCTGGGTATACCAGCGGTCGTAGACCACGGCGCCGTTCACGAAGTCCTGTTGTTCGACCGAGATTTCCCACTGGTGGGTATTGCCGTTTGGCGGGTTGTCGGGATAGGGGTGGGCACCGTAATACATGTCAGCGCCGCCGGTGGATGTCCACAGGAAGGTGCTGAGCTGGCCGGCCCCGTCGTCGTTGCCCCAGAAAAAGGCCGTGTAGTAGCCGCTCTGCTGGCGAGGGTAGGCGCGCCAGATATAGGTTGCCGGGTAGGCGGGCAGGGGGTTGGTGAATTTGAAGCGCATGGTATTCACGGTGCCGGCGCTGCCGGGGAAGTCCAGCCCGGTAATGATGCCGCTGCTGTTGACGCTGACCGTCACCGAACGGCTGGCGGTGCCGCCGGGCCCGGAACAGTCGAGCGTAAAGGTGTTGGTGGGATTGACCAGCGCAGCGCTGGTTTCGCTGCCGGACAAGCCCTTGTCGCCGCTCCAGGCGCCGGCGGCGGTGCAGCGATCGGCGTTCAGGGTCGACCAGTCGAGGCGAGTGGTTTCGCCATTGTTGACGGTGGCCGGGGTCGCCGTCAGGGTGATCTCCACGGCCGGCGCAGGCGCACTGGTGGTCACCGTCACCGAGCGGCTGGTGGTTCCGGCCGGGCCGGTGCAGTTCAGGGTGAAGGTGTTGTTCGCAGCCACCAGCGCGGCGCTGATTTCACTGCCGGACAGGTTCCGGTCGCCGCTCCAGGCGCCGGACGCGCTGCAGCGGGTTGCATTGCGAGTCGTCCAGGTGACGACCACGGTGTCGCCGCTCGTGACCGTCGCCGGGCTGGCGTCCAGGGCGATTTCGATGGCGGCTGGCTGGGGATTGGCGACGGTATCGGAGGGAACGTCTGTGCTGGTTCCGCCGCCGCTTCCGCCGCAGCCGGACAGTGACAACAGCAGGACGGCCGTGGCGATGCCCGGCCGGAACAAAGCGATCGATTTCGGGCGTGGCATGGTGTGCATGATCGTCCTCGCGAAGGTGACGGTGCGGATCAAGTTGAATTGTACGCCTTGTGCGCCGGTCCGGCAGCGTTGTTTCAGCTTTTCGGCAGTGGCTCGTGAATGGTGCCGCCGCCCAGGCAGGTGTCTTCCTGGTAGAAGACGATGGCCTGGCCCGGCGCGATGGCGCGCTGGGGCTGGTCGAAGCGGACTTCGCACACCTCGCCCAGGCTGACGATTTCGCAGGCCTGGTCGGCCTGGCGGTAGCGGATGCGGGCATGGCAGCGCAGCGGGGCGGGTGGCGGCGAGCCGGCAATCCAGTGCAGATCGGTCGCCAGCAGTCCCGGGTGATACAGCGCCGGGTGGTGGCTGCCCTGTGCGACGATCAGGCGGTTGTTGTCCAGGTCCTTGCCGCACACGTACCAGGGCGCGCCGCTGCTGCCCTGGCGGCCGCCGATGCCCAGGCCCTGGCGTTGCCCGATGGTATGAAACATCAGTCCCTGGTGGCGACCGAGCACCTGCCCGCCGGTGTCCACGATGTCGCCGGGGCTGGCCGGGATGAAGCGTTCCAGGAAATCCCTGAACTTGCGTTCGCCGATGAAACAGATGCCGGTGCTGTCCTTTTTCGCGTAGTTGGGAAAACCCTCGCGTTCGGCAATGGCGCGTACTTCCGGCTTGCGGAGCGCGCCGAGCGGGAAACGGCTGTGCGACAGCGCGCGCTGGCCAAGGCGATACAGGAAATAGCTTTGATCCTTGTCGGAGTCCAGACCCTTCAATAACCGTCGTGCGCCGCTTTCACCCTCGACGCGCGCGTAGTGTCCGGTTGCGATGGCGTCGGCGCCAAGATCGAGCGCGTAGTCGAGGAAGGCGCGGAACTTGATTTCCTGGTTGCACAGGATATCGGGGTTGGGAGTGCGCCCGGCGCGGTACTCGGCCAGGAAATACTCGAACACCCTGTCCCAGTATTCACTGGAAAAACTGATGGTGCGAAGCGGGATGCCCAGTCTGTCGGCAACGGCGCGGGCGTCGGCCAGGTCCTGCTCGGCGGGGCAGTGTCCCTCGGCATCGTCCTCGTCCCAGTTCTTCATGAACAGCGCTTCCACGCGGTGACCCTGTTGCAGCAACAGGTGGGCGGCGACGGCGGAATCCACGCCCCCCGACAGGCCGACGATGATGCGCTCCGGAGCCATGGCCGGACTCAGTCGACGTCGACCAGCAGGTCGAGCGGATAGCGTTTGCCGGCGAGGTAGTCGCCAATCGAGCGCAGAACCAGCGGGCTGCGCAGGTCCGCTTCGTGGCCGCGGATGTCGGCGAGCGACATCCAGTGCGCGGCGAGAATGTCGGTGTCCAGCGCCCGTTCGGGGTCATGGTCGAGGCATTCGCCGCAGAAGGTTGCGCGCAGGAAGGTGTCGCCGTTCGCCGCGTTGCGCCAGCGATACAGCCCCACGAGGGCCTCGGGCCGGAAGCGCCAGGCGGTCTCCTCGTGGCATTCCCGGACGGCGGCGTCGACCAGGCTTTCGCCGTCCTCCAGGTGGCCGGCCGGCTGGTTGAAGCGGATACGCCCGTGCACGCGCTCCTCAACCATAAGAAATTGTCCGTTTTTTTCGCAGATAACGGCGACAGTCACGCGCGGTTTCCAGACCATGATAACGACAGGATGCCTCTTGAAAATGATGAATTAAAGTATAAACAATCGCTTAGCTTTTGTAATTGAATCGAGGCGTGAAAATAATTGATCGGCGGATGCGTCATAGACTTGACATTGCCAACCGTCCACATAAAGTAGCAACCATGACCGACGCCAATTTGCGCGGGTTCGCCTCCGGTTCCTCTGGAACGTCAGCAGGTATACGAGCCCGGGGAGCCGGCAAAGAGGCGAAGGCCATAATAATAATGCAGGAGTTGCCCCGCGCAGATTCCCGCAGAAACCCAAAAGAGATATCACGACAAAACGTGAGGAGGAGTCATCATGCTCAAAGTCGTAAAACAGTTGTTTATTTCCGGCGCACTGGTAGCGCTCAGTTTTGGCAATGCCTTTGCCGAAGAAGCCCTGAAGCCGTTCGTTCTGGGTTACACCACCAGTGGTGACATCCAGGCGATCGCCGATGAGGTCAAGGGCAAGGTCGAGGCGGCCGGTTTCGAGATCGCCGGTTCCTACTCGCCCTACGACGGCGCCATCGTCATGGCTATCACCAACGATGACCTGAAGAAGGCTGCCGCCAGCACCGAGTTCGGCGGTTATGCTGCCGGCCAGCGCGTGACCCTGACCCAGGTGGGTGACGAGATCCAGGTCAGCTACACCAACCCGATGTACTTCGCCAATGCCTACCGGCTGGAAGACACCTCTGGTCCGGCCAAGGCTCTGCAGAGTCTCGAGGCCGCGCTGGGCAAGAAGACCGAGTACGGCACCGGCGACAAGAAGCTGTCTGCCGCCGATCTGCGCAAGTACCACTACATGTTCGGCATGGAGTACTTCGACGATCCTTCCGAACTGGCTGAGTACGACAGCTACGAAGAAGCCGTGGCCGCGGTCGAGGAAGGCCTGGCCCAGGGTCGAGGTGGCGCCACCAAGGTGTACCGCATCGACATCCCCGGCCGTAACGAAACCGTCTTCGGCGTAGCGCTGAACGACAGCGGCTGCAGCGGTGACGAGTACATCATGAGCCGCGTCGACAAGGACGCCATCCGTTCCACCGGTCATCTGCCCTATGAGATCCTGGTGTCCGACGGTGACGTCTACGCCCTGTACGCCCGCTTCCGCATCGCGATCAGCTGGCCGCATCTGCCGATGATCCAGAGCGACACCGGCGCGACCTTCTTCAACATCATGTGCGCCCCGAACGCCATTGAAGAAGCCCTGATCGACGCCGCCGGCGGCGACATCTAGGCAACCACCCGGTTGCACCGAAACCCCCGCAGCGTGCCCGCTGCGGGGGTTTTTTATTGCATCTCGAAAAAGGGGACGGAGGCATTTATTGGAAAAATGCCTCCGTCCCCTTTTCAGGATTTTATTTGTGGACTGGGGGGGCTCTGGTACAATCGCGCGATCTTTTTCAGCCGAGTCAGGAATCCATCATGGGATATCAGAAGATCAGCGTGCCCGGGCAGGGCGAGAAAATCACTGTCAACGACGATCTGTCGTTGAACGTACCGGACCAGCCTATCGTGCCTTTCATCGAGGGCGACGGTATCGGCGTCGATATCACGCCGGTCATGCGCCAGGTGGTGGATGCCGCGGTGGACAAGGCCTTTGGCGGCAAGCGCAAGATAAGCTGGATGGAAATCTATGCCGGCGAAAAGGCCAACGCCGTGTACGGCGACAACACCTGGCTGCCGGACGAGACGCTGGATGCGATCCGCGATTTCAGCGTGTCCATCAAGGGCCCATTGACAACGCCGGTGGGCGGCGGCATCCGTTCGCTGAACGTGGCGCTGCGCCAGGAACTCGACCTGTACGTCTGTCAGCGCCCGGTGCGCTATTTCGACGGCACGCCCAGCCCTCTCAAGGAGCCGGAGAAGACCAACATGGTGATCTTCCGCGAGAACTCCGAGGATATCTACGCGGGCATCGAGTGGGAGGCCGGTTCCGACGAGGTGAAGAAGGTCATCGACTTTCTGCAGAACGAAATGGGCGTCACCAGGATCCGTTTCCCGGAGACTTCGGGTATCGGCGTCAAGCCGGTTTCGGAGGAGGGCACCAAGCGCCTGGTACGACGCGCTATCCAGTACACCATCGACCAGGACCGTGATTCGCTGACGCTGGTGCACAAGGGCAACATCATGAAGTTCACCGAGGGCGCCTTCAAGAACTGGGGCTACCAGCTGGCGAAAGAGGAATTTGGTGCCGAGGAAATCGACGGCGGCCCCTGGTGCAGCTTCAGGAACCCCCGCACCGGCCGCGAGATCGTCGTCAAGGACGTGATCGCTGACGCCTTCCTGCAGCAGATCCTGCTGCGCCCGGCCGAGTACAGCGTGATCGCCACGCTCAACCTCAACGGCGACTACATTTCCGATGCGCTGGCGGCGCAGGTCGGCGGTATCGGCATGGCGCCCGGCGCGAACCTGTCTGACGCCGTGGCATTGTTCGAGGCGACCCATGGCACGGCGCCCAAGTATGCCGGCAAGGATCAGGTCAACCCGGCCTCACTGATCCTGTCGGCGGAGATGATGCTGCGCCACCTGGGATGGAACGATGCGGCCGACCTTATCATCAACGGGCTGTCGGGCGCGATCGCGGCCAAGACGGTGACCTATGACCTCGATCGCCTGATGGAAGGGGCCACCAAGGTGAGCTGTTCGGGATTCGGTCAGGCCATTATCGACAATATGTAGGACGCACGCCGCCATCGGCCCTTGCCTGACGGGCCGATGGCGGTGATTTCAGTATGTCCCGTCCGGGTGGGTTACTGGCTGGCGGAACTGCCGGGCGCCAGCATGATCTTGCTGGCCTGCAGGCCTTTCGGGCCATTCGAGACGTCGAACTCGACGCGCTGGCCTTCCTTCAGACTTTTGTAACCTTCCATTTCGATGGATGAGAAGTGGGCGAAAATGTCGTCGCCGCCCTCGTCCGGAGAGATAAAACCGTAACCCTTAGCGTTACTGAACCACTTAACGATACCTGTCGCCATGGCCTTGCTCCTCACTTCGTTCTGTATGGCGGATTATCCACCTGCTTTTTATTGATGAACGCGTCGTTCCACACCCCCCAGGCGAGAACAACCACTCCTTTGATCCCCTTGCGGGAATCCACTAATTGTTAGTCGCCCGACCAAATTAGTCAAGTAATCCTGATGTTGCGGATTTTCCCTACAATTACTGGGTCAGGCACGCGCTTTGCAGGCAAGGATTTCAGGTGTATCTTGTCAGAAAAGCGTTGATAATCTGACGCCGGGAATGGTCTAATCAGTTACACTTGCGGACTATGGGAAAGGACACACGACATTCCGGGGATCAGGGGCTTTCGGTACTGGAAGCCAGGCCGAAGCTCAAGCAACCGCCAATGTACAAGGTTGTGTTGCACAACGATGACTACACGCCGATGGAGTTTGTGGTCATGTTGCTGGAACAGCTTTTTGGCATGTCCAGGGAGAAGGCAACACAGGTGATGCTCCACGTACACACCCGGGGCAAGGGGGTTTGTGGAGTCTTTACACGGGAAGTGGCGGAAACCAAGGTCGCGCAGGCCAACGAGTTCGCGCGGCAGAACGATCATCCGCTTCTTTGTGCCATGGAGGAGGCGTAGCAGCGAAATGCAGTAGTCGAGGTAGTCAAAGATGTTAAGCAAGGAACTGGAGTTCACACTCAACCTGGCCTTCAAGGAGGCCCGCGAAAAGCGCCACGAGTTCATGACGGTCGAGCATCTGCTGCTCGCCCTGCTGGACAACCCGGCGGCGGCCGAGGTGCTCCGTTCCGCCGGCGCTGACCTCGAGGTGCTCAAGAAAGAACTGACCACCTTCCTCGATGAAACCACCCCTCTGCTGCCGCCCAACGACAACCGCGAAACCCAGCCAACACTGGGCTTCCAGCGCGTGCTGCAGCGGGCGGTGTTCCATGTGCAGTCTTCCGGCAAGAAGGAAGTCACCGGCGCCAATGTGCTGGTGGCGATCTTCAGCGAGCAGGAATCCCAGGCGGCCTATTTCCTCAACAAGCAGGACGTCACCCGCCTGGACGTGGTGAACTACATCTCGCACGGCATTTCCAAGGTGTCCGGCGACAGTCGCGAGGAGGAGTCGGCCACCGAGAACGAGACCGCCGGCAACACCGAGAACACCCAGAAGAAACCGCTGGAGAGTTTTGCGACCAACCTCAACGAAATGGCGATGAAGGGCAAGATCGACCCGCTCATCGGCCGCCGTCACGAGGTCGAGCGCACCATCCAGATCCTGTGCCGTCGGCGCAAGAACAATCCCCTCTACGTGGGCGAGGCCGGCGTCGGCAAGACCGCGCTGGCCGAGGGCCTGGCCAAGCTCATCGTCGATGGCGAGGTGCCGGACATCCTGCTCAACGCCACCATCTACTCGCTGGATCTCGGCGCGCTGGTCGCCGGCACCAAGTACCGTGGCGACTTCGAAAAGCGCCTGAAGAGTGTGCTCAGCCAGTTGCGCAAGGAAGAGGGCGCGATTCTGTTCATCGACGAAATCCATACCATCATCGGCGCCGGCGCGGCGTCCGGCGGTGTGATGGATGCTTCCAACCTGATCAAGCCGATGCTGGCCTCGGGTGAACTCAAGTGCATCGGTTCCACCACCTACCAGGAGTACCGGGGCATTTTCGAAAAGGACCGGGCGCTGGCGCGGCGCTTCCAGAAGATCGACGTGCCGGAGCCGACCATCGATGAGGCCGTGAGCATCCTCAAGGGCCTGAAGTCGCGCTTCGAGGAACACCACGACGTCAAATATTCGCTCAAGGCCCTGCGTACCGCGGTGGAACTGTCGTCGCGCTATATCAACGACCGCTTCCTGCCCGACAAGGCCATCGACGTGATCGACGAGGCCGGCGCCAGCCAGCGGCTGTTGCCGCCGTCGCGGCGCAAGAAGACTATCGGCGTCAACGACATCGAGGCCATCGTTTCGAAGATCGCGCGTATCCCGCCGAAGACGGTATCGGCGTCGGACAAGGATTCGCTGCGCACCCTGGAGCGTGACCTGAAGATGGTCGTGTATGGCCAGGACGAGGCCATCGAGACGCTGGCCGGCGCCATCAAGATGTCGCGTTCCGGTCTCGGCAACGAGGACAAGCCGATCGGTTCCTTCCTGTTCGCCGGCCCCACCGGTGTCGGCAAGACGGAGGTGACGCGCCAGTTGTCGATGATCCTCGGTATCGAACTGATTCGTTTCGACATGTCGGAGTATATGGAGCGGCATACCGTGTCGCGCCTGATCGGCGCGCCGCCCGGCTACGTCGGTTTCGATCAGGGCGGCCTGCTCACCGAGGCGATCACCAAGCATCCGCACGCGGTGCTGCTGCTCGACGAAGTGGAAAAGGCGCACCCGGATGTCTTCAACCTGCTGCTACAGGTAATGGACCACGGCACGCTCACAGACAACAACGGGCGCAAGGCCGATTTCCGCAACGTGGTGATCGTGATGACCACCAACGCGGGCGCCAGCGAGATGAGCCGGCCGTCCATCGGTTTCACGCACCAGGATCATTCCACCGACGGCATGGAGGCGATCAGGAAGCTGTTCAGCCCCGAGTTCCGCAACCGCCTCGACGCCATCATTCAGTTCAAGGCGCTCGATCCAGCGGTCATCACCCGCGTGGTCGACAAGTTCATCTACGAACTGGAAGCGCAGTTACAGGACAAGGGTGTGACCGTGGAGTTCGAGGACTCGGCGCGCGAATGGCTGGCCGAACACGGTTTCGATCCGAAGATGGGGGCGCGGCCGATGGCGCGCGTGATCCAGGAATACGTCAAGAAGCCGCTGGCGGAGGAGTTGTTGTTCGGGCGCCTCGCCAATGGCGGACAACTGGTGATCCGCGCCGAGAACGGCGAACTGGTTCACGACATCCTGGAAGAAGAGAAGGCCGTCTAGCCGGCGGAGCCGCCGGCTGACCGGGTACGTCAGCGGGCGCGGTAGGTGATGCGGCCCTTGGTCAGATCGTACGGCGTCAGTTGCACGGTGACCTTGTCCCCGGTGAGGATGCGGATGTAGTGCTTGCGCATCTTGCCGGAGATGTGCGCTGTCACCACGTGCCCGTTTTCGAGTTCCACGCGGAACATGGTGTTGGGCAGGGTCTCGATGACCGTGCCTTCCATTTCGATGTGATCTTCTTTTGCCACCTTTCCTCTCTTGTGTTCGCTGGCTGAAACAGCCGCGAAGTATAACCGAATTCCGCGCCGGCGGGGTATTTATCCCATCGGGGATGAGGGGGAAGGCGCCGCCGGGTGCTCCGAATAGTCCCGCCCGGGGTCGAAATCCCGCCACTCGCCGTCGCGCAGGACCTGCAGCGGGCGGAACCGGGACTTGTAGGCCATCTTGCGGCATTCCGGGATCCAGTATCCGAGGTACAGCCATTCCAGTCCGAGCTGGCGGGCGGTATCGATCTGGCTGAGGATGGCGAGCGTCCCGGGGCTGCGGGCCGCCTGCGCCGGGTCGAAGAAGGTGTACACGGCGGACAGGGCGTCGGGCAGACAGTCGGTGACCGCGATCGCCAGCAACTCGCCGCCGGCGCGGAATTCCAGGAACAGGGTGTCGCTCCAGCCGCTGGTCAGGAAGCCGGTGTAATCCGCGGGCGCCGGGTTTTCCATGCCGCCGCCGGCGTGCCGCGCCGACAGGTAGCGGCGGTACAGGTCGAAGTGTTCCTTTCGGAAGCGCGTGTCGAGCGGGGTACAGGTGACGTTGCGGTTGCGCCGCCACACGCGCTGCTGGTTGCGGCTGCGGCGGAAGTCGCGCACCCGCACCCGCACCGGGATGCACTGCCTGCAGTGCGGACAGGAGGGCGTGTACAGATCCTTGCCGCTGCGCCGGAAACCCAGTGGCGCGAGCTGGTGGTAGATGGCGGACGACAGGCTGGCGTCCGGGTCGGCAAACACCGAGACCGCGTTGCGGCCCTCCAGGTAGGCGCAGGGACGCGGCGCGGTGGCGTAGAACTTCAGGGTCCGTTCGCCGGCGCTGTCGTCCTGTTTCATGCCGTTCCCCCCTTCCCGGAGTCCGGCCATTCCCGCCAGGCGCCGGTGGCCGGCGGCCGGGAGCACAACACGTCCAGCCTGGCCAGGAATTCCCGCCGCGGCATGTCCACCGCCCCCAGGCTGACGAGGTGCGGTGAATGCACCTGGCCGTCGATCAGACCGTAGTTCCAGGACTCGAGTTGCCGCGCCAGGTGGACGAACGCCACCCGCGAGGCGTTGCTGACGCGGCTGAACATCGACTCGCCGAAGAACACCCGTCCGATGGCCACGCCGTACAGGCCGCCCACCAGTTCGCCGTCACGCCAGCATTCCACCGAGTGCGCGTGCCCCAGCGTGTGGAGCCGGATATAGGCGTCGATCATTTCGGCGGTGAGCCAGGTGCCCTCGTGACCGTCGCGGGGCGCCGCGCAGGCGTGGATCACCTCGGCAAAGGCACGGTCGGCGGTCACGCGGAACTCGCCCCTGCGCAGCAGCTTGCGCAGACTGCGCGGCACCCGGGGGCTGTCGGGATAGAAGACCGCGCGCGGGTCCGGCGACCACCACAGGATCGGCTGGCCATCGCTGTACCAGGGGAATATGCCGTGCCGGTAGGCATTGAGCAGGCGTTGCGGGGACAGGTCGCCGCCTACCGCCAGCAGGCCGTCGGGTTCCGCCAGCGCCAGCTCCGGGTCGGGGAAGGCGGCCTTCGCGTCGCCGGGTGGCAGCCAGCAGGGGCCGGGTCGGTTCATGCGCCGGCGCCCTCGCGGAACGGTGAATGTGCGTGCAGCTCATCGATGTAGTCGTGCATGGCCACGGTCTCGTGATCGAGGAAGCGCGCGATCAGTTCCCGGAAGCGATCATCGGCGATCCAGTGCGCGGACCAGGTGGGCGTGGGCAGAAAGCCGCGGCTGATCTTGTGTTCACCCTGCGCGCCAGGCTGAAAAACTTTCAGCCCGTGCGCGATGCAGTACTCGATGCCGCGGTAGTAACAGGCCTCGAAATGCAGGCTGTGATAATCCTGGTAGCAGCCCCAGTGGCGGCCGTACAGGGTGTCATCGCCGCGGAAGCAAATGGCCCCGGCCACCGCCTCGCCCTGTTTTTCGGCGAGGAAAAACACCAGTTGATCGCCCATGGTTCGCGCCACCTCGCGGAAGAAGGCTTCGCTCAGCGTCGGGTGTCCCCATTTTTTCTCGAAGGTGATGCGGTAGAAATCGTGCAGGCTGCGCAGTTGCGCGTCACTGGCTTCGTGCCCGTGCAGCACGCGGATGTCGATGCCCTGTTCGGCGACATAGCGGCGCTCGCGGCGCACCTTCTTGCGCTTGCGCGCGTTGAATGTTTCCAGGTAGTCGTCGAAGTCGCGGTAGCCACGGTTCTCCCAGTGAAACTGGCAGCCCAGCCGCATCAGGAAGCCCTGGTCGCGCAGTTGCCGCGTGTCCTGTTCATTGGTGAACAGCCAGTGCAGGGAAGACAGCCCCTCGCTCTGCGACCAGGCACGCGCCAGTTCGATGAGCTGCGCGGCAACGGTGTCCCGGTCCGCGCGCGGATGGACCAGAATGCGCGGCCCCGGTGTGGGCGTGTAGGGTATGGCGACCACCGACTTCGGGTAGTAGGGCAGGCCGGCGCGCTGATAGGCCTCGGCCCAGGACCAGTCGAACACGAACTCGCCGTAGGAATTGTCCTTGATGTACATGGGAACCACGCCGACCAGCGTACCGGCGTCATCGAAGGCGGTGAGGTGGCGGGGCAGCCAGCCGTGTGTTTCACCGAGGCAGTCGTTGCGCTCCAGGGCGGCCAGGAATTCGTGGCGGAGGAAGGGGTTGCCGGTACCCGACACGGCGTTCCAGGCGCCGGCATCGACCTCGTCGATGCCGTTGAGAATGCTCAGTTTCATGCCCCTATTGTACCCCTGTCTCTTATACACATCTCCGAG
>WGBO01000042.1 GCA_015494295.1 Gammaproteobacteria bacterium | reverse complement strand
CTGGAACAGCCTGCTGGAACGCCTGCGCGCCACCCGCGTGCCCTGAGCGCCGGTCTTGATGCGCGGGGGTTTAATTCCTCGGCCATTCGGGGTACAAGGGCACTGGTTCCGGCGCCGTGCCCGGGATCGAACGCCTGGATGGAGTAACATGAACCGCAGACTGCCGCTCGAACCCGCGAACCGGGATGCCACGCTGGCCTTCATTCGCGGTTCGGTATTGTTTCACGACCTCAGCGACGACCAGCTCGCCACCATCATCGAGCACACGCGTTCGGCGCGGCTGAGGGAGGGCGACGTGCTGTTCGAGCAGGAACGCCCGGCGCGCGAGCTCTTCATGCTGGAATCCGGCCAGATCAAGCTAGGCCGCATTTCACCCGACGGTCACGAAAAGGTGATCGATCTCATTTCTCCGGGCAACACCTTCGCCGAAGCCGTGATGTTCTCGCTCAACCCGCTGTACCCGGTGACCGCCACGGCCCTGCTCGACAGCCGCGTTTTGTGCTTCGACGCGGCGACCTACGTGAATCTCCTGCACCAGTCCACCGAAGCCTGTTTCGCGATCATGGCGCAGATGAGCCGGCGACTGCACTGGCAGATCGGCGAGATCGACCGCCTGACCCTGCACAACGCCACGTTTCGCGTGGTCGCCTATCTGCTCGACCAGGTGCCCAGCACTGACCTTGGCGCTTCGCATGTGCAACTGAGCACCCCCAAGCACGTGATCGCCTCGAGACTGTCGATGACGCCAGAGACCCTGTCGCGCACGCTGTCCAGGCTGGCCCGCGACGGCCTGATCGAGATCGAGGAAAACTGCATGGTGTTGCGTGACGTCGGCAAGCTGCGCCACTACGCCCAGGGGGGCAGTCTGTAGTCGCGGCTCAGTCGCCGGTCAGGCGCGCGTACAGCAACGGCAGCCTGGCCGGCAGTTCGTCGGCGTTCCGCACCTGTATCCACGAGGCGCTGCCGAACAGATAGGGCAGGTAGTCGCCGGCCTTCTCGTCGATGGTGACGCAGAACGGGCGAATGCCGCGCTCCAGGGCTTCCTGGATGGCATGGCGGGTGTCCTCGACGCCGTAGCGGCCCTCGTACTTGTCGAGGTCGTTGGGCTTGCCGTCGGTCAGCAGAAGCAACAGTTTCCGGCGCGAAGGCTCGCGCTCGATCAGGTCGCTGGCGTGGCGGATGGCGGCGCCCATGCGGGTGTAGTAGCCGGGCCGTATCGCCTGGATGCGGCCACGCGCCAGCGCGTCATAGCGCGCGTCGAAGGTCTTCAGGGTGTGAAAGCGCACGTGGTTGCGGCGCCGCGAGGAGAAACCGTACATGGCGAAGCGGTCGCCGGTGGCCTGCAATGCCTCGGAAAACAGCAGCAGGCTGTCGCGGATCACGTCGATCACGCGTTGCCTGTCATTGACGTGGGCGTCCGTGGACAGGGACAGGTCGGCGAGCAACAGGCAGGAGAGATCGCGCTCGCTGTTTTCGAACCGCCGGTACAGCCTGGCCTCGCTACTGCGGATGCCGCGAAGGCGGTCCGCCGCCTGGTCGATGAGCGCGCCGAGATCGGGTTCGCTGCCCTCGGCCTGCGCGTTCAGCCACTGGCGGTGTGGTCGGAATGCCTCGAACAGGCGCCGCAGGCGGCGCGCCTGCAGTTGCAAGTGGGCGGGAAGCTGCGCCGGCACGGCGTCGCGCGCCAGCATGGCCTGCAGGCGGCAATGGTCGGTCAGCAGGCGTTGCTGGCGGAAGTCCCATTCCGGCAGCGGGACGCCCTCGCCCAGGTAGATGTCGTCGTTGTCCTCCGGGGGCAGGTCCAGGTCGAAGCGCAGCCGCGAGGCGACCCGCTTGCGGTCGCGCGACACGCTTACCACGTCCATGTCCTCCAGCGCGGAGGCGGCGTCCTGGTCCTGGTTTTCCTCCGTGGTGCGGTCCACGTTGACGTACTCGGCGCGGGTGAACAGGCTTTCCAGCCGGAACGCCAGCAGCCCGCTCCTGCCGTCGGGAGCGTCCACGCGCTCGCCGCGCCGGCGCTTGTCGGAGTCCACCGGTTTGCTGTGTGCGTCCTCGTCGTCTTCGCTGTCGTTGTCTTCGCCGGCGGGCCGGAACGGTGCCGCCAGACCGGGCGGATCGGGGTGCAGCCACAGGGGCACCGGAGCGGGCCTGACGCCCGCCACGCGTAGCGGGGCGTCCACTTGTTCCGGGTCCAGCAGCGCGGCGCGCACCTGGCGCTCCTGTTCCGCCTCGTCGCCCTTCAGGCGGCGCGGGTCCGGGCGTTGCCTCAGGTGGGCGTCCACCAGTCGCCGGTAGCGCGCGCGCATGCCCGGCCAGCGCTTCAGCAGGGCCGCAGTCGCGCCGGCGCTGGCCTGCAGCCAGTCTCCGCCCGGGGCGCCATGGGTGGCGAGCGCCGCCAGCCACAGGTACAGCTCACGGTTCAGTTCGCGTTCCGGGAACCAGGCGATGCGCGCCGGCAGGCGCAGCGTCTCCCGGTCGCGCCATGCCAGTTCCACGTGCCGGTTGCTGCCGGCGATGCGGCTCAACAGGCTGCGCCGCGTACCGTTCCCGGTTTCATTGGCGGTTTCGATGCGCAGGCCGCCGTCGCCGCCCAGGGCGCGGAACAGGATGGCCGCCGGGCGCCGGATTTCATCGAGGTGCACGGCGGCCTGCGGATAGTCACGGCGCGCGGCGCGGGTGATCATGTTGTGCCAGATCTGGCCAACCCATTCTTCCATGCCTTCACGCCTCCCCGGACGGCGGCCGATCGAAACAGCCCCGCGGCACATCGGGGCGGCGGCCAAAGTCCCGTTCCGACACGTCCAGGGCGCACTGACCCTCGACCATTTTCAACAGGGCTGGCCGGCCTTTTGGCAGGTTTACCCGCTGGCAGGCCTGGATGCACTGCTGGCATTGTGTGCAGGTGAACATATGGCGCTTGATCTGGCGCGGTTGCAGGCGCATCGGGCAGGCGTGCTCGCAGGAGGCGTCGCAACCGGCGCAGTCGATGGCACGGCGGCGGTCGAAGCCGACCACCATGGCGCGCCGGTTGGCCATCCACACCAGGCTCTGGAACAGCCCCACGGCACAGCCGAAACGGCAGAACAGGTGACGGGCCAGACTGAACTCCACGATCAGCAGTACGGTGGCCACGCTGATGAAGATGAACTGGTTGCGGGTCGGTTCGCCGCGCAGCAGGTTGCCCCACACCTCGCCGGGAGGCAGCAGGTAGCTCAGCAGGGTGACGGCCCACAGCAGGGAAAAACCGACCACGGCCAGCGCCACCAGCAGCCAGGCTGCCCGGCGCGGGTGGATCTCGGTTCCGTCGCGCTGGACTTCGGGCAGCGGCTGGCGCTGCCACAGCGTGACCTTGCCGCTGGCGCGGCGCATCAGGGCGTTGATGGTTTCCACCACCGAGAAGTGCGGGCACAGCCAGCCGCAGTAGAGGCGCCCGTAACGCCACGACAGCCACACGCCGAAACCGATGAAGGACAGCAGCGGCAGAAATACGCGCAGCATGATGTTGATGCTGGCCTCCACGCTGCCGGCATCGCGCACGCCCAGTGTCCAGGGCATGCCGAGGAAAATGAAATGTCCCTGTGTCAGGTCCAGGCGGAACAGGTCCAGTGGCGGCGCCAGCACGAACAGCGCAAAGAACGCCGTGCGCCACGCCAGCCGTTGTTTCTGCACGCGGTTCATGCGCGGAACAGGCGGCCGATCAGGGGATAGACGTAGTGTTCGCCGGCCATCGCCCGGATCAGTCCGAACACGCCCATGAAAATGAGACTGCTGTGTACCAGCGTGAAGTACAGCACCACGACCATCAGCGTATAGCCGGATTCCATGCCACCGGCGAGCAGGAAGGCGGCCAGCACCGCGACTATCAAGGTGCCGCCGGCGACGCTGACGCCGACGGTTTGCGACAGGTGATTCAGGGCCAGTGGGTCGGCATCGTGGCGGTGTTTCCAGTACAGAGCGAGCAGCAGCAGGAAGGCCAGTCCCGGCGCGATCATCAGGTTGGCCAGGTACAGCGCCTCGGCGCGGATGGCCAGCGGCTTGCCGCGCACCTTCTCCAAGTCAGCCCCCGAAGCCGGCGTGTACCACGTCCATCAGGGCCTCCACCGTCGTCTCGTCGTCGGTGAGTGGCCCGATGAGGGCTGCGCGGCAGGCTTCGGTGGCTTCGAAGCCGTCCCGGATCAGTTGCGCCGTGTAGATGAGCAGGCGCGTGGACGCCGACTCCTCGAGGTCGTGATCCTTCAGGGCGCGCAGGGCATGGGCGAGTTCCACCAGGCGTTCCGCCAGCGCGCTGTCGACACCGGTTTCGCGCACCACGATGTCGCGTTCCGTCGTCTTGTCGGGGAATCCGAAGCGGGCGGATACGAAGCGTTGCCGGGTGGAGGGCTTCATGCCCTTCAGCATGTTCTGGTAGCCCGGGTTGTAGGACACCACCAGCATGAATTCGGGCGGCGCATGCAGGGTTTCGCCGGTGCGTTCGATGGGGAGGATGCGGCGGTTGTCCGACAGCGGATGCAACACCACCGTGGTGTCCTTGCGCGCCTCCACCACTTCGTCGAGGTAGCAGATCGCGCCTTCGCGCACCGCGCGTGTCAGCGGGCCGTCGTTCCAGTAGGTCGAGCCGTCGCCGATAAGGTGGCGCCCGACGAGGTCGGCGGCGGTCAGGTCGTCGTGGCAGGCCACCGTGTACAGCGGGCGCCCCAGGCGCGCGGCCATGTGCTCCACGAAGCGGGTTTTGCCGCAGCCGGTGGGGCCCTTGAGCAGCATCGGAAGCTGGTTGCGCCAGGCGTACTCGAACAGTTCCACCTCGCGCCCCTGGGGCTGGTAGAAGGGTATTTCGCCTTCTTCCGCGCGTGTCAGTCGTGTCACTTCATTTACCATGTCGCTTGTCTCCCGGGACAAGGGCTACACCAGTCGGCGGCGTGCCGTGGATCTGAAAAAACGCCGAACGGCTGCTGCGGTTCGGCGTGCGTGAACGGGGCGGGCCGCGAAGTCGCCCGGCAGCCGGTGGAGCATGGTGGCGGCCGGGCAACCCGCGTCCGCGTTCATCAGGCGGTGTCCGCCGTGTCGGCGGCGCGCGCCGGTTCGCCACCCTTCACGAAGAAGGAAATGACGTACAGCACCAGGCCCACCAGGAACACCAGCCCCGCTAACTCACGCAGCCAGTAGAAGATCTCGATCTTCTGCTGTACCACCATGAAGGACTGCGGCACGTCGGTGTAGCGCTGCATCCACACCTGCAGCACGCCGGCGCCGGTGAGGAACAGGGTGATGAACACCATCGATACCGTCATCAGCCAGAACGACCACATTTCCATGACCTGGGAACGCCGGTCGGAGGCTTCCTGGCCACGCATGATGGGCATGGCGTAGGAGATGACGGTCAGCACGATCATCACGTAGGCGCCGTAGAAGGCCATGTGCCCGTGCGCGGCGGTGACTTGCGTGCCGTGGGTGTAGTAGTTTACCGGCGCCAGGGTATGCAGGAAGCCCCACACGCCGGCGCCCAGGAAGGCCATCACCGCGGTGCCCAGCGCCCACAGCATGGCGGCCCTGTTGGGGTGCTCGCGGCGGCGCCGGTTGACCATGTTGAAAGCGAATACCGTCATCATGAAGAACGGGATCGGCTCCATGGCGGAGAATACCGAGCCCCACCACTGCCAGTACTCCGGCGTGCCGATCCAGTAGAAGTGGTGACCGGTGCCGATGATGCCGGTGATGAGGGTCATGGCGATGATGACGTACAGCCATTTTTCGATTACCTCGCGGTCGACGCCGGTAATCTTGATCAGCACGAAGGCGAGGATGGAGCCGAGGATGAGTTCCCATACGCCTTCCACCCAAAGGTGGACCACCCACCACCAGAAGTACTTGTCCAGTACCAGATTGTCGGGCACGTAGAAAGAGAACAGGAAGAACACCGCCAGGCCCACCAGGCCGGTCAGCAGCACCAGGTTCACCACCGTCTTGCGGCCGGCCAGGATGGTCATGCCGATGTTGTACAGGAATCCCAGCGCGACGATGACGATACCGATCTTGGTGATGGTCGGCTGTTCCAGGAACTCGCGGCCCATGGTCGGCAGCAGGTCGTTCATGGTCAGTTCGGCCAGCCGCGCGTAGGGCACCAGCAGGTAGCCGAGGATGGTGAGCGCGCCGGCCACCAGGAACACCCAGAACAGCAGCCTGGCGAGGAAGGGGCTGTGCAGTTCCCGTTCCGCTTCCTCGGGAACCAGGTAGTAGGCCGCCCCCATGAAGCCGAACAGCAGCCACACGATCAGCAGGTTGGTGTGCACCATGCGCGCCACGTTGAAGGGAATGGCCGGGAACAGGAAGTCTCCCCAGACGTATTGCAGGCCCATGACCAGCCCGAACAGGATCTGGCCGACGAACAGGCCGATGGCGGCGATGAAATAGAGTTTCGCGACAGCTTGTGATGAGTATTTCATGGAATTCCCCTCAGCCCTGGATGTTCGGCGGCCAGTTGGCGCTGTTGATTTCGCTGGCGTACTTCAGAAACGCGGCGACCGCTTCCAGCTCCTCGTCCGACAGGTTGAACTGCGGCATGCTGCGGCGTCCCGGGATGCCATTTGCCGGACGCCCCTTGATGAAGGCCACGATGGCGTCGGTGGAGTTGCCGAAACGCTTGTAGACGTTGCCGAGTTCGGGCGCGAAATAGGCACCCTCGCCGAGCAGGGTATGGCAACCGATACAGTCGTTTTCCTCCCACACCTTCTTTCCGAGGGCAACCTGCGCGGTGAGCGCTTCGTGGTTGTCGCGTTTCGGGACTTCTCCCATGGTGTCGAAGGTCAATGCGAGGAACAGGAGGAAGAAGAACATGCTCCCCCCGTAATAGATATTCCTCGCCATGCTTTTTGTGAACACCTCACTCATGGCTGCTTCACCTCTTCTTCTGGAAACCTGCGGGTGATTTAACGCCGCCGCGATGCCGGGTGTCCTTGATTTATGTCAAGCGTGGCCGGACAGCGGCCGGCGCTCAGTGGCTGGTGCCTTCGGAACGCGTGATCTTGTTGTAGACGTTGTATTTGCCCACCGGTTTGCTCATGGGCAGCCGCTTGATTTCCTTGAGGTTTTTTGCGTCGTACACGATGATGGCGCCGTCCTTTTCCCATATGCTGAGCAGAGCCTTGCTGCCGTCACGGCTAAACTCCACATGTCCGGAAGTCTTTCCCGGTACCGGGCGCAGCGTGCGCACGATCTCCAGGGTGCGCTTGTCGATGACGTGCACCAGGTCGCGGTTGGGGCCGGTAAAAACGTCGACCCAGGCGTAGGGCGTGCGCTCGTGGCTGCGCATGAAGAACCCCGGGCCGCCGGTCTTCAGGCGACGGATGGTCTTCCAGGTTCGCATGTCGATGATGCTCACCACGCCTTCCTTCAGGTTGGGCGTGGCCAGCACCCGCGTGTCGCCATACTTCCAGGTGATCCCGGAACCGAGGTGCGGCATGCCGGGCAGGTCGATGTCGGCTATCTTGCGCCCCACCAGCAGGTTGATGACCTGTCCCTTGTGGCCGTTGCGCGCCGCGCCGATCAGGTGCTCGTAGGCAGGATCGAAGAAGAAGTCGTCCAGGTAGTCGTCGAGGCGTATGCGGCGGACCGGGAAAGGACCGGTCTCGGCCAGGCCCTCAAGCAACTGGTAGTCGTGCATCAGGCCGTTGTACACCGGTTCCGGGTCATCGGCGTAGCTGATTTCCCAGACTTCCCGGATATCCTTGAGCGCCGCCACGAAACTCTTGCGCGGCGGCACCGTGTAGACGGCGCTGACGCGCGAACTGTGGCCCAGTCCGTCCTCGACTTTGATGATCTTCACCAGGCTCAGGTCGCGGGCATCGAGAATCACCAGCGTATGCGGCAGGTAGTTGCCCACCATGACGTAACGGTCGTCGGAGGATACCGCCGCGTTGCGGGTGTTGATGCCGGCGCGCACCTCGGCCAGCACCTTCAGGCGGTACATGTCGTACTTGGTGATCCAGCCGTCGCGCGAGGCGAAATACACGTAGCGTCCGCTGGAGGAGTACTTGGGGCCGCCGTGCAGGGCAAACCGCGACTTGAAGCGGGTGATCGGTTCCATCCGGTCGCCGTCGAGCACGGTCACGTGATGGTCGCCGGATTCGACCACCAGGAACAGGTTGAGCGGGTCGGCGTCGTAGACCGGCCGGTCATCGGGGCGCGCCGTGGCCAGCGCGGGGTAGACGACGCGGCTGGCGCGTATCTGCTCCGCGCCCCACACCGGGGTTTGTTCGGGCGGAGTGTAGATATAGTCGACCAGCGCCTGGATCTGTTGCGGCGACAGCTTGTTGGCGAATGCCGGCATGCGGGTTGCGGGCAGGCCGTTGGCGATCACGCCGCCCGCCTTGTTGCGCCGCAGCCGGTGCAGGTTTTCGGGCAGCAGCGCCGGGCCGGAACCGCCGAGCCGGTCGGCGCCATGACATTCGGCGCAGTGCTGGCGGAACAGGGGGGCGGCGTCGGGCGCCGCGGACACCGTCAGCGGCAGCAGGCAGAGCAGGGCCGCCAGCGCGCGTCCCGCAGTGGCGTGGAATGAACGTGGCCGGCGCGCGCGCATTGCGGTGCCTCAGCCGGCCTGCGCCAGGCCGTCGAAGCGGACGGTGTGGGTGTCGAGCGTAACGGGGCGCGGCCGTTCGTCCGCGTATTCCGCGGCGTCGATGCCCAGTTCCTCATCGTCCAGGTAACAGGCGGGGTCTTCCCACCAGGGGTCGCCGGTGAGCTGGAAGGCGCGTATCCGGGTGTTGCCGCCACAGATGTCACGGTGGCGGCACACCCCGCAACGCCCCCGCAATGGCCGTGGCGACTGTTTCAGGCCGTCCATGAGCGGGTCGCTGCGATCCTGCCAGATGTCGGAGAAGGGCCGTTCGCGCACGTTGCCCAGGGTGTAGTTCCACCAGAAGGTATCGGGGTGAACATTGCCGATGTTGTCGATGTTGGCGATATTGACGCCCGAGGCGTTTCCGCCCCACTGCACCAGGCGTTGGCGCATGTCCCGGTAGCGGTCCGGGCGGTGGCGTTTTATCCAGTGCAGCAGGTAAACCCCGTCGGCATCGTTGTTGCCAGTGACGTATTCCGTGTCGCGACCGGCGCGCACGTCTTCGTAACAGCGCGCGAACAACTGGTCCATCACCCGCCGGGTCGACTGGTGGACGACGTCCGAACGCCGGTTGCGGTTGCCGCGTCCGCCGTAGTTGAGGTGCGAGACGTACAGCTTGTTCACGCCCTCACGGCGCATCAGGTCCATCAGGGCCGGCAGTTCGTGCGCGTTGTCCCGGGTTGGCGTGAACCGCATTCCCACCTTGATGCCGGCTTCCCGGCACAGGCGGATGGCGTGCAGGGACGCATCGAAAGCCCCTGCCTTGCGCCGGAAACGGTCGTGGGTGTCGCGCATGCCGTCGATGCTGATGCCCACATAGTCATAGCCGACGGCGGCGAGGGCGTCGATGTTGCTTTCGTCGATGAGCGTGCCGTTGGTGGACAGGCCGACATAGAAACCCTTGCCCTTCGCACGCCGGGAGATGTCGAGGATATCCGGGCGCAGCAGCGGCTCGCCGCCGGACAGAATCAGCACCGGCACGCCGAAGTCGCGCAGGTCGTCCATGACGGTGTGGATTTCGGTACTGGACAGTTCTCCGGGGAAGTCCACGTCGGCGGAAATGGAGTAACAGTGCTTGCAGGCCAGGTTGCAGCGCCGCACCAGGTTCCAGATCACCACCGGTCCGGGCGGCTGGCGCGGGGCGGGGGTTTCGGAAGGCTGGTCGAGTTCCTTCATGTACTGCGTGATGCGAAACATCTCAGCCTCCTATTCTCAGTCCGGTTTTCTTCAGGATGCGCGTACTGAACAGCACGTCGTGGGCGCGCGCGCGATCGCCCAGCAGCGCCGCGATGGAAGCGACTTCCTCGAGCACCTGGGCGCGGTCGCGGCCGTGCACCATGGCGAACAGGTTGTAGGGCCAGTCCGGCAGGTGGCGCGGCCGCCGGTAACAGTGGGTGACGCTTTTCAGGGCACCGACCTGTTCCCCGACCTCCCCGACGATGTCGTCGGGGATGTCCCAGACCGACATGCCGTTGGCGACATAACCCAGGCGGTAGTGGTTGGGCAGCACACCGATGCGGCGGATGCGGCCGTCGTCCAGCATGGCCCTGATCCTGTCCATGACCAGTTCCGGGCTTACGCCCAGTTCCATCGCCAGCCAGTGGTAGGGGCGGGCGTGCAGCGGCAGCCCGGCCTGGGTGGCGAGCACCAGTCGCCGGTCCAGATCTGCCGGGATCCCGTCCTGTACGTCGTGCATGTCCGTGTCCGCCATCTGTTACACCTGCAGGTTCAGGCCGACGAAATACTCGGCCTGCTTGGGAAAGTTGTGTACCGTCAGGCCCGTGCACTCCTCGATCTGGCGCAGCGTCGCGTCGAGCTGTTCGGGCGTTTCGGTGGCCAGCACGAACCACATGTTCATGTCGTGCTCGCGCTGGTAGTTGTGCGCCACTTCCGGGAAGCTGTTCACCTTTTCCGCGACTTCCTCGAAACGTTGCGGTGGAACCCGCAATGCGCAAAGGCTCAGTGCTCCACCCATGCGTTCGGCGTGGAACAGCGGTCCGAAGCGCGTCAGCAGGCCGTCGTCCAGCATGCAGCGAATGCGCGTGATCAGCTCGCTCTCGCTGGTGCCCAGGCGTCGCGCCGCGTCCCGGTACGGGCGCTCGCTGACCGGGAAGCCGCCCTGCAACTGGTTGATGATGCGCCGGTCGAGCTCGTCCATGTCAGTGTGTCCCCCGGTAGCGCGCGCCACGCTGCTTGAAGCGCCGGCCGCTGAACAGCACCGAGCGGGGAATCCGCTCCAGTCCCAGGCCTTCGACCATGCGTTCGACACAGGCCAGTACGTCGTCGCGGTCCTTTCCGTGCACCATGCAGAACAGGTTGTAGGGCCAGTCCGGCAGGCGTCGTGGCCGCTGGTAACAGAGGGTGACGCAGTCCTGACGACCGAGCTGGAAGCCAAGCCGGTCCACCTCGGCGTCGGGGACATCCCATACCACCATGGCATTGGCGCGGTAGCCGAGTTCGTGGTGACGGACGACCACGCCGAGGCGCTTGATGACGCCGGCATCCAGCATTTCTCCGAGGCGGTCGATGACCTGTTGCTCCGTGCAGCCCAGCCGTTCGGCGATATGGAGGTAGGGGCGCGCCACCAGCGGCAGTCCGTCCTGGATGGCCTCGATGAGATCTTCCGCGTCTGCGGCGTCGCGGCCGTCGGCGGCCGTCGTGGCCGTTCCGGGTGCATGGCCCGGGTCGGCGACCGGTTCCGGCTGCCGGGCGAGCTGCATGGGGAAGCCCAGGTCGATGTGGTAGTCGCGCACCAGCGGCAGTGACAGTACCGGGTATCCCACGCGCTCCTCGATGCGTTTCAGCGTGGTGTCCAGCTCGTGCCGGTCCCTGGCGGTGACCACGAACCACAGGTTGTAGCGGTGTTCGCGTTCGTAATTGTGGTTGACCTGCGGAAATGCGTTGATGACCGGCGCAATCCTCTTCAGCAGGGCGTCCGGCACGGCGATCGCGGCAAGTGTGCTGGCGCCCACGGTATTCGGGCGGAACACGGGGCCGACACGGCTTACCGCCCCGGTGGCCTGCAGGCTCCTGAGCCGTTCCAGAACGGTGCCGGTGTCGGTGTCCAGCGAACGCGCGATATGCTCGAAGGGTGCGGGCAGCAGCGGGAAGTTGCGCTGGTAGTCGTTGAGTAGCCTTTCCGTCAGACGTTCCATATTACAGACCTGTCCGGTGGGCGCGGTCGGTGAAAAAGATGCCGCTGGGTTTTCTGGCGGCCAGCTCCCGGGTGCGCGTCAGGGTCGCGGTGTCGTAGACGTTGATGCGGTTTTCGTCGCGCACCGACATCCAGAGCTTTTCGCCGCGCGGCGTGAACTCCATGTGCAGGACTGCCTTGCCCGGTTTCAGCGTTTTGACGATGCGCCGGGTTTCCGCGTCGATGACCTGTACCGTGTCGTTGTCCGGGTGCGCGAAATTGACCCATATGTGCCGTCCGTCGGGGCGCGCCATGACGAAAACGGGCTGACCGTGGACGTCGATCTCGTCACGCAGGCTCCAGTCGTCGGTATCGACTACCAGGACCTTGTGCTGGCCAACCGCGGGCACGAAAGCCTGGCGGCCGGCAATGGCCCAGCCTTCGAGGTGGGGCATCTTGTACACCGGCAGCCGGGCGTCATGCCTCGCGTAGCCCCGGAGAATGCGCCGTACGCCGTTTTCCGGGTGCCACAGGTCCAGCAGCGACATGCTGTCGTCGCCGAACAGGCCGGCAATGTAGTAACGCCCTTCCGGGGTGATCAGCGCGTCGTAGGGCTGGTGGCCGATGTCCCTGAAACGGGTGATCGCCGGCCGCCGGGGATCGCGCATGTCGGCGATCCAGATCTGGTCGGCGTCGTACAGGCTGAATACGAAACGTTGTCCAGGCGCATCGACCAGGCCGACTACCTTGGAGCGTTTGCCGTTTCCGTATTCGGCGGGAATGTCCGCAAGCAGTTCGAGCGTTTCAGCGTCGAATATCCGCACGCCGCCCGGCGTGTAGTTGGATACCGCGATCAGCCGGCCATCCTGGGAAATGGCGCCGCCGATGCTGTTGCCCGACTGCATGACCCGCCTGACCAGCCGGCCTTCCAGCAGGTCGACCTTGCTCAGCCCCCCGTCGCGTCCGAACACATAGGCGTAGCGTTCGTCGCGGGAGAACACCACGGAGGCGTGCGACAGGTCGCCGAGGCCGGTAATGCGGGCGAGAATGCCGTCGTGACTGTGCTCGACCAGCAGCAGGCTGCCGTCGGCGCGTTCCACGACCACGCCGAGGTCGCCGGTGGCGCGTGGTGTGCCGGCGTGGGCGAACACGGTCACCAGCAGCAGCAACGGCCACAGGCGTTTCATGGTTGTTTCTCCGGGTTCAGCAACAGTTCCACCAGCCACGCGATGTCGGCGTCGCTGAGTTCCTGTTTCCATGGCGGCATGGGCGTGCCGGCGCGGCCTTCACGCACCGTCGCCGCCAGGAACTCGCGGGGTTTGCCGCGCAGGGCATCGCGGGTCAGTGCGGGTCCGAGCCCGCCGGTCAGTTTCATGCCGTGGCAGGAGCCGCAGTCCTGGTACAGCAGGTTGCGCAGTTCCGCCTGGCGTTGTGCCGGGGGCGCCGCCAGCAGCAGCCCGGGCAGCAGCGACAGGGACAGGATCAGGGCGGCGGGGCTAGGCATAACGGCGTCGTCCGTCCTCGACGGCCGGCGTGAACCAGCTCAGTTGTTCCGCAAGTTCCACGACCTTGCCGATTACCAGCAGCGCAGGCGATTCGACCGCGTGTATGCGCACCGTGTTCGGCAACTGTTCCAGGCTGGTGAGCAGGGTGCGCTGCCGCGTGGTGGTGCCGCGCTCGATGATGGCCGCGGGCGTATCCGCGCGGCGCCCGGCGGAGATCAGCTCGTTGGCGATGCGCGAGACGTTTGCCAGCCCCATGTACACGACCAGCGTCTGTCCGGGGTCGGACAGCGCGGCGTGGTCGAGGTGAAACTCGTCGCCCTCGCGGGGGTGGCCGGTGATGAACTGCACGCCGCGGGCGAGGCCGCGGTGGGTCAGCGGTATCCCGGCGTAGGCGGCGCAGGCCTGCGCGGCGCTGATGCCGGGCACGATTTCAAAGGAAATGCGCGCCTGCGCGAGCGCCAGCGCTTCCTCGCTGCCGCGGCCGAATACCAGGGGGTCGCCGCCCTTGAGGCGGACCACGGTTTGCCCGCTGCGCCCGAGGCGGACCAGCAGGGCGTTGATTTCGTCCTGTTTCAGGGTGTGGTGGCCAGTCGTCTTGCCCACGTAGACCTGGGTGGCTGCCGGACTGACGCATTGCATGATTTCCGGTGAGACAAGGCGGTCGTAGACGACCGTGGTGGCCGTTTGCAGCAGCCGCATGGCCTTGACCGATAGCAGGTCCGGGTCGCCCGGTCCCGCGCCAACCAGATAAACCTTGCCCTTGTCCGTCACTGCCTTGCCCTCGTTGCGTCCGGTGGAGCCGGGGCGGGGCGCGCCATCGCGCCCCGCCGCTCCGTGGGTTAGTAGATGTCGTGCACGGTGTTGTACACGTTGAACTTGCCGGTCGGGGTCACAAGCCGGTTGTCCTTGATGACAGCCTTGAGCTTGCGGGTCTTGTCGTCGACCACCACCAGCGCGGATTTCTCGTTCTTGCCGTTCCACACCGAGAACCACACCTCGTCGCCAGCCTTGTTGTACTCGGGCTGTACCACGCGCTTGGGACCGTCGCCCAGATCGGCCCACTCGGCGATGGGCAGAACTTCGTAGCCCTTGTCGAGGTTGTTGATGTCGAACACCGCGACCGACTGGCTGGCCTTCGGATCCGGATTCAGCGGCGTGTCGACCCACAGGTTGCGCGATTTCGGGTGGGTCTTGATGAACAGCGAACCACCGCCCTGGCCTTTCAGAACCTGCACGACCTTCCAGGCATATTTCCTGTGCTTGACCGGGTCGGTTCCGATGAGCGTGATGTTTTCGTTGCCCAGCGCGCTGGTACCCCATACCGGGCCGTACTTGGGATGCACGAAGTTAGCGCCACGACCGGGATGCGGGATCTTGGTGACGTCTATCAGAGCCTTCAGGTCACGATCCCGCGAGTCGATGACGGCGATCTTGTTGGACTTGTTGGCCGCGGTCAGGAAGTAGCGGTGCGTGGCGTCCCAGCCGCCGTCATGCAGGAAACGCGCGGCGGGGATGGTGGTGACCGAGAGGTTCCTTATGTCCTCGTAGTTCACCAGCAGGATCTTGCCGGTTTCCTTGACGTTGACGATAAACTCTGGGTGCTCGTGCGATGCCACGATGGCCGCCACGCGCGGCTCCGGGTGGTACTCCTGGGTGTCCACCGTCAGGCCGCGGGTGGAGACGATGGTCTTCGGTTCCAGCGTGTCGCCGTCCATGATGACGTACTGGGGAGGCCAGTAGGTGCCGGCAATGGCGTACTTGTCCTCGTAACCCTTGTACTTGGACGTTTCGACCGACCGCGCTTCCATGCCGACCTTTATGGTGGCCACGGTCTCCGGGGTCTTCATCCACAGGTCGATCAGGTTGATCCTGGCGTCACGGCCGATGACATACAGGTAGCGCCCGGAGGCCGACAGCCTGGAGATGTGGACTGCGTAACCCGTGTCGATCACATTGATGATCTTCTTGCTGTCGCCGTCGATCAGGGCGATCTGGCCGGCGTCCCGCAGGGTGACCGAGAAGATGTTCTCGATGTTGTAGCGGTTCATCTTCTTCTTCGGCCGTTTCTCGGGGGGCACCAGCACCTTCCAGGTGCCTTTCATCTCCTTCATGCCCCATTCCGGCGGTTGCGGCGGTTCGTGTTGCAGATAACGCGCCATCAGGTCGATCTGTTCGGCGCTGAGATCGCCGGAGGTGCCCCAGTTGGGCATGCCGGCCGGCGAACCGTAGGTAATGAAGGCTTTCAGCGCCTCCGTGCCGCGTTCACGGGTGATGTCGGTGGTCAGTGGCTTGCCGGTCGCGCCCTTGCGCAATACGCCGTGGCAACCGGCACAACGCTCGAAGAAGATCTGCTTGGCGCGGTTGAATTCGGCAACAGTCATGGGTGGTCCGTCGGTGGTGATCATGTCCCTGGTTATCGAAGGGTCGACGCCGGAAGGCGCGCCTTCGTATTTCGTCTCGGTCTCGGACGAGGGGTGGACGGTTTTTGCCGCCATTACCGGCGCGGGGCCGGTGATCATGGCGGCCATGGTCAGGCCAAGGAGTCCTTTTCGGACGGTGAGAGTGGGGGTCTTCATCGCAGTTCCTCCGCAGGCATCAGGAAATCGCATGGTGGCGATTATTGGACCGGCCCCGGGGGCTGTCCTTGATTTATGTCAAGAGCCCCGGGTCGTTGATGGCGATGAAAGTACTTGAATGACAGTATATTTCTGCACCCCGGGGGTGGGCTTTATCCCATGTCTGCGAAGGGGGAGAATGTTGAATGTGCAATCGGTCATTCCTTGTTCGCGGCGTGGATGTGCGTTCGCCGTGGACGGTGCTACACTTTATTTCTGACAAAATATTGATGCCGGGATGGCGTTTCGGAATAACGGGGTGTGGGGATGAGGTTGACGGAAGGCGCGCTGCCCATCGGTGAGCCGATACCCTGGGATCTGTGCAACGGGCAGGGAAGGGTCATGTTTCGTCAGGGCTTCGTGGTCAATACCCGCGCGAGCCGGGAGCGGATTCTGGCGATGGACCTGTATATCGCACCGGATTCCGGGGACATGAATTCGGCGGAGGAAATGCACGGGGCCGCCGCACTGCAGGCTCACACGGTGGTAGGGCCGTTGCGAAAAATCGAACAACTGGCGGATTGTTGCAGCGAGTTGTTCGCCGGCATCTGTCACGGTCCACCCGTCGAGGTTGATGATATCCACGAACTTGCCGTTTCAGCCACCCGGCTTTACGCCGAACACCCCGATACCTGCCTCGCGGCCGTTCATTTCAACTTCGGGCGCAGTTTCCAGTCGCTGCACGCTATCTATTCGCTGTTCCTCGCGGGTCAGGTCGTGGCCCTGCCTGGCGATGACGATCAACGGCACGCCATGCTGAGCCGCGCCGCGCTGACGGCCAACCTGGGCATGTTCGAGTACCATGACGAGTGGGCTGGTCAGGCCGGCCCGCTGAGTGACGAGCAGCGAAGTTTGCGCGACAGCCACCCGCAACGGTCCGTCGAACGGCTGCGCGCACTGGGTGTCGGTGACGAGGACTGGTTGTCCACGGTTGAGCGGCATCACGAGCTGGCGGATGGCAGCGGCTACCCCGCCGGACTTTGCGGCGACGATGTGCCGGAAAGCGCGCGGATCATCGGTCTGGTCGATCGCTACCTGGCGTGGGTGCTTCCGCGTGCGGGACGTTCGCCGGCCGGAGCGGCCGGTGCCCTCAGGACACTCTACAACGAAGCCGACAAATACGGTCGGGATCTCACCCTGGCTTTCATCAAGGCGGTCGGCGTCTACCCGCCGGGGTCGGCTGTTGAACTCGCCAACGGAGAGATTGCTGTGGTGGTGCGCCGTTCCGCGGCGGATACCGCACATCCGAAGGTGGTGACGGTCAAGCAGCAGGACGACCGTTATTCGAGGGAGCAACCGCTGCGCGATACCCGCGATGAACGGTACCGTATAGTGGACTTCTACGAGCCCGCCAGGGGCGAAGTGAATCCGGCACTGATGATCAAGGCCTGGTACTGACCTGGCCGAAGCCGCGAAGGAAACAGGAACTTTATGGAAATCCCGTTTTTTGCCGCACTGGTCCTCCTGGAAATCCTCCTGGTCGGTCTTCTTTACGGAATCTACCTCGCCATACGCTCGCGACGCCACCTGCACGCGGAACCGGCGCCGGTCGATGACGCGGGGCCAGGGGGAGTGGATGCCTACCTGGAATACCTGAAGCAGGCGATACTGCAAACCGATGCCCGGCTTGCAGGCATGAGGACTGACGAAGATACAGCGGCGGACAGGCTGAAAACCACCGAGTTGCGCCTGCTGTTCCTGAAGGCCGAGCAGAAGGCTGTCGACCAGGCCGGTGTCGACGAGGACAAGCTGTGGGTGCGTATCCATGAAGCGCTGACCCCCCTGTTGCCAGGCGAGGATGCGCTTTCGCCCCGGGTCGAATCGCTGAAAATGCAGTTGCAGGCTTGCCGGAAGCGCATGAACAACCTCGAACAGTTCCGTGAACTGTTTTTCGACCTGAAGGCCCGTTTTGCGGAAACCAGTGCGCGTGGCGACCGGCTGGAGGAAGAAGTGCGTCGCGCAGTGCCGGTCGAGCAGCAGTCCCCGGAACTTACGCGTCTGTTCGAGGAACTGGAGCAGGAGAACCGGCAGATGAGCGAGCAGCTCGAAACGGTCGAGGAGGCGTTCTCCGATATCCTCCACCACGCCGCGGAAGTGGGTGTCGCTGAACCGGGAAGCCTCGCCGCCAGCATGGGCAGCATCGACCAGGGTGTGGAGACGGTGCGGGCGGTGATCGCCAGGCAGGAGCAGCGCATTGCCGAACTGGCCGACATGTTGAGCCGCCAGGAAGCGGAACTGACCGACAAGGAGAAGCTGGAGCAGGCGCTGCACACGATGGAGGAGAGCAGCCGGGAGCTGGAGTCGGTTATTGCCGTCATCGAGGAGGAGAACAAGTTCCTGCAGGAGCAGATTTCCATGCTGTTGACCCAGGAGCTGGAGAAGGAGAAGGAAAGGCTGGAAGAGATCGAGACGCTCACGCAGGAACGCGAGGCGCAGGAACGCGCCTATGCCGAGTTGTCGGACAAGTTCGCCAACATGGAAACGGAATACCTGAATATCTATGAGGAACATCAGCGCATAAAGGATGAAGGCAAGCCGGACAAGCCGTGATACCGCCGGGGCGCCGAAGGCCTTATAATGGCCCGACACCTGTGAGGGATCGAGTCCATGCGCACAATCCGAACGACTTCATTGCTGGGCCTGCTGTTGCTGGTCACGGCCTGCGTTACCATCAATGTCTATTTTCCGACCGCCGAGGCGGTCGAGGCTGCGGACCAGATCATCCGCGATGTATACGGCAAGGATTCGGCCAGGCCCGAAAAGGCGCCGGCGAAACCGGACGAGCAGTCCCGGAGTGGTAATACCCCTCCCTGGGTCGTCGTCCTGGAATGGCTGGTGTCGCCCGCGCTGGCGGCGGGGGACATCAATATCCAGTCCCCGGCCATTCGCGCCATCCGTGCTTCCATGGAAAAGCGCTTCCCGTCCCTGAAACCGTTTTTCGAAAGCGGCGCCATCGGCATGACCCGCGACGGGCGGCTCGCGGTGCGGGATCTCAACGCCGTTTCCCTGCGCGAGCGCAAGAAGGTACGGTCGCTGGTGGCCGACGAGAACCGTGACCGAGACGCCCTGTACCGGGAGATCGCCGTCGCCAACGGCCAGCCCGGCTGGGAAGCGGACATCCGCGGGATATTCGCCACCCGCTGGGTGGACAATGCGCCATCCGGCTGGTGGTACCAGGACAGCAAGGGGAAATGGCGACAGAAGTAGCCGACGCCGTATGAACAATATCTTTGTTTTCGATATCGAGACCATTCCCGACGTTGACAGCGGACGCAGGATTTTCGGCCTGGACGGCCTCAGCGACGCGGATGCCGCCAAGGCCATGTTTCACCTGCGCCAGCAGCAGACCGGCAGTGAGTTTCTGCCCCTGCACCTGCACCGTATCTGTGCGATTTCGGTGGTATTGCGCCACAAGGATCGCGTCAAGGTCTGGTCGCTGGGCGAGCCGGACGCGGACGAGGCGGAGCTGGTACAGCGTTTCTTCGACGGCGTCGACCGGTTTACGCCAACGCTGGTGTCCTGGAACGGCGGCGGCTTCGACCTGCCGGTGCTGCACTACCGTTCCCTGCTGCACGGTATCCAGGCGCCGCGTTACTGGGATACCGGGGGCGATGACCGCGATTTCAAGTGGAACAACTACCTGAGCCGCTTCCACGAGCGCCATACCGATCTCATGGATGTGCTGGCGGGCTACCAGATGCGTGCCAACGCCAGGCTCGACGAGGTGGCGACCATGCTGGGCTTTCCCGGCAAGATGGGCATGAGCGGGGCCAGGGTGTGGGACGCCTACCAGGAGGGCGACATCACCGGCATCCGCAACTATTGCGAAACCGACGTGCTGAACACCTGGCTGGTGTACCTGCGCTTCCAGTTGATCCGGGGGCAGCTCACGGCCGAGGCCTACGCGCGTGAACTCGGCCTGTTGCGCGACACGCTGGCGCAGGAGAACAAGGCGCATTTCAGCGAATTCCTGCAACACTGGCAGAACGGGTAGCCGCCCGGCGCCGCACCCTGGAAGAATACAAGCCGATGAACAGACGTCGCAGAAAGGCGAAGCTCCCCAATTTCCCGGTTCGTGTCCGCGTGGAGTCGATGACGCACGACGGGCGGGGCGTGGCGCACGTCGATGGCAAGGCCGTGTTTATCGACGGTGCCCTGCCGGGCGAGGAACTGAGTTTTCTCTACACGGCGCGGGCGCGCAGGCACGACGAGGGGAAACTGTGTGAGCTGTTCGAGGCCTCGGAGCAGCGCGTCGAGCCGGCCTGTGCACACGCCGATATCTGCGGGGGGTGCAGTCTCCAGCACCAGGCGCCAGAGGCGCAGATTCTGGCCAAGCAACAGACACTCGTCGACAACCTCGAACGGATCGGCAAGGTTGCGGCGCAGCGCATCCTCGAACCGCTGACCGGCCCGGTGTGGGGTTATCGCAACAAGGCGCGGCTGGGTGTCAAGCACGTGCGCAAGAAAGGGCGCGTACTGGTCGGTTTCCGCGAGAAGCGCAAGCCGTTCCTGGCCGACATCCGGCGTTGCGAGGTATTGCATCCCTCCGTGGGTGAGCGTCTGGATGAACTTGCGCAGATGATCCAGGACATGGATGCCCGTGAGCGGATTGCGCAGATCGAGGTTGCGGTTGGCGAGGAGGCAACGGCGCTGGTGTTCCGCAATCTGGATCCCTTGTCCGCGCGCGACACCGAAACGCTGACGGAGTACGCGCGGCGTACCGGCCTGCACCTGTGGCTGCAGCCAGGCGGTCCGGATACCGTCACGCCCCTGTGGCCGGGCGACCCGGAGCTCTACTACCGGCTGCACGATCACGATATCGACATGCGCTTTCTGCCCACCGACTTCACACAGGTGAATGCGGACATCAACCGGGCCATGATCCGCCAGGCACTGGAACTGCTGGACCTGCGCGACGACAGCCGGGTGCTCGACCTGTTTTGCGGCCTGGGGAACTTCACCCTGCCGGTGGCGCGGCGGGCGGCGCGGGTTACCGGTGTCGAGGGTGATGCCGGGCTGGTGCGGCGCGCACGGGACAACGCGGTGCGTAACGGCATCGACAATGTCGAATATCACGCAGTGGACCTGACCCAGGATCCGCGGGGGCAGGCCTGGATGCAGCAGTCGTACGACCGCATCCTGCTCGACCCCCCGCGCAGCGGCGCGCAGGAAATGATGCCGCATATCGCCGCGCTGGGTGCCCGGCGGATCGTCTACGTCTCCTGTCATCCGGGCTCGCTGGCGCGCGATGCCGGCCTGCTGGTGAACGAACACGGTTACCGGCTGGTGGCCGCCGGCGTGATGGACATGTTTCCGCATACCGCGCACGTCGAGTCGATGGCTCTGTTCGAGAAAGACCGTGGCTGAGTTGGACGACACGGGGGCGGGCAGCGGGCACTATACCTGGGAGCGGGTGATGGGCATCGTGCGCGAGCACCGGCGCGAGCTGGTGTGGGCGAACGTCATCGCCATTATCGCCGTGCTTGTCAGCGTGCCCTTGCCGCTGATGATGCCGCTTCTGGTCGACGAGGTGCTGCTCAAGGAGCCGGCGACGCTGGTGCAGACCATGAACCGCCTGTTCCCCGAGTCCTGGCACACGCCGGTGGTCTACATATCCGCGGTGTTGTTCGCGACCATCGCGCTGAGGTTTCTCAACGTAATGCTGACGGTCTGGCAGACCCGGCAGTTCAGCTTCATTTCCAAGGATGTCGCCTACCGTATCCGCCGCGACCTGTTGCTGCGTCTGCAGCGGATCTCCCTGGCCGAATACGAGGCAATGGGCAGCGGCGAGGTCACCTCGCATTTCGTCACCGACCTGAACGCGGTGGACGAGTTCATCGGCATGACGGTGAGCAAGTTCCTGATTGCGGTGCTGTCGCTGATCGGCGCCGCCGGCGTGCTGCTGTGGATGCACTGGAAACTGGCCCTGCTGATCCTGTTCCTGAACCCGGTGGTGGTGTATTTCACCGTCGTGCTCGGGAAACGGGTCAAGCAGCTCAAGCGCCGCGAGAACCAGGCCTTCGAGGTGTTCCAGGGCGCGCTTACGGAAACCCTGGATGCGATCCAGCAGATCCGCGCGGCCAACCGCGAAGGCTATTATCTCAAGCGCGTGATCGAGCGCGCTCGCCGCATCAAGCACGATTCGGCGAACTTCTCCTGGAAGAGTGACGCCGCCGGGCGTTTGTCCTTCTTCGTGTTCCTGATGGGCTTCGACCTGTTCCGCGCGGTCAGTATGCTGATGGTGCTCTACTCCGGCCTGAGTATCGGTGAAATGATGGCGGTGTTCGCCTACCTGTGGTTCATGATGGGGCCGGTGCAGGAGGTGCTGAACATCCAGTACGCCCTCTATGGCGCCCGCGCTGCCCTGGACCGGATCAACAAGCTGCTCGACCTGCACGAGGAACCAGGATATCCGACCGAAGTGAATCCCTTCGAGGGCAAGCGGGGTGTTTCGGTACAGGTCGAGGACGTGCATTTCGCCTACCGCGAGGACGAGCCCGTGCTCAACGGCGTCAGTCTCAATATCGATGCGGGGCAGCGGGTGGCGCTGGTCGGCGCCAGCGGCGGCGGCAAGTCGACCCTGGTGCAGGTGTTGCTGGGGCTGTACATCCCGCAGCGGGGTTGCATCTATTTCGACGGCATGCCGGTGACGAAGATCGGTCTCCCGGTGGTGCGCGAGCACGTCGCCACCGTGTTGCAGCACCCGGTACTGTTCAATGACACGGTGCGCAACAACCTGACCCTGGGACGGGACTACCCGGACGATAAACTGTGGGAAGCCCTGAGCCTCGCGCAACTCGAGGACGTGGTGCGCGACATGCCGCAGCAACTGGACTCACAGCTCGGGCGCCAGGGTGTGCGGCTGTCCGGCGGCCAGCGGCAGCGGCTGGCGATTGCGCGTCTGCTGCTCAACGATCCGCAGGTCGTCATCTTCGACGAAGCCACCTCCGCGCTGGACACGGAAACCGAGGCGCGGCTGCACGAAGCCCTCAAGCCTTTCCTGGCCGGCCGCACTGTTTTGATCATCGCCCACCGTCTCAGCGCCGTGAAGCAGGCCGACCACGTCTACGTGTTCGAGAACGGCCAGATAGCCGAGCAGGGAACCCACCGCGAACTCCTCAAGGCCGACGGCCTCTACAGCCGCCTCTACGGCTGATTCTGTGAAAGGGATGTCATCAAGGGACGGATGCATTTTTTGCCGCGGGGCCTTTTTTAGTTGGCTGTTGGGGTGACGCGGTAGTAGGGGGCGGGGATTTTGGGAAGTTGGAATTCGGTCTGGTGGTATTTGACCTCCAGGTCGCCGGGAAGAGGCCGGAAGGGGCCAACGGGGCTGCCGGAGACAGATATGTTGTAGTGGCCGGGTGACAGTGTGCGGGTGACGAGCAGGATGTGGTCATCTTCGTCGCGGACTTCGACAGTATCGAAAGGCGCGGCCAGGGGTTCGCCGACAAAGATGCCTTCACCGGGTTGTTGCACGCTCTGCCAGTAGGCTTCGATGAGAGTGCGCCCGCTGCCGTAGGCTTCCATCAGCAGGCCGGGGTTGGGGAATTTCGCGGTGAGGTTGCAGGGTTCGACGACAGCGCCGTAGCTGCCGGTAGCGCCGGCTTCCAGCCAGCGCAGTGCGCTCATCTGTTTGCTGGTGGTGAGTTGTCCGCCCGCCGAGGTCAGGTGGTCCGCAACGGCTCCGGGCCGGAAACCGAGTGTGTCGAGGGCTTCGACCCGGGCCCGGCCGGTAAAGTAGAACAGGATGTCGCGTGCTCCGCGCAGTGCCCCGGTTTCGACCACGCGGGTGTCGATCCAGCCGCGCATGGCGTTTGCGACGGCCGGGTAGCCGAACGCCCGGACGTTGCGCGCACGGTCCCGGGTGCTCACCAGCCAGGCGGTGCCCGGCGGGCGTGTGCCATCGGAGGCGACACCCCGGTCGATGAGCGCGCGGGCCTGGTCGAAACCGGTGGCCGCGATGGCCATGGTGGGGCGGATCCCGAAATCGCGGTATGGCGCCGGGCTGCGACTGCGGTAGTAGGGTGAATGACGGGTGCTCGCGCACAGTTTTTTCGAACACCAGCCGCGGTCGAAGCCGAAGGTAAAGGCCGAGGTGATCGACATGCAGCCGACCTTCCAGGGTTCGGCCCAGGTCAGTGCGAGCGCCTGGATGCGCGGGGACAGGGCGGACTGCACGTCGTGGTAGATCCGCGCGAAGGCGTGGGGGCTCAGGGCGATGTTGCCGGGCGGAAAGCGGACATGAATGATGTTTGCGTCGGGTACGCCGCGCGCTTGCCGGTAGTAGTCAGCGATACGTCGGCTCAGCGGGTCGCGGTCGTTGACGATGACCGCGAGTTCGTCGGCCCGCAGGCGGTGGGCGGGCAGAAGGATCGTCGGCGCACTTCTCGCCGCCAGGGAAAACAGGAGCAGCGCGAGCACCGACAGCAGTGCCCTCGCTGTGGCCCGGCGGCGGTGTTGTACGTGTCCCGTGTGCACAGGCGGCATGTTACGCGGTGGCGTGGGTCAGGGGAATGGCCGTGGCGGCCGGGATTTTTTAACGGCGCGTGCCGGACTTGCGCGGCTGGTCGCCAAGGGTTTCCTTGATTTGAACGGCGCTGTCTATCCGCGCCATGAAGGCATCCACGCATTCCGGGTCGAAGAATTTGCCGCGTTGCGCCTCGATGTAGTCGGTTGCTTTCTTCATCGGCCATTCCTCCTTGTAGGGTCGCACGGAGGTGAGGGCGTCGTAGGCGTCGGCGACGCTGACGATGCGGGCGACCAGCGGGATTTCCTGGCCACCGAGCTGGTGGGGGTAGCCGGTGCCGTTGAATTTCTCGTGGTGGCTGAGCGCAATGACAGCACCGGTCTGCAGATACTTCGACGGACTGTCCTTGAGGATCTCGTAACCGATCAGCGTGTGCTGTTTCATGATTTCAAACTCGGCGTAGGACAGGCGCCCGGGTTTGCGCAGGATGTCGTCGGGGATGCCGATCTTGCCGATATCGTGCATGGGCGCGGCAAGTTCGATGGCGTCGCAGTCGCTTTTCGACAGGCCGAGCTGCTCGGCGATCAGGCGTGCGTAGCGGGCCATGCGCACCACGTGGTTGCCGGTGTCTTCGTCGCGGTATTCGCCGGCCTTGGCGAGTCTCAACAGGGTTTCCTGTTCGCGCCGGCGAATTTCGCCGGTGGCTTCGGACACGCGTTTTTCCAGCCAGCAGGCGCGTTGGTGGATGATCTTCTGTTGGTTGCGCCAGGTCAGCAGGTTGCGGCAGCGCACGCCGAATTCCAGTTCGTCCAGCGGCGTGGTGAGCAGATCGGTGGCGCCGGCGCTCAGGACCTGGCGACGGCACTCCAGGTCGTCGACGGGTGTGAGCATGACGATCGGCAGATCCTCGTAGCCCGGGACTTCACGGATGCCGGCGATGATGCCGGTGCTGTCGGCGTCGTGGAATCGATGGTCGGAAATCACCAGATCGGTCGGATGCCATTGCATCCAGGTGGTGGCCGCCGCCGGGGCGACAAAGCTCTCGATACGGATGCGGGGGTCGATTTGCGCAACCAGACCGACCAGTTGCTGGCGCCGGGCTGGTTCTCCGTCGAGTATCACGACCGTCGGCATTCTGTGCTCCCAATGGTTCCAGAAATCATCACAGCAGACAAACTTCACTGCGGAGCTTCCATGCCAACCGCGCGACCGGGCCAAACGGCCTGACTAACACCTTGAAATCATGGATTAAAATTAATTTGTTTCGGGTGTCGCTTGTAGCTAACGGCCGCTTTGCGTCAAACTTAAGTGACGGATTTCAAAAGCATTCGCTAAACTAACGTTTATCCCGTCCGGTCGCCGGGCGGGGATCGGGGAATTTTCATGTCGGAACAGGGAAAACCGGAAGCACAACGGGGCCAGTCGCTGCTGAGCGTGGTGGCGAGCGTGTTTGCCTCGATGTTCGGGGTGCAAAGCAGCCGCAAGCACCAGGAAGACTTCCGCCAGGGCAGGATTTCGACCTATATCGTCGTCGGCGCGCTGGCGACACTGTTGTTCATTCTCGCGGTATGGGGACTCGTCCAGTTGGTCGTCAGCGCCGTTCAGCCCGCCTGATCCCGCTTCACCGATGGGAAAATCCCTGCGTGCCTTTGCCGCGGCCCTGAGCGGCAGTTCCCGCGACCTGTTGCCGGTCGTGCTGGTCGTCATGTTTTTCCAACTGGTGGTGTTGCAGCAACCCATCCCGGACCTGGTGAACCTGCTCGTGGGAATTCTGCTGGTGGTGCTCGGCCTGACGTTTTTTATCAGCGGCCTGGAAATGGCCCTGTTCCCCATCGGAGAATCGCTGGCGCATGCGCTGGCGCGCAAGGGCAGTCTGCTCTGGCTACTGCTGTTTGCGTTTTCACTGGGTTTCGGCACCACCGTGGCGGAACCGGCGCTTATCGCGGTGGCCGACGAGGCGGCCGAGGTCGCGTCCACGGCCGGCGCTATCGGCGCCAGTGCCGAGGCACGCAGCGCCTACGCCGATGGCTTGCGCCTGACCGTGGCGTTCTCGGTCGGCTTTGCCATCGTCCTGGGCGTGATCCGTATTCTCAAGGGCTGGCCGATGCACTGGCTGATTGCCGGCGGTTACGTGCTGGTGGTGGGCATCACTTTCTTTGCGCCCGAGGAGATCGTCGGCATCGCCTACGACTCCGGAGGTGTCACCACGTCCACCATCACCGTGCCGCTGGTGACCGCGCTGGGCGTGGGGCTGGCGTCGTCGATTCGCGGACGCAGTCCCATGGTGGACGGGTTCGGCCTCATTGCGCTGGCGTCGCTGACGCCGATGTTCTTCGTCATGATCTACGGCATGGTGGTGCAGTGAGCCTGTTCGCGGATTTCATGCAGACGCTGTACAGCACCCTGCACGATGTCGTTCCCATCGCGCTCGTCATCGGGTTTTTTCAGTTGCTGGTGATCCGGCGTCCTCCGGCCCACATGCGGCGCATCCTGATCGGTTTCGTCTACGTGCTGATCGGCCTGTCGCTGTTCCTTCTGGGGCTGGAACGCGCCCTGTTCCCGCTGGGGCGGGTGATGGCCATGCAACTGACCGACCCGGACTTCATCTTCCATGGCATCGGGCAGGTCGCCGGCGCCGTACACTGGGCAGACTATTACTGGGTCTACCTGTTTGCCTTTGCCATCGGTTTTTCGACTACCATTGCGGAACCCTCGTTGATGGCGGTCGCCATCAAGGCGCACCAGGTCTCCGGCGGTTCGGTCGGGGTGTGGGGTTTGCGGGTGGCGGTGGCGCTCGGCGTGGCGGTGGGGATCTCGCTGGGCGCCTGGCGCATCGTCGCCGGACTGCCCATACATTACTTTATCATCGTGGGTTATATCATTGTGGTGGTTCAGACGATATTCGCGCCGCGGATCATCGTGCCACTGGCCTACGATTCCGGCGGGGTGACCACCTCGACGGTAACGGTGCCGCTGGTCGCGGCCCTGGGCCTGGGCCTGGCCGAAACGGTGCCGGGCCGTAGTGTGCTGATCGACGGATTCGGACTGATTGCCTTTGCCAGCCTGTTTCCGATCATGACTGTGATGGCGTACGCGCAACTTTCGGAACTTCGCGCCAGACACAACCAACCGGGGAGTTGAATGCCTTATGCATTTCAAACTGATTATCGCTTTTGTGGAAGACACCCGAACCGACAAGGTGATGGATGCCGCGCGCGGCGCGGGAGCCACCGGCGCCACCGTCATCAGCAATGCGCGCGGCGAGGGCGTGGTCAAGAGCAAGACATTTCTTGGTCTGTCGCTGGAAACGCAACGCGATGTGTTGCTGTTCCTGGTCGAGGAACACCTCAGCAGGCAGATACTGGAAACCGTCTGCGAGGTGGGCCGTTTCGACGACTCGCCGGGTACCGGCATCGCCTTCCAGATCGATGTCGAGGACGCCGTGGGCGTAAAACACCAGGTAATGGAACTGGTCAACCGAGTGGAGGACGAGTTATGAGTGAGCGCGAGATCGTCCGCGTGCGCGATGTGATGAAGGCGAAGTTCGATCTGATCGACGGCAAGGTCACGGTCCACGATGCCCTGTTGGCGATGCGGCACGTGGAGACCAAGTGCCTGATCGTGGACAAGCGGCACGAGGACGACGAATACGGAATGGTGCTGCTGTCCGATATTGCCAAGCAGGTGCTGGCGCGGGACCGTTCCCCGGAGCGGGTCAATGTCTACGAAATCATGTCCAAGCCCGTGGTGGCGGTGAGACCGGAAATGGATATCCGCTATTGCGCCCGCATGTTCGAGCGGTTTGGCCTGTCCCGGGCGCCGGTGGTCGATTGCGGCGTGGTGGTGGGCATCGTCAGTTTTACCGATATGGTGCTGAAGGGGTTCGTGAGCCAGGCGTGAAGGGTGGTCGGTTGTCGGAAAAACTGACAAATCGGGGGGTGTGTGTCAGGGCTTGTTAACATATTGATTGATAAGACTTAATGCAGAGTTGATAGCTTTATGTATATGTCGGGCTGCTTTACGGAATATTTACAAAGATTTGCGGTGATCCAGAAATCCAGTTTTAAATCAATATCTTGTTAGTGGGTGCGGGCGGGGAACAGTTTTTGCAATTAATATCCGAAAATAACATTCATTGGAGGAGTGTCAGGTGAAGAAAGCATTAAGGGTTTTGTGTGCTGGCGCGCTTTGTTTCTGCGGTTCTGTGCCGGCCGCCCAGGTAAGCGTTTTGAATAATACCGTCGAGGTTTTTTCACCCCTGCAGGAAATCCCTCTTGTTACGCAACTGGATTTGGCTGATGCCACAACGTCCTCGACCATAAACTGGGATGCCGCCACAAATGTCACCACCATGATGGGGGCGACCGGCATGGATGGCGTCTGGAATTACACCTGGACGGTCATGGCAGACCCGGATCCTTTCATAGACGCGGTATTCAGCGTCACGAACATGGGTAGCAGCACCCAGGCGTTCACGATCAATTTCGCGCTTCCTGTGTCACCACCCTTTTACAATGGGACCATGTGGGGCGACCTTACAGCCGGTTTTCAGGACAGCAGCGGCGATGGCAATGTTACCTTTGCGGTAGACGCTTGGGATGGACTGGTCAACGGCACCAGCGCCATGACACTCTCCACGGTCAGTTTTGCTCCGGTTGTCTGCAGCGGTCCAAATTGTTCCGGCAGTTTTTCCACGTCTGATGGACCGCTGCCTTACCTGGGTAGTACGGTGAACGATATCGGGTTGGCATTGAGCTTTACGCTTTCGGCGGGCGATACAGCGACATTCGATACCCGGTTCGAGGTCCAGCCGGTGCCCGTACCCGCAGCGGTATGGTTGTTCGGCAGTGGCCTGCTGGGTCTGGTTGGCGTCGCGCGCGCTCGCAAGGCCGCCTGATCTTCACGATATATAGCGCTTCGTGAAAAAGCCCCGCCAACCGGCGGGGCTTTTTGTTGTGGTGCGCCAGGAATAGAGGGGCACGGAGGCGATTTCTGCCTCCATTCACATTAGTCGAGATTGGCGATCTTCCGGAGTTGGGCTTCGAGTTGCTGGAGGGCGGTGCGGATGTCTTCCAGCCGGGCCTTTTCCTTTTCCACCACGGCGGCGGGCGCTTTTTCGACGAAGTTGGCGTTGCCGAGTTTTTTCTCGATGCGCTCGAGTTCGTTGCGCTTGCGCTCCAGTTCCTTGTTGAGACGCGCCTGTTCGGCTTCCTTGTCGATGAGGCCGGCCATGGGGATCAGTACTTTCATTTCACCGACCAGCGCGGTGGCGGATTCCGGGCCGTCCCGGTCGCCCAGCCACTCGATGGACTCGATGCGTGCCAGTGAAACAAGGAAGGCGCGGTTGGCGTCGAGGCGCCGCCGGTCGGTGTCGCTGCCGTTCTGCAGCAGTACCGGCAGCGGCTTGCGCGGGTCGATGTTCATGCCGCTGCGGATTTTGCGCACGCCCAGCACGAACTGTTTCACCCAGTCGATTTCCGCCATGGCGGCTTCGTCGATCAGCGACTGGTTCGGCTTCGGGTAAGGCTGGAGCATGATGGTCTCGCCCTCGGCACCGGCCAGCGGTGCGACGCGCTGCCAGATCTCCTCGGTGATGAAGGGGATGATGGGGTGGGCGAGGCGCAGGATGGTTTCCAGCACCTGCACCAGGGTACGCCGGGTACCGCGCAGCGACGCCTCGCTGGCCGTGTCGTCGGTCAGTATCGCCTTGGACAGTTCCAGGTACCAGTCACAGTACTGATCCCAGATAAAGGAATAGATGGCCTGCGCGGCGAGGTCGAGCCGGTAGTTGCCGATGTTGTCGATGACCTGCTGCCCGGTCTGTTGCAACAGCGACAGGATCCAGCGGTCGGCGTTGCTGAGTTCGATATCGCCCCCGTCCCGTCCGCAGTCCCTGCCCTCGGTGTTCATCAGCACGTAGCGGGCCGCGTTCCACAGCTTGTTGCAGAAGTTGCGGTAGCCCTCGATGCGGTTCAGGTCGAAATTGATGTCGCGGCCGGTGGAGGCCATGGCCGCGAAGGTGAAGCGCAGTGCGTCGGTGCCGAACGAGGGGATGCCGTTGGGGAAATCCTTGCGCGTCTGTCTGGCGATCTTCTCCGCGAGTTGCGGCTGCATCATGCTGGCAGTGCGTTTTTCCACCAGCGCGTCCAGTTCGATGCCGTCGATCAGGTCGATGGGATCGAGCACGTTGCCCTTGGACTTGGACATCTTGTTGCCGTGGGCGTCGCGCACCAGTCCGTGGATGTATACCTCGCGGAACGGCACGTCGCCCATGAACTTCAGGCCCATCATGATCATGCGCGCGACCCAGAAGAAGATGATGTCGAAGCCGGTGACCAGCACGCTTGTGGGGTAGAAGGTCTTCAGCCGTTCGGTCTGTTCGGGCCAGCCGAGGGTGCTGAACGGCCACAGCGCGGAACTGAACCAGGTGTCGAGCACGTCCTCGTCCTGGCGCAGCACCACGTCGTCGCCGAGCGCGTGTTTTTCGCGCACCTCGGCTTCGCTGCGCCCGACGTAGACGTTGTCCTGTTCATCGTACCAGGCCGGGATGCGGTGGCCCCACCAGATCTGGCGCGAGATACACCAGTCCTGGATGTTGCGCATCCATTCGAAATAGGTGTTCTTCCAGTTGTCGGGCACGAAACGGATGTCGCCGTTCTCGACCGCCGCGATGGCGGGGTCGGCCAGCGGCTGCACGCGAACATACCACTGGTCGGTGAGGAAGGGTTCGACCACGGAGCCGGAACGGTCGCCACGCGGCACCATCAGTTTGTGGTCCTCGACCTTCTCCAGCAGATCCCGGGCCTCCAGGTCGGCGACGATCTGCTTGCGCGCCGCGAACCGGTCCATGCCGATATAGGCGTCGGGAATCAGTTCGCCCTCGTCGGGTTCGTTGTCGCGAATCGCCGCATCGCGCGTGAACAGGTTGATCAGGCCGCCGTGCGGCTGTTCGCTGATGGCGCTTTCGTCGCGGTGGCGCGTCCAGACCTGGTAGTCGTTGAAATCGTGCGCGGGGGTGATCTTGACACAGCCGGTGCCGAATTCCGGATCGACGTAGTCGTCGGCGATGACGGGGATCCGGCGCCCGGTCAGTGGAAGTTCCACGAATTCGCCGATCAGGTGCTTGTAACGTTCGTCGCCGGGGTGAACGGCGACGGCGCAGTCGCCGAGCAGGGTCTCGGGACGGGTGGTGGCCACCACCAGGTGCCCGGTTCCGTTGCTGAGGGGGTAGCGCATGTGCCACAGGTGGCCGTTTTCCTCCTGCGACAGAACCTCAAGGTCGGAGATGGCGGTGTGCAGGACCGGATCCCAGTTGACCAGCCGCTTGCCCCGGTAGATCAGGCCTTCCTCGTGCAGCCGCACGAACACTTCCCGCACGGCTTCCGACAGGCCCTCGTCCATGGTGAAGCGCTCGTGGCTCCAGTCCAGCGAGGCGCCCATGCGCCGCAACTGGCGGGTGATATGGCCGCCTGAGGTCTTTTTCCATTCCCACACGCGCTCGATGAAGGCCTCGCGGCCCAGGTCGTGGCGGGTCTTGCCCTCGGCCTCCAGTTGGCGCTCGACCACCATCTGGGTGGCGATGCCGGCGTGATCGCTGCCCGGCTGCCAGAGCGTGTTGCGGCCGCGCATGCGATGGAAGCGGATCAGCGCGTCCATCAGCGTGTCCTGGAAGGCGTGCCCCATGTGCAGGTTGCCGGTCACGTTGGGCGGCGGGATCATGATGCAGTAGGGTTCGCCCTTGCCACTGGGCGCGAAATACCCCCTGTCTTCCCAGGTCTGGTACCAGCGCTGCTCGATTTGATGGGGTTCGTAGGTTTTTTCCATGGAAATCAGGGGTCTTTTGTTAGGCTGCAAGAATGGCGGGGGATTATACCGCACTGCGCGGCAAAGGTCGGGCGGCCCGCGCCGTGGTATCCTGCGAGCCCCGGGTGACGCGGTGTCACCCCGAGGAAAACACGAAAGGAGAGAGAAGGCATGTTGCGAGCGGTACTGGCAGGTCTGTTGTTGGCGATGAGCGGTAGTGCGCTGGCGTTCAGGTTCCCGGTCGAGATGATCGAGGGCGTGGATGGTGCGCGGGTTGTCGTCTATTTCGACAAGCAGGACATCGAGGCCGCCGCGCGCTGGACGCCGTTCGAGGGCGAGCCGCCGATCTCCGTCGGCGAGGCGCTGGCCGCCGTGCGCACCCACGTCGTCAACAATTCGAAGGCCGGTGAGGTGACGCTCAAGGATGTGCAACTGCGCCGCATTCCCCACCACGACCAGGACTGGCATTACATGGTGGTGCTGGAGTCGATGCGCGATGGCTCGACCGTGATGCACTATTACGCGGTGCTGATGAACGGCAAGGTGATCCCGGCCATCCTCGAGCCGGAGTCCTACAAGTAAGTGTTTTCCCCGTGGCCCGGTGGCGTTCCGGCCTTGGGCAAGGCTAGGGGCTTTCCGCCGCTCCCAGCTTTTGCGCGAGTCTGGCCACCAGTTCCGGCAGGGCGAGTTGCAGCCGGGTGTGGATTTCCTCGCCGAGGCTTTCGCTGCCCTGTTGGATGGTGGTATCGACCAGCCGGCTGAGTTCTTCCTTCAACGCCGCTTCCAGTTTCCAGACGACGCGTTTCTTCAGGTCTTCCGCCAGTTCATCCAGCAGGTCGCGCACCTGTGCCTGTTCGAGCAGGCGTTCGACCTCGACGGGATCGCGCAGGTCCGGATCCGGCGCGGGCTCCGGCGCATCGACGTCCACCGGCTGTTCCAGTATCGGAATTCCGTCCTCGTCCAGTCGCAGTGTCGGGCTGTCGCTCATCGGGCCTTGATCTCGTGGGTGCGCAGGGGATAGCCCCGCTCCTTGTAGAAGCCGTAGCGCCGCCGCCCGTTCTTGCGCACCTGTTCGTCGCCATCGACGAGTTCCGCCACCCGTTCGAAGCGGCTGAAAAACAGCGGTACTTCGGCGGCCAGGTTGATCAGTACCTGGCTGGCTTCGGGTTCGCCGTCGTGGCCGATGACGATGGGCGATTCGTCCTGGTCGCTGCCGGCCACCGCGTGGGGCACGAAGCTGTTCTGCTGGAAGGTCCACAACAGGGTATCAAGCTCCCGCGTCTGATCGGGGGAGTCGGTGTGGATATGGATGCGGTGTCCCAGCCGCCAGGCCTTTTCGGCGAGGCGGCAGGCGAAGCGCAGCCGCGCCTGCGGCCGCGTGTCGCCGAGCACGTAGAAATCAACTTCCGTCATCGACCCGTTCCATCAGGAACTGTGTCAGCAGCGGCACCGGGCGGCCGGTGGCGCCCTTCTCCGAGCCGGACTTCCAGGCCACGCCGGCGATGTCCAGGTGCGCCCAGCGGTACTCCCTGGTGTAGCGAGCCAGGAAGCAGGCCGCGGTGATGCTGCCGGCATCGCGGCCGCCGATGTTGGCCATGTCCGCGAAGTTGCTTTTCAACTGCTCGTCGTATTCATCCCATAACGGCATCTGCCAGGCGCGGTCGCCGCTGGTCTGGCCGGCGGCGAGCAACTGGTCGGCGAGCTCCTGGTCGTTGGCGAACAGGCCGGTGGCGTGCTTGCCCAGCGCGACCACACAGGCGCCGGTGAGGGTGGCGATATCGATGACGCGCTCCGGGTTGAACTTTTGCGCGTAGGTGAGCGCGTCGCACAGGATCAGGCGGCCCTCGGCGTCGGTGTTGAGGATTTCGATGGTCTGCCCGCTCATGCTGGTGACGATGTCGCCGGGCTTGGTGGCCATGCCGTCGGGCAGGTTCTCGGTGGCGGGCACGATGCCGACCAGGTTGATCGGCAGTTCCATGTCCGCTACCGCGGCGAGGGTGCCGAACACGCTGGCCGCGCCGCACATGTCGAACTTCATTTCATCCATCGCCGAGCCCGGCTTGAGGGAGATGCCGCCGGAGTCGAAGGTGACACCCTTGCCCACCAGTACCGTCGGGCGGTCGCCCTTCGCGCCGCCGTTGTACTGCATGACGATCAGCCGCGCCGGTTGCCGGCTGCCGCGCGACACCGACAGCAGGGCGCCCATGCCCAGTTTTTCCATCGCCTTTTCGTCGAGAATCTGGACCTTGAGGCCGGGGTGTGCTTCCTTCAGCGCTTTCGCTTCGTCGGCGAGGTCGGACGGCGTGCAGTAGTTACCGGGCCGGTTGCCGAGGGTGCGCGCGAGATTCATGCCGCGCGCGATGGCGCGGCCGGCGCGCAGGCCGTCGCGGATGACCGGCAGGTCGCTGCGGTCGGCGCTCGCGACACTGAGCCGGCGCAGCGGTTTTTTCGGGGGCTTGACGTCGCTCTTGAGTTCGTCGAAGCGGTATACGACGTTTTCACTGGCGATAGCCAGTTGCTGCGCCTTCCAGCGCAAGTCGCGGTCCTTGACTTCGATCTCGGTGAGCCAGCTTGCGGCGTCGGTGGCGCCACAGTCATGCACGGCGCGCGCGGCGGACGCGGCGATCCTGACGAAAGCCTGCGGGCTGACCGCCTTGTCGTCACCGCAGCCGACCACCAGCACCCGCCTGGCCTTGATGCGCCCGGCCGGGTTCAGGATCAGCGTGGTGCAGGCGCAGTCGGTCCTGATGTCTCCCTGTTTGATGAGCTCGCTGATCTGTCCGCGGCTCGCCTTGTCGAGGCGCGCGGCTTCCGGCGACAGGCGGCGCGGGGAGGAAACGGCGACGACAACGCAGCCGCTTGCCAGCGTGTCGGCGTTACCGGATTTGGCGTTGAAGTCCATGAACTGCTCCTTTGGTTGGAATTTCGTGGCGTTATGCTGGATTATCGCAATTGCGCAAATTTAACAGGCCGGGCGCCGATTTGAAACGTCGTCCGGCCGCACAGGACAGGCCTTGCACCACATGTTCCCGGTACTGCACCGCTATCTCGGTCGCGAACTGCTGCGTTACTGGCTGGCATTCACGCTGGTGCTGTGGCTGGTGCTGCTGACCGCGCGCTTCTCGCTCTACCTGGGGCAGGCCGCAAGCGGCCGCATCCCGGCCGACACGGTACTGTGGCTGTTGGGCCTGAAGTCCGTCGGGTTTTTCGTGTTCCTGATGCCCCTGACGCTGTTTCTGGCGCTGTTATGGTTGTTGGGGAGGCTGAACCGCGACCGCGAGATGCTGGCGCTCGCCGCCAGCGGGGTCGGTCCGCTGCAACTTTACCAGGCACTTTTGCTGCCGGCGGTTGCGGTTGCCTTGCTCGTGGGCGCGGCCAGCGCTCTGTTGGTGCCGCAGACCGCCGCGGAGGGCTACCGGCTGCGCGCCCAGGCCGAGCGGCGCCTGGACGCCTCGGCGCTGACGCCAGGGCGGTTCCATTTCCTGCGCGGCGGCCGCTGGCTGGTTTACGCTCAGGGCGAGGGCGACGCGCCGGGCAGTCTGCGCGATGTCTTCATCCATATCGAGGGCCGTTCGCGCGCCCAGGTTCTGGTGGCCCGCCGGGCTGCCGTGCGCGACGAGTCCGGGGTGCGCTACCTGGTGCTGTCCGAGGGCTACCACTACAGCGGCAACCCGGGGCAGGCCGACTACCGGCGGCTGCATTTCCAAGACTACCGCCTGCGCCTCAGCCCGGAGGCCGTGACTGTCCCGGCCAGGCCGGACGCGGTCGCTACCCCGGTCCTGTGGCGCGATCCCTCGCCGGCCGCGCGCGCCGAGCTGGCGCGGCGCCTGGCGCGACCGGTGAGCGTGTTGCTGCTGGTGCTGGTCGCGGTGCCGCTGGCCCGCTATCGACCGGGTGCGAGCCGTTACGCGCCGCTGTGGGCGGGAGTGCTGGTCTTCACCCTCTATTTCAGCCTGCTCGGCGTGGGGCGGCTGTGGATCGAACAGGGGCGCCTGCCCGCGGGCGCGGGGCTGTGGTGGGTGCATGCGCTGTTGCTGGCCGTGGCGCTGGCGCTGCTGTGGCGTCAGCGGAGACTGCGGGCATGAAGCGCCTGGACCGCTACCTGGCGCGCACCCTGCTGTCGTCGACCCTGCTCGCCTGGCTGGTGGTGACGGCGCTGGAAGCCCTGTTTGCCTTTCTTGGTGAGCTGGGGGACATCGGCCGCGGCAGCTACGGCTGGCAGCAGGCGGCGCTCTACGTGCTGTTGTCGCTGCCCGGCCGCGCCTGGCAGACCTTCCCCATGGCGGCGCTGATAGGCACCCTGCTGGGTCTGGGCAACCTGGCCGCGCAGGGAGAGCTGAACGCCTTCCGCCTCGCCGGTTGCTCACCGGCGCGACTGGCGGCGTCGGTGTTGCTGTCGGGGTGTTTCATGCTGTTGCTCGCGCTGCCGGTCGGCGAGCTGGCGGCGCCGGTCGCCAGCCTGCAGGCCGGTGCGTTGCGCACCGGCGCCATCTACACCGATGTGGGCATGCAGGGCGGTGGCGGGTTCTGGGTGCGTCACGGCCGGCAGATGATCCAGGTGCGGCGCGCCACAGCAGACGGACGCCTGTCCGGCGTGCGTATCTATGAACTCGACGACAGTCCGGCGCTGGTGACCGCGGCGGCGGCGGAAGAGGCCGAACCGGTAGCGGACGGCTGGTTGTTGCACGGCCTGCGGGTGACGTATTTCGCGCCCGAGGCAATCCGTGCGCAGAACGCGGCGAGCCGGCAGGTAAGTGGCCTGGTCGACCCGCGGCTGGCGCGCCTGCTGGGGCGGCGGCCCGACACCTTCCTGCTCCCGGAGTTGCAGCGCTACATCGACGGGCTGGCGCAGGCCGGCATGCGCGTGGACCGCTACCGGCTGGTATGGTGGCAGCGGCTGGCCGCGCCGTTCTCGGTGCTGGCCATGTTGCTGTTGTCGGTGGGCATGGTGCTGGGTCCGCTGGGGGGGCATGGCGTCGGGCTGCGGGTGCTGGCGGGTGTGTTGACGGGGCTGGCGTTCAAGCTGGGCAGCGAAACCGTCGCGCATGCGGGCCTGGTTTACGGCGGCGAGCCCTGGCTGGTGGCCAGCGCGCCGCCTTTGCTGGTGTTGCTGGCCGGGTTGTTGCTGTTGCGCCGCTGGCGATGAACGCCGCGAGTCTCTGTCAGCGCCCCAGCGGGTTGCGGTCGAGCTGCACGATCCAGGTCTCCGAATAGCGGTCGTGCCAGGTGAGCCTGTCGCGGTCCACCAGCATCCACAGGTAACCCAGCCCGAACAGCAAAGCCGAGGGGATGGCGACCATGAAACGCAACAGCGTCTGCCATAGCGTTACCGGTCCCGGCCGCCGGTTGCGCAACTGGAGTTTCCACGCCCGCATGCCCAGCGTCTGGCCGCCATGGGTCCAGAAATAACTGTAGAAACCGTAGCTGATGAACAACAGGTAAGTGGTCAGGAACGGGTTGTGTTCCACCGCCTCGCCCCCGTTTAGCGGCAACAGCAGGGCGGTTGCCACGAACCATACCGCCAACAGCAGCAGGGAATCGTAGAGCAGCGCGGCAAGCCTGCGGAACAGGCTGGCGGGCCGGGCTTGATCGGGCGGGTTCGACATCGGTATCGGGACAGGATGGATATGCGTCTAATGTACGGTGTCTGGCACGCATGCTGCAACGGTGACAAGCCGCCCATGCTGTGCTATGAAACAGGACAGGGAAGGTGCGACAGAATTCACCTCCCGGACGGGATCGCCGCAAGGCGTCTGAAAAACATAACAAAAGAAGGAGGACGTGGATGAGTGTCTATGCCGAGCTGGCCGACATTCCCGGCGTCATCGCGGCCGGCGAATACGCCTACCGTGGCGATCGCTACAACTACAAGGGCCAGCTGACCGACGAAATGGCGCGCATGGCTTCCATCATGTGCCGCGCCACCACCATGGGTACCCACATGCAGGCGGAGATTCTCTGCGCCAACAGCGAGGGCTGTCCGTTCGATCCGGCCCACGGCTGGATGGTGCGCGGTCCGCGGTTCAGCGTGTGCGTGGTAGCGAACGTGTTCTGCTTCCTGCAAAACGAGAAAGGACTGCTCAATCGCGTGATGAAGCAGATGCGGGAGAAGCTGGCCGACGTCGAGGAAATGGTCTAGGGAAAACACGCCGGCGCGACCGGCACACGGCGCTTCCCGAAAAACAACAAAGCTGGAGAACAAGCATGAGCAGTCTTGAAAAACTGATGGATTTGCAGGGCGCCGCCGCTGCATTTGAATTTTCCGATACCGGGGAACTGACCGATCACTGCATTTCCGACGGTTCGGACCTTACCCCCGACGCGCTGGATCTGCTGGCGCATGTGTTCGTCGCCAACATCGCCATCGCCACGATGCAGGCGCGCGGCTGGGAAAAGACTACCGGGCAGGGCGGTTTTTACCCGGTGCAGGGTTTTACCCTGGTTGGCCTGGAATGGTCCGCTGTCGGCAACGGCCACCGTGGCGTGGTATTGCGTAACAGCGATTGCGATTTTGAAGCGGCCTATGCCGCGCTGGACAGTTGAGCGCACAGCATGATTAAACGGTTACTCGCACTCGATGGAGTGTTCGTTGTTTGTCATTTCCGCGACGACGGCGCGCTGGTGGAAGGTTACGGGATGCTGGGCGACGACATGATGGAACGGCTCGCCAAGTTTGCGCACGACTACAAGCGCATGGTGCAGGGCAACACCGACCAGTTCTCGATGTTCACCGGCGTGCCTGGCTGGACGCCGCCCGGCGGCTGGATCGTGCGCGGCGCAAAGGCCACGGTATGCAGTGTCGGCAATCTGGTGTGTTTTATCGACAACTCGGAAGCGTCGCTGAATGAGGTGATGAAAGAGCTGACGGAATTGTCACATTATTAGGGCGTGGAAATATTTTTGGGGTTTTCAGATTTTTACGATGGCTGTGGAAGATTAATTCACGGGCTTTCAGTGGATAATATGGCGCTCCCTAGGGGAATCGAACCCCTGTTACCGGCGTGAGAGGCCGGTGTCCTGACCGCTAGACGAAGGGAGCAAAGAACGCTGTATGGATGCGGCAGCGGTGCTATTATACGCACAAGCGATTCAGGGACAAGCTAATTAGAGTGAAT
>WGBO01000041.1 GCA_015494295.1 Gammaproteobacteria bacterium | reverse complement strand
TGTTCGCGCGCCACGCGTTCGACGGCGGTGGCGTCCAGGCCACCCTGTTCGACAGCCAGTTGCAGCAACCGGTGGACGAGCAGGCCGCGTTGCCGTCCCTGCGCGTCTCCGGCATCGGTTGGCCCGTTGTTGGCCAGGCGGCTGGGCGCGATTTCGCGCACCCGCCGCGCGACGGGGATGGGGTGGCGCAGGCGGGGATCGATGGCGGTTTGCGTCGCGGTCGCGGACGACGGCTGCGGCGCCTCCGGTGTGGGCGGTTCGCCGTGACGCTGTATCCAGGCGTCGTCCAGGTCCGTGCCGCCGCACAGGGGTTCGGCGATCTGCTGGTACCAGCCCAGCGCCGAACCGCGTGTCGGCCGGCAGCCGGAGACGATCAGCATGTTGCGGGCGCGGGTCAGCGCCACGTACAGCAGGTTGGCCGACTCGCGTGCGTCTTCGGCGTCCTCCAGCGCGCAACTCGCGGCGCTGACGCTGTCGCGTTCGGCCTTGCTGCCGGGGAGCAGGAAGTCGGTGGGCCGGTCGCTGTCGGCCGGCCAGCGCACCAGGCACTTGATGCCGGAGTCGCGGCCCATGCTGGTGGTGTCGCAGAGAAACACCACCGGTGCTTCCAGACCCTTGGAAGCGTGGATGGTAAGCAGGTTGACGCGGTCCTGCTGCGCGGCTTCCGGCGTGGCCTTGCTGAGACCTTCCTTGTCCAGCGCGCGCAGCCGTTTCACCCGTTCGAGGAAACGTGGCAGGGTGGGGTAGCGGCCACTGTCCACTTCCAGCGCCAGTTCCACGAAGCGTGCCAGGTTGGCTTCGACCTGGGGCGCGGCGCTTTCGGCCACCGCGGCCCGGTAGCGCGCCGGCAGGTTGGACTGGTGGAAGATCCGTTCCAGCAGGTCGTGGATGGGGATGCGTCCGGCCAGCGTGCGCCAGTGGTCGAGCAGTTGCGCGGCGCGCTGCAGGGTGGCGGGCGCCTGTGGTTCGGCGGCCAGCCGCATCAGCCGTTCCAGCCATACGCCACCGGCCGGGCGCGACAGTTGCACCAGTACTCCGTCGTCCAGTGAAAACAGCGGTGAGCGCAGTACCTGGGCCAGTGCCAGGTTATCCTGCGGCGTCATCAGCACTGTCAGCAGTGCTTCCATGTCGCGGATTTCAAGGCTTTGCAGCAGCGTGCCGCGGTCGCGCGCGAGGTAAGGGATACCCCGTTCGCGCAGCGCGCGTTCGTAGTCCGCGAGGTGAGTGCGGGAACGCATCAGCACCAGGATGTCGCCGTAGCCGGCGACGCCCTGTTCCACCAGTTCCCGGATGCGGCCGGCAATCAACCGGCCTTCGCGGTAGTGGCGTTCGTCGCGCGGGTCGCTGCGCGGTGTTTGCAGCGGGTCGCGCAGGGCGGTGGCGCCGGGTTCCGGCGTAGCCTCGCCGGCCTCCACCAGCGGCCAGATCTCGACTTGCCCCCAGGCGTCTTCCAGGTGTGTGCCATGAGTCGGGAAATCCGGCATCAGGGGTTGCATGGCCTCGCTGGTGAAGATGCGGTTGACCGCTTCCATGATCACCGGCGAGGAACGCCGTGAACGGTCGAGCCGCACCTGGCGGGCGCCCAGCGCTGACGACATCCACCCGGCGGCGCGTTCCAGCAGGGCGGGGTTGCCGCGCCGGAAACGGTAGATGGACTGCTTGTGGTCACCGACCAGGAACAGGCTGCGCCAACGTTCCCCCCCGGCGGCCATTTCTTCCAGCAGGGGCAGGATCATTTGCCACTGGGTGGGGTTGGTGTCCTGGAATTCGTCGATGAGCAGGTGGTCGATGCGCTGGTCGAGCTTGTACTGTACCCAGTGCGCGTGCTCCGGATCGTTGAGCAGCAGGAAGGTCTTCCATTCGAGATCCGCGAAATCCAGCAGCCGCCGCTCGCGCTTGATGCGCTGGAAGTGGTCGAGCATGCGTGCTCCCGCGATGTACCAGGCGCTGTTGATGGCGTGGCAACGCTGCCGCTTGTCGGCCTCGAGCACCGCCAGCAACTGATTGCAGAGCAGTTCGTGCAGCTCGAGGAAACGCGCGCTGCCTTCCGCCCCGAGTTTTTTCTCCAGCGTGGCGTTCGGCTTGCGTTGGCGTGGCGTCCCGTCGTTCTTGAGGAATACGGGCTTTACGCAGTCGATGGCCGCGGCGGCGTCCAGCGTCTCGGTCAGACAGGGTTCGAGTTGTGCGACGAACTTCAGGTTGCTCGAGTTCGGGTGGCGACCGAGCAGGCGCGAGAATTCGGTGAGCCGTTCGCGGGTCCGTGCGTTCCAGAAGGCTTCGCGCACGCCGGCCTGCGCGTCGAGGTCGAGTTTTTCCGCGAGCCGCTCGCGGGCTTCGCGGACAGGATCCGCGTGGTTCCGTGTCATCGCCCACCAGTCGCTGCGGTGTTCGACGAAGCGACGCAGCGCCGCTTCCGTGCTGCCGCGGCTGCCCAGGGTCGAGAACAGTTGTTCCAGCGCTCGCGCGACCTCGCTGTCGGGCGCGCGCGTGGCTTCCGCGAACAACGCGTCCCAGGCTTCGTCGATCAGCAGTTCGGCCGACTCGGTCAGTTCGAAGCCAGGTGGCAGCCCGGCTTCCAGGGGAAAGCGTTGCAGCAGCTCCTGGCAGAAGCTGTGGAAGGTGGTGGTGCGCAGGCTGTGCTCGCTGCGCAACCAGTTTTCGAGCAGTGCGCGGGCGCGCGCGCACACCGCATCGTCGGGGTGTTCGCCGATTTCGCGCAGCATGGCGCGCAGGTTCGCGTCGTCGGCCTCCAGCAAGCATGCCAGGCGTTCGCCCAGGCGCTGTTGCATTTCGCCGGCGGCCTTGCGGGTAAAGGTGATGGCGAGAATGCTGTCCGGCGTGGCGCCGGCCAGCAGCAGGCGGGTGAGCCGCGCCACCAGTTGCCAGGTCTTGCCGGTGCCGGCGGAAGCCAGCACGCTGAAGCTGGCGGCGGGATCGGTGGCGAGCGGCGCGTCAGTCATGGGGATCGTCCTCGCCCGGCCAGTGTTCGCGCCGGCACAGGCCGCTGAATTCGCACCAGCGGCAGGTGGCCGCGTCGCCCCAGGCCGGCAGCGGGCTGCCCGCCCGCAGCTTCTCGTCCAGCGCCAGCAGCCGGTCGCGCAGCGCGGGCAGCAGGGTATCCAGGAGTTCGGCGTCGGCGCAGGTGCTCGGGTCGACCTTGCCGCGTCCCAGTACCAGGTAATCGAGCTGCACAACGTCATCGACGGCAAGCGCGTAACCCGGCAATTGCACCGCCTCACCGCTGGCCACGGCATCGGCCCTGGGCGCGGAGCCGGTCTTGTAGTCGAGCAGGGCGGCCCCGGAGGCGTTGCGGTCGAGGCGGTCGATGCGTCCGCCAATCCGCAGGTGTTCGTTCAGGGCGCGCGATACGTCGACTTCCGACTCCCGCCTGGGCCACTCCGCGCGGCGACCGATCTCCCAGTCCAGCCAGGCAGGCATGATGGCCTGCCACTGTATGTACCAGCCACGCGCCTCGAAGTTGTCGCGGATCGCCGGCCTGAATACCGTTTCGGAAATCTGTTTCAGCAGTTGCAGCGCGGATTCGCGGTGTGCTTCGTTCAGTGCCCCTTTCCAGGGGCCGGGCAGTCCTTTTACTTCCTGGGTGAACGCCTGGAGAATACGGTGCACCAGGGCGCCGTAATCGGCCTTGCCCAGCGCCTCGCTGATTTCTTCCGGGGGTTTGAGGCGCAGGGTGTCGGCGGCGAAGAAGCGGTACGGGCAGTCGATGATGTGCTGGTGTGTGGAGGCCGACCAGTGCTCCGGCAGCAGGCCGGCCTCGGCGCGGGGCGCGGGCCGGGTGACGGTGGCGGGCAGCGGCAGCCGGTCGGGGGTGGCCGGGCGGGCTTCCTCGCGGCGCAACAGCGCCGCGAGTCGCCGGTCTTCGAGCGACGCCTGGAAGGCGTTACGGTGGAACACCTCGAGCAGTTCCAGCCACGGACCGGGCGCGACCGGCTCGCCGTCGACTTCACGGTGCCGGGTAAGCAGCACCTGCCCTGCGCACAGCAGTGCGCGGCAGAAGTGGTGCAGGCGCTCGGCCAGTGTCTGTGACCAGGTGGGCAGGCCGAGTTCGCCGCGCACCCGCTGATTGAAGAAGGAGGTCGCGGCGGGCTTTCCGGGCAGTTGTTCGCGGGTGCAGCCGGCGATTATCGCCCGGTCGAAGCGTTGCAGGCGGCTTTGTTCCAGCGTCAGCAGTCGCACCGGGCTGCCCTGGTCGGGCGGGTGGAAGCTGGCGCGCTCCAGGTTGCGCCCCAGCCAGTCGCGAAACTCGCGCCAGTCGATGTCGACCTGGCGGTGCGCGGCGGCCGCCCGCAGGCGGTCGAGCTGTTCCAGCACGCAGCGCCCCGCCTCGTCGCCGGCCAGTGGCTCTATCGCTCCCAGCGCCCGCAGGCTTTGCCCGATGGCTTCAAGGTAGGTGCCGGCGGGGTGTGCCCGCTTCTGCAAGGCCAGCAGTGGTTCGGCGGCGGTCTGCAGACGGTCGAGGAGCGCGTGCAGGGCGGTGCGCGAGATTTCCCCCCAGGCCGGCAGGCGTTCGCTGCGGCGGTCGAGGTGGTAGCGGTAGCGGTCCAGTCCGCGGGCGATGTTTTCATGCAGGATGATGTCCTGTTCCAGCCGCCGTACCTGTTCGAGATGCGTGTCGCGCGTGTCGAGGGACAGGAAGGGCGACTTGAGGACATCCAGCAGGGGGCCGCAGGCGAAATCTTCCTCGACGGTTTCCAGCCAGCGTTCCAGCAGCGCGGCGGCGCTGGTGGTGGACAGCGCCCAACCACCGGCGTCGTCGAGCGGGATGGCGGAGTTTTCCAGCAGCGCGCGCACGCGCCGCGCCAGGCGCCGGTCGCCGGTGATAATGGCGATGTTGGCGTCGGGGCGTTCCAGTAGCCAGCAGCGGACCTGCAGTGCCACCGCCTGTGCTTCCTGTTCGGGGTTGTCGGCGCACAGCGTGCGCAGGCGGCCGGCGAGCGGGTCGCTGTCGACGGTTGCGGCGAAAGCCCGTGCGCGTTTTCGCAAGTTGACGCTGGCGTCGGCGAACAGGGCGTCGATGAAACGGTCCGCCGGCGCGGCGCTGTCTTCCCGGGCGTGTACGCCGAGCTGTTCGAGCAGCGCCGCCAGCGGCGCGTGCGGGTGGTAGCCTTCGCCCGCGGCGCTGCCGTGCAGCAGCAGGCGGGCTTCGCCGCGCGCCAGTCGTTCGCGCAGCCAGCGCGCTTCGGCGGTATTGAAGCGGGTGAAGCCGACCAGCCACAGCAGGGTGGCGGGGACGTCGGCCTGTTGCAGCCGTTCGCGCCGGGCGCTGGCCGGGTCGGTCAGGTCTTCGGCATCCAGTTGTTCCCGCCAGGCACGCCACAGGGTGTGCAGCATCCAGGCTTCGCGTTGCAGCACGGGGTTGGGTTGGCGCAGGCCGTAGGCGTCCTGCAGCCGCTGCCGGAAGGCATCGAAATCGTCGGGTGACTGTTCGGCGAGGGTCATGTCGTCGAACAGGGCCAGCAGTTCGTCGGCCAGCAGCCAGGGATCGGTGTCGTCGTACAGGGCACGGTTGGCGCGCAGGGCCTCGCCCAGGATCAGTTCCCGGGCCGGCCGGTCGAGTACCGTGCGCGCCGGCGGCGTGCTGCGCGCCAGCCAGTCTTCGAGGGTGTCAATGTGGGGCCCAAGCAGCGCCCCGTGGCCCGCTCGCGCGGCCTCCCGCAGCAGCGCAGCGCGCAGGGCAGGGGCGCACTGCGTGTCCGGGAGCAGGATCTGGCAGCCCGTCAGGTCGGGCAGCGTGTCGCGGTGGTGTTCGAGTACCTGCCGCGCCGTGGCGGCGAGCAGGTCTTCACTGAACGGGACGAGTTGGCAGGCGGTCAACGTTCCAGCAGTTCGAGCTTGCCCGGCTTGCCCAGCCATTCGTCGGCATCCGGCGGCGGATCCTTCTGCTGGGTGATGACGGGCCACTGCTGGGCGAGTTCCTCATTGAGCTGGAGGAATACCTGCTGGTCCTCGGGAAGGTCGTCTTCCGGGAAGATGGCCTCGGCCGGGCATTCCGGCTCGCACAGGGTGCAGTCGATGCACTCCTCCGGGTCGATGACCAGGAAGTTGGGGCCTTCGTGGAAACAGTCCACGGGGCATACCTCGACGCAATCCGTGTACTTGCACTTGATACAGTTTTCGCCTACTACGAACGTCATGACGGACTCCTGATTCAACAGGCGCACATGATACACGGATTCGGGGGGGTGTTTCTAACCCGTCAGACGGTGGCCGGCTGTTTTTTTTTCGTCTCGTCCGGCGAGCTCGATTCGATGCGGTTGCGCCCTGCTTCCTTGGCCCGGTACAGGGCCTTGTCGGCGGCCTGCACCAGGGTCTGCGGATTCTCGTTTTCTTCCGGGGTGAGCGTGGCGACGCCGATGCTGAGCGTCACACGGTCGGTGTTTTCGGCATTTTCGTGCGGAATATTCAGTGTGCGCACATTTTCGAGCACCTTGCTGGCGACCGCCACGGCGCCCTCCAGGGTGGTGTCCGGCAATACCATCACGAATTCCTCGCCGCCGTAACGGCTGACCAGGTCGGCGGGGCGGTGCACGGTGCTCTGCAGTGCGCCGGCGACTTTCTTGAGCGCGTCATCGCCGGCCTGGTGGCCGTAGTGGTCGTTGTAGCGCTTGAAGTAGTCCACGTCGGCAAAGATCAGCGACAGCGGCATGCCGGTGCGGGCGGCGCGCTGCCATTCCTGTTCCAGACTCTCGTCGAACTGGCGGCGGTTGGCAACGCCGGTGAGTCCGTCGAGCGAGGACAGGCGTTGCAGCTCACGGTTGCTGCGCGCCAGTTCCTGGTTCATGGTTTCGAGTTGCGCCTGCATCTTGCTCAGGGCCTCGAAGGCCTGGTCGCGTTCCTTCTGGGCCAGGTAACTCCTGGCGTGGGCGCGGATGCGCGCCAGCAGTTCGATCTTTTCCGGCAGCTTGACGAGGTAGTCGGTGGCGCCGTGGTAGAAGGCGTCGCTCTTGACGTTCGGGTCGTCCTTGCTGGACAGCACGATGACCGGAATGTTGCGGGTCGCAGGGTTGTTGCGGTAGAACCGGACCAGTGTCATGCCGTCGACGTCGGGCATCACCAGATCCTGCAGAATGACGGTGGCGCCGGTTTCCGCGGCCTGCTGGACGGCCTTGCGCGGGTCGGAACAATAGTGGAAATCAATATCCGGCTCCTCCGCGAGCATGCGGCGGATGCCTTCCGCGACCATGGGCTGGTCGTCGACGAGCAAAACCACGGCCCAGCGATTGCTGTCGGCCCGGTTTTCGTCGTTCGGGTTGTCGCCGTCCTTCGTCATTCCGGTTCCTGTTTCCCCCGGCCTCCGGAAGAGGCCAATGTGTCCGGCGCACCTTGCCGTGACCGGCTCACCTCGTCTGCCCATCGCGCCAGTCGTGGCCCGATGTCCCCCAATGGCAGGATTTCCCGCGCTGCATCAAGCTCTTTTGCGGCTTTTGGCATACCGTAAACGGCACTGCTCGCCTGATCTTGAGCGATCGTCAGCCAGTCCCGCTCGCGTAGTGCCTTCAGGCCCTTGGCCCCGTCCTTGCCCATTCCGGTGAGAAGTATTGCAACCGACTGAAATTCATGGTGTTTCGAAAGGCTTTCGAAGAATACGTCGACAGAGGGCCGGTACACCAGTTCACGGGGTTCGGCGCTGTAGTCCAGGCACCCGTCGGAGCGCAGTACCAGGTGATCCTCGCGCCCGCAGACCAGTACTTCGTTGGCGCGGAAACGGTCCCCTGGCCGGGCGGCGCGCACCGGCAGCGGCGAATAGTCGTTCAGCCAGTTGATGAAACTGGCGGAGAACTGTTCGTCGACGTGCTGAACGATAGCCACAGCCGCCCCGGGTCTGGCCGGGAGTGCCTGCAGCACGTCGCGCAGTGCCGCCGGGCCGCCGGTGGAAGCGCCGATGGCGATGAGCGGGACTTCCGGCAGGGGATGATTTGGAGGCGCCGGGCGCAACGCTCCGTTTCCCCGGCGTGCCGGGGCGTCGGCCATGAGCATTGCAATGGCGTTGATCTTGCGGATCAGCGAACGCGCTTCCTCGATATCGCCGCCGGCGCCGAGTACCGGTGTGTTGACCGCGTCCACCGCGCCGGCGCCCATGGCGTCGAAGACGCGTCCGGCGTAGCCGTCGATAGTGGCGGTGACGACCAGGATGGCGCAGTCGTGGCGCGCCGTGATGATACGTGTCGCTTCGATGCCGTCCATCTTCGGCATGATGAGGTCCATGAGAATGATGTCGGGGCAGTGTTGTTCGCAGCGGGCGACCGCGTCCGCGCCGTCGCGGGCGATCCACAGCAACTGGTATTCGGCAACGCTGCCAATGACTCGCCGCAGGCTTTCCACGGCCATCATGGAGTCGTTGACGATGGCAATCTTTATCATGTGTATGGGTTCACTCCGCCGTGCCGATCAGGTCGATCACGGCGTCGATCAGCGTCTCGTCGTGAAAACTGCCCTTGGTGAGGTAATAGTCGGCGCCGGCCTCCAGGCCGCGTTGCCGGTCTTCTTCCCGGTCCTTGTAGGAAACGATCATGACGGGGGTTCCGTACAGCCGGTCGTCCTGTTTGATCAGCCGCACGAATTCGAAACCGTTCATGCGCGGCATGTCGATGTCGCTGATGACCAGGTCGTAGTCGTTCATGCGTACCGCGTTCCAGCCGTCCATGCCATCGACCGCAACGTCGACCTGGTATCCGCGGGTTGCCAGCATGTTGCGTTCGACCTCGCGCACGGTAATGGAATCGTCGACCACCAGAATACGCTTGCCGCCGTGGCTCTCCGTCGATTCGTCGTCCTTGATGCGGCTGAGGCGCCCCCCGGCGATGAGGATGTCGATGGAGCGCAGCATGTCGTCGACGTCGATGATGAGGCAGGGGTCGCCGTTTTCCAGCACGCTGGCCGCGCTGATGTCCTGAACCTTGCCGAGACGCGGGTCCAGGGTGTGGACCACCAGGCTGCGTTCGCCGATAAACCGGTCGACCACCAGACCCGATCGGTTCAGGCGTTCGCCCAGTACCACCACGGACAGCTCGGCGCCGGCGTCGGGAACAGTGTTGCAGCCAAGTACCTGGCTGGCGAACACGATGCCGACGTGCTGGTTGTCGATGGTGAAGTACTGCCGGCTTTCCAGCGACTCGATGCGGCTGGTGTCGAGTTTCAGGGTACGGTCGATGCGCGCCAGTGGAATGGCGTAGGGTTCGCCGCAGATTTCCACCAGCAGCGCGCGCACGATGGACAGGGTGATGGGCAGTTGCAGATGGAAGCGCGTACCGCGGCCGGGTTCGGTGGTCGCTCGCACCACGCCGCGCATCTGTTGCACGGTGCTGTGTACCACGTCCAGCCCGACGCCGCGCCCGGAGATCTCGGTGACCTCCTCGCGGGTGGAGAAGCCGGGCAGAAACAGGAATTCCAGCAGTTCGGCTTCGGAGAGTGCGGCGGCCATGGTTTCGTTGACCATGCCGCGCCGCACGATCTTTTCGCGCAGGGCCTCGATATCGATGCCACGGCCGTCGTCCTGTACCTGTATGGAAAGCATGCCGGCATTGTGCGCGGCGGTCACGGTGAGCGTGGCCTGTTCCGGCTTGCCGGCGGCCAGGCGTTGTTCCGGAGTTTCGATGCCGTGGTCCAGGGCGTTGCGGATCAGGTGATTGAGCGGGGCGTCGATGCGTTCCAGGATGTCGCGGTCGACCTGGGTGCCAAGCCCCTCGATCTTCAGTTCCACTTTCTTGCCAAGCTGGCGGGCGACGTCCCTGACCAGGCGCGGGTAGCCGCGCGTGGCGTCCGAGAACGGCCGCATGCGGCTGGCGATCACCTCGCTGTGCAGGCGATTGCCCAGGCTGTGCAGGCGCCGGTCGAACTCATCGAGTTCCATCAGGCGGTCGGACAGCAGGTGGCGGCAGCGGTTGGCCTTGGTGTGAATCTCGCTGGCCAGCAGGCGGCTGTATTCGTCGCTGTTGCTGGACAACAGGCTTTCGTTGAGATGGTCGAGGAGGGTGATCAGTTCAGCCTGGCGGTGCTTGATCTGTTGCAGGGCGTCCGAGAAAGGGTGCAGCCAGCGGGACTCGACCTGGACCTCGCCGGCGAGCCCCACCAGGCGGTTCAGGCTTTCGGCGGATACTCTTACCGAATCGCCGGATGTACCACCGCTGTCACCGTTTTTCACGCTCGCCGGGCGGCCGGCATCGGCTTCCGTGTCAGCCGCTGCTTCAGGCGAGTCGGAAGCGGCGCTCCCCGGTTCCGGTTCGGGCCTGGATTCGGGTTGTGATGCGCCCTGTGGTTCGGGCGTCGCGTTGTCCTCGGGTGCGGCGGGCGCTTGTGTGGCCGGCTCACTCGTCTCCAGTGAATCGATGTTTGCGATGGCCGTGGTGACCTGTTCCAGGCGTTGCGGGTCGGCTTCTTCGCGCGAGATCGCGACCAGCAGGTCCACGCCTTCGAGCAGCAGATCGATACGGTTGGACTGTAGCTCCAGTTCGCCCTTCTGCGCCGCCACGAAACAGTCTTCCATGGCGTGCGCCAGTTTGACGCCGGCGTCGATGTCCACCATGCGCGCCGCGCCCTTGATGGAGTGCGCGGCGCGCATCAGTGATTCGAGCTGTTGTGCCGGGTCGTCCTGCTGTTCCAGCGAGAGCAGGCCGTCACTGAGTGTTCCGGCCTGGTTCTCAACCTCGAGGCGGAACAGTTCGAGCATGGAGAAGTTGCCGAGGTCGTCGCTCATTTAAGCCCCTTCGACAGTGCGTAGAACAACAGTTCGGTATCCAGCACGCCCACGTGGCGGTCCGACCACTTGATGATGCCGGTGGTGAAACTGGCTTTCGACTTGGAAACGGTGGCGGGTGATGCCTCAACCTCGCTTTCGTCATAGCGGTGGATACCGTGCACCTCGCTGGCGGGGAACACGAAGCTCTGTTCGTTCCAGGTCACCGAGATCATGCGTTCATGGATTTCGTGGTCGCTGGTATGGTCCTCGCGTGCCTTCTCCAGTTGTAGCAGGGCGCCGAGGGATACACAAAGTTTCAGTTCGCCGCGTATGTTCACCAGCCCCTTGATGATGGTGCCTTCAGTGCGCGGCAGGCTGTGGATGGAGCGCAGCGGCGTGATCTCATCGATGCAGGTCCCCTGCAGGGCCATCCATTCGTCGCCGAGGCGGAACAGCAGGGCGGACCGAATGTCTCCGGCTTCGTCCGTGGCGGGATCTGCGAAGCGTTGTGTCCATTCCTGTCGGTAGCCTTCCGGGGCCGGCCGGTCGAGCACCTGACGTCCCGCGGCCGAGTAGTGTTCGCAGTTGCGGCAGTGCTGGACTTCCTGCAGGCGTGAACAACTCGCCATCGCCTTGCTCCACACGCCGATGCGGTTCCAGCAGTCGTCCAGTTGTTTTTCCTGTTGCGTCGATGTCGTGTTCATGGCACGGCCCCGTCAGGGATGCGCGCGGCGGCGCGCCTGGCGCGTTCGCGGAAGCGGCTGGCGTTGGCGCTGTCGCCGCGTTGTTCGCACACCACGCCAAGATGAACCAGCGCCTGGTGGTGCGCGGGTTCGAGGTAGACGGCCTTGCGCAGCAGCCGTTCGGCCTCGTCGAGGTTGCCGGCGGATTCGCGCACCAGGCCCAGCAGGAAATAGGCCTCTGCCTGGTCGCGGTGCTCCTCGATGATGGCTTCACAGAGCGCGGCGGCTTCATCGAGGTGACCCTCGTCAGCCAGCCGGAAGGCTTCGCCGAGCCGGTCGTTTTCGGGTTTCGGGAGGGGCTCGCAGGGTGTCTCCGGGACGGATTTCACGACATCGGAAAAGGGGCGCGGGATATTCGTCGTTTCATTCGACAGCCTGCGCCTGGGCGGGTGATGCCGTGGTTCCGGCTGACGTGGAGATCCATCCTCGTGGCCGGCCTGCTCCGGTTTTCCGCGGCGGAAGCCGAAGCAGCGTTGCCCTGGCAGCGCGCTGAAGTCGCGGTTCAGCATCAGGCCGGTTTCGGAATGGCCCAGGAACAGCAGTCCATCGCTGTCCAGCAGATCCTGGAGGCGGTCGATTGCGCGGTCCTGTGTTGCGCGATCAAAATAGATCAGCAGGTTGCGGCAGAAGATCACATGGTAGGGTTCGCGGTCACGGCCGAAGTTCGCGTCCAGCATATTGGCCTGTTCAAAATGCACGTACTGGCGGATATCGTCATTGATGCGATAGCGTGCGCCATCGGCCTGGAAATGCCTATCCCGGTAACCCAGGTGCTGGCCACGGAAGGAGTTGCGGCCATAGGCGCCGGTCAGCGCCTTGTCGATATTGGTGGAGCTGATGTCGATGGCGTCGATGCGTGCGCGCTGTGGACCGATTCCGGCATCGGCAAGGCACATGGCCAGTGTGTAGGCCTCCTCGCCGCTGGAACAGGGTACGCTGAGCAGGCGCAGTACGCGGTTGCTGTGCCGTGGCAGCCACTCCTCGCGCAGCCAGGTATCCAGCATTTCGAAGGGTTTGATGTCGCGGTAGAACCAGGTTTCCGGTATGACGACAGTATCGACCAGTGCGTCCAGCTCGGTGTCGGAATGCAGCAGTACCTGGTGGTAGTCGTCGATGTCGCCGATCCTGCACTCGCGCATGCGTTGTTCCACGGCATGCAATACGGTACCGGAACCGACAGTGGAGCTGTGCAGGCCCATGTGCTGTTTCAGCAGTTGTTCGATGTCGACGAGCGCCATGTCAGCCGGTCCCGGCAGGGTACAGCCGCGCCTGCACGTCGGCGGGCAGCAGTTCGGCGACACTCAGCCGGTGTATCAGGCCCTGCGCGGTATGCGCGGCCTCGCCAATGCAGGGCGTGTCTTTCAGGGCAATACCGGTGCCGGAAAATGCCTCCTCATCGAGTGGCAGGGTTTCGGTGACCTGCTCGGCGAGCAGCCCGAGCGTACGCCGGCCACCGCCCGAAAGGGGGAAGTCCACCAGGATCATGCGCGAGGTGAGGCGGTCGCTGCACTTGCGTGTGCCAATCAGCCGGCACAGGTCCAGTACCGGCACGTGCCTGCCCCGGTAGTTGAACAGACCGGCCACCCACTCCGGCGTGCCCGGCAGCGGTTCCAGTTCGACCAGCGGCGCGACCTCGACGACCTCGCGGGCCGGTACCGCGTAGCGACTGTCACCGAGCTGGAACAACAGCATCAGCATCTGGAGCCTCAGGAACTGACCCGGAAGTGTGACGCGCCTTCCTGCAGGCGTTGCGCGGCTTCGTTGAGTTGCATGATGGCGCCGTTCGACTGGCGCAGGGAATCCGCCGTCTGCTGCGCGGACTCGCTGAGCTGGACGATGGCGTCGCGGATCTGGTTGCCGCCCTGTGACTGGGAAATCATGCCCTCGTTGACCTCTTCGAAACGCGGGATCAGGGTTTCCACCTGTTCGATGATGCTGGCGAGCTGGGCGCCCACCTGGCGCACGTCCTCGACACCGCGGCGGACTTCTTCCGAGAACTTCTCCATGCCCATGACGCCAGCCGACACCGCGGACTGCATTTCCTTGACCATCTGTTCGATGTCCCAGGTGGCAACCGCGGTCTGGTCGGCGAGGCGGCGGATCTCGGTCGCGACCACGGCAAACCCGACGCCGTATTCGCCGGCCTTCTCTGCCTCGATGGCGGCGTTGAGCGACAGCAGGTTGGTCTGGTCGGCTACCCGGTTGATGGTGGTGACCACGGTGTTGATGTTTCCGGCTTTCTCGCTGAGTACCGCCAGCTTGGAACCGATCGACTCGGTGGCGTCCATCATCTGGTGCATGGTGGTCTCCATGCGCTGCAGGGAGGAACGCCCGGCGTTGGCGCTTTCCGAGGTCTTCCACGCGACCTCGGTGACTTCGTTCATGGTGTTGACCAGTTCCTTGGACGTCGCGGTAATCTCGGTAACGGTGGCCTTGATCTGGTTGGTGGTGGCGGCCTGCTCGGTGACGGTGGCTTCCTGCTGCTTGGCGGTGGCGGCGATCTCGGTCGCGGAGGAGGTGACCTGCACGCCGGATTGCTGTATGCGCGCCACCAGCGAGTTGAGGCTGTCCAGCATCTGCTGGATACCGGCGGCCAGTTCGGAAATGATGTCCTGGTCGCGGTAGACCATGATCTGGCCGGTCAGATCGCCTTCCGCGGCCATTGCCACCACTTCCTGGATCAGCTCCACCTTGCCGCGTATGTCCTCGGCGGCCTGGCGTTCGCGTTCTATGATGCTCTCCACCTTGCGGTTCATGGCGTTGAAAGCCGTGGCGAGGCGGTGGAATTCCTTCACGCCGCGGCCGTCCACCTGGATGCTGGTGTCACCGTCGGCCACCCGTTGCATGTCGTCGATCATGGTGGCGAGTGGCACGAACAGGAAGCGCTGCAGCAGCATGATGGCGATCAGCAACACCGCGCCGACCAGGGCGGCGAACATGGCCGTGTTGCTGTTGCGTTTTTCCTGCATGTCGTGGAACAGCGGTGACATCCGCTCCAATACGGACAGTTGTGCGAGAGGTGGGCCTTCCGGTGGTGTAACCAGATAGTTCACCTCCAGGCTGTCCGCGTCGTGTGTATCCCAGTCACCCTTTTCGAACAGGGTGTCGCCGCCGGTGGCTACGATGCGCAGTGGCATGCCGACCAGGCCGGCCACGGATTGCAGTGCCTGTACAGGGTCGAAGCGTAGTTCCAGGAACCCCTGTCCGGCGCTGTCGCCGATTTCGCGAACGACGGAGTAGCGTGGCGTGTTTCCCTCCATCCAGAAGCCCTGTGCGACGGGAGCTTCATCCCCCGTTTCGAGCAGCGGCGGTGTGGAATCGCTGTCTTCGCCGGTGAACATCAACAACTGGCGTTCCTGGTTGTACAGATGGGCCGAAACGGGGTGCAGTTTCGGCAGAGTGGTTTCCAGTGGGGCGTGCAAGAGTTTCGACAGAACCGGGTTCGCGGTTCCGGTCGGCGCCTCGGCAAGATAGGCCGCCAGCCCCGGCTGGCGCGAGAAAGCCCGCACCGCCGCATCGGCAAGTTGTTTCGCGTTGCTCTCCATTTCCGCCAGGGCCGCCTTGCTGGCCACGTCGAGGACCTGCTTGACGGTTTTGTCGCGGACACTGGAGGTGGTCTGCCGGTATGCGTCTTCCGTCATGAAGGATGTCGCGATGTTGATGGCGCCGACAATCAGCAAGACGCCGATGGTGAGAGTCTTGACTGAAATATTCTCGATTCGCATGATGGATTCTCGTGGTTTGGCTGTCGGTTATCTGCTGCTCTATCCGTATCCTCCCCGAGGAACTGCAATTTGCTTGCCAGCGTCCGTGCGCGGCCTGGCGGAACCCGCGATGCCGGATGCCTGCCCGGTTTGCGGGTGAAGAGAATGGCCGCCAGGCCGCGCATTTTCTCCGGAATTTCGTGGCATGGCAGCTGGTCGAATCGTAATTCCTTGTTTATAAATTATTATTTTTCTTCTCTCGGCGGTACTGATGTGCGCCGCTGGTATTCGCCACCGGATTTTTTCGATCACCGGCAAAGCCGTTGCCTGAAGCTGGTATCAAACTTGCCCCGTTGTTGGTGACGACAGAAATTTGTCACTTTGACGGGGTGGTTATGTTTTCCGGACGTTTGAAGGGAGTCGCTGCATTGCTGGGCCTGTTGCTGGCCGGAGTTGCGCTGGCGGACGCCTACCGCACCATCCCCATGAACCAGAAACGGCTCGCAACGTACTATGTACAGGCCAGCATGGCCGGCAGCGGCGCTGTCGAATTCATGGTCGATACCGGCGCCGGCTATACCACCATCAACGAGCGCACGCTGGAAAAGCTGGTGGAAGCCGAAAATGCCGTGTATATCGGCGAACTTACCGGCGTCATGGCCGATGGCAGCGAGCATCGGTTGCCGCTGTACCGGATCAAGCGACTGGTGCTGGGTGATGATTGTGTCATCCACGACGTCGATGCCGCGGTGTTTCCTCATGATACCCGCATGTTGCTGGGGCTTTCGGCGCTGGAGAAAGCCGCGCCCTTCGTGTTTTCCACCAACCCGCCCCGCCTCAGTCTCAGTAACTGCGGCCATTCCGCCGGCTGAACCAACTGCACGGCCATTGCGCCGACTGTACAAGTGCTGGAAAATGGATGCCGGACGATGGCGCGGCAGCCACGCCGCGCGTGGTCCTCGTCCCTATCCCGGTGTTTTCTGCGACGCCCCCCGCCACAGGATTCATTCCGGGACATAACAACAAAGACAGCGTCTGAGGAAAACGATATGAAACATGCTATGTCTGTTCTGGTGGCGGCCGGCCTCGGTTTTGCCGCCGGGCTTGCCAATGCCGGTGTGGGTTACGTCGACGACAGCACGAAAACAGTCGTGCGCACGGGCTTTGGCGACTGTGTACACACGGCTCGCTGGTCCGAACAGGTCGCCGTGGCCGAGTGTGAGCCCGAGATCGTCGCCGCGCGGGAAGCCGCTGCGCTGGCGGCTGTCGAGGTGGTCATGGTCAAGGAATTGCGGCCGGTGCGCCTCGATGCGACGGTACTGTTCGATTTCGACAGCGCGGAACTCAGTGACGATGGCCGCGCGCGCCTGAACGCCCTGCTGGGCACGCTCAGTGCGGGCGACCTCGAAGAAGAAAAGATTCGCATCACCGGCCACGCCGACCGTATCGGCGGTGACCACTACAACCTGCTGTTGTCACAGCGGCGCGCGGCGGCGGTACGCGATTACCTGGTCTCGCGCGGCGTGGTGCCGTCCTTCATTGAAACCAGCGGCGTTGGCGAGACGCAGCCGGTGGTGGCCTGCGAAGGGCTGCGCGGTGCGGAGCTGGTAGGGTGCCTGGCGCCCAACCGGCGCGCCGGTGTCGAGCTGTCGGCCATGGAAATGGTCGAGGTCGAGGCAAAACCGGCCGCGAAGCCCTGAGCGGGGTGCTGCCGGGCGTGTGCCCGGCAGCGCGTCTTGCTGCTAGAGTCTGTTGCTGTTGTTTGACTCGTTGGTTTCGTTAACGGTGTTGTTCACGTCCACACGCACCGTATAGCCCTTGTTATCGTTCCAGCCCTCGCGGGCGGTGCCCATGTGAAAACAGTCGCTTTCCAGTCCTACGCGGGCGACCGTGGTGGTGGAGACGGGCCGGCTGTATCTGTAGGTTCGTACCGCGCCGGCCGGGAGCGAGTTCAAGGTTCGCGAGGCCACCACCTGGTTTCCGTGCAAAAGCTGAATCAGGAAATTACCCGTGGCGTCCTGTTGCCCGTTGTTGTGCACGCCCCATACAATATCGCTGACCGTGATACTTTGTGATTGCGAGAGCAGGTAGTTGCCATCCAGTCCGGGCGCGGACATGCCCTGGCAATGCGCGTTGCTGGTGAGAGGGACGAACATCTGCCCGGACTTGTCCTGGATATAGCCAGTGGCCAGCACGTACAGGGTATTGTTGACGTTAGCCGGAACCAGATCGGTACCACTTCCAGGTCGTGGCGGCCGGGTCGGGATGGGACCGGATCCGGCGGCGCGCGGCGGCTGCGTGCCGATCACCCAATGGAAGCCGGGTCCCGCCTGGCGCCCTGTCCTCAGGCGTGCCGTTCCATTCATGCCATTACGCAGACCAGAGGGGGGCATGTTGATACGGATACGAATGGCACATTGTCCCTTTTCAATGATGGTGGCGTTGGCCCCACGTGGCAGCCCCTGCACGCCGTTTGCAGTCGCGAGGTTGTCGCCCCAGGCGGTGATCACGATGGATCGTCGCGTAGGAGACAGGGGGATGGGATTCGACCGGGTATCGCCATACAGGCTGTTGCCGCTGGGCCAGTAACATCCAGGCAGGTTCACAGGGTAGTTGGAGCCATGGAACACGTAGCGAAGTTTCATCGTGTTGGCGACAGCACTATTGACCGTGTCCTGAATGGGCCGGGTGATCCCAGTGATGACCGGCTGAGTGTTCTCAAACAGGTTGTTGAGCGCTTCGTTGATCTGGGCCAGCGCATAGTTGGCCGTTACCAGCAGGGAGCGAAGTTGCTCCTCGGTAAAATTCGAGACGCCCAGCATCGCGATGGCGACCATTTCCGCTGGATAACCAAGAGACTTCAGGGCTGAAGTGATCTGTTGCGCGGTGTATCCGGCTTCATCCAGTGCCTTGGCGATTTGCTCCGCATTGGCGTTGAAGGCGGACTTGATGCCAGCGGCGATCTGGTCGACGGTATAGCCGGCCTGTTTCAGCGCGATGGCGACCTGTTTCCTGCTTGCATTGAAGGCGGACCTGACGCCGGCGGCGACCTTGCTGACGGTGTAGCCGGCCTGTTTCAACGCGATGGCGACCTGTTTCCTGCTTGAATTGAAGGCGGACCTGACGCCGGCGGCGATCTGGTCGACGGTATAGCCGGCCTGTTTCAACGCGATGGCGACCTGTTTTCGGGAGGCGTTGAACCAGTTCTTGATGGCGTTGGCAGCCTGGCTGGCGGTATTGCCGGCCAGTTTCATGGCCTGCGCCATGGCGGCGGGTGTTTGCGCGTTACTTCCCGGTGGCAGACACTTTGCCTTGACGAGTTTCACCTGATTTGGATAGAAAAGCGCCGGTGGATTTTGAAAGTTCTTGTCCAACGTAACGTTCTGGGCATTTTGCAAGTAGAACTTGACCTTGGGTGTTCTCAGATTCTTCACGTAATTCATGTTGGACTGATTGATCGGCAGCGTGTCTCCGAGATCGATGTAGGCGATTTTTTCCCGGTCGTTCCTGTTTTGCCCGCTGCCGGTGTGGTAGCCATACTTGATCTTGCACTCGTCAGCGGAAAACGCGCTGTCGTGAAACGCAATGCCCGCCAGCAATACGGCCAGTGCATATGGTATTTGCCGTGTCTTCATCATCCTTTCCTCCCCGCGTATCGACGACCCGCGCTGGGGCGCCCGGGCCGCGCCCTGTGTCACGGGCTGCCGGTCGGGAACCCGCGCCGGGCCTGGTGTGTTTGTCATCCTTCGGAAGGTGATTATGACCATGGGCGGCCTTCAGGCTATCCCCGGATCAGGGGATAGGCGGTGGCGTGAGGGGCCGTGTCAGTCGTAAGGGAGGCTAAGACTGACACGCGTGCCCGGGTTGGCTGGTTGTATGTCCAGGGTAGCGCCCAGGCTGTGCGCGCGTTGCAGCATGTTGTCCAGGCCATGGCCGCGGATGACCTGCGGAGGGAAGCCCTTGCCATCGTCGGTGATGTCCAGGATGGCGACGCGCTTGCCGTTGGACTCCATGCGTACGTCGATACAGATCAGGCGTGCGTCTGCATGGTTGATGATGTTGGTCACGGCTTCCTGCAGGATGCGCATGACCTGTAGCGCCTTGCGCGGTCCGAAGTCCGGCAACGGCGGTATTTCACGAACCCGCCATTCGAAACGCAGGCGGCCGTTTGCCAGTTGCGGTTCCAGGCGGCTGCGCATCGCGCCCAGCAGGGTGGGTATGTCCGGTTCGTCGGGGTCCAGCGAATCGATCATGAGGCGCAGGTCGTTGAGCGCCGCGCCGATGGCCGCCGATATCCGGTCCGGATCCTTTTCCCCGGCGCGTATCATTGACAGCATGGATACCAGGTGTCCGCCGACACCGTCGTGCATTTCCTTCATGAAGCGGCTGCGTTCTTCGGCGAGGATCTTTTGCTTCTCCATCTCGCGAAGTTTGCGGAAGTTTTTCTCCAGTATGCGGTGTTTCTCCTCGACGCGGCTTTCGAGTTCCTGGTTCAGTGATTCGGCGTTGCGCAGTACCCCGGAGAACCGTTCCAAAAGCAGCGACCCGAACACGATCAGTGTCACCGGAGCGCTGAAATGCAACAGCAGGCCACCATCGCGGGGCCACAGTCCGGTGACCACCAGCCAGTCGTGGGTTCCGGGAATCAGGATGGACAGGCCCGCCGGCAGCACGAAGGGATTGCGGATGTCCTTGCGTGACCGGTAGGCCAGAGCGGCCTGGTATATGCCGTAACTTCCCAAGGCAATGACCAGGGTGCTCCAGGCGCGATGGAAGCCGAGGGGGGCCAGTTGCAGCGCGTAGGCCGGCAACAGTAACAGGCTCCCCAATGCCCCGGTGACCATGATGGCACGTTCCAGACGCCGGGGCCGCAGGTTGAGGTAGCGGTGAGTGGTGATCACCATGAACACCACGAACCAGCCCAGTGTAAGTAGTGTGATCCAGTCCTTGAACCAGGCGGGGAAGGGAAGTTCGAGGCCGAGGAAAAAGATATTGTGCAGCGTCCAGGTGTAGACCAGCAGCGCAAACCAGCCGTATATGCTGTCCTCGCGGCGCAGCCACCAGAGGACGGACATGAAGATGGCAATGGAGAGCATGCCCGCGGATATCAGTCGCACCGTGGTGATGCGCGCGGCATAGCGGTTCTCATAGGCCTTTTGCAACGGGGCGTCGTCGCCCACGTAGACCGGACCGAGTAATCCGGCCCCGATGATTGGTGAGTCGACATGGATGAGAAGTCGGTGTGCACCCGGTGTGGCCAGCGTGTCGGGAATGCGGAAGTAGGTGGGGCGGCTGATTTCGCGGACATAGGGGTCTCCCCGTCGTCGCTCGCCGCTGTAACGGAAGCTTCGGCCCACCAGCGTGTCGTCGAAGTAGATGTCAGCGTTCATGTGCAGGACCGGCAGGTAGATGGCCTGGTGGTTCAGGACTGCATCGTCGATGTATACGCGGGCCGAGTACCAGCCGCTGACAGTGTCGGGGGATGTCTTGAGCCAGTCGTCCGGTAGCGGTCGTACCGAGGTTTCCGCCGCATCCGGTTCGATCACGGGGAGCGCTTCCGAAAAGCTCATGGCGTCGATGCGCGATACACCATCGGGCGGTTCCAGCAGGCGAAGGTAAAAGAACCAGAACGCCAGGGTCAGGAGCAGGGCGATGAGCAGGCTGTTGGCCAGCACCCAGCCGGTTCCCTGCTCGGGTGGCGGCGGTGCGGGGGTACGTATCGACGACGGTTCACTGACCATTGATGTCGATAAGGCCCAGTTGCAGCGCTTCGAACACGGCTTCACTGCGAGAACGCACGGCCAGCTTGCGGTAGATATGCTTGACGTGTGATGAAACGGTATGCGGCGAGATGGACAATAACTCTGATATCTCCGGGAAACTGAAGCCGCGCGCCAGTTGCGACAGCACTTCCTTTTCCCGAGAGGTGAGTTGCGGCAGATCAATGCCGTCGGGCGGTGTCAGTTTTAGGGGCGTGCGGAAGCGCTTCAGCAGATGGCGCGCAATAGGCGCGCTGATGGGCGAGCCGCCCTGCACCAGTTGCATGATGGAGGCGCTGATGCTGTCGGTCATTGCGTCCTTGAGAATGTAGCCCGTGGCGCCTGCCTCGATGGCGTGTACGACGTGCCGCTCGTCGCCGAACACCGTGATAACCATGACATCGGTGGAATAGCCGCGCCGGTAGATCTCGCGAATCAGGGTCGTACCGTCGCCGTCCGGCAGGCCCAGGTCCACCAGCAGCACGTCCGGTTGCTCCCGGTCCAGTTCGGCGCAACCTTCCCGCACGGTGCCCACGGCGGCGGAGACGCGCAAGCCTGGATGATCACTTACGGCATCGCACAATACCGCACGCGTGTTGGTGTCGTCTTCCACCAACAGTACCGACAATATCCTGGCCGATGCGTTGTCCATGAGCTGAATCCGGGATAGTTCGCGCTGACTAGGCAGTTTAGCAGCGGTCCGCCACGGCCGTGGATGCCTGTACCGGCCATGACAAAGTCCGTCGCCCCGTACAGGCGCAACGGCGGGTTCAAGCTAACCTTATCCGCTGGCAGCGGAAATCCCCTTATATGGGGATTCCATCGCTGCCCCGGTGTGTCGGGGCGCCCGACCAGGCGGCTGTTTGAGGTAGAGCGGTGAACTCCGGCATGGCATCGCTGGCTGATGCCAGGGAGGATGAACCGGGAATTTGGTGGAGCCGAGGAGGATCGAACTCCCGACCTTCGCATTGCGAACGCGACGCTCTCCCAGCTGAGCTACGGCCCCGTTTTGAATCAACGAGTTGCGTGACCGGTTGGGCGCCGGGCACTGCACTCGCGCGCATTATACGCACAATTCCCGGCGGCGTCGAAGCAAGGCCCACCCCGTCGATTTATCGAATTTTTGTCCAAATCTTCTCAAAAAATTAACAAATTTGTAATGAAACGTACTGATATTTCCAAAAACAGTCAGATATATTCTGATTCGACATAGGTAAATCTACCTAGTTAGCTAGTGGTTATTTTGGCGTTTCCAGGTAGGTTTGTAACCAACCCAGACAACCCGGAGAGACGATGGACACCAAGCTCGAATCTGAACATTCGGAATCTGATCGTTTATGCATGACCCGCAGGAGTTTCCTGCTGGCCGGGGCCAGCGCCATCGTGCTGTCCAGTCTTCCCGGCGTGGCGGGTGCAGTGAAACTCGCGGCCAGGACGTACCCCAGCCGGAAAGTGATGGCCCTGAGGGATCTGCAGGTCGACCAGCCTGTCGATTTTACTTATCCACCGAACAATCCCTTGTCGACCTTCTTTATTGTCAAACTCGGTGTCGAGGCCGGCGGTGGCATCGGACCGGATAAGGACATCGTGGCGTTCAGCAATCTGTGCAGCCACATGGGCGGACCGCTGAATGGCACCTACAAGGCAGGCCACAAGGCGGTGGGGCCCTGCCCCTTGCATCTGACCACGTTCGACCTGACCCGCCACGGCATGGTGATTTCCGGACATGCGACGGAAAGCCTTCCGCAAGCCCGCCTGGAGATCGTGAACGGGAACATCGTGGCGACCGGCGTAATGGGTCTGATCTACGGCCAACATGACAACCTTGCCTGAAGGGTGCCTGGACAATGAGCAAAGACAGCAAGCCTTTTTACATTCCTGAAGACAGCGTTCCGCTACCGCCTCGCGATGCCGAGGTTTTCACCACTGCCTGCGACTATTGCATTACCGGCTGCGGCTACAAGGTCTACCGCTGGCCGGTAGGCAGGGAAGGAAGCCCTGAGGCGGAGGGCAACGCTTATGGAGAGGACTTTCCGGTGTCGACCATGGCCGGCGTATGGGCCAGCCCCACGCAGCACAATATCGTATCGGTTGACGGCAAGCCGCACCACGTGGTGGTGATCGGCGACAGGGAGAACCAGGGGCCGAACATGGGCGGCGACCATAGTATCCGTGGCGGCACCATCGCGCAGAAGTGTTTCAATCCGGAGACCCCCACGCGCGACCGTTTGTTGTATCCCATGGTACGGGTGAACGGGAAACTTCGGCGAGTATCCTGGGACGACGCCATCGACATCATGGCAGAGGTCTCCCGGCACGTGCTTGACAAGTACGGGCCTTCGGCCTGGGCCATGAAGATGTACTCCTACCAGTTCTGGGAGAACACGCACGCCCTGACCAAGCTTGCCTTCCAGGGCATTCAGACCCCGGCCTGGGCGGTGCACGATCAGCCGACGGGGCACGGGCCGGACACGCCTGGCATGGCGGATGCCGGTATCGATAACTTCAGTCCTTCCTATGAAGACTGGGGGGCGGCGGACGTGCTGCTGATTGCCGGTACCGATCCTTTCGAATCCAAGACCATCATTTTCAACGAGCAGATCCTGCCTGCGATACGGCGTGGCATGAAAGTCATCTCCGTGGTGCCGCGCAAGACAGCGGGCGTAGCTTACGTAGAGCAGATGGGCGGCCTGTACCTCGAAATAAACCCCGGCACGGATACTTTGTTGCTGCAGGCAATGTCGCGGATCATCGTGGAGAATGGCTGGGAGGACAAGGAGTTCGTCAGCAAGTGGATCAACAACCGAACCGAATCTGATCGGGAAGTGTTCCAGGCGGATGGTTTCGAGGACTACAAGGCGTGGATTACCAGTTACAAGTACGCGGAGCTGGATTACGCCGCCGAGAAGACCGGGATTCCCGCGGAAAAGATCCGGCTTGCCGCCGAGTGGATGGCAAAACCCAATCCGGATGGAAGCCGCAAGAAGACTTCAGTTGGTTTCGAGAAGGGGCTTTACTGGTCCAACAACTACCTGAACACTGCTGCCATCACGGCGTTGGGATTGATCTGTGGCGCGGGCAACCGGCCCGGCCAGGTGATTGGCCGCTTTGGCGGACACCAGCGCGGCATGATGCCGGGCGGCAAGTATCCGGTGATGGAGACGCCGGAGAAATTCCCGGGCTGGCGCCGCCAGGGTATCGATCTGGATCGCTGGGTCGAGGATGGCAGGGTCAAGTTTGCCTGGGTGGTGGGTACCACCTGGACGCACGCGATGGTTTCGAGCCATCACCTGAGCGAGGTGCTGAAACGTCTAACGCGCGGCAACCCGAATCAGCCCTCCAGTCTTGACAAGCAGCACATCATTGACACCTACCTGAAGCGCATGGAAAGCGGCGGCATGGTGCTGGTTGACCAGGATATATATCCGGTAAAGCCGATCAACACCGAGTATGCCGACATCGTTCTGCCGGCCGCCACCTGGGGCGAGGAGGACTTCACGCGCGCCAATGGCGAACGGCGGATTCGCCTCTACGAGAAATTCTATGACTCTCCCGGGGAGTCACTGCCGGACTGGCGTATCGTGCAGCGCTTCGCGAAGCGCATGGGATACCGTGGCTTCGACTGGAAGGACAGCAATGACGTATTCGAGGACGCCGCCTTCATCAACAAGGGGCGCCGGACGAGTTACGTCGCGCTCGTGGAATATGCCCGGGCGCACGGCCGTAAGGGCCACGATGTCCTGCGTGAAATGGGGACTACCGGAATCCAGGCGCCGGTGCGTTGGGAAGACGGCAAGCTCGTGGGCACCAAGCGCCTGCACGATTCGACCCTGAAAACAGGAACCTCCTATGGGCTGACGGCCATCGATCCGCTGTGGTTGCGCAAGTTCAAGACATCGACCGGTCGCGCCAATCTGCTCAAGGCGCCCTGGGAGCTGTTTGCGGACTACTGGGAGTTCATGAAACCAGAGGGCGACGAGTTGTGGGTTACCACGGCTCGCATCAACGAGTTCTGGCAGTCGGGTTTCGATGACCAGATGCGGCGCCCCTATCTTCGCCAGCGCTGGCCTGACAACTTCCTGGAGATCCATCCGGACGATGCACGGGCGAGAGGTATCGAAAGCGGTGACTTGGTGCGAGTGTCCAACGACCGGATACCGGTCGAGGTCGGCGGTTACGGGAATACGCCCAACGACCTGAAAGTTCGCGGCGTGATTCCCCTGCAGGCCAACGCCGATCAGGAAACGCCGGACGTGCTCGAACAACTGGTGGATGATAACTATACCGCCAACCGTGGCATCGAGTCATTCGCCATGGGTGACGACGCCCAGGAGATGGACGACGAACTGATGCGTTTCAGCGATGCGGGTGATTCGGCTGCCAATGCCGGAAGCTCGGAAGGTGGTGGCAGCCCGGATCTGGAGCAGAACGATCCGATCATGGATAACCTGGAGTCTGCAATCGGTCTCAGTTGGGACATGGTGAAGTCCATGACCTTCACGGAGATGCAGAAGAGAGGCTACGTGAAGTATGACAGCGCCAGCTTTGAGGCAGTGGCGATCGTCACGAAGGATATCAAGAAGGGTGTTTGCTGCACCTACTTCAACCTGCCTTCGGGCAAGGGTGCTGCGAACTCGCTGGCCGGGCGTATTCTCGATCCCATCAGCCAGAGGCCGCGCTACAAGCTTGCGCGAGGCCGAATCGAGCGAATCGGGGAGTCGAAATACAAGCACGATTTCTCTGCGATGACGTTCAAGTCGCGGGCGATCGTTTAAGCGCGCTGACCGGTATATAAAGTGGTGTTTTACATATAATGACACGTGTAAACCCTTAACGTGAAAAGTCCGAAGTGACGAGGAGCAGCTCATGAAGACACGTGCACCACTTTATATCGTGCTTTCTATCTTGTGGATGACAAACGGCCTGCTGGCTGAGGCTGGCGACGGATCACGGCTGGCTGACGAGATCGAGACGCCTGACGCGTTGCTGCAGACGACTGACGAGGAGAAGCGCAGGACGCGCTATGGTGACGAGGATATCTACATTTCGTCCGAGGGCGACAAGGAAAATGCCATCGTCAAGCCGGATCCGCTGGAAAGAATGCTGGATCAGCCTGGCGCGCGGAGACGGGGGGATGGGGATATTCGCCTGAAGTTTGAGCCCGAGGGCGAGCTGGCGGACAAGTCGATCGAACACCCTGACCCGATTCTCTCAGCGCCTGGTTCTGCGAAATCCGGACAAAAGCAGAAGGACCGAAAACGGTCCCGTGACAGGGATGACGAACTGGAGACACCTGACCCCTTGCTGGACAACATGAACTAGCACGTTCCGCGCGGACAGCTGGCCATGGGAACCCGGGTGTGCTTCTGAGGAAAAGAAAAAACACATATGAACTTCAATCCGTACACTCCGAGGTGAAATCATGAAAAAACTCGCAGTTCCACTGGCTATCGGCCTGTCTGTTGGCATGTCCGGCGCACCGGTCTTCGCCAAATCCACGATTGGCGGAATACTGTTCGTCAACACCTATATCGATTCATCCGAAAACGATATAACCGGGGACGACACCAGGAAGCTGACACTGACGAATGCCTCCAATTCGCGTTTGCGCATTCGCTGGACAAATGAAGACAAGGTGAGCATGTACTACGAGTTCGCCATCGGGGGCAACAACAAGGTCCGGCACGCATACGGAAAGTGGGACTTCAGTGAAACTGGTCAGCTTCTGGCGGGCGCCACATCAACGCCCTTTGCGCCATTGAATCCGTCGGTTGCCATGGTTCATAACTCCGGCCAGGGTTATGGCAGCATTTCGCCAAGCAGGCCTTCCCAGATCCGCTACACGTACAAGTTCCTGAACCGGCATGGCGCCTGGGCCATCGCGTTGGTGGATCCCAACCAGGGAGCCATACCCGGCCCGATGGGGACGGAGCGGGAGAGCACGGTTCCACGCGTCGATTTCGGATTGGCTTACAGAACCTTCAACTGGCAAATATTTCCTGGCGCTTTCTACCAGAAGCTGGATTTCTCGAATAATGTCGACGACCTCACCGCCTATGGCCTGTCTCTGGGCGTGAGGACCGGCAAGGGACCCTTCACCCTGTCAGCGGAGTTCGGCACCGGGCAGAACTGGGGCAACACCAAGATGTCGGTTTCCGGCTCGGTGGCTGGTGACCGCGCAACTGCCTTGTACACAGCTGGGAACAAGGACGACGACAACGACAACACTGGCTACTGGATCGATGCCGGCTACCGATTCACGGCCGGTGAGACCAAGGGTGCCGCGCACCTGATCTACGGTTACATGAGCAGTCAGTCTAAAGGCGGTGGTGCGGAAGTCGATGCCGAGAGCACCATGATCGGTCTCAGTGTACCGGTGGATTTGCCGTATATTGCCAGGGGCCTGCGTTTCCGTCCGGAATTGTTCCTGTTCGAGGACAAGGACAGTGGCACGGCGAAGTTCGATACTTCCAACACCATTGCCGGTGTTCAGATTCAGTATACCTTCTAGAGCTGTTTTCGCGGAAGCAGTACCGGAGGCTCGTCTTGCCCCCCGTAAGGGGGGCTTTTTTAGTGGCGCCGGCGGGCAACTAGTCTGGTTCGATATTTGCCCCGGCTTCTGGCGGGGGATTCAGCGGGATAGTGAAGCCGAAACGGCTTCCGCCTCCGGGGCGCGGGGAATACCATAGCTTGCCCCCGTGCTCCTCTATGATTGATCGGCTGATCGGCAAGCCGAGTCCGAGTCCGTTTTTACGTCCCGTGATGAAAGGTTCGAATATCTGTGCGGCTATTTCCACCGGTATGCCGCGGCCACGGTCGCTGACTGCCAATACGGCCTGATCACCGTCCCGGTGTGTTTCGATCAGTACTTCACGATTCTGTTTCCGGAATTCCATGGATTCGATCGCGTTGCTGATGAGGTTGATGATAACCTGCTGGATCTGCAGGCGATCGAGAGCCAGGGGAGGCAGGGATTCGTCAATGTTCAGTGTGAACTCTGTCTCGTGGAAGGCCGTGTCCCCCGTGAGCAGTTGAAGCGCTTCACGGATCAGCTCGTTGATATCGGTTTCCTTCCGGCGCAAGGGGGCCTTGCGCACGAAGCCGCGGATCTGCTGGATGATGTCGCCGGCGCGCCTGGCCTGTTGCATGGCCGCCTCCATGGCCCGCTTTATTTCTTCCGACTGTTCCGGTGAAGACTCAAGGCGCTGAAGGCAGCCATGGATGTAGAGGTTGACGGCTGCCAGGGGCTGGTTGAGTTCGTGTGCAAGACCGGCAGCCATTTCGCCCAGGCTGCTCAAACGGCGGGCGTGGGTAAGTTCCAGTTCGAAGTTCCTGCGTTCGTCTTCGATGCGTTTTCCTTCGCTGATATCGCTGAGTACGCCCTTGATGATTTTTCGTTCGCCCTGCCTCACAACCATGAAGTTTGCGCTGATCCATCTCGTTCGACCGTGCACCGTGATGAGCTTGAAGTTGATTCGCCGCGGATGATTTTCCTGACACTCGAGCGTTGACAGTTGGCGCCGCAGCATGGCGCGGTTGTTATCGGCGACGAAATCGACAAGGGATTCGCCCAGTCTCTTGTCTATGGACGGGGCGTCGACCAGGCGTGCCCAGCCGTCGGACGCGGAAACGATACAACCGTCCAGGGAGAGCTCGATCACGGCTTCATTGAGCAGGTTCAGGGTTTCCAGGTAGGACGCCTGCTGGTCGGAAACGGCTTTGAGTTCCCGGCTCAGAGAGCGGATTTCATCGAGTTCGCTGGTAAAGCGGAAATACTTCAGCATCTTTTCCAGCAGGCAGAAACCGCTTAGCCCGGACTGGAACAGATTGAAGCCGATAAAGATCAGGGTGGCGAGCCAGAACGGCGCAAAATTCTCGCTGAAGTACAGCAGTAACGAGAGGCTTATGATCAACCCACCCGCGATCGTACGTATGGTGGGCTCGACGTAGGGTGTTCTTGTCGAGCACGACACGGTGTTTTTGGGTGTTCTCACTGGATCTGGCTTGCCGTTTGTGGGGTTACGGGTTTGCCTGCTCGTTGAGGGCAGGTAACCGGTTAATTAGGCTGGCGCGTGAGAGTGACGGCCAGCGGTTTTTCATGCCGATCGGTAAGAATTGTCCGTCACGCTATCCGGAACCCGACGAGAGGGTTTCGAGCCGGTCCGCGTCGACGAGTTCGATGCGCTTGCGCTTGAGTCGAACACACCCGCGCTGCTCCATCTCCTTGAGGAGACGGCTGACCATCTCCCGCGTGGTGCCAATTTCCGAGGCGACCTGCTGGTGCGTGAGTTCGATCGCCGCGCCCTCGATACCGTCCGTATGGCGAAGTATGTAGCATGCGAGCCGCATTTCAAGGCCTTCGAAGGCGATTTCCTGAAGCAGCAAGAGCGTTTCATGCATGCGCTGCGCCATCGTGTGGAGGATGAAATCCTGAAAACCGCGCGAGCAGGCGAATAACTCCCGGAAATGCATGACCGGCAGCGTTGCGGCGCGGGTGCTCTGTTCCGTGACGGCTGCCGCCGAATAGTCGGCAGCCTGCAGCAGCGAGGTCAGGGTGAAGACACAGAGATCTCCGCCCTTGAGGTGAGACAGGACGATCTCGCGCCCGTTGTCGCCACTCATGTAGACCCGAACCTGTCCTTCCACCAGGAACAACAGGTTAACGCACGGATCGCCGGGTCTGAAAACCGTGGTGCCCGCTGGCACGTCAATGATGTCGACATGCCGGAGCGCCTGCCGCCATGCCGGATCTTCCAGATTTTGAAGTTGTGGGTACTGGCGCAACCACTCTGTATCGGGTTCTGCCCCCATGAACATGACGTCCGTTCTCCCGCCGTGCGAGTGTCCTGCATATATCAGGACTAATTTTGTTATAGTAGGTGGTTACCCTAATACATATTGGAGATAAATTCAAGTCCGTTGGGTCAGATGCCGCAGGTTTCTCCCACATTCAGTCGCCGAGATTGAGAATTTGCAGGTCGCGGGCGACGTTTAGCTTACCGTGGAATCCCTGTCCGCGAATAACGCGACGTACCCTGTCCAGCGCCGGTTCGGTGATGCCGGTGATATGGGACAACAGCAAGTTGCGGGCGCCCGATTCGGTGGCCACTTCACCTATGCGGGTGGGTGTGGTATGAAGGTTTATGAAGGGCGGTGGTGTGTCGTCGAGAATTGCCGTGTCATAGATCAAGAGGTCGGCATCGCGGGACAGATCAATCATGTTGTCCGTCTTGCTCGTGGTGTCGCCGGAATAGACGATGCTTTTACCCTTGTACTCCACGCGGTAGGCCAGCGCCGGGACAGGGCCATGATGCACGGCAATCGCCTTCACGACCAGACCGTCATCATCCTGCAGGACGACCGACATCGGCAGGGATGTGTCGGGTGGCACGGTCAGGGTCTTGTAGCGGAAGCTGCCAGCCCCGAGCGCCACCGGGAAGCCCGCCAGGTAACGTTCCAGGCCGCCATCGCCGGCATAGTGTCCGTCAATGTAGTGATCCAGAGCGGGAAAAGGGGAGGCGGCATTCGTGCCGGGGCCGATGAAACCGTACGGTGCGGTGCGTACGATTCCCCTGGCGGCATTATGGAAGAACGACATGGCGAGTACGGGGGTCAGGCCACCGGTGTGGTCCATGTGCATGTGCGAGAACAGGATATGTTCGATGCCGCCGATGTTGATGCCGGACTGTCCAATACGGTGGAACACGCCGCCGCCTACGTCGATCAGCAGGCGCGGCGTGCGGTCGGTGAACACGAGGTAGCCGGCGCTGACACGCTTTTCATTCGCAACGGGTCCTCCCGAGCCGAGCACCATGATGCTCAGTCCATCTTTCAGTTTTTCGGATGCACGGTGATGTTTGTCGCCATCCTCCTTGTCAGCCATGGCCTGCAAGGGGTGCGTCAGGGCAAGAAACAGGATGGCCGATAACAGGGTGGGAAAGCGGAAGTATGCGGACATGTGCTGTGCTCCTTTGGTGATCCGTCGCGAACATGCGTCGTGCATATTCGATATCAGACGTGCAACATAGTCCGTGGCAGGTTTCCTGTCAGTGATTGTCGTTACAGAATCCGCATAATCAGGATTCCGCCGCGGAACACTCCTGTCCCGCGGCGGTCTGCATGCCGCTGTTCAGGGAACCAGCAACAGAACCTTTATGGTGTCGTCGACCTTGCTGGCATCGATATAGGCCAGTGAGTCCGGGTGTTTGATTACCCACTGTTTGACCTCGTTATCCGTGCCCACGACCTCCGGCGGGGTGCCACGGCCGGTGAATACCATTTTTGACCAGTAGGTGCTGAGCTGCTTTTCCCGCTTTTTCAGCACCTTTGAAATGAATTCCCGGCGCGCCGGCGAGCCCTCCCTCTGGTCTGCCAGCCGGACGACGCCCCCCTGGGGAAACGTCCTTGACTTCGCCAGGTATATTCGTTTTACCTGCGTCAGCGTCAGGGCTGGCTCAGGGTTGTCCGGATGGGCGATGATAGCCAGCTCCGCCCGGCACAGGCCGGCGCAAAGCATCATTCCCAGCAATGCAAGTGATTGTGCAATATTTGCGGAAAGTTTCATGACGCGAGCCCTAGAAGGTGAAGTTGACCGCGATGCTGAACATGTCGACCGTGTCCGACGGCGCGGTCATGTGTTCGAACAGCCCATACTGGTTTTTGGCCATGATCGGGATATTGGCGCCCGCCCTTGCGACTTCCGGTTCGATGCGTTGAAATTCCAGCTTCAGCGCCGTGCTGCGGCCGAGTTCATAGCGAAGGCCCGCCGTGACGCTTGTTTGCTCCAGTCCACCGTTGGAGTGGTTGAGGGACTGGTAGGTCAGATGTGGCATGAAATCGCCCAGACGATACCCCAGCGTCGCGTACCAGCTCGTAATATCCAAGCTGTCGGTGTTTCCGGAGCCGTTGATGAAGTCCGATTCGGAGCGGACGTACTCGGTGTAGATCACGATATCGTTCCAGTCGACGTTCATGCCCACGTTCAGCATCAGCATGTCCTGGTCTGCGATATCTGTCATCATCGCCGCCATCATTGGATCCATACCATTTGGGATCGCCATGGTGGACCAGTTTGCACTGCCCACCAGCGTGACGATATCGCTGCTGGCGCGCAGCACCACGCCGTACATCTTGTCGAAATCCATCATGTCAGTAGCGCGGCCGCCGCCATAGATCTCCGCTGAGTAATCGAAATTGTCGCCGTATGCCTGGTAGGTCAGGGCGCCGCCGTCATAGGCGTCCAGGCCCATGGCCGGCGCCGCCATGTTGGTGGCGTACACCGCTTCCGGCGGGCGGATCCACGGGTAGGCGTAGCCGACGCGGACGTATTCCGAAACCAGCATGCCCGGAAACTTGACGCGCCCGGCCTTGACCGACCAGCTATCGTTCAGGTTGTAGGTCCCAAAGCCCCAGTCGAAGTCGATGGAGTCCGTGCCCGGTGCGTTGGCGATTTGCGCGGCGATAGTCAGGCGGTCGCTGACAGTTATAATGGCGTTGAGACCAAGCGTGGACTCTTCGAAACTTCCATTGTCGTCGATATTCCCTTCGTCATGGAGGTACAGCCTGGGATCGTCGCTCCGCGCGCCAATCATGTTGAGGAAACCGCTCCACTTGAGGTCGATGGCACTGGCATTCTGACTAAGGGCAAGCGCCAGGGCAGCACCGATCAGCTTGTATCCTTGTGTATGTTTCATTTCTTTCTCCTTTGGTCGTGACGTGTGTTGAGCGAATGCCGCGTCCGGCGGGCTGGCCGGTAGGGGCGGTCAATTGTCCATTTACTCCGAATAGACGAAAATGTTGTCGTGACGCGCGATGGCGCGGTGTTTGTATACTGGTTCCCGGGATTCTTGACCGGGGCGGGTGATGATCGTTTCAAGTTCTCCCAGCCGGTTCCCTCCACCGGTTCGGCCCAGTAGCAGGAAGGGTGGGTGAAGCTCTATCTGGATCTCGCGCTGGCTGCGTGGCAGCGAGTCGTAGCGCAACTGCTTTTCTGTTGAACTGTCCAGAATCCGTATTTCTCCGTCTGGACGCAGGCAGCTCCCCAGCGGACTGGTCCGGCCGCCGCCTTGCGGGACACAGCGAATCTTCAGGCGCAATCCGTCTCTCCGGTCTTCCAGTCGCGTACCGCCATTTTCGGGCGGTGTTTTCAAACTCAGGGGCTTACCCCCGATTCGTACAGTACGAAACACCCGTTGGTCGTCGTGGAGCACGGCGGCAACTGGCAGCAGTGCCTTTCCTTCGTGCCTGAACAGAACCCAGACCTTGCTGTTCGGGGACGGCGCATGGTCGCCTTCCACCCAGCCTTCCAGCGCAAAATCCATTCGTTGCGAGCGTATTGTCACACGGTAGGCGTTCGGGTTCGCCGCCGGGCTTACTTTGCTGACGCGGGGCGTTCCCAGCATGTCGTCCAGGTGGTTCCTGGCATGCATGGCGGGGGAGCTGTGTTCCGTATCCAGATCGAGTGAGAGCAGCCAGGCTGACAATTCAGCAGGGTATGGGGTTCCGCCGGCATCACTGTTCCATTGCAGCATGGTGTGTTTCTGACTCGGGCCGCCTCCACCCATTGCCTCGCGGATTGCCTGTTGCGCGCGTTCCCTGATCGTGGCGGGCGAAGTTTTCGGCGCCGCGGCGGGCGGAGTCTTTATGGCCGTTTTTGGGTGAGCGGCGGAGGCCGGTGCCATCTTGTTCCCGATTTTGCCGATTACTTGCCCACGCGCTGCGATCCGGTTCAACAGACTCCGGTAGCGGTCGTTCGCCCAGCGGGCGCAGGCGAGGCGGAAATCCGAGAGCATCTTTCGGCTAGAGGTATGGTCTGTATTCCAGAACCGGTGCGCATCCTTTTCCTCGATAAAACAGGAGACATAGTCGTAACCGCTTTCCCCGGTGAGAAACGCGAACAGCTTGTCCCGGGCGCAGAGCTGTTTGTGGATGCTTTCATGGATAGATCCGCTGTCGTCCATGGTGCCAATGCGGCGGTCGAATTCAGCCAGGGAGGATTCGGCATCGGGAGAACCGGCCGGACAGGTTCCCGTGGCATGCGCGGGGAGCGCGAGGCTTGCGGCCGCCAGCATTAGAGCAAGTACGTTGGTTGCGCGGGAGTATCCGCATTGTGTTTGACCGCGGTGAGCTGTTGCCTTGTTCATGCCGTATCCTCGCCATTGGCGGCCGTACGTGTGGATGGGGCACGTTGTAACTTGAAGTGGCTTCCCTGACTGGTTTCGCAGTCAAGAGTATCTGGCTTGCTGGTCTTGCAGTGGTATACCAGGTCTCGTTGCCAACCTTTGCGCGCCTCGGGTTGGTCGGGACCCTGGAAGGGCGTCAGGCGGTCGTCACGATCACGCACGCGGGTGACCTGAAAGCGGTAACGGATAACAATGTCGCCGTGCTCGCCTGTTGTGATGGTGGAGCGAACCATGTATCGCAGGCTGTGCTCGCCGACAAGCACGTCGCGTTCGCCGGTAAAGCAGAGCAGGCCGTCGCCCTGCATGACGCAGCGTGCCCGCCGGGAAGGGAGGAAATCCACTGCGACTCCCCGCGTCTGCCAGTTTGAGGATTTTATGCTCGCCAGCAGCCGTGCCGCGTCAAAGACAGGTTCGGGCCCTGGTGCAGGCGGGGTGGTGACGGCAAGAGGTGCGGGAACGGGCAAGACCGGCGATGCAGGATGGGCTTTCGGCGTTTTCGGGGCCGGTTGCTGGTGTGGTTTGATCCGCGTGGCCGACGCATTTCGCACTGGAGCCTGTTGCGGTGCGCTTGCGGTTTCCTTCCCGGGTTTCCGGCGCAAATTTGCGGCGGGCTTGTTGCGTGGCTTGCTGGCGCGCGCCAGGCGTTTTTTTTCACGCTCGCGCGCTTCGGCGCGGCGTTTTTCCACTTCCGCCAGTCGGGCGCTGGCCGCCGGATGACCTTGTTCGGCAGCGCGGGACAACCATCTGAGCGCCGCGTCGTCATCCTTTTCGACGTCTTTCCCGGACTGCAGCAACAATGCCAGCCGGTATTGCGCGTCCGCGAGTCCCTGCTGTGCGGCCATCAGATACCAGTGGTAGGCGCGGCTGCCGTCCGGCGTACAGCCTTTCCCGGCTTCGAAACGTTTCGCGACGTCCAGTTGGGCCGAGGCGTCACCGGCGCGTGCGCGAAGCAGTTTTCGTTCAAGAATCTTTTCCGAGAGTTCGTGTGTCCGGGTCGAAACATCTTCTTCAGCTGTTGTCGACGCTACCGGCGCCGCAAGAGGAATAGCCAGCAGAATCATCTTCAGGATGGAAGAGGGGGATAAAACGGATCCGTCCGTAGTCTTGTGCATATTGGCTTGCCTTGTGCGTTTCATCACTCAATGAGTCGATCGTGTTTCGCATTGCAGTGGGCCGGCCCGGTCACAATGCGCATGTTGTCATCGGACGAAAGCCGGAATGCTTTAATGTGCTGTTAAATAACAAAAACAACGTAACTTAAGATACAAAAAACGATAGTTTATTGACGATTTCTACGTGCTTGTTGAACCTGATCGTGACGGTATTGCGGCACCCGTTGCGTGACGCGGTATCGGCTCGGTCAAAGCGCCGCTGTCTAAGGCACGGATAGCTCACGGTTTTGTGTCTTGCACGAGGTAATGGCATCAAAGTTGCCCCTGAAGCCAGCGGGATTCTGGATCTGGCGACGGGATATGCAACACGGAAAACGATTGAGGCTGGAACTCAGGTTACGATTGATCGTAGTGCTTATGGCCTTGTTCATCACGCTGACTTTGTTCCATGCGCATCGAAACATTCTCTCGATAGAACAGGAACAAGCGAAGTCGGCGCAATTGCGCGCCCAGGGCGCTCTGTGGAACAGCATCGTCGACAACCATCGCAGCCAGTTATCGCTGTTGGCAGCCCAACTCGCCGGGGACCGGCTTTTGCTCAATGCAATGGAACGGGACGCGGGGCGGGTCACCGCCATCGCCCGCGACAACTTCGATTTTCTTTCCGATGCGATTTTCAACCGGCTTGATATCGTCGCGGCCAACGGCACGCTGTTGTTCAGCACGCATGTCGACGAAGCGGTCGCCGGAACAGGAAGCGTTCGAGACGCGTTGCGGGCCGATACGATCTTGAGCCGAATCGAGGTTTTGCCCGGACAGGGTCCCTTTCTCTCGGTCGCTGTCCCCTTGCGTGTGGCGGGGAATGTGGTCGGCGCCCTGCGCGTGGCGAGTGATCTTTCACATGCCCTGCGGCGGTTTTCCAGCTTGTACCGTGCGCAGGCGGCATTGGTCGACATTGACGGAAATGCCTACGGTCGGGGGAGTGGCATACCCGATTCGCACGCCCCGGCGCACACCGGCGATGGCGAGTGGATGATGACCCGGGAGATCGGTGGCAAGTGGTACCGGATAGGTTCCACACTCCTGGACGGCGCTGTTGCTTCCGAGGTCAGATTGCTGGCTTTTGTCGATGCCAGCGACATGATCGCCGGACAGCTCGCGATCCGACATAAATCATGGACCATCGCGGCCACTGTTATCCTCGCGCTGCTCGTCTTTCAGCATATCCAGTTACGCCGGGTGTTCGTTCCGATCTCCCGGGTTCACGCCGCGGTGCGCCGGTTTGGTGAGGGTGACACCAGCGTTCGAACCGGCCTGTCCGCTCGCGACGAGATCGGTGAGATTGGCGTCACCTTCGACGGCATGGCGGAGCATATCCAGCAAAGCCTGGACCAGGAGAGGCATCGCAACGAGATGCTGAATGATGCGGTCCGACGCATGCTGGCCGTGGTGAACCAGGTTGCTAAGGGCGATCTCGCACAGCGGTTGAGCGTTCCTTCCAGCGAACCCCTGGTAAGCGATCTGGCCTCGGGAATCGACACCATGACGCGAAGCCTGGGTGAGTTGATCGGGCGCGTTACCGAGGTCAGTTTTCAGCTTGCAAGTTCCGCTACCGAGCTTTCGGCGGTAACGCATACCCAGCGCGCGGCGGCGATCCAACAGAGCGCAACGAGCGAGGAGGTCGACGCCCGCGCCGGATCGATCCACGACAGTTCACGCGCCTTGCTGGATTCCATCGAGGCCATGGCGGAAAGCGTGGCCCGTGGGGCGCAGAGTGCGGACCGCGGCCATGACGTTCTTGGCCGGCTCGAATCGACAGCTCAGACGCTGGTGAAATCGACCGACTCGCTAAGTGCGAGACTGCTGGCGCTCAACGAAAAGGCGGACAACATCAACGGCGTTGTCGAACTGATCAACCGTGTCGCCGACCAGACCAATCTGCTGTCTCTTAATGCTGCCATAGAGGCGGAAAAGGCAGGGGAGTACGGCGCCGGGTTCTCTGTTGTGGCCAGGGAAATTCGCCGACTGGCGGATCAGACGGCAGTATCGACCTGGGACATAACGCGAATGGTCAAGGAAATGCAGTCTGCCATGTCGGGGGCGGTAATGGGAGTGGAGTCATTCAGCGCCTGCATGCGGGAAAGCGTGGAAGACGTGCGTGAAGCTGGCGGTTGCCTGTCGTCAATCCTCTCTGGCCTGGAAGAATTCTCCGCGCACGTAGAACACCTGTGCGCCGGAATTCAGTCTCACACACGCAACGCGTCGGACATCGCCGATGGCGTCACGGAGCTGAAACAGGCCGCGCGGCAAAACGCGGACACCCTGATCAGTACCGGAGCTGTCGCCAGCCAGTTGCAGGATACCGCAAGCGAGCTGAAATCCCTCGTCGAGGGTTTTCGTTTCTAGCGCTATACCCGGTATCCCATGCGCCTTAAACGGACTTCCGGGGGCAGCCGGCGACCGGGATGGTGACTGCCATGGTGCATTTCGAATTCCTCCCGCGACAGTATGATTTCAGGATTCTCTCGCGCTTCCTGTTCCACACATATCTGGAGTTCTCGCAGCGCGCGTCCCTGCTCGGTGCTTTCGTCGAAGCGCAGGCCGGATTTGCTGGCGCTTGCGATGAATCCCCGGCAGATGCGCACCGCGCCGCTCTCGACATCCCGCGGCTTCATGTCAATCTTGCGCAGCATGTGGCAACTGAAAAGCCTGCTTTCCTGTTGAACGGCAAGAATTCCGTCGAGTGAGTGCAGCCCCAGCCAGCCCTTCCGAGCTGAAGTACTGAAAGGACATTCATTGCATAATGTCTTGCAGATTGTAAGGTTCATGTTGTGCCCCCCCGTCAAAGGTTTCGTTCACAATCTAGCAGCGTTTCCGCATACCGACAAACCCATTTTTTCAAGGGGCAACGAGTGTATGAAACGTTACTTATGCGTGATGTTGGCCGCGAGGTTTCCTGTCACCGCGGCGCCAAGCACGTTTTTTACAGCCAGGGGGCTTGGAATTATATTCATGAAACTGTCGCGTCCTTTCATGCTCAGGTCGGGGTGGTATACCGCCATCCGGAAACGCATGCTCATCGCGATCACACGGTTTCCCGTGACCATGACTTCGTATGGCAGATAGGCCGTGGTGTGCAGCTCGCCGAAGTCCACGTTGTCCATGATCCAGTGGTCGTCGTAGTACCTGTCTTCCTTTCCCCGGCCACGACGCGTGACGCCGATGATGGTTTCATCCTTTCCCGGTATGTCGATGCGGTAAACAGGGGTGATGCCGAGACCGGTGGCCGCTGCCAGGTTCCGCGTGACTTCACGCAGCGCTTGTTCGTGATTTGCGAAGCTTGCGAGTTCATAAGGCTCGTCGAAATACTCCATACCGAAGGTGTAACGATATGTACGCAGATGTTTTTCGGTAAGGCCTTTTTCCGATCCGAAGTCACGTACCCTGCCCAGTGCGCCGGCAAGCTTGTCCGTGATGCCCTTGAGGTCGGTGCTGAGACGATAGGCGTGCGCCATGTAGGTAGGGTTGACATAGGCGACCTGCACGTCGCCGCGGTGCCTGCTGATCGACACCCGTTGTGCGGTCGCGAACCCGCCATAGCGGCTCCGGGCAGCGAGACGCTTGAGTTCACCGCTGGTGAAAACGAGGATTCGCAGTTCGTCGAGGTAAGCATCTTCCGGGTAGGGCGAGAAATCCGCGACGATATCGAAGCCCGCCGATTCCAGCGCCTGGCGCACTTCAGCGACCCTGGTCTGGAAATCTGCGTGACCGCGCCACGCCAAGACGAACGGCCGGAAGCGTTCGACAGCATGGGCTGGCGAGAGCAGGGCTGACTGAGCCGAGAGTGCGAGGATCAGGTACGTCAGCAGTTTGCGGAATTTTGTCATGGGTCTCCCCCTTTGGCCAGAACGTGCCAACTGTTCGGCCCATGTCCCGACAGGCTTAAAGGCTTGCCGTAAATAAGCGTCAACAGGGGGCGGGTGGCGGGGTTCGCCCTTGACCGGGCGTCCTGGGCGGGGGGTTCAGATCACCTGTCGTTGGCCGATAGCCTGACAGTATATATCTGAGGTCAAAACCGGAAACCTGCTGTCGCAATGGACGCTTCAACCCAGTTCGCCCCCTGGCTGGAAACGCTGTGCCGAATGATCGGAGGATGTGTGCGTGGTGGCGTGTGGCTGGTGGGCACGGCAGACAATGAAATGCGGCCGGTTGCCTGCTGGCCGGAGCCGCAGCCGGAGTTCGATACGTGGCGGGAGATACTGCGTGTGGGGGGGCGCCACGGCATGCACGCGGCTGTGGTGCCACTGGATAGCGGCGCTGGCGCCACGGCGGGGAATCTGCTCGTTTGTCCGTTACTGACGGATGGCGCCTTGCGCGGATTGGTCGCGATCGAGGTGGCCCAGCATAACAGGGCCGCGCTCCAGGCGGCCCTGCAACTGTTGCAGTGGGGCGCCGTATGGCTGGAGATGCTGGACGCCAATCGTGGCTCCGTGGCGGACAAGGGTAATGCCGTGTTACTCCGGATGCTCGCGAGAATGGTGACCGCGGACGGTCACCAGGCATGGATCGATGCGCTTGCCGACGAACTGGGTTGTGCGCGCGTCGCTCTGGTTCGATGCAAGGGTGCGCGCTGGCGGCTTGCCGTGTTGTCGGGCAAGCGCAAGCTGGATACCCGCAGCCAGGCCGCGAATGCGTTGGCTAACGTCGTCGGAGAGGCCCTGGTCGGCCCGGTGAAACCCCGTGCCGTGCAGCATGTGGTTTCGCTGAGAGACCGTTGTGGACAGACGATTGCCGGCTTGCTGCTGGAACGACCGGCACGCAAGCCCTTCACACGCGCGCAGCGGTTGTGGTGTGAACAGTTTGCAACCTATGCCGGTCCCTTGCTGGACCTGATCGAGGCGGCGCGGCCATCGCCCGCCGAAAAACTGGTGGGAAGCCTGCGCGGCGGACTGACGCAACTGTTTGGTCCGCGCCGCGCCGGGCTGAAGTCCGCCGTGGGGGCTGGCATGCTGGCTCTGGTTCTGGCTGCGATCGTGCCGGTCGAGTACCGCGTGAGCGCGCCGGCTACGCTGGAGGGCCGTATCCAGCGCGTTGTCAGTGCGCCCCGCGACGGCTTTGTCGCCAGTGCCCTGGTGCGCGCCGGAGACACGGTCAAGGCGGGCGACGTGCTCGCCGTGCTGGACAGCCGGGAGCTGTCCCTGGAAGCGGAGAAATGGAGAAACCAGCGTGCCCAGTGGCAGAAGTCCTACCGGCAGGCGCTCGCCGATCGCAAGCGCGCCGAGGCGCGTATCCAGCGCACCCGGGTCGCCCGCGCCGATGCCGAACTGGCGTTGATCGAGGCGCAGCTCGCCCGCAATACCCTGAAGGCGCCGATCGACGGACTGGTGGTCAGCGGTGATCTCAGCCAGGCTCTGGATGCACCGGTGAGCCGTGGTGACATTCTGTTCGAGGTGGCCCCACTGGATGCCTACCGCGTGGTCCTGGAGGTGGACGATCGCGACATTGCTGCCTTGCGGGACGGGGCTCCCGGTGAACTGATGCTGGACGGGCTTCCTGGTCGGGAATTTTCGTTTACTGTCCGTCGGATCATGCCTGTGTCGCGCATCGTCGGTGGCCGCAACAGGTTCCGGGTCGAGGCTGAACTCGATCATGACGCGGAAGGCGTGTTACGCCCCGGCATGGCCGGCAACGGCAAGGTGCTGGCCGGGCGGCACAGTCTGCTGTGGATTATCGGGCATCGCACGCTCGAGTGGTTGCGTGTGCGGTCCTGGCTCTGGTGGTTCTAATGCCCATCTCGCTTACACAGCCGTACTGGGATACCATTGCGCCGTTGAAGCCTTGCCTGCGTCCGGAACTGCGCGCCAGCCTCCAGCACCATGATGGCAGTGACTGGTATGTTCTCAGCGACCCGCTGGCGGGGACTCATTATCGCTTCAATGCCGCTGCCCGGCGGGTTATTGATGCCATGGATGGCCAGCGAACGGTGGCGGAACTGCTCGAGGCCGTGGTTGCAGATGAACCGGATGACATGCGGTTGCGAAGCGATCTGGCAACCCTGCTGGCGCAGATGCAGGCTGCCGAACTGCTCGACTGGCGGCTTCCGATTGCCGCCAGAAATCTGCTGGACAGGCTTGCGCCCGGCGGTACAGTCAAACCCCCGGTGAACCCGCTGATGGTGCGTGTGCCGCTGCTTGATCCTGATATCTGGCTGGAACGCGCGCTTCCGTGGGTCAAACCGTTGTTTACGCCGCTCATGCTGCTTGCCTGGACGCTGTTGCTCGCATGGAGTGTCCTGCAGGCGGCGGTGCACTGGACAGCGTTGAGCACGGACGTTGCCGATCGTGTTCTGACGGCTTCCAACCTGTTACTGCTGTGGATCGTCTATCCGGTCGTCAAGCTTCTGCACGAACTCGGTCATGCGTTTGCGGTGAAGGTGCGTGGCGGCGAAGTCCACGAGATGGGCGTCCTGTTTCTTGCTCTCCTGCCGCTGCCATATGTCGACGCCAGCGCGGCAAACGCATTTGACAGCCGGCGGTCCCGAGTCCTGGTGGGCGCGGCGGGTATCATGGTCGATCTGTTGATAGCTTCCATTGCGCTTAACCTGTGGCTGGTCAGCAGTCCCGGGACGCTGTTGCATGCCGTGTGTTACAACGTGATATTGATTGCCACTGTTTCCACGCTGTTGCTTAATGCCAATCCCCTCATGCGTTTCGACGGCTACTATATTCTCAGCGACCTGCTCGCCATACCCAATCTCGCCAGCCGCTCCGGCCGTTACCTGTTGTACCTTTTGCAGCGCCATGCTTTCGGCCTGACCGCGCTGCGTTCGCCTTCGGCGAGCCGCCGTGAAAGCCGGTGGCTGCTGGTGTACGGGATTGCATCTTTTGCTTACCGCAGCATTGTGCTGGTAGTCATGTTGTGGTTTGTAGCCGGCAAGTACCTGTTGGCGGGGCTGCTGCTAGCCGTTTGGGGTGCTGTGCTGATGTTTGTCCGCCCGCTGGCGAGGGGGATTGGCGCGCTTCTGTTCGGACCCTTGCTGGCGCCGGTCCGTGTTCGTGCCTTGTCGGTAAGCGCGGCGTTCCTGCTGGCGATCTGGCTCGCGGTCTTTGCGGTTCCGCTACCGTCGTGGACCCAGGCCGAGGCAGTGGTGTGGTTGCCCGAGAAAGCCGTGGTGAGGGCCGGCGCCGACGGGTTTGTTGCGGAATTCGTTGCGGCCCCGGGCAGCCTTGTGCGCAGCGGTGATCCGCTGGTGCGTAGTGTGGACCCCCTGGCCGACGCGAGGCTGCAGCGCCTGCAGGCGCATCGTGATGAACTGCTGGCGCGTTACACCGCGTTGCGCGGGTCGGATCGTTCCGGGGCGGCCCGGGTCCGCGACACCCTCCGGAGCGTGGAGGCCGATCTGGCTCGCGCGCGCCTGGACTACAAAGGACTTGTGGCCAGCAGCGACGTAGACGGTTACTTCCAGCCACGCCACGGGGATGATTTGCCGGGACGTTTCGTTCGCAAGGGCGAGGTGCTGGGCTATGTCACCGGCAGGGTTCAGCCACGCTTGCGCGCAGTTGTTTCCCAGGAGGATATCGGCGAAGTACGTTCTGGCGTGGAACGCTTGCGCGCGCGGCTTCTGGAACGCAGCGACAGGAGCTTCCCGGTTCGTCTGGCGCATATCGTGCCGGCGGCTGCCCGTCAGTTGCCCAGCGCCGCGTTGGGTACCGCAGGCGGCGGCAGCGTGCCGGTCGACCCGGCGGACGCCTCCGGGAGAACCGCCTTGTCGGCGGTGTTCGAGGTGGAACTGGCGCTGCCGCCGGGCATCGATGCGCACCCCGGCGCCCGCGCGATCGTGCGCTTCGATCACGCCAGCGAACCGGTTGGCAGGCGCTGGCTTGCGACCCTGAATGCGGCAATCGAACGGAGGCTCGCGAAGTTATGAGAACAGGATGGTTGTTCGCTCTGGTTGTTACCATGAATGGAACGGGAGTGCATGGCGCGCAGCTGACTGACGAGCTATATGACTGCCTCATCGAGCCGGAACGCGTCGTCGAACTCAGTTTCGCGGTCGACGGCGTGCTGGCGTCGGTCGAGGTTGACCGTGGTGATCGTGTCGGACCCGGGCAGGTGCTGGCGCGCCTGGACTCCCGGGTAGAGGAAGCCGCTGTCGCGGTGGTTCGCGCCCGTGCCGAGCAGAACAGCGAAATCGAGTTGCGCGAGGCAGAACTCGCGCTGGCCAAGCGCAAGGCAAACCGCATCGAGAACCTGTTCCGCAACAAGAATGCATCCGCGCAGGAGCGTGATGAGGCGCGGGCGCGGATCGACATGGCCCGCGCCAAGTTAGGTCGCGCCCGGGAAGAGGCCAGGCTGGCCCGGCTGGAACTCGATCGCGCCCGGGCTGCGCTGGCACGTCGCGTGCTGGTCAGTCCGATGGCCGGAGTCGTGACCGAACAGCACAGGGATGAGGGCGAATACGTGGAGAAGGCGCCAGTTCTGACGCTGGCGCGGATCGATCCCCTGCGTGTCGAGGCGCTGTTGCCGGCGCGGGTTTTCGGTCGTGTGTCCGCCGGGCAACCGGCCGACGTTATCTTGTATGAGGGAGAGCCGGTCTACCGGGCCGAGGTGCAACGCGTTGACCCGGTGCTGGATACCGCAAGCGGTACCTTTGGTGTCCGACTGCGCTTGCCAAACCCCGAAGGTGCCATTCCCAGCGGGCTGGAATGCCGACTACGGTTTATCGTCGCACCGTAATCGCCGGTTTCACTCCCGCCCGCGCCGGCCGGACAGCAGTAGTAGCGATCCCAGACCACTGGCAAACAGCCACACCGCAGCCGGAACGGGCACGACCGTCGTTCCGGTTATCAGGATATTGTCGAACTTTCCGTAATCGCCTTCACCATTGTCCAGCCAGAAGGCTATCCAGAGCTCACCGCTGTCCGCCGGAAGATTCAGCGCAATCGACTCGCTGTTCCAGGAATAGTTGTTCCGTCCTCGCATCAACTCGACCCAGTCGCTGCTGGCGGCGTTCCAGTTCCAGGGGTTGCCGGTACCGCGAAGATCCATGCTGCGCGCGCTATCGAAGCCGCCGGCATCGCTGTCCAGTGTTCCGGCGTAGTACCCGACGACGAAGCGGTCGTTGCTGTAGGCGCTATAGGTGCGCCAGTCGAAGCTGAGAATGATATCGGCGTAGCCCCGGGTGTCGATCTGCAACAACAAGCCGGCATCGTCCTCGACGATTGCCCAGGCGTTGCTGGAGGTGCCCGCCACGCCGACATCATTGGAGACGCTGCCGTTGTCCGGTGTTTCGAAACGTGCTCCCCACCAGTCCTGGTCAGCGCCACTGGCGCGCGTGGGCACGCCGTATAGCTGCCGTCCACGGCTGCAGTGGTCGCCGCCCCCGTGGCCGTGCCCGGTCGTGCAGCTGGCGGCGCCGAACACGCCATCGAATGTTTCCGAAAACAGCACGGTCGAGGCCTGGGTGAGGGGCTGGCAGAGAAGCCAGGTTCCCAGGATCGCAAGGGTTGTTCTGGTGATACTCACTATGCAAGCCCTCCACTATACTTAATTATTGTTTATAATGGTTTTTTGCTGGGATCCGCGGCCCGGTACAGCGCCGGCTTCTGCTCGGAAAATGCTGCCCAACAATTCCGGGAAAATTATTGAGTTTTTGATTGGACATTGTCTGTAGCCTATTTCACACAAAAATAATAAATATCGGGGAAACCCAGTACATTGATGAGTTTTTTGCTTGGTGGCGGAAAGTTATCCTCAAGCCGCGTCCTGGTTGGTCGATAGACATTACGGGTGGGTATCCAGTGGGCATCGGTTCGGGCAGCAGTACTTCAAATGAAGCTAAAAAATGGGAAAGCATCGCCAGTCAGCCGGTTTTTGATGGAATCGCTGGAGCCCCGTATTCTGCTGTCCGCGGGAGCGCTGGGCCTGTTCGTTCCCGACCTTGACGCCGATGTCGGAGCGCCGGACGGTCCGGAGCCAGAGCCGGAGCCGCTCCCTGATCCGGTGGCGTCGGTTGACAGTGTTCGTGAAATTGTTTTCGTCGACCCGAGGGTTCCCGATTTCCAGGATCTCGTGGAGATGATCCGCGAGTCGCGTGGCGACTTGGTGGATATCAGGGTGCTCGACGCGGGACGGGACGGCATTCTCCAGATCAGCGAGGCATTGTCCGGTCGACAGGGACTCGACGCCGTTCATGTGGTTTCCCATGGTGCGGATGGCCGGCTTCTGCTTGGCAACGGCTGGATGGACAGGGCCGCGATCGAAACCAGCCCGGAAGCGGTCGCTGGCTGGAGCCAGGCGCTTGCGGCCGGAGGGGACCTGCTCTTTTATGGCTGCGATCTTGCGTCCAGCAGCGAAGGGCAAGCGTTCCTTGCGATGTTACGGGATCTGACCGGTCTGGATATCGCGGCCAGCGACGACATTACCGGCAGCGCTTCCCTCGGTGGCGATTGGGAACTCGAATATCACGCTGGCAGGATAGACGCGGCTTCCGTTTTCGACGAGCGCGTCCAGAAACACTGGTTTGCCAGCCTCATCAGCAGTCCAACGATTGTCAATAATACTGGAAGTACAGTTGCCGAAGGCGGAACAGACACCATAACAACCAGCGAACTCCTGTATAGCAGCACCCATGGGGGAGATCTGGTATACAGCGTGACCACCGGCCCGGCCTATGGGCAACTGGAGCTGACCACGTCGCCCGGTGTGCCGGTCAGCAGCTTCAACCAGACCGATATCGACGCCAATCGGCTGGTTTATGTGCACGGTGGCGCGAGCACACCAGTGAGCGACAGTTTTATATTTGATGTGCGGGCGCTGGGTGGTGGCACTACCAATTTCAACGAAACTTTCAGTTTCAGCATTACACCGGTGAACGACGCGCCGGTGGTGAACGACCAGTCCTTCGCGGTGGACGAGAACAGCGCCAACGGCACGCTGGTGGGCACGGTGCTCGCCAGTGACGAGGACCCGCTGGATACCCTGAGCTACTCGATCACGGGGGGCAACAGCGGGAACGCATTC
>WGBO01000040.1 GCA_015494295.1 Gammaproteobacteria bacterium | reverse complement strand
GGTATCTTGTTGTGCTCGAACACGGCGATCAAATCCTCGCCCAGTTCCGGCTCGTTGTAGTTGCCGTAGCAGGTGGCGAACAGCACCACCCGGCCGCGCGTCGGACCGGCGGGCTCGGCGGCCGGCGCGTTGCGCTTGCGCCTGATGTCCACGCGGCGGCGAAGGGTGTCGCTGTGGTAATCGGGCAAGTGGGCATCGGGGTGCACCTCCAGCAACTCCTCCAGCACCCGCCGCCCGGCCTTGCTGTGGTTCACCGCGTTGACCACTTCGCTGACCACCGGGATGCCGGCCAGCGAGCCGACGATATCCGTGGCGCTGAGAATGCGGTCGCGGGCACGGGTCTTTCCCTGCTTGTGCTTCACCGCCTTGGCGCGCAGCATCAGGTGCGGGAAATCGACGTTCCACTCGTGCGGCGGCACGTACGGGCACTTGGTCATGTAGCACATGTCGCACAGATAGCAGTGGTCCACCACCTGCCAGTAGACGCGCTTGTCGACGCCATCGAGCTCCATGGTCGGCGACTCGTCGACCGCGTCGAACAGGGTCGGAAAGGCATTGCACAGGCTGAAGCAACGGCGGCAGCCGTGGCAGATGTCGAACACCCGCTCCATCTCCTGCATGAGCAGCTTTTCGTCGTGGAACTCGGGGTTTTTCCAGTCCAGCGGGTGCCGGGTGGGGGCTTCCAGACTGCCTTCGCGAACGGACATTGCGTATCTCCGGAGTCGTCGGGTCGGCCCTGAACGGGCCCTGAATTCGGGGATTTCCGGTACCGGCGCACGGCGCCGGGCGGAAAGCCGGGCCGGCCCCGGGACGGGGCCGGCCGGGAACACTGGCGATCAGTCGTCCAGCGTGTCCAGCGCCTTCTGGAAACGGTTGGCGTGGGAACGTTCGGCCTTGGCCAGCGTCTCGAACCAGTCGGCGATTTCGTCGAAGCCTTCGTCACGGGCCGACTTGGCCATGCCCGGGTACATATCGGTGTACTCGTGGGTCTCGCCGGCTATGGCAGCCTTCAGGTTGTCGGCGGTGCTGCCGATCGGCAGGCCGGTGGCCGGGTCACCCACGGCTTCCAGGTACTCCAGGTGACCGTGCGCGTGGCCGGTTTCACCTTCGGCGGTGGAACGGAACACGGCGGCCACGTCATTGTAGCCTTCCACGTCGGCCTTGGCGGCGAAATACAGGTAGCGGCGGTTGGCCTGCGACTCGCCGGCAAAGGCGGCCTTGAGATTTTCTTCGGTTTTACTTCCTTTCAGATCCATGGTTGGAGACCTCCGAAATTGATGGAAAAACATCTGGTTCACAAAATTTAGACACGGTCTAAACTGTGGCGAAATTTACTCCGGCACCCGGCAACTGTCAATTGCTTGCCGCTCCCGTCACGGCCCGCGCCGGGTGCGGCAATCATACGCTTAATTGGGGTGCCTTGAAGCGCCTTCAAGTACACATTGGCGCCAGGCCGTTTGACCTGCCTCGCGGGCGCTTGTAACGTAGCCGCCCGAACAACGGAGGGCCGACGTGGCAAAACGCAGCAGCAAGAAACCCGATTTCGAAACGGCGCTGTCCGAGCTGGAAAGCCTGGTCGAGCAGATGGAGCAGGGCGACCTCAGCCTGGACGAGTCGCTCAAACAGTTCGAACGCGGTGTTCAGCTCACGCGCGCCTGCCAGGCTGCCCTCAAGGAAGCCGAACAGAAAGTGCAGGTGCTGCTGGAGAAAGACGGCCAGGCCACCCTCGAGCCTTTCCAAAGTGACGAGTCCGGCGACTGAACTCGACCGTTTCCTCACAGACTGCCAACAGCGCGTCGAAACAGCGCTGCGGCGTCTGCTGCCGGATGCCGCCACTCTCCCCGCGCAGTTGCACGAAGCCATGCGTTACGCCGTGCTGGACGGTGGCAAGCGGGTACGCCCGGTGCTGGTGTACGCGGCCGGACAGGCGCTGGGCGCCGACCCGCGCCGGCTCGACGTGGCCGCCTGCGCGGTGGAATGCATCCACGCCTATTCACTGATCCACGATGACCTGCCCGCCATGGACGACGACGACCTGCGCCGCGGCAAGCCCAGTTGCCACAAGGCATTTGGCGAAGCACAGGCGATACTGGCGGGCGACGCCCTGCAAACCCACGCGTTTTACCTGCTGGCGCACGCCGACATGGGCGACATCTCCGCCGAACGCCGCCTGGCCATGATCGAGCGCCTGGCCCAGGCCTCCGGCTCCCGCGGCATGGTCGGCGGCCAGGCGATTGACCTCGCCGCCGTCGGCAGGCAACTGGACATTGCCGAACTCGAGGACATGCACATCCACAAAACCGGCATGCTGATCCGCGCCGCGGTGCTGCTGGGCGCCCTGTGCGCCGAGCAGGTCGACGACGCCACCCGCCGCGCCCTAGACCACTACGGCAAGTGCATCGGGCTGGCCTTTCAGGTCCAGGACGACATTCTCGACGTCACCGCCAGCACCGAGGAACTCGGCAAGCAGGCCGGCGCCGACAGGGCGCTGGACAAGCCCACCTACCCCTCCCTGCTGGGACTCTCCGGCGCCCGCGAACGGGCCCGCGAACTGCACCAGAGCGCTCTCCAGGCACTCGAAGCGCTCGACGAACGCGCCGACCCCCTGCGCTGGCTGTCCCGCTACATCGTCGAGCGCGGCACCTGACCCCCTTTTTTTGCTGTCTTTTTTGCTTTTTTCTTGCCTCGGGGGACATCAAAGCCGATAATCACGGCTTCCCTGCTGTCCGCCCTTCCATGAAAACTGCTGATCCGACCGCCCTGCTGAACCAGATCGATTCGCCCGCCGATCTGCGCGCGCTCGACCTCGCCCGGTTGCGCGCGCTGGCCGGCGGCGCGCGGCGCTTCCTGATCGACTCGGTTTCGGCCACCGGCGGCCACCTGGCGGCCAATCTCGGCACCGTGGAGCTGACCCTGGCACTGCACTACGTGTTCAACACCCCGGACGACAAGCTGGTGTGGGATGTCGGTCACCAGAGCTACCTGCACAAAATTCTCACCGGGCGCCGCGAGCGCATGGGCAGCATCCGCCAGAAAGGCGGCCTGGCGGGTTTCCCGAAGCGCGAGGAAAGCGAGTACGACGCCTTTGGCGTCGGACATTCCAGCACCTCCATCAGCGCCGCGCTGGGCATGGCGATCGCCGCCGCCCGCGAGGGCAGCGACCGGCGCGTCGTGGCCATCATCGGCGACGGCGCCATGACCGCCGGGCAGGCCTTCGAGGCGCTCAACCACGCCGGCACCCTGGACGCCAACCTTCTGGTGGTCCTCAACGACAACGACATGTCGATTTCGCCCAATGTCGGCGGCCTGTCGCACTACCTGGCCCGCATCCTGTCGGGACGCATGTACTCCACCATGCGCGAGGGCAGCAAGAAGGTCCTGCAAAACATTCCCACCGTGTGGGAACTGGCGCGGCGCGCCGAGGAACACATGAAGGGCATGGTGATCCCGGGCACCCTGTTCGAGGAACTCGGTTTCAACTATATCGGCCCGGTCGACGGTCACGACCTCGACGCGGTGGTCGCCACCCTCCGCAACATCCGCGAGCTGCGCGGCCCGCAGTTGCTGCACGTGGTCACCCGCAAGGGCAAGGGCTATCCCCCGGCGGAGAAAAATCCCTGCAAGTTTCACGGTGTCGGAAGGTTCGATCCGGAAACCGGCGAAAGCCAGGGCAGCGGCGCACCGGCCGGGCTGACCTACACGCGGGTATTCTCCGACTGGATCTGCGACATGGCGCGCAACGACGAATCATTGGTTGGCATCACGCCGGCGATGCGCGAAGGCTCCGGACTGGTATCCTTCTCGGAGCAGTTTCCGGACCGTTATTTCGATGTCGGCATCGCCGAACAGCACAGCGTAACGCTGGCCGGCGGCCTGGCCTGCGAGGGACTGAAGCCGGTGGTCGCCATCTACTCGACCTTCCTGCAACGCGCCTACGACCAGTTGATCCACGACATCGCCCTGCAAAACCTGCCGGTACTGTTCGCCATCGACCGTGGCGGCCTGGTGGGCGCCGACGGCCCCACCCACTCCGGCAACTACGACCTGAGTTTCCTGCGCTGCATCCCCAACATGGTGCTGATGACGCCGGCCGATGAAAACGAATGCCGGCAGATGCTCTCCACCGGCTTCCGGCACGACGGCCCGGCCGCGGTGCGCTACCCGCGCGGCACCGGACCCGGAGCGGCAGTGGACAGCGGCCTGGAAACACTGGAAATCGGCAAGGCCCGGTTGCGCCGCGAGGGCAAGGACGTCGCACTGCTGGCCTTTGGCAGCACCCTCGAGGCCGCCCTGGAAGCCGGCGAGCGACTCGGCGCCACGGTGGTCAACATGCGCTTCGTCAAACCGCTGGACGAGGCCATGGTCAGCGAACTGGCGGCGCACCACCACCTGCTGGTCACGCTGGAAGACAATGCCGTGGCGGGTGGCGCAGGCAGCGCGGTGGCCGAAGCCCTGTCCGCCCACGGAATCACCATCCCCTTGATTCAGATTGGAATTCCGGACCGCTTCATCGAACACGCCAGCCGCGGGGAGCAACTCGCCGAGTGCGGCCTGGATGCGGACAGTATTTACCGCCGTATCCAGCGGGATCTCGCGGCGCGAATTGCAACGTTGCGCGCGGTCGATTAAAATCTGACCTTTTCAGTCAGGAATTAGCGTGGCCGCCTGTTACACCCTGAAAATCGTCACCGACTTCGCCTCGGCGCATACCCTGCGCGACTATCCGGGTGCCTGCGCGCGCATGCACGGGCACAACTGGAAAGTCGAGGTCGAGGTGCGTGCCGCCGCGCTGGACGCCGTTGGCATGGGTGTGGACTTCAAGGTCATCAAGCAGGCCACCCGCGACATTGCCGCCCGCCTGGACCACCGTTACCTGAACGAACTGGAACCCTTTACCGACATCAACCCGACAGCCGAAAACATTGCCGCGTATTTCTACCGGGAATTGTCGACACAACTGAACGACGACCGCGTCCGCGTTCACGCTGTCACTCTCTGGGAAACCGAACGCGCCTGCGTGCGTTACGCTGAGGACGAATCATGAGCAAATCTACGGCCGCCACGATCGACAATACCATCGCCGACGTGCAGAACAGCGCCGATACCCGGCACATCGCCATCGACAAGGTCGGCATCAAGGACATCCGCCACCCGGTGCGCGTCAAGGACCGCAGCGAGGGCGAGCAGCACACCATCGCCAACTTCAACATGTACGTGAACCTGCCGCACAACTTCAAGGGCACGCACATGTCGCGTTTCGTGGAAATCCTCAACCTGCACGAACGCGAGATCGGCGTCGAATCCTTCAAGGAGATGCTGGGCGAGATGACCGAGCGGCTGGAAGCCGAAGCCGGCCACATCGAGATGACCTTCCACTATTTCATCAACAAGACCGCGCCGATCTCCGGCGTGCAGAGCCTGCTCGACTACGAGGTGTCTTTCATCGGTGAAATCCGCGACGGTCAGCCGGAGATGAAGATCAAGGTCGTCGTACCGGTGACCAGCCTGTGCCCCTGCTCCAAGAAGATCTCCGAGCGCGGCGCCCACAACCAGCGTTCGCACGTCACTGTCACCGCCACCACCCGCGACTTCGTGTGGATCGAGGAACTCATCGAGATGATCGAGAGCCAGGCCTCCTGCGAACTTTACGGCCTGCTCAAGCGACCGGACGAAAAATACGTGACGGAAAAGGCCTACGACAATCCCAAGTTTGTCGAGGACATGGTGCGGGACATTGCCGCCGTGCTCAACGCCGACGAGCGCATCAGCGCCTACGTGGTCGAGTCCGAGAACTTCGAGTCCATCCACAACCACTCCGCCTACGCCCTCATCGAGCGCGACAAGCGCAAGGACAAGTTACTGGAAGACTAGATCCAGGCCATCCCGCCAGCCAGCCACAGGAGCGGGGCGGCCATCAGGCCGGCGAGCAGATCGTCGAGCATGATTCCCGGGCCGCCGTGCACCCTGCGGTCCACCCAGCCAATCGGCCAGGGCTTCCACACATCGAACAGGCGGAACAGGACAAAACCCGCAACCACGGCCGTCCAGCCGGGCGGCGCGGCCAGCATGGCGACCAGAAAACCCGCGAACTCGTCCCAGACGATGCCCGGGTGGTCGTGGACACCAAGCTGGCGTGAAGCGCGCTCGCAGATCCACACGCCGGTCACCGTTACCAGCAGGGTCGCCAACAGGTAGCCCGGCGCCGGAAGGCGCACCAGCAACAGGTACAGGGGCACGGCCATCAGCGTCCCGGCCGTGCCGGGCGCGCGTGGCGCCAGCCCCGAGCCGAAGCCAAACGCCAGCCACAGCACCGGGCTGGAGAACACCCGCCTGGCGGCGATGCGATCAGCCACGCCGATCCCCGAAATGGTCGAAACCGGGCACCACCGCCTCGAACGGCGAACCATCGGCGCGCACACAGCGAATGCCTGGCTGCGGCTCGACAATGCCGATTTCTGCGATCGCCAGCCCGCAGTCGCGGGCGGCCTCGTGCACCGCCTCGACCTGGTCCGCATCAACGCTGAAACAGAGTTCATAATCGTCGCCACCGCCAAGCTGAAAGGCCAGCGCGCGGCTGTCGTCGATGGCGCGCAGCCAGCGTGAGCGAGGTATGGCGTCGACGTCCACGCGGGCGCCGCAGCCACTGGCCTCCAGCAGGTGCCCGAGGTCGGCGAGCAGACCATCGGAAACATCGATCGCCGCACACGCCAGGCCGGCAAGCCGCTGTCCGAAGACGACGCGCGGCTCAGGCCGGTCGAGACGCTCTCGCAGGGCCGAGGCCACGGACTCGCCGGCCAGCACACCCTCGAGCGCCAGCGCCGCGTCCCCCGGCGTGCCGGTCACGAACAGATGCTGCCCGGGCCGGGCGGCGTCGCGACGCAACGCCCTGCCCGCCGCCACCTGCCCCAGTACCTGCACCGTGACCGTCAGCGGGCCGCGCGTGGTATCGCCACCGACCAGCGTCACACCGAAACGCCCGGCAAGCGTAAAAAAACCTTCCGAAAAACCACGCAACCAGTCCTCGTCGACCGTCGGCAAGGTCAGCGCCAACAGCGCCCAGGCCGGTTCCGCTCCCATGGCGGCCAGGTCGCTCAGGTTCACGGCCAGCGCCTTGTGGCCAATATCGGCAGGCCGCGTGTCGGCCGGAAAATGACGCCCCTCCACCAGCGTGTCCATCGCCAGCACCAACGACCGCCCCGGCGACGGCGACACCAGCGCCGCATCGTCCCCGACACCGAGCTCGACACCGGAACCCGCCGGCGACCGGCGAAAATAGCGGGCGATGATATCGAATTCGGAAAGGCTCATGCGCTTACCCGGCTCTCGCGCCGCGCATCGGCAAGAATGTGGAGTCCGCCGCGCATCACCACCAGCGCGATCAACAGGCCGGTGACGATATCGGGATAACGGGAATCCGTCAGGTATACCAGGCCGCCGGCAAGGATAATCCCCAGGTTGGCTATAACGTCGTTTTTCGAGAATACCCAGCTTGCGCGCATGTGTACTTCACCGTGCCGGTGGCGTGCAATCAGGCGCAGGCAAACCAGGTTGGCAAACAACGCCAGCAACCCGACCGCCATCATCAATGCCGATTCCGGCTCGCTGCCCGTAATCATGCGGCGCACCGCCTCCATGGCGACCCCGGCACCCAGCAGGAGCTGGAACAGGCCACTGAGCCGCGCCGCGCGGATCTTGGTGCTCCGGACACCGCCCACGGCGTAGAGGCCGATAGCGTAGACCATGGCATCGGCCAGCATGTCCAGCGAATCGGCCAACAGCGCCGTGGATTGGGCAAGAATGCCAAGCACCACCTCGAACAGGAACATCAGGCCGTTTATGGCCAGCAGCTGCACCAGCACCCGGCCCTGCTCACGGTCCTTCACTTCCACTTCGCAATCACAGCCCGCCATGTTCCCCGTCCGTCTCCCGGCAAAGCCCGCAGTCTAGCATCCGCCACGGGCTGGACAAGCACCTGTGGCGGGTTCAGCATATTCCCGGGAACCGGCCACCGGGAGGAAAGGCTCATGTCTCACATCAAACGCAACACCCTGATGCTGGCGCTCGTGTTCGGCGCACCGGCTAACGCCGCCGACGTGGTGCAACAACGCAATATCGGCATGGAACTGGCGCGCGACGTTGCCAGCGAGGCGGTGCTGGCCTGCCGCAAGGCCGGCTACCAGGTCAGCGCCGTGGTCGTCGACGCCAGCGCCAATGTGCGCGCCGTGCTGCGTGACGACGTCGCCGCGCGTTTCACCATCGAGCTGGCGCAACGCAAGGCCAACATGGTGATCATGGGTGGCACCTCGAGCGGCGCGGTATCCGAAAACCGCGGCGACATTCGCGAGGAACTGAACAGTGTCGAGGGCCTGATCATGCTGCAAGGTGGATTGCCCATCGTGGTGGGCGGCTACCGCATCGGTGCGGTCGGCGTCAGCGGCGCTCCTGGCGGTGACAAGGACGAAACCTGCGCCCGCGCCGCACTGGACGCGTTGGAGGATCGCATCGCCTTCGCCGACTAGCGCAACGAACGGTAACCGCCCTCCAGCCCCTTCTTGCTGTACACGATCTGCCACAGCTGGTTGCGCCGCGCGCGCGCCGAGCCGGCCGAGGACAACAGGAAATAGCGCCACATCCGGTAGAAACGCTCGTCGTAGCCCAGTGCTTCCAGTTCCTCACGGCTGGCATCGATGTTGGCCATCCAGGCCATGAGGGTCGGGTCGTAGTCGGTTCCGAAGTTGTGCAGGTCTTCCATGATGAACAGCCCGCGCGCGGCCACCGCGATCTGCTCGATTACCGGCAGCATGCCACCGGGGAAAATGTATTTGTCGGTCCAGGGGTCGACAGCCGTGGCGCGTGTATTGGTGCCAATGGTATGTAGCAGAAACAGGCCATCGTCCGCCAGGCAACGTTCCACCACCTTCATGTAGGTGCGGTAGTTGCGGCTGCCGACGTGCTCGAACATGCCGATCGAAACGATGCGGTCGAAGCGTTCGTCCAGGTCGCGGTAGTCCTGGAAACGCAGCTCCACGTCGAGTCCGGCGCACAACTCCTGCCCCAGAGCGATCTGCTCCCGCGACACCGTCACGCCCACCACGCTGACACCGTAATGCTCGGCCGCCCAGGCAGCGAAACTGCCCCAGCCGCAGCCGATGTCCAGCACCCGCAAGCCGGGTTCGAGCCCCACCTTGCGGCATACCAGGTCCAGCTTGGCGCGCTGCGCGTCCTCCAGGTTGTCGGCCTCCGCCCAGTAGCCGCAGGTGTAGGTCATGCGCGAATCAAGCATGCGCCGGTACAACTCGTTGCCAAGATCGTAATGGCGTTCGCCGATCCGAAACGCGCGGTTCTTCGCCTGCAGGTTGACCAGCTTCGACCACAGCACCGGCCACAGCAGCCTGAGCGGTGAAATGGCGTGTTCCAGATCGGCGCGCAGCAGGCGGTGAATCAGCACGTCCAGCGCCTCGCAGTCCCACAAGCCCTGCATGTAGGTCTCGCCCAGCCCAAGGGCTCCACCGTTCAGCAACTGCTGGTAAAAACGCGGGTCGTTGACCTGGATATCATGCGGCTCGCTGCCGTTGATTTCGACGCCCGCGAGTTCCACCAGCCCGCGGATCGTGGCTTCTGCCCTGTTCATTGTATGTCCTCCTCCCCGTGAGCCTCGCCTGGGCCGCTCGACAACCGGGACCCAGGATGGCAATGGCTATCAAGTATAGCCGCATGGCGGCCGATAACTTACGGCATAGAACTCCCGGAGCTTGCCACATGCCATGGCGGAACAGGAATCACAGCACAAGGCGACGCAGGGCGCAGGGCCCAACGGGGACCGGCGGCTCCAGCCCGCGCAACTGAAACAGCGTATCGACGCGCTGCCCGCGACGGACATGGCTGGCCGCATGGACGGCCTGACCAGCTTGCTCGACGAAATCAACCGGACTCCGCTCACCCTTACGCGCCAACAGGAATTGCTGGATCTTGTCGACCCCGAAATCACTGACGCAATTTCGGGCTACCAGGCGCAGGCGCGCCACTGGATGCACCCGCTCACCATCGGCGACCACGCACTCTATACCGGATTGCAGGCGCTGCTGACGCAGGCGTCACTCGCCTACAAGCGACTCGCCCTCGACCTGCTCGGCAGCGGACGCGGCGAGCCGGCGCTGGATCGGCTCCGGCACACCATCATCCAGTGCATGGACTACCTGACCCAGCGGGCGCTCCACGCCTACGCGGTATACCAGGAGGCGCCGGCCGATATCTGGAGCGACCTGCACCGCCTCTACGCCTTCGCGGAAAAGAAACAACTGGCCACGGACGTGGTCGAGCACCTGTCCGACCTGTCGGTGAGCGGCGTGTACGCGCGGGCACTGTTGCTCTCGCTGGCCACCCCCGGACACCTGTTGCAGGGCGAGATCTACCGCGCCTACGAGAAACTTGCCAAGTGGGGGCTGGCGGTGCGCCTTGAACACCCCGCCGAACTGCCCGAGGCCCCGCTGGCAGAACTGCTCGAGGGACGTTATTTCTGCGACCTGGCCGCGGCCGCCCCGCCCGCCTACGGAAGCGGTGACGTCGACCCCTTGCCGAAAGACGCGCGCCTCATCAACCTGGATGAAGTGCTGAATATCATCAATGCGCGAATGAAGGAACTGGCGCTGGAACTGCGGCGTTCTCTGGTGCTGCGCAGCGAATGGGACCTGCTGCTGCGCCTGCGCCGCGCCTGGGAAAAACGCCCGCTGCGCCAGCAGCCGCGCAAGGCGGAACACGGCGTAACCGTGAAAGCGATCGTCAGCCTGTCGAGTTGCCACGCTTTCTACACCGGTTACCAGACCTTCGAGCCGGAGAAATCGGAAATCCACCTGCACGGTGACAGCTTCCAGCAACCCGCCAGCCTGAGCCTGGTATCGCTGGATGACACGCCCTGGCTGGACGCCGACACCGAAACCAAGCTGGAAACCGGTGTCATCAAGCCGCGCACCTACAACTTCGACATCGAGAACCGCGAAAACGACGTGTGGAAGAAATCCCACCTGCTCGCATGCCAGGGCGAGACGCGCATCGAGAAGGTGGTCGAGGAACATCTGCTGGAGACGATCTACGAGTTCCGCCTGGTCAACACCAGCGCGGGCGGCGAGGGGCTGGAAACCCTGCCCGATTCGACCGTGCGCCTGCGTGTCGGCGAACTCCTCGCCCTGTTCCCGCACGGCGACGAGGCTGACGGCGAACCATCGCTGAACATCGTGCGCTGGATACAATCAGCGCCCGACCTGACACTGCGTATCGGCGTGCGGCGCATCGACGGCGCACCGGAGCCGCTGGCCGTGCGTGCACTGGGAGACAAGGCGATCTACCGCGAGTACGTGCGCGCCTTCGTGCTGGAGGAGGCGCAGCACCCCTCGATCATCGTGCCCGCCGGGCAGTTCGAATGCCATACCACGCTGGTGGTCAACGACGATGAATCACTGCGCCTGCTGAAACTGGACAACCTGATCGAAAGCACCCGCGCCTTCGCGCGATTCCGCTTCACGCCACTCGATATCGGCGAATCCCGGCGGGAAGAAATCGTCGCCTCGCTGAAAGCCCTGCTGCGGCAGAATATCGAATAAATCCCGACTGCCCTCAGCCGAGCAGCCCACCGCCACCGCCCTCGCCATGCGGGTGTTCCACCGCGCGCAACTTGCGCGCCGCGTGATCGAGCACCCCGTTGACGTACTTGTGCGCCTGCTCGGCACCGAACTTCTTGGTCAGGTTCACCGCCTCGTTGATGATGACCTTGTATGGCACATCGAGGCGGTTCATCAACTCGTAGCTGGCCATGCGCAGCACCGCCCGTTCGACCGGGTCGATCTCGCGCACCGGGCGGTCCAGGTAGGGCGTGAAAGCTTCCTCGATGGCGTCGAGCCTGGCCGGCACCTGGTGCAGCAGTTCGTGGAAATACTCGGCGTCAGCCTTGTCGAAACCTTCTTCCTCGACGAACTGGGACTCGATTTCCGACAGATTGCTGCCGGACATGTCCCACTGGTACAGCGCCTGCATGGCCAGGCGGCGGGCGCGGGTGCGCTGCGCGGACTGCGGCTTGGCTGGCGATCCTGTCATGCGCCTTACTGACCGATCTCGCGCAGCACGTTGATCATCTCGATGGCAGACAGGGCTGCCTCGTCGCCCTTGTTGCCCGCCTTGGTGCCGGCGCGTTCGATGGCCTGCTCGATGCTGTCCACGGTGAGCACGCCGAAGGTGACCGGGATGTCGTGTTTCATGGACACCGTCGCCAGGCCCTTGGTGCATTCGCCGGCAACGTACTCGAAGTGCGGCGTGCCGCCACGGATCACCGCGCCCAGCGCGATGATGGCGTCGTAGCGCTTGCTGGCGGCCATGCGGTTGGCGGCCAGCGGCATCTCGAAGGCGCCGGGCACGCGCACGATGGTCATGTCCTTCTCGTCGGCGCCGTGCCGCTTTAGGGTGTCGATGGCGCCGCTCAGCAGGCTTTCCACCACGAAGCTGTTGAAACGCGCAACCAGCAGACCGATACGCGCGTTGTGAATGGTCAGATTACCTTCGATTTCCTGAATGCCGCTCATGACAGTCACTCCGAGTCGTTGAAATTGATGGGGCTTACCGGCCGTCGACGTACTCGACGATCTCCAGGCCAAAGCCGGACAGGCCGTGTTCGACCTTGGGCGCGCTCAATACGCGCATGCGCCTGACGCCAAGGTCTGACAGTATCTGCGCGCCAATACCGTGGGTGCGCAGTTCGTGCTGTTCCTCATGCTTCAGCGGCTCTCCGGTCTTTTCGTGTTCGTTGTAGTTGCGGATGCGCTGCACCAGGTCGCGGGGACTCTCCTGCTGACCCAGCACCACCACCACGCCCTGCCCGTTCTCGTCGATGCGGCGCATGGCGTCGCGGAGGGGCCAGCCGATATCCTGCATCTGCGCGCCGAACAGGTCGCCAAGGGTGTTCTGTACGTGCACACGCACCAGCGCCGGTTCCTCCGCGCTGATCTCGCCCTTTACCAGCGCCAGGTGCAGGCCTTCATTGACGATATCCTGGTAGGCATAGAGCCGGAACTCACCGTACTCGGTGGGCAGGCGGCAGTCGGCGACCCGTTCCACGCTCTTTTCGTTGGCGATACGGTAATGGATCAGGTCGGCGATGGTGCCTACCTTGAGGCCGTGGGTTTCGGCGAACTTCTCCAGGTCCGGGCGGCGCGCCATGGTGCCGTCCTCGTTGAGTATCTCGACGATCACTGCTGCCGGTTCGAGCCCCGCCAGGCGCGCCAGGTCGCAACCCGCCTCGGTATGGCCGGCGCGCGTCAGCACGCCGCCGGGCTGCGCCATCAGCGGGAAGATATGCCCCGGCTGCACGATATCCTGCGGCCTGGCGTCGGGTTTCACCGCCGCCTCGATGGTGCGCGCGCGGTCGTGCGCCGAGATGCCGGTGGTCACGCCCTCGGCCGCCTCGATGGAAACCGTGAAATTGGTCGCAAGCTGCGCCTGGTTGTCGGACACCATCAGCGGCAACGAAAGTTGCCGGCAGCGTTCGCGGGTCAGGGTCAGACAGATCAGCCCGCGGCCGTGTGTGGCCATGAAGTTGATGTCTTCCGGTTTCACCAGGCTGGCCGCCATCAACAGGTCGCCCTCGTTCTCGCGGTCCTCGTCATCCATGATGATGACCATCTTGCCCGCGCGGATGTCCTCGATGATCTCTTCGATACTGTTCAGTTTCATAAGCCGTCCGACTTGTGTGCTGCGCCCATAAAACCGCAACGTTGCAAAAGTTCTTCCGTCACCCCGCCGCCGGGAGGCTGCGCGGCGCGTTCGCCGAGCAGCAGGCGTTCCAGGTAACGGGCGATGATATCCACCTCGAGGTTGAAGCGGCGTCCGGGCTGGAACTCACCCATGGTGGTTTCCACCAGCGTGTGCGGCACGATGTTCAGTTCGAACTCGGCGCCCTCGACCGCGTTCACCGTGAGACTGATACCGTCCACGCACACCGAGCCCTTGGCGGCGATGTAGTGGGCGAGGCTGTCCGGTGCGCGCATGCGGAAACGCACCGAACGCCCGTCCTCGCGCCGCGACACCACTTCGCCGAGCCCGTCGACGTGACCGCTGACCAAGTGGCCGCCGAGCGGGGTGGACAGCGTCAGCGCCTTTTCCAGGTTGACGCGGTCGCCCACCCGGAGTTCGCCAGTACGGGTGCAGGCCAGCGTTTCGCCGGACACGTCCGCCCAGAAACCGTCACCGGGCAGATCCACCACGGTCAGACACACACCGCTGGTGGCGATACTGTCGCCCAGCGCCACGTCGCCCAGGGGCAACTTGCCGGTGCGGATACGCAGGCGCAGGTCGTCTCCCCGCGGTTGCAGATCCGCCACTTCGCCAACCGCCTGTATGATACCGGTAAACATTTTCGCGTCGTTCAATCCTGTCCATTCTGCATGGTTTCAGTCTTCCGGCGCCAGTGTCAGG
>WGBO01000039.1 GCA_015494295.1 Gammaproteobacteria bacterium | reverse complement strand
TTTCTGGCGCTCAACCCGCGCGGCGAGATCCCGGTGCTGGTCGACGGCGACACCGTCGTCTGGGACTCGCACGCAATACTGGTCTACCTTGCCGGCAAACACGACGGCGGGCACTGGTACCCGGACGCCCCTGCGGCGCGCGCCCGCGTCCTGCAATGGATGGCGGTCGCGGCCCATGAAATCCAGTACGGCGTCGCGGCGGCGCGGGCCGTCAGCCTGTTCGGCCGCCAGGGGGACATCGACGCCATGCGGGCCACCGGCACACGCGCCCTCGAGCTGATCGACCGGCGGCTGGGCGATTCGGCCTGGCTGGCCGGCAACCAGGTGTCGCTGGCCGATGTCGCCTGCTACCCCTACCTGTCCTGCGCGCCGGATGGTGGCTTTGTCCTGGATGCGTACCCGCACATCCTGCGCTGGTTCCACCAACTACGTTCGCTCGATGGCTACACCCCGATGATCCAGTGTAGTGTGGCCGAAAACACGTAGAGACAAGACGGGACGGGGAAGTTCCAGTCCCTTCACATATTCCTGACTATAATTTGATCTGAATCAGTGTTTCCCGGTCGCGCTTGTGGCCGACTAAACACAGTGGAAAAGGTCTTCAATCAGCATCTGGCCGAAGTCGAGAAACATCTTTGAAAAGGGGCCGCGATGGCGGCCCCAGGGGTCTGGTGTTGCTGATATTGTTATGCGCGACGATCAGTCCTTGTTGTGGTGCCGCGGGGCTTTCTTCCTGAACCCGGTGATCATCACAATGTCGTCGGTGCGATAGTCGTCGACCAGTTCCATCAGGCTGTCATCCGAGTGCTGGATGGACAGCAGCGCCATGCCGCCGTCGGCCTTGAAGCCGAAGCCGGTTGGCTCGGCGGAACGGTCCTTCACCGAAATCACCTTCACGCAACCGTCGGTCTTGATGTCGCGATCCATGCCGTCCGGCAGGCAAGCGAAGATATCGCCATTCTTGTGGTCCTCGACCACGTACAGGTTCCCGGTGCCAGGCTGGAAGGCCAGGTTGTCGACGGAGTTGAAGTCCGTGTCCCCCTCGACGAAGCGGTTCACGCTCAGCGAGGCAATACTCTCGTCGGCGAGCAGCGGATCGGCATCCACACCACACATCACCTCGCCATAATGCCGGGCCGCCTCACGGCCGGTGTTGGTCCAGCAGAAGCGCACACCCTCACCCTGCCATGTGGGGTCGCGGTGCATGTCTTCAGGGCGATAGTAGCCGGTGGCGCCGTGGTTGTTGGCGTCGCGACGCGCGTCGGCGGCGCTGACCGCCACCCAGGAACCGTTGCCAACCTCGCAACCCTGCCCGTAGTTGACGGTAAAGGAACTGCTGCTGCCTTCGCGGCAGGAAATGCGCGCGGCGTACACCGAACCGGCGGCCAGCGGCGACTCGTCCAGGTCAGCGATATGACCGCCCATGTGGGGAACGGCGGGCACGAACTTGAAAATGGCGCCACCGTCCACGTCGCTGTCGTCACCACCGTCACCGGCCAGATCCCAGTCACCGGGCCGAAGCTCATCACCGGCGATGACCACGCCTTCGGGCAGCACGGTCAGTCCTTCCCAGGCCATGGTGGGCAGCGCGTCACGCTTCACTGCATGGCTGGACGGATTGCCGTCGGCATCGACGATCAGCCCGCTGACGCGGTCTACGACGGTATGGTCAGCCATGCCGAGCGGGTCGATGATCTCGTAGGCCTGGCCGTCAGAGGTTTCCTCTGTGGCCAGCACCGTGCCCCAGGCCGTGGCACGGATGCCATCACAGCTGTTCATGCCACGCAACAGCGTGGTCACCTCGCCGGTTTCCAGATCGATCGCCTGCACCGAGGGATTCAGCTTGTCGGCGCCGTTGGGCAACACGCCGATGACTTCGTCACGACCCTCAATGCAGAAGATGGCATGGGTTGGTTCTCCGGCATTCGGCCAGAAGGCGAACATGTCGGCTTTGTTGGCGGCGCCACGTGTCAGGATGGTGGCCTTGAGTCCATCCGCAAGATCGATCAGGTCAGCGGCACGCTGGCCGGGCGCACGCATCACGCTGCCTTCGGCGGAAGCATCCAGCGGTTCCCGGAACCCGAACAGGCGGCCGGAAGCGGCACGCAGCATGTGCTCGACCAGGCGGCCGAAATCCTGGCCGTCAGGCTGTGGTTCATCGTCAGCGCGGACTGCCAGGGGGGTTGCCAGCACCGACAACACGGCAATGGCACAAGCGTTCTTGGTAAAATTCATGGTTTTCTCCTTCGACGCGATAACAGCGGGGTTGCTGAAAATTCGCGTGAAGGTTAAGCGGGAATCTTTACCGGTCGCTGACCGGGTGATGAAGGTTTGTTTAAGGCACGCCCTGCTTCAATGCCCTGGCGTGCCAGGCGATGTGTTCGCCGATGAACGTTGCGACGAAATGGTAGCTGTGGTCGTAGCCTTCCTGGAAGCGCAGGTCCAGCGGAATCCCGGCCGCTTCGCAGGCCGCCTGCAACTCCCGCGGGTACAACTGCTCCTGCAGGAATTCGTCGGCGCTGCCCTGGTCGATCAAAAGCGGCGGGGCAGCGGCCCCGGCACGCACCAGGCAGGTCGCGTCCCAGGCTTCCCAGTCCTCGCGGCGGGCGCCGAGGTAGGCCCCGAAACAGCCTTCGCCCCAGGGGCTGCGCACGGGGTTGCAGATGGGCGCGAACGCCGATGCCGAGCGATACATGCCGGGATTCTTCAGCACGCAGATCAGCGCGCCGTGCCCGCCCATGGAATGCCCCGCCACCGAGCGCAAGCCGGGCGCCAGCGGCAGCTCCGCTTCCACCAGGGCCGGCAGCTCGCGGGTCACGTAGTCGTACATGTGGTAGTGCTTCGACCATGGCTGCCGGGTGGCGTTGACGTAGAAGCCGGCGCCGTGGCCGAGGTCGTAGCGATCCGCCGCGTCGGGAACCTGCCCGCCACGCGGACTGGTATCGGGGATCACCAGCGCCAGCCCGAACTCGGCGGCGTAGCGCTGCGCGCCGGCCTTGGTGCGGAAGTTTTCGTCACTGCAGGTCAGGCCGGACAGCCAATACAGCGCCGGCACCGGGCCGGACCGCGCCTGCGGAGGCAGGTACACGGAAAAGCTCATGTCACAGGCGCAACTGTCAGACGCGTGCCGGTAACGGTTCAGGAAACCACCCCATTCCTTGACGGATTCGATCTGTTCCATGCCGCCGCCTCCTAGAACACGATGACCGAACGCACGCTCTTGCCCTCGTGCATCAGCTCGAACGCCTTGTTGATGTCTTCCAGCGGCAGCGTATAGGTGACCATGCTGTCAAGCTCGATCTTGCCGTTCAGGTAGTTCTCGACATAGCCAGGCAGTTCGGTGCGGCCCTTCACACCGCCAAAGGCGGTACCCTTCCAGGTGCGTCCGGTGACCAGCTGGAACGGCCGGGTGCGGATCTCCTGGCCGGCGCCCGCCACGCCGATGATGGTGGACACGCCCCAGCCGGAATGACAGCATTCCAATGCATCGCGCATCACATCGACATTGCCGATACACTCGAAAGAGTAATCGACGCCGCCGTTGGTCATGTCGACGATGGCTTCCGTAATGCCCACGTCCAGCTCCGCCGGGTTCAGGCAATCGGTGGCGCCGAGCGCCCGGGCCATGTCGAACTTGGCGGGATTGACGTCCACCGCAATGATGCGGCCAGCCTGCGCCATCACCGCGCCCTGTATCACCGACAGCCCGATACCGCCCAGGCCGAACACTGCCACCGTGGCGCCCGGCTCGACCTTCGCCGTGTTCAGTACCGCGCCGATTCCGGTAGTGACGCCGCAGCCCAGCAGGCACACCTTGTCCAGCGGCGCGGCGGGATTGATTTTCGCCAGCGCGATCTCCGGCACCACAGTGTACTCGGCGAACGTGGAACAGCCCATGTAGTGGTAGATGGCCTTGCCGTTCATGGAGAAACGGCGCGTGCCGTCCGGCATGTAGCCGGTCCATACCGTGGAGGCAATGGACTGACACAGATTGGTCTTGGTGGAATGGCAGTACTCGCACTCGCCGCATTCGGGGATATACAGCGGAATGACGTGATCGCCGGGCTTCAGGGTCTTCACGCCCGGCCCGCATTCAACCACTTCGCAACCACCCTCGTGACCGAGCACGCAGGGAAACGCTCCCTCGGGATCGTCGCCGGACAGCGTGAAGGCATCGGTATGGCACACGCCGGTGGCAACCACGCGCAACAGCACCTCGCCCTCGCGCGGCCCCTCCACGTCGATTTCCTCGATGGACAGGGGTTGTTTCGGTGCCCAGGCAACGGCAGCTCTTGCTTTCATGGGGGATTCCTTGCGCTCAGTCGTCGATTCGAAAGGCGCCTACACTAACGGATTCCCCCGCGCAGAACAATTTCCGCGCGTCGCCGGGCTACGCTCGCCTACAGGCGGGCGGGCAGCCGCTTGCGGATCTCGCGCGCGTCGTACTGGCCCAGGTTCTTCTCAATCTCGTCGATGCGCACCCCGCTCAGGGACTTCAGATTGTCGCGTAGCAGGCCCAGGAAGGGTGGCCCCGCCACCAGCACCAGGCGCCGGCAACGGTCCTCGTTGTGGGCGGTGCGCAGGTACTCGGCCACCGTCTTGGCGAAGCGAATGGCTTCCTGCTTGCCCGGTTCGACCGAGGTGCCGAGCGCGTGCCGTCCGTGCCCGGCGCTGTCGAAGCTGCGCCCCGGACGGTCGGACAGTATTTCCTTCTCCTTGATGCGCGCCTCCGGGTGTTCCAGTTCATCGACGGGGATCAGCTCGCCCTTCGGGTCATCGACGGTAAAGATACGCGCCTTGCTCTGGTCGGCGACTACCACACAGAGTTTCGACATAACACCTCCTTATCAGGTCTGTCGTGCATGCGTTGCGCCGTCATGCGCCGGCGGCCCGCGGCGCGGGCTCCACCAGCGGCACGAAAGCGACACCGAGTATGTTCTTCTTGCTCACCCTCCCCTGTTCATCCTTCTGCACCACCAGCAGGTCCTGGTGACTGTACGGCCGCCCGACCGGAATTGCCATGCGCCCGCCGGGCCGCAACTGTTCGATCAGCGCCTCCGGGATGCGGGGCGCCGCCGCGGTAACCAGGATGCCGTCGTAGGGTGCGTGTTCCGGCCAGCCATGCCAGCCGTCCGCGACCCGCATTTCGATATTGCCGTAACCCAGCTCCCGGAACAGCTCGCACGCCGCCCGGCTCAGTTCCTCCACCAGTTCGACGGTATAGACGCGCTCACACAGCTGTGACAGCACTGCCGTCTGGTACCCCGAGCCGGTGCCCACCTCGAGGATGCGGTGCTGCGGCTGCGGCGCCACCATGTCGGTCATCAGCGCCACGATATAGGGCTGGGATATGGTCTGGCCGTGGCCGATGGGCAGGGGCACGTTCTCGAAGGCGGCAGGCTTGATGTCGTCGGGGACGAAACGGTCGCGTGGCACCTTGCGCATGGCCTCCATGACACGCGGGTCGAGCGCATCCTTGCCAATCAGATGGCTGGTATAGCGAACCTCCTCCTCGATGTCACGGATCATGTCCTGGTGGTGATTGCGCATTTCAGGTGCCCTCCCGCCAGGAGGCCAGGTAACGCCTCTGCTCGTCCGTGAGCGTATCAATAAGTACATCCATGGCGGCCAGTTTCTCCCGCGCCACGTCCGCTCGATCCGGCGACCGCCGGCGTCGGCCAGCCGCGTGTCACGGACGGCGAAGTTTTCAGGCGGCAAAGTCACGCAACCGGACCGGCATCCGTTTCGCGCCCCAGTTGCCGGGGGCGGCCTCGAACACGCCCGCGCACGGCGTCCCGCAGAATTTGCACTTGCCGTCCCCGGTCAGGTTCCACTCAGTGAGCACATACCAGTCGCGCCCGATCAGCTTGCCGCCGCACTGGTGGCACCAGGTGCTGTCGCCCTCCTCGTTGTGCACATTGCCCGTATAGGCGTAACGCACCCCGTTCTTCATGGCGATCTCGCGCGCCCGCACCAGGGTTTCCATGGGTGTGGGCGGAACGTCCAGCATCTTCCAGTCCGGGTGGAAGGCGGAAAAGTGCATGGGCACGTCGGGGCCCAGTTTCTCCACCACCCAGCGTGTCATTTCGTCGATTTCCTCGTCGGAGTCGTTCTTGCCGGGAATCAGCAGGGTGGTGGTTTCCAGCCACACGTCGGTCTCGTGCTTGATGTACTCCAGGGTTTCCAGCACCGGCGCCAGGTGGCCGCCGGTGATCTTGTAGTAGAACTCCTCGGTGAATGCTTTCAGGTCGACGTTGGCCGCGTCCATGTACTGGTAGAACTCCTTGCGCGGCTCGGGGCAGACGTAGCCGGCGGTCACCGCCACCGACTTGATGCCGCGTTCGCGACAGGCCTTCGCCACGTCGATGGCGTACTCGTGGAAGATCACCGGGTCGTTGTAGGTATAGGCGACGCTGCGACAGCCCAGCCGCTCGGCGACCTCGGCGATGGTTTCCGGCGAGGCTTCATCGGCCAGGGTGTCGATTTCGCGTGACTTGCTGATATCCCAGTTCTGGCAGAACTTGCAGGCCAGGTTGCAACCGGCGGTGCCGAAGGACAGCACCGGCGTGCCGGGCAGGAAATGGTTCAGCGGCTTTTTCTCGATCGGATCGACACAATAACCGCTGGAACGGCCATAGGTGGTCAGCACGATGCTGTCGTCGAGATTCTGGCGCACGAAACACAGGCCGCGCTGGCCCTCGTGCAGTTTGCAGAACCGGGGGCACAGGTCGCACTGGATGCGTCCGTCGTCAAGCTTGTGCCAGTATTTGGTGTCAACGGTGTAAGGATCACGTTCTGTCATGTGGATCACCCCCCGTTTGCCCTGGACGCCAGTAAACACCGCGTCCGTGCGGGCTGTCATTGACGCGCGTCAACCGCAAGGTCTTGCCCTGTTTAAAGTATAGTCACCCGCTCATATTTCAACAGGCAGCTTTGCTATGCTCGAAACAGGGGCGCCTTTCGGGGGTGACAGCAGCCATGCCCGTACACAACGAAGACATCGCCGCGATATTCGACGAAATCGCCGACTTGCTCGAAATCGAGGGCGACAACCCGTTCCGGGTGCGCGCCTACCGTAACGGGGCGCGCACCCTGCGCGGGCTGGGACGCGACATCGGCGCCCTGGTGGAACAGGGTGAGGACATCACCCGCCTGCCGGGCATCGGCCGCAACCTGGCCGACAAGATCCACGAAATCCTCGCCACCGGGCACTGCCGGACGCTGGAAAAACTGCGCAAGCGCCTGCCCGCCGATCTCACCGGCCTGTTGCACCTGCCCGGCCTGGGTCCGCGGCGGGTGCACGCCCTGTACCACGAACTGGATATCCACAACCCCGAGCAGCTCGAACGCGCGGCGCGCGACGGCCTGATCCGGCAACTGCCCGGTTTCGGCGCAAAGACCGAGGCGCGCATCCTGGAGGGGCTGGCCGCGCACGCCGACAGCCACCGGCGCTTCAAGCTGGCCGTGGCCGCCCGCTACGCGGAGACGCTGGTGGACTACCTGCGCCGGGCGCCAGGGGTGAAACGCATCGACATCGCCGGCAGTTACCGGCGCTTTCGCGACACCGTCGGCGATCTCGACATTCTGGCGATCGCGCGCAAGGGCAAACCGGTCATCGAGCACTTCACCGCCTACGACGAGGTGGAAAACGTGCTCTCCGCCGGCGCGACGCGCGCCACGGTGGTACTGCGCAGCGGCCTGCAGGTCGACCTGCGGGTGGTGGCCGCAATCAGCTACGGTGCCGCCCTGCACTATTTCACGGGCAGTCGCGCGCACAATATCGCGATCCGCCGCATGGCGCGCAAACGCGGCCTTAAAATCAACGAATACGGCGTATTCCGCCGCGACCGGCGGGTGGCGGGCAAGACCGAGGAGGAAGTCTACGCCGCAGTGGGCCTGCCCTGGATCGCGCCCGAACTGCGCGAGAACCGCGGGGAGATCGAGGCGGCGCGGGCCGGGCTGTTGCCGAAACTGGTGGAAACCGGCGACCTGCGCGGCGACCTGCACGCCCACACCCGCGCCAGCGACGGCCACGCCGCGCTGCACCTCATGGCCGACGCCGCGCGCCAGCGCGGCTTCGAATACCTCGCCATCACCGATCATTCCCGGCGCCTGACCGTCGCCCATGGCCTGGACAGCAAGCGGCTACTGGAACAGATGGAGACAATCGATGCTTTCAACGCAGACGATCACGGCATCACCCTGCTCAAGGGCATTGAGGTCGACATCCTGGAAGACGGCAGCCTGGACATGCCCGACACCATCCTGGAACGGCTCGACCTGGTGGTTGGGGCCGTGCACAGCCGTTTCGACCTGAGCCGCGCGAAACAGACCCGGCGCATCCTGCGTGCCATGGACAACCCGTATTTCACCCTGCTCGCCCACCCCGGCGGACGTCTGATCGAGCACCGCCCGCCCTACGACCTGGACATGACACGCGTCATCCGTCATGCGCGGGAACGCGGCTGTTTCCTGGAACTGAACGCACACCCCGAGCGACTCGACCTGCTCGACACCCATTGCCAGCTCGCCCGCGAGGAAGGCGTGCTGATCAGCATCAATTCCGATGCCCACAGTGTGCTGGACTTCGACAACCTCCGTTTCGGGGTGGGACAGGGGCGGCGCGGATGGCTGGAACGCAACGACGTGCTCAACACCCGTTCGCTGGCGGAACTGCGCGGGCTGCTGGCAGCAAGCCGCCTGCGGTAAGCGCGGCGCTGGACGGATGGACATCATTGACTACTCTTGTTGTCAGGGAACCCTGCAGGAGTCAAACGATGCCCGAGACCCACGACATCCCCCACGTCGGCGCGCCCGACCCGGAGCTGAAAAACTCACCGATATTCGACGAGGCGGACGACGAGTACCTGTCCCTGGACCTGGAACTGGAGTCCACCGCCTGTTATTTCAATGGCAAGTCCTACCCCATCGGGCAATACGTGTGCAGCGGCGATGAACTGCTGCGCTGTGAGGAAAAGGGCGTGTGGGTGCGGGAAGGCTCCTGCTACAAGGCGTAGCCCCGGGACGCGGGAAAGACCCCACCACATCTGCCTGCCCGGGAATAGCGGCCCGGGCGCTCCGGCCGCACACCCTCGCCGCAGCTAACCCTTGATGCAGATCAACGGTTGCAAACGCGCGACCCGCACCGCCAGGCCGGCGCGTTGCGCCACCTCGACCACCTCGCTCACGTCCTTGTAGGCGCCCGGCGCTTCCTCGGCGACACCGCGCGAACTGCCGGCGCGGATCAGCACGCCGCGCCGCGCCAGTTCGTCGACCACCTCGCGTCCGTTCCAGCGCCGCGCCGCCTGGTGACGGCTCATGGCACGTCCGGCGCCATGGCAGGCCGATGCAAAGGCCCGCGACTCGCTGTCCGCGCTACCGGCCAGGATATACGAGCAGGTGCCCATGGAGCCGCCGATCAGGACCGGCTGCCCGACGTTGCGAAACACCTCCGGCAGATCGGGGTGGCCGGGTCCAAAGGCACGCGTCGCACCCTTGCGGTGCACGTACAGGCGGCGTTCCACGCCATCCACCCGGTGCATCTCCGCCTTGCAGGTATTGTGCGACACGTCATACAGTAAGCGCAGTTCGGCACCCGGCAACACATCGTGGAAAGCCTGGCGCGCGAGGTGGGTGAGAATCTGCCGGTTGGCGAGCGCGCAATTGATGGCAGCGCGCATAGCACCGAGATACGCCTTGCCCAGCGAGGAGTTCAGCGGCGCACAGGCCAGTTCACGGTCCGGCAAGCGGATGCCGTGGCGCGGCGCCTCCACCACCATGCGCTTGAGGTATTCGGTGCCGATCTGGTGCCCCAGGCCACGCGAGCCGCAATGAATGCTGACTACGATGTCGCCGCCACGAACGCCGAAGATGTCGGCGATGCGGCTGTCATACACATCCACCACCTCCTGCACCTCGAGGTAGTGATTGCCCGACCCCAGGGTGCCCATCTCGTCGCGCTGACGGGTCCGGGCCCGCTCCGACACCGCGTCCGGATCGGCGCCCGCCATGCAGCCCCTTTCCTCGATGCGTTCCAGGTCGCCGTGCTCGCCGTAGCCCTGTTCCACCGCCCAGCGCGCGCCACCACTCAACATCGCGTCCATTTCCCGCGCCCGCAGGCGCAGGCGGCCGGTGCTGCCGAGGCCGGCCGGTATGCGCAGGAACAGGGATTCGGCCAGCGCCGGCGCCGCGTCGGCGAGATCCTCGCGCCGCAGCCCGGTGGTCAGGGTACGCACCCCGCAGGATATATCGAAACCGACGCCACCCGCCGAGACCACCCCGTCCTGATCCGGGTCGAAGGCGGCAACCCCACCGATGGGAAAACCGTAGCCCCAGTGCGCGTCCGGCATGGCGTAGCTGGCGCGCACGATACCGGGCAGGGTGGCGACGTTCATGACCTGCTCCGCCACCTTGTCATCCATGTCGCGCAGCAGCATTTCACTGGCGTAGAGCACGCCGGGAACCCGCATCGCGCCGCGCGCCGGAATGCGCCAGCACTCGTCGTCCAGTTTTTCCAGCCGGGAAAGATCCATCGCCTGGCCCTCCTAGACATCCACCACGCACTGCGCCAGCCAGCGCCCGTCGTCGAGCCGCTCCATTCGCAGCCCGGTGTAGGTCGCCCCCTTGGGCTCCACGCGCGGACGGTGACGATCGGGGTCCAGCGCCTCACCCCACGCCTGCGCGCGCAGCCGCCCGTCGTCGAGCTCTACCTCGAAATGCGAGAACAGCATGCGCCGCGTCGCCATTTCATAGATCAGGGCGTTCAGCCAGTCGACCAGCAACAGCTCCCGGTCCGGCGCCTCGCAGGCCAGCGCCACGCATTCGCGCGGCTTCACCCGCTCCGGGTCCGTAATCACCGCGCACAAGGCCAGCGCGGCCTGCTCGAAGGCCTGTTGCGGCGTCGGCCCGTAGCCGCGGATGCCAATATCGGCCTGGTGCGGAAAATGTTCCCAGGCGCTGTCAGCGAAGCTTTCCAAGCCTGTCTCCCGGGCATTGGCGCAGATACTATGATTATAGCCACAGCCGTGGCGCTATCCGCCGCCGGCCACTTACCACGGGAGCCCCTACGACATGTCGCGCGAACCGTTCGACAACCCGGTGTCCCGCCTGATCTGGGAAACCCGCTACCGTCTCCACGGGGACGGCAACGGCGACCGGGACATCCGCGACACCTGGCGACGCGTCGCCACTGCGCTGGCCGACGTCGAAGGCAGGGACAGGGCGCGTTATGCGCGGGCCTTCCTCGCCCTGCTGGAGGACTTCCGCTTCCTGCCCGGGGGGCGGATTCTCGCCGGCGCCGGCAGCGGCCGCGACGTGACCCTGTTCAACTGTTTCGTGATGGGCACCATCGAGGATTCGATGGATGGCATATTCTCCGCCCTGCGCGAGGGCGCGCTGACCATGCAGCAGGGCGGCGGCGTGGGCTACGACTTCTCAACCCTGCGCCCGCGCGGCAGCCGCGCCTGGCGGGTCGGCGGCATCGCCTCGGGCCCGGTATCCTTCATGCGCATCTGGGACAGCATGTGCGCCACCCTGCTCTCCACCGGCGCGCGGCGCGGCGCCATGATGGCCACGCTGCGTTGCGACCACCCCGATGTCTTCAGCTTCATCGACGCCAAGCGCGACCCGCACGAACTGCGTCACTTCAACCTGTCGGTGCTGGTCAGCGACGCGCTCATGCGGGCGGTACAAAGGGACGAGGAATGGCCGCTGCTGTTCCCGGTGGCGCAACTGGATGCACACCGCGGTGGCGGCGATCGCGTGCTGGAACGCGAGTGGCCGGGCCATGCCGGCAAGGTACCGTGCCGGGTACTGAAAACCGTGCGTGCGCGCCAGCTCTGGGACCGGCTCATACATGCCAGCTACGACTACGCCGAACCCGGCGTACTGTTCATCGACCACATCAACGCCTGGAACAACCTGTACTACCGGGAACACATCAGCGCCACCAACCCCTGTGGAGAGATTCCCCTACCCCCCTACGGCGCCTGTAACCTGGGCTCCCTTAACCTGACCCGCTTCGTGCAGGAACCGTTCGCCACCAGCGCCCGGTTCGACTTTGCGCGCTTCGAGTCCGACGCGCGCCTTGCCGTGCGTTTCCTCGACAATGTTATCGACGCCTCGCGCTTCCCGCTGCCGCGACAGGGCGAACAGGCCCGGCGCACACGCCGCATCGGCCTCGGCGTCACCGGCCTTGCCGACGCCCTGATGATGTTGAACCTGCGCTACGGCTCCCCCGCGGCACTGGAACTCACTTCGCGCATCCTGCGCACACTGTGCCACGGCGCCTACCGCGGTTCGGTGGAACTGGCCCGCGAGCGGGGCCCGTTCCCGGACCTGGAAGTCGACCCCTACCTGAGCGGACGCTTCATCCAGCGCCTGCCGCAGGCCCTTCGTGACGACATCGCCCGCCACGGCATCCGCAACAGCCACCTGCTCGCGATCGCCCCGACCGGCACCATCAGCCTGCTGGCCAACAACGTCTCCAGTGGCCTCGAACCGGTGTTCGCCGCGCACATGCGCCGCCGTATTCTCGACGAGGACGGTTGCCGCCACGAGCACGAGGTCAACGACTACGCCTGCCGGCTCTGGCAAGCACAGACGGGCGACGACAGCCTGCCACCGTCCTTCGTGGACGCCCATGGCCTGTCGCCCGACGATCACCTCGCCATGCAGGCTGTCGCCCAGGCCTGCATCGACAACGCCATCTCGAAAACCGTCAACATCCCGGAGGACTACGCCTTCGAAGCCTACCGGTCGGTGTTCGAACAAGCCTGGTCGATGGACCTCAAAGGATGCACGGCATTCCGTCCCAACCCTGTCACCGGCAGCGTGCTGAGCAGGGATACCGGCACCGAACGCTCCACCGCTTGTTGCGACATCGAGCGTGAGGCAGACTAGGCGCAACGCCAGGTCCGGCAAACTTGATCTGGCTCAGGGAGGACTGACCGTGTTTCGACTAAGCTGGGAAGCACGGTGCAACGATCGTGCAAGGGCTTCCGGGAGACAGCGCACATGATCGAGATTCGGATCCACGGACGAGGCGGCCAGGGCAACGTGGTGGCCGCCTACCTGCTGGCGACAGCGGCTTTCGAGGCCGGCCGTTACGGGCAGGCTTTCCCCAGTTTCGGGGCGGAACGACGCGGTGCGCCGGTGGCTGCTTTCGTACGCATCGACGCACACCCCATCCGCCGCCGTTGCCAGGTGCGTCAACCCGCCTTCCTGATCGTCCAGGACGAAGCACTGCTCCACGTCGCCGGCGTACTCGACGGCCTGCCGCCCGGCGCCGGTGTGCTGATCAACTCCGGGCGCGAGGCCGAAGCACTGACCCGTGTCGACGGTTTCGATGTTGTCACTCTCCCCGCCACCGCGCTGGCCAGCGACATACTCGGCCGGCCGGTGCCCAACACCGCGCTGCTGGCCGCCTTCCTGGCACTCACCGGGCTGCTGCCTCAGCAGGCGCTGATCGCCGCGCTGGCGGAACGCTTCAGCGGCGAAATCCTGGAACGCAACACCCGACTCATCGAACAGGCCGCCGGGAGGGTGCCGGCCGGTCACTGGAAGGACGTACGCCATGCGGCAGGCCCTTGAAGGCTCGCAAGCCATCGCCCGCGCGGTAAGCCTGTGCAAGCCGCAGGTGGTGTCGGCCTACCCTATCACACCGCAGACACACATCGTGGAGAACCTGTCGCGGCTGGTCGCGGACGGAGAGCTGGAGTGCGAACTGGTAAGCGTGGAAAGCGAATTCTCGGCGGCCTCGGTGGCGCTGGGCGCGGTGGCCGCCGGCTCGCGCGCCTACACGGCCTCCTCGTCACAGGGCATCCTGTTGATGGCCGAGGTGCTGTTCAACATCGCCGGCCTGCGCATGCCCCTGGTGCTGACCTGCGCCAACCGCGCGGTGTCGGCGCCGCTGTCGATCTGGAACGACCAGCAGGACTCCATGGCAGTGCGCGACGCCGGCTGGATACAGCTCTACTGCGCCGACAACCAGGAGGCCGTGGACACCACCATCCAGGCGTTCCGCATCGCCGAGCAATGCGAGCTTCCGGTGATGGTATGCGTGGACGGCTTCACCCTCACCCATACACTGGAAGTCCTGGAGATGCCGGAGCCGGAACAGGTGGACGCCTTCCTGCCGCCGTTCCGCTTCGCGCGCCGGCTCGACCCCGACAAGCCGCTCAGTGTCGGCACGCTGGTGTCGCCGGAATACTTCACTGAAACCCGCCACGATCACCACCAGGCGCTGCGCGACGCCACCGACATCATCGTGCAGGCACAGCAGGAATGGCTGACCATCAGCGGACGCGACAGCGGCGGCCTGCTGCGCCAGTCGGGTCCCGCCGACGCCCGAACCGCCATTCTCACCCTCGGCTCCATCGCCGGCACCCTGGAGGAAGCCATGGAGGCGCACGGAACGGGCGCGCCGGCGCGGCTGATCGTGCTGCGCGCCTTCCGGCCGTTCCCGGACCAGGCCCTGCGCGACGCCTGCCAGGGCCTGGAACGCCTGATCGTGCTGGAGCGCGCCCTGTCACCGGGCGCCGGCGGGATCGTCGGCAGCGAAGTGCGCGCGGCGCTGAGCGCGCTGGACAGGCCGCCGCGCGTGTTCAACTTCGCCGTCGGGCTGGGCGGCCGCGACGTGCCGCTGGAAATCTACCCGCGCCTGCTCGACGCGGTGGACGCCGGTCGCGGCAGTGACTTCGACATCCTCGACCTCGACCCCTCGAAACTGCCCGCGGAGGACGCCTGACATGAGCCAGGACAAGGACATCCCGCTGGCCGAACTGCGCCGCGCCCAGCCGCGTTTCAGCGGCTTCGAGGCGGGACACCGTGCCTGCCTGGGCTGCGGCGAGGCACTGGCGGCGCGCCTGGTCACCGAATCCGCAGGGCCGGACGTGGTGTACGCCAATGCCACCGGCTGTCTGGAAGTGTTCACCACCGCCTGGCCCGAATCGGCCTGGCGCGTTCCCTGGATGCACTCCCTGTTCGCCAACGCCGCCGCCATCGGCGCGGGCATGGAGGCCGCGCTCAAGGCCCAGGGGCGCTCCACCCGGGTGATTGCCATGGGCGGCGACGGCGGCACCTTCGACATCGGCTTCCAGGCCCTGTCAGGCATGCTGGAGCGCGGCCACAACGTGCTGTACGTGTGCTACGACAACGAGGCCTACATGAACACCGGCATCCAGCGCTCCAGCTCCACGCCGCACGCCGCCGTCACCACCACCTCGCCGGCGGGACGCGAACGCATGGGCAAACGCCACCTGAAAAAGGACATCGTGTCCATCGTCGCCGCCCACCACATTCCCTACGCGGCCACCGCCTCGGTCGCCTACCCGGCGGACCTGCGCAAGAAGGTGCGGCGCGCGCTGGCCATCGACGGCCCGACCTTCCTGCACGTCCACACGCCCTGCCCGCTGGGCTGGGGGCACGACAGCGCGCTGACCATCGAAATCGCGCGGCTGGCGGTGCAGACCGGGCTGTTCCCCGTCATCGAGCTGGAACGCGGCGGGGTGGCCGGGGTCATGCCGATCCGCGAACAACGTCCGGTCTCCGACTACCTGCGCCTGCAAAACCGCTTCCGCCACCTGTTCGCGGACGACGTCCGCGCACGCGAGGAACTCGAACACCTGCAGGCGCTGGCCGATCACAACATCGAACGCTACGGCCTGCGACCCGGCCACGAGGCCGACCCGCTCGACACGGAAGGCGCCGACACGGTGAAACGCGGGGGGGTGCGATGAGCGTGAAAATCACCCGCGGCAGCTTTGCCCGCCCCGGCACCTCGCTGCAGTTCGATACCGGTTCATGGCGCATCCAGCGCCCGCAACACCGGCACGCCACAGCGCCCTGCCACGCCGCCTGCCCGGCCGGCGAGGACGCCCAGGCGTGGCTGGCTCTGGTCGAACAGGAGCGATTCCGCGACGCCTGGGAAACCCTGATCGCCGCCAACCCCCTGCCGGCCATCACCGGCCGCGTCTGCCATCACCCCTGCGAAGCCGCCTGCAACCGCGGCAACTACGACGAGCCCATTGCCATCCACCACGTGGAACGCCTGATCGGCGACATGGCGCTGGAGGAAGACTGGCCCTTGCCGCCGTCGCAAACGAATGGCGATCCCCGCGAGGTGGCCGTGGTCGGCGCCGGACCGGCAGGCTGTTCGGCGGCCTGGCACCTGGCCCGCAGCGGCTACCGGGTACAGCTTTTCGAGGCGCTGCCGGAAGCCGGCGGCCTGCTGCGCAGCGCCATCCCCCCCTACCGCCTGCCGGCGGCGGTGGTGGAACGGGAACTGCACCGCCTGCTGGCGCGGCCGGGCATCCGTTTCCTGCCCGGCCAGCGGCTCGGGCGCGACTTCGACCTCGACGAACTTCAGGCCAGCTTCGCGGCGGTGTTCCTCTCCATCGGCACCCAGCGTGGCCGCGACTGGAGCATCGATGGTGCCACCCCAAGCGACCTGCACGTGGGCCTGCCGCTGCTCAAGGAATGGATGGACGTGGGCGCCATACCCACCTGGAACAGCGTCGCCATCGTCGGCGCCGGCAACACCGCCATCGACCTCGCGAGGGTACTGAAGCTGTCTGGTGTCCCGGAAGTGCACATCATCTCCCACAAGGCCATCCCCGGTCCTGGCGTGGCGCCCGACGACGCCATGCCGGCCATCCGCCGCGAGATCGAACAGGCTCTGGAGGAAGGCGTCGTCATCCACGAACACCGTGGCGTGCAGCGCCTGATCCTGCGCGGCGAACAGGTGATCGGCGTGGAACTGGTGCACATGAAAAAACTGCCCGACGCCGAGGGACGTTTGCAGCGCGTTGCGTTCGAGGGTACCGAATCCATCCTTCACGTGGAGCAAGTGATTCCCGCCATCGGCCAGGTCGTGGAGCCGGAAGGCGTGCAGTCCCTGCTCGGCCAGCGGTCCTTTTTCCGGGTCGATGACCGGGGATGCTTCCCCGACCACCCGAGACTGTTTACCGGCGGCGACGCGCGCGGCGACCGCGGCACCGTCAGTGAAGCGATCGGCGACGGACGACGTGCCGCCCTGGCCATCGATCGCCTGCTGAGGCAACAGGCCGGCGATCCTCCATCACCAGCGCAGCAGCCCATCCCGGCCGAACAGCTCAACCTGAACTACTTCGAAACCGCGCCCCGGCCACGGGTTCCCGTGCTGGACGTCGCCAGGCGCGCCAGCTTCGCCGAGATAGAAGGCCCACTCGATACCCGCCAGGCGCTCGGCGAAGGCGAACGTTGCCTGTCCTGCGGCAACTGCATGGCCTGCGACAATTGCTGGACCCTGTGCCCGGACGTGGCCGTCCTGAAAACCCGCGAAGTCGCCTCCGATGGCTCCCACTACCTGTTCGACTACGGCTACTGCAAGGGCTGTGGCCTGTGCGCCCGCGAATGCCCCACCGGCTACATCGTCATGCAACCCGACCTCTGACACCCGAAAACGGGGATGTAAAAAAGGAAAAAGGGACGGAGGGATTTTTCCTCCGTCCCCTTGTTGCCGGCATCAGACCACGGTAATGGTCGGTGACACCGTGCCGATCAGCGAGGCGCGACGAATATCGTAATAGTCGACGCTCGCCGTGTACTGGCCCGATGACGGCATGGTGAGCAGCAGGTCGTAACGCTCACCGGCCGCTACCAGTTGCTCGGTGGCGGTGTAGGGCACCGCCAGTGGCCGCCCGTCGGAAGCGATCACCTCGAACGGCAGGCCGCCCAGGCGAATCACCGCCGGCATGTAACTGGTACCGTTGACGCGCACCAGTACTTTCTGGCCGCTCCCCGCCGTGATCGCCACGGTGCTGTCAGTGGTCGCATTGCTGCCGTCCCGCCCGTTCACCATGAAATAGTCGGGGCGGTAGCGCGCCATCGACGGACCGCTGACCATGCTCTGGTGCCATGAGCTGTCGAAGGTGCCCAGTTGCCAGACGTACTCCTTGTCGAATGCCGGACCGCCGGCCCATGCGACGTCGGTGGCGCCGTTCGGCGGACGAATGATGACCGTGCCGTACATGCTCATCTCGAAGTGCAGCAGGGTATCGACGTGGCAGTGGTACATGTAGGTGCCGGCGTGTGGCGCGGTAAAACGATAGGTGTACGAGGAGCCGAGGCTCACCGCGTCACCGACGCGGCCGAAACCGCCACCGCCGCCCATGGCGCGGCCCACGTATCCCGAGGTGCTCGGCACGCCGTCATTCGCCTGGTCAACATCGAGACCGTGGAAATGGATGCTGTGCGGCATCATGGAATTGAGGGTGACCGCGACGGACTCGCCCTCGTTGGCCTCGATCACGGGACCGGCGAGTGCACGGTCGGCGTTGAAACCGCTGCCGAAATACCAGGTGCGCAGCGACGCGCCGTCCGCCATGCGGATACTGCCCATCATATTGACCCCGACGCTGGTCGGCGACGACACGTAGGCGAAAGTACGGCCGCCGGATGCCGCTGTGGAACCCCCTCCACCGCTTGTACCGCCACCGCCTGTAC
>WGBO01000038.1 GCA_015494295.1 Gammaproteobacteria bacterium | reverse complement strand
TGGCATGATTACAGAGGAGAGGTGTATGGAGATTCAGATACTGCACAGGCAGGGCAAAAGCATTCGTGAGATCTGTCGGCTGACGGGGCTGTCGCGCAACACGGTACGCAAGTACCTGCGGGAGCCGATCCAGCGGCCAGCCTACCGGTCGAGGCCGGGCCGGCCGGGGAAGCTGGAGCCGTACAAGGATTACCTGCAACGCCGGGTTGTCTCGGCACAGCCGCACCGCATTCCGGCGACGGTGCTGTACCGGGAGGTTCGGGCGCTGGGGTTTGACGGCTGTGAGCGGCCATCCTGCAGTGGGAAGATGATCATACTAGGCAAGCCTCTTGAGCGAACACCGCCGGCGGTTTTTTGCCAGGGAGCGCAGGGAGTACGCCAGTCAATACTTGATCCCCTTCAACCGTACCATCGCCATAGCCAGACAAGCGATCAACAGCACCGGAATATTCCCGGTGCGCAGGTAAGGCGTGAAACCCTCTCGTGGCGAGACTTCGCCATCGGTGATCCCTTTCTGGAAAAGATCGGTGCTGGCCAGTATCCGGCCGGTATGGTCGATGATGGCCGATACCCCGGTGTTCGATGCACGCAGCATGGGTCTTCCCATGGTCAGCGCGAGCATTCGTGAGATCTGCAAGTGTTGGTAAGGCGCGGCCGAGTCGCCGAACCATGCATCGTTACTGACGTTTACCAGCAAACCGGAGGCGCGTACCGTGGACAGGGCCTGGTGGGGATAGGCGTCCTCGTAGCATATCGTGAGGGCTGCGGCTTCCCCCGCCACGGTCAACGGAGCTTGTGTTGCCGGTCCCGCGGAAAAGTCGGACCAGCCAGGGTTGATGTGGCGAATCAGGCCTGGAAACAGCGAGCGCAGCGGCAGGTACTCGCCGAACGGCACCAGGTGATGTTTCAGGTAGGTTCCTGAAGCGTTGCCGAGCGCAATGACACCGTTGTAGTTTTTCCCGGTCTCGGGGTCGTCGATGGGAATGCCGACCAGAACGGCCGTATTTTCAGCAGCGGCCTCCTGATGGATGGCATCGAGCAGCGGCCGGGCTTCGGAACGGAATTCGGGAAGGGCTGTTTCAGGCAGCACGAGAATGTCCTTCCCCAGCCGCGATTCGATCATCTCCATGTACAGGTCTTCGGTTTCCAGGCGTTGTTCGGCTTGCCATTTCCGGTCCTGCGAGACATTGCCCTGCAACAGGGCAACCGAGAGCGGGGCGCCTGAAGCCGTGGTCCATTGCTGCTGTGAGAGCCATTGCGACACGCCCAGCAGCACGGCGGGTATGACGACCGCGACTGCCAGGGTTCGCCGGCTGCGGAAGACGATCAGGTTGGCCAGCGCGGCAGCTATCAGGACACAGCCATAACTTGCCCCGAGCACGCCTGAAACCGGCGCAAGGCCGGACAGCGGGGAGTCGATCTGTGAGTAACCCAGGGTCAACCAGGGGAAGCCCGTGAATATCCATCCACGCAGCCATTCGAGCAGCGTCCACCCGGCGGGAAGGAGCAGCAGGTTGGCGACAGGCAACCCCGGTTTTCGAACAAGCGTATACAGGCCACCAAGGATTGCGGGGAAGACAGCCAGAACCGTAATGAACAGCCAGGTGAGGGTAATGGCCAGACCGCTGCCCAGGTGCGCGAAATACCGGAAGCTGAAAAAGATCCAGTATACGCCGAAACCAAACAGGCCATAGCCGTACAGCAGACCGTGCCGGATCGCGGTGCCGGTCGAGTCTTTTTGCCACAAGGCAAAAAGTATTGCCGGGGAAAGGAAGGCAAGAAAATAGAGATCCCGGGGAGAGAAAGACAGGACCAGCAGGGCGCCGGCGGAAAATGCGACGACGTCCCTTACGGCCATTTCAAAGTGTTTGCGCACGGTCCTGTCTCTGTCCGCCAATGATGCTCATTCGTTGTCGTGATGTTCTTTTACTCCTGCGTGCAGGGGAGTTTCCAATAATCCGGTGCCCGGCGGCAAGTGCGACAAAATGTCCAGTTCGATGCTGACAACAATGTCAGGTGACAGGGCGTGTCCGCCGCCGGCCTGCCATAAGCGACTGTTATAAAAATAAAATCCTTATGGCACGGAATTTGTAATTGGTGTGGTGTGCGTGGAAACGATCAGGGATACGCCACGTTCGGTTTTTTTCCCAGGGAAAAACGTCAATCCTGTTCAGGAGGAGTAATAATGAAACTAAAACACTATATAACCGCTGGCGCAGCGGGTTTGATGGTGTTGCTGGGAGGGCAGACACAAGCCGCACTCGTCGCAGCCTATGAGGATGCTTCGTTGGGCCCGAGCTGGCAGCACACCGTCACTTTCAGCAACCAGACCGGCACGTCGGTCGATATCGCGATAGATACTTTCTATTTCGACAATATCGTTCCGATTCTCAAGCTTTTCGAGACGGATGGTGTTGCTGGCAGTATCACCGTGACGGAAACGATCACCAACACAGGGTCGGTTGCCTGGAATGGCTGGTCAGAGTCAATCTGGGATGAATCCTCAGGTGTCTATGGGCCTTTCAATCCCGGCCCCTCGGTCAGTTGGTCATCGGTCAGTTCGAGCCGCGCGGGAACCGCTTCCATCGACGCGGGGCTTGGTGTCGCCGAGTTTATCTTCAGCACCCCGGTTCTGCAGGGCGAAACCTTCACGCTGACGAAAACCTTCAGCTACGGTTCCGGCGTGTACGCCGTCGAAATCGCCGAGATTCCTTCAGCCGTCCCGGTTCCTGCCGCACTGCCGCTGCTGTTGTCCGGCCTGGCCGGCCTTGGTGCTGTCGCGCGGAAAAAGAAAGCTGCCTGAAGACAGCGGTATAAAATTTCAAGAGAGGAGTTTTGGGTTATGAAAAAACCACTATTTAGAAAATCGCTGCTATCTGCGTCCATTGCGGTTTGTCTGGGCGCCGGTATGACTGCGATGACGCGGGATGTGGAAGCCCTGGGATTTTTCCCCAGTTTTAACAACGGTCCCAACAAGTATCTTGTCATCTGGAACGGTGACCAGGTTCTGGATGACGGTTTCTATGGCCAGCCGGATTTTCTGGCTGTCGTGAATGCGGATCCTTCATCCGCCAACTACGGAGAGGTGGTCAACTCCGCGACCATGCCGGCTCGCCTGGGCGAGCACTTGCTGTCCGAAACCGAGAACATCGTGGACAACGCCGTGACCCTGTTGTTTGGAACCATTTCCAACACCGGCGACTACCTCGACGGCCATAACGCTCAGGGTCCCGCCGCGGGACACGCCTTGTACGACGCGGGCCGCGGACCCGGGCCGGCGATTGGCGGAACGCCGAACGCGGTGTGGTCTTCCACGCTCAACGAGGCGCACCACTTCAACGTCAAGCCGCGGATCGACGCAGCGGGCAGGAAGCACATCTTCCCGGGTGGCCTGATCAGTTCCAACCTGTTCGGTTGTGACGTGACCGACCCGATGAACATCGTGCCCAGCCCCGGTTCCGATCTCACCCAGATCAACCCTTACCTGGATGACCCTGACGGCAACGGCAACCTGCTCGACAATCCGCCGACCAACAATATTTGCGGTCTGGCGGTCAGCAGTCTGGAAATCAGCACCACCTCGGGCACGGACGATGTTCTGCCCTTGCCCAACGGCAACCTGATCGTGACGCAGATGGGCCTGAAGGCCTCCATCGACGGCGCGAACGGCTGGGGTGGACCTTACGGGGCGCATACGCTGGTGCTGGGCCCCGGTGTGGCCGCTGCGCCGAACGGCCAGAATCCGGATCTGGAACCGGGCTCGGCCTGGACTTTCTATGACACGGCTACGCCTTTCCCCGGCGACGGAACCGGCGACGGACTTGCGCCGGGCGCCTGCGCCGACGCGGACGCCGACGGCAACTGCGATGCAGTCTCCACCATGCCCCCGACACTGCAGACCCCCGGCGGCATTCTGGAGTTCGATGTGCTGGGCAACGTGATCGGCGAGTACCCGGCCGCGATTCCCGCCGGCGCCACCTATCCGTCGGGCATCCTGGCCGGGCAGAGGATCGCCCCGGATCGCTACCGTGCGCGCTACTACCTGCGTAACCTGCTGACCAGCGTGCCCGCGGCGCCCTACGACACGCCGATCGAAGGCGTCGACGCCGACAGTGACGGCGTGTTTGACAACGGCGGTGTCGGCACGCCCATCGATACCGGGCCGGAGGCTCATCCGCATGGCATGGGTTATCGTGCTGATCTGAACTCCCTGAGTCCGTACTGGGGTTACTATCATCCGGGCGGCATGGATGCCAGCGACGCCTCGACGGTAGCCGGGAAAGGCATCTTCATTTCCTCGGATTACGCCGATCCTGTCAGCCTGGCGGTCTCGGATGCCGGTGACGACTTCCAGGACCTTGGCACCACGGTGCGTTTCTTCCATCTGAGCAACCTTGAGGACGGGCCTTATGCGGTCGTCCAGATGCCCGATGGCCCCAGGGTGGAAGAGGAGGAGTTCCACGAGGAGCCGGAGGGCCTGATGGCCATGGCGGTGACCAATCGCCCGAACCACAAGGGCGTCTTCATCGCTTCCATGTGCGGCGGTAGTATCTACTACATCCCCAACATGGAGAAGGTCGGCACCGGCGATCCCGCCGGACAGGCGCGCCTGGTATACGACAACGGTGCATGTACGGGTTCCTCGGTGTTCTTCATTACACGTAACGACCGTTACCTGGTGCTTCCGAAAGCCGGTATCACTCCCACGGGTACAACCGACCAGAACGGCCAGTTCTACAACCGGGACTACGACCACGAGCACAATCGTGAAGTTGTGGTATATGACATCCGCAAGCTTGTCAGTGCCGGTGACAACCCGCAGTGCAACGCGGCGCCCGCCAGCAAGTGGGACAACTCCGGTGTCCCGCAAAAGGGTAGCGGTGCGCTGACGACCGTTGGTCCGGCCGTGGGTCCTGCCCATTCCCGCGAAGGGATCGACTTCAATTCCACCACGGGAAGCTTCTGGCCCAACAACGACGCGCCGGATTGCCCGACCATTGCCTCGGTGGTCAACCTCGACTCTCCGGAAAACAATGCGACGGCGGGTGGTCCTCACTTCACGGTGGCCGACAACCTGGAGCGCTACGTGGCGACATCGCAGTACTTCGTCGACCTGCGCCGCTATCCCGTGGGGGCAAGCTGGGCCGTGTTCGGTACGCCGGCCTTCGATCCGTTCAATCATCCCGCCGGTGACCCGGCAGGCAACATGGCCCAGACAGCGGGCGCGGTCAATCCGTCGCTCAACAGCCTGAGCTTTGCCGGCGACTTCCTGCCGGGAACGGGTTCCGTTGGTGACAACACGGTTTGCATGATGAAGTTCAACCGCTGGACCGGCAGCCTCTCGCTCGATCCCACGTTCAATGACGTGACGACGGGTGGCGACGTTCTCAACGGTTGTATCGACATGGAGCGGACTAGCTGGCCTCGTGCGAATGATCCGTCGCGACCGACGGTGGCAACGGGCAGCGCATCACCGCACGCCATGACCTTCATCGACGTGAACTAGGCCGGGTCGATACAACAACTGTCTGATGGACGGACAGTCATGACCCATGAATGGGGCCAGGTCAGGGATTGACCGGCCCCTTTTTTGTTTGCAGGAACCGGATTTCAACGGTATGTTTTTATCCGGATCATGAATCGGGGTTGCCGCTTTTCTTATGTACAGGATTGGCTTGTTCAGTCTGGTTTTGTTTGTGGGCATCGTGCTTGGGGTTGCCGGCGAGCGTTTTCGTTCCTCCGGTGAGGTGAATTCCGGCGCAGGACTCGAACAGGTCCATCACTCGGCGACGCCGGCATACGTATGCCCAATGCATCCGGACGTTGTCATGCACGAGCGCGGAAACTGCCCCGTTTGCGGCATGGATCTGGTTGCGCGGAAATCCGGGGAAATGGAGGACGCGGCCGCCATTCGTCCCGTGGTTTCGGTTTCCCCAGGCATTGTGAACAGCCTGGGGGTCAGAACATCGCAGGTCGAACGAAAGACCCTGTTGAGGCAGATCAGGACGGCCGGTCATGTGCTCAAGTACCAGCGCGGGCGGACAAGAACCCTGCGCGCGCGGGTCAATGGCGCCGTGACAGCACGTCACGTGGCGCAGGGCGATACCGTAAGCGCCGGCGACGTCCTGCTTGAAGTGGATTCCCGGGAGAGAGTCGACGCGCAAACCGCGCACCTGGGGCTGTTGAAGCAGGCGGACGTTGCCCCCGATGTGCTGGATCGTTCACGCCGTCTGTTGCGGCGTCTTGCACTTTCTTCCGAAGAGATCAGGCGCCTGGAAGATCATGGTGAGGTGGCGGAGCGCTTCATGATCAGGGCGCCACGGAACGGGCGCATTTCGGTGCTTTCTGTCGAGGAGGGCGCAAGCGTGTCCTCCAATGATGTCGTGATTCAACTTGAGGAAGAGGGTGTCGCCCAGGTTGAAGTGGATGTCTTTCGCAACCAGGTTGCGTGGATAAAGGCCGGTGACAGGGCACAGCTCAGGCTCGCCAACCAGCCGGGAAAGGTCTGGGATGGCCGGGTGAGTGTGCAGGGGCTCGATCTGAGGCCCCGCACCCGAACCTACGCCTTGCGCGCGACTTTCCCCATGCCCGAGGGCATCGCCTTGCCGGACATGTTTGCCGACGTAGTCATCTTCGGAGCGCCTGTCGAGGATGCGCTGGCTGTTCCCCGTGAGGCGCTGATTCGCACGGGGCGGGGAAATCGCGTCATACGCGCGCTGGGGGATGGCCGTTTCCAGCCCGTTGATGTGCTGCCCGGCATGGAGAGCGGGGAATGGGTCGAGATCCTGTCTGGTGTGGAAGAGGGCGAACGGGTGGTCACTTCAGCGCAGTTCCTGATCGATTCGGAGAGCAATCTGATGGCTGCGTTGCAGCGGATGGCAGGCGATAGCGGAAATTGAGCCCTGTATGATAAGCCGTGTCATCGAGTGGTCAGTTCTGAACCGTTCCCTGGTCGTTCTTCTGGCCGGAATTCTTGCCTCCTGGGCGGTCTATTCATTGCGTGATATGCCACTGGACGCCTTGCCTGACCTGTCCGATGTCCAGGTTATCATCAAAACGAGTTACCCCGGCCAGGCGCCACAGGTCGTCGAGGATCAGGTGAGCTACCCGCTGGCCAGCGCAATGCTCGCGGTTCCGGGCGCCGTGTCCGTCAGGGCATACTCGTTTTTCGGCGATTCGTATATCTATGTCATTTTCGAGGACGGGGTAGACGTCTACTGGGCCCGGTCCAGGGTCCTGGAGTACCTTAGCCAGGTAACCGACCGCCTGCCGCGGAACGCAAGCCCCAAGCTTGGACCGGACGCAAGCGGCGTCGGCTGGATATACGAGTATGCGCTGGTCGACAGGAGCGGAGGACACGACCTTTCGGAACTGAGAAGTCTACAGGACTGGTTTATAAAATATGAACTGCAAACCGTTTCCGGCGTCGCGGAAGTGGCGACGGTCGGCGGGATGGTTCGCCAGTATCAGGTTGAACTCAACCCGACACTGATGCAGCAGTTTTCCATTCCGCTGGCGATGGTCAAGCAGGCCATCGTTGATTCGAACAAGGAGGTGGGCGGCTCGGCCATCGAAATGGCGGAAGCCGAGTACATGGTCCATAGTCACGGTTACCTCACCGGGGAAGACGACCTCAGGCTCGTTCACTACGTCGATAAAAGCCTTCACGCGCGCAATGTGCCCGCAACGCTTGGTGATCTCGCGGACATTCGTGTCGGCCCGCAGATGCGCCGGGGCATTGCGGAGCTCGACGGCGAGGGAGAGGTCGGGGGTGGCATCGTTGTCATGCGGGACGGTGAAAATGCGCTGGACACAATCCGGGCCGTCGAGCAGAAACTGACCGAGCTGCGCGCCAGCCTTCCAGAGGGTGTGGAGATCGTGACGGTGTATGACCGCTCGGGCCTCATAGAGCGTGCGGTCGGCACCTTGCGAAGCCGTCTCGTCGAGGAATTTATCGTGGTGGCGCTGGTTTGCCTGGTGTTCCTGCTCCATGTCCGTTCCGCCCTGGTCATTGTGTTCAGCTTGCCGGTCGGGATACTGGCCGCGTTTTCTGTCATGAACATCCAGGGGATCGACGCAAACATCATGTCACTTGGTGGTATTGCAATCGCGATCGGCGCCATGGTGGATGCAGCCATTGTCATGATCGAGAACGTGCACAAGCATCTGGAGTCGGTCGACAGCGAGTCGCCACCGCCTGTCCCCGTTATTCTGTCTGCTGTCAGGGAAGTCGGCGCGCCGCTGTTTTTTTCCCTGCTGATCATCACGCTGAGCTTTGTACCGGTATTTGCGCTCGAATCCCAGGAGGGGCGGCTTTTCGACCCGCTGGCATTTACCAAGACCTATGCCATGGCGGCGGCAGCGGGGCTTTCGGTTACCCTGGTTCCGGCGCTGATCGTGTATCTGGTGCGGGGTCGCATCCGGGCCGAGTCCGGCAATCCGGTCAATCGTTTTCTCCTCCGTGCCTACCAGCCGATCCTCGTCCGTGTTTTGCGCAAGCCGTTTGTTACGCTACTGGTTTCAGCCGGCCTGATCGTTTCCGGCCTGTGGCCATTTGTCAACGTGGGTTCGGAATTCATGCCGGCCCTCGACGAGGGTGACCTGCTGTATATGCCAAGCGCCTACCCGGGAATATCCGTTGGCAAGGCCCGCCAGTTGCTGCAGCAAACGGACAAGCTCATCGCCACGGTTCCCGAGGTTGAACGGGTATTCGGAAAAGTCGGGCGCGCCGAAACCGCAACCGACCCGGCGCCTCTGACCATGATCGAGACAACGATCCGGCTCAAGCCCCGTGACCAGTGGCGCGAGGGAATGACAATGGATGGCCTGCGACAGGAACTCGACGAGCTTCTGCGGATACCGGGGATCACCAATACCTGGTTGATGCCCGTGCGTGCCCGTATCGATATGCTTGCGACCGGTATCCGAACGCCGGTAGGTATCAAGGTCGCGGGGCCTGAGCTTTCCGTGATCGAGGATATCGGCAGGAAGCTTGAATATATCGTCCGGCGCATACCGGGAACCTCCTCCGTGTATTCCGAGCGGGTCGGAAGCGCAAGGTACGTCGATATTCGTATCGACCGGGAAGCGGTAGCCCGCAACTGGATGACCGTCGCGGAAGTCCAGGACGTCATCAGCACCGCGGTCGGGGGAATGAACATCACGGAAACCGTGGAGGGCAGGGAACGCTACCCGGTAAACCTGCGTTACCCGCGCGAATGGCGGGATTCAGCGGACAAGCTCAGGCAGTTGCCGATTGTGACCAGCCGGCAGTTGCATGTGCAGCTTGGAGAGGTTGCCGATATATCCATCAAGGACGGACCCGGTTATATAAAAAGCGAAAACGCACGCCTCAATGGCTGGACCTATATCGATATCAGCGGCCGCGACCTGGGCTCGTATGTCACAGAGGCCAAACGACTGGTCGCCGAAAACCTTGACCTGCCCCCGGGCTACTCATTGACATGGGCCGGCCAGTACGAATATTTCCAGAGGGCGCGAGCGAAATTCCTGCAGATCGTGCCCCTGACGCTGGGGCTGATCGTTGCCCTGCTGTACCTGATATTTGGCAGTATGCGCGAACCCATGATTATCCTCGCGACCCTGCCGCTTGCCCTGGTCGGTGGTGTGTGGCTGGTGTACCTGCTCGGATATTCATTCTCGGTAGCGGTGGCGGTCGGTTTTATCGCGCTTGCGGGCGTAACCGCGGAATTCGGCGTGGTGATGCTGGTTTACCTGCAACAGAGTGTCAGGCAGCACAAGCCAGCAAATCCCGAGGAGCTTCGCAGGGCCGTCCTGGATGGCGCCGTGCGGAGGGTAAGGCCGAAAGCCATGACGGTTGTGGTGATCCTGGCGGGCTTGCTGCCTATCATGCTCGGCAGCGGTGCCGGCTCAGAGATCATGAAACGGATCGCCGTGCCGATGGTCGGCGGCATGCTCACCGCGCCAGTGGTATCCATGTTTCTGGTGCCGCTGGTCTACTTCCTGTGGATGCGGCGCCGCCTGTTCGGCTCGGGGTGATCAGGTATCGCTCCTTTCCCTGAGTCCTGATTTTTCGTCGGCCTCGGCTTTTCCGTTTTCAACGGGCTTGAACAGGTCTTTGGCGCCGTGTTCCTTCAGGCGTTCAACCGCCCGCTGCTTGTTCTGTGCGATTGACAGGTGCAGGACGGAGCTACCCCAGGCATCGACCGAATTGACATCGGCGCCGCGCTCGACGAGCAGATCTATCATGCGAAGCTGTTCCCTGGCCGAGGCGTACACCAGCGGTGTCCTTCCGGAAATGTCCTTTGCCTCGATATCCGCTCCGGCCTCGAGCAGGATACGCGCTGCCTGGGGGCGGCCCTCCCAGGCGGCAAACATCAGCGCGGTCGCCCCGCCCCGCGTGCGCGCATCTACGTCGGCGCCGTTATCCAGCAATGTCTGGATGCTGGTGAGACGGTTGCGCCGAACCGCGAACATCAAGGCATTGAGCCCTTCGTTATCGCCCACGTCGATTTTCGACTTGTCGTGCTTCAGAATGGTTTTCACGACATCGACCTTTCCCTCGCCCGACGCCAGCATCAGGGCATTGCGGCCGGTACGGTTGCGGGCCCATATCTTCGCCTTGTTTTCGATCAGAGCCTCCACGGTCTCCGGATATCCTTCGGACGCGGCGAGCATGATGGCGCTAAAACCGTATTCGTCCCTGGCGTTGATGTCTGCGCCCTTTGCCAGCATGCGTCGCACCATATCGGTATGCCCGCGCTCCGCGGCATAGGTCAGGGCCGCTTTCCCGGCCTTGTCACCCTTGTTGATATCCGCACCGCCTGAAATCAGGAACTCCGCGATGTCCCACCGGTTTGTGCTTGCAGCCGACATCAGGGGCGTAATGCCGTATATCCCGGACGCATTGATCGATGCGCCGGATTTCTGCAGCAGGCGTATCATGTCCAGATCACCGGCTTGCGTGGCGATCAGTATGGGCGGGTTTGTTTCGTTGTCCTTCCGGTTGATGTCCGCGCCTTTCTCGATGAGAAACTTCGCGGTTTCATGGTGCTTGTTTTTTACCGCGTACAGGAAGGCCGTGTTGTTGAATTCGTCCGCGTGTTCGATCCTTGCGCCCTTGTCCAGCAGAAGTTTGCACAGGTCCGTTTTCCCGTTGGTCGCCGCGACGATAAAGGCGGTGGATCCGTTGTCATCCACGTGGCGAACCTTGGCGCCGTTTTCGATCAGCAGGCTGGCCAGTTCGCGGTCTCCATTATAGGCGGCCCACATCAGCGCGGATGCGCCGGTCCGGTCTTCGGCATTGACGTCGGCGCCGCGGGACAGTAGCAGTTTAATGATGTCAGAGAAGCCTTTTTTCGCGGCGACGATCAGGGCGGTGTCGCCTTCCTCGTCCTGGGCATCAACCTCGGCGCCCGCGTCCAGCAGCAGTTCCACGACACGGATGTGTCCTTCCCAGGCCGACCACATCAGCGCAGTGGCTCCCTTGTCGTCGCGGACGTCGACATCCACGCCTTCATTGAGCATGCCTTCCAGCAGTTCCGGTTTCCCCTGTTTGGCGGCTTCCAGGAACAAGCCGGTTTCGGTCATGTGCGCGGGCGCGGCTTCCGGCGCCTGCTCGGCCACAGCCGGAGGATCGATCAAGAACATGCCGGACGCCAGAACCACGGCGAATCCGGTATTGAGAATAAGGTTTTTCATGGCTTCGTCCTCAAGTGAAATGAAGTGCGTGCTGGCGTGCCAGGTCGTCGGATCCGGTTTTTGGTCGGCACCTGGTGCCGGCCCGCACGTCTTTTTCTGAATTGTTGTTTGAAGGCAAGCAAAAGGCAGGCCATCCGGAGGGCGCAGCGGGAACGCGTCTGAAGCTATTCAAAAGCCGCTGTAAATGAAAGGCTTGTGGTTCGATACACTAAACAGGGCGTCATCGGGTTCGAATGTATGACAAGGGGTATGACAGGAAGTATGACAATATTGTCAGTCTGTCAGTGTGACGGAGCCTGTCCGGGGTATGCCACTTTGGCATCAATGCCGGGGGTTGATATATTTAAAAAAAATGACAGGGCTAGAACCAGAATAAACGCCGGTACATGCGAGGTTCCGAGCCGATATCCCTGTACCGGAAAATGAACGCCCGGGATAACGAAATCGCCATGAGGGTCGAGGGAGATGAAGAAGCACACGGTTGACCTCAAGTCAGTTGTCGATGTTCAGGAGAACCCGGCAGTCATTATCGACAGTGAATACCGGATTATTGCGGCAAACAAGAGTTACTGCCGGTCGTACGGTGTCACGGAAGAAAACATCGTCGGCCGATGTTGTTACGAGGTATCGCATCGTTCGCAGGTTCCCTGTCATCAGAATGGTGAAGACTGCCCGCATCGAAAGGTGTTCGAGACCAATGAACCCTTCCAGGTTTTGCATACCCACTATGACGCGGATGACAATCCGGATCACGTGCGGATCAAGGCTTACCCCCTGAAAAACGAGGATGGAAGCACGGTTCTCATGGAGTCGATCTACCGGCTTGTGCCCAGGGCGCTGGATATAAGTTGTGAAGATATGCGAATGGTGGGGCGTTCTCCCGCGTTTCTTGCATGTATCGAAAGCCTGACCGTGGCCGCCAAGGCTGGCGGACGGGTCCTGATCGACGGAGAAAGCGGCGTGGGCAAGGAACTGGCCGCGCGCTTCGTCCACGATCAGTCCAGTCGCAGCGGAAGGCCCTATGTCGAGCTGAATTGTGCGGCCATTACCGAAACCCTGGTTGAGGATGAATTGTTTGGCCACGAGCGCGGTGCATTCACCGGGTGCGCGGGTATGAAGCCCGGTCTTTTTGAGCTGGCGGACAAGGGGACGCTGTTCCTCGACGAGGTGGGTGAATTGCCACTGGCGATACAGGCGAAACTTCTCAGGGTGCTCGATTCCGGAGAGTTTCGTCGCGTGGGCGGGCAGCAGAAATACACAGTCGACGTCAACGTCATTGCGGCAACGAATCGCGACCTGGGAACACTCGTTGCGGAAGGGAAGTTTCGTGAGGATCTCTACTACCGGATTGCCGGGATTCGGGTAACGGTCCCGCCGCTTCGCGAGCGTCGGAGCGATATCGTCCCCCTGGCCCAGGTGCTGATCAAACGCCTTACACGGGATTCCGCTGTCAATTACGAAATGACCAATGCCGCGATTGAAAAACTGAACGCGCATCATTTCCCGGGCAACATCCGGGAACTCAGTAATGTCATTCAGAAGGCAATTGCCATGAGCGACGATGGTGTGATCGACGGCAAGCATATCCAGTTTGACCATATCCCGACAAAATCCCGTTCCGCGAGCACCGCCAGTCCGGCGCCGGAAAAGGGCGAGGCGGCGGTGGCGCAGGATAGCTGCTCCATTGCCGATCTCGAGGCGACGCATATCGCCAGCTTGTTGCGCGCGTACAAAGGCAACAGGCGCAAGGTGGCCAGCGTGTTGAACATCAGTGAACGCACCCTTTACCGAAAGATCAATCGCTACCACCTCAGAGAATGTCGCTAGGCACGGGGGCGGGCGTGACCGTGAACAGGCGCGGTGTTTTCGGTGCGGGCGTTGTCCTTGCCCTGGCGGTGGTCGGTGCGTGGTTTGCGCTGCAGTCTCAACCGACAGGTTTTGCCAGCAGGACGGCGCCGGCCGTGATGAAGGGCCAGCCAGCCGTCGGACCTTATCCCGCGGGGAAGGAATTTCGGGAGATCCGCGCCAGGGATCGGGTGCCGGCGCTCGCCGGTGTTTCGCTTACGGGCATTCTCTGGGCTGATCGCCCCGCCATGATGGGTGCGATTATTTCGACCCCACAGGGAGAAAGCACCTATCGCGTTGGTGACCAGGTTGCGGAAAGGGCCGTGCTTACCGATATCCTGGTGGACAGGGTGATTCTGACCGTGGGTGACACATATGCCACCCTGCGGCTTTCCGGCATGAACGATGCCCGGTACCAGGATGATAATGATGTCGGGGAACGCATGATACTTGCCTTGCGTGATGCGTTGTACGAAGGCCCGGAGAAGGTGCTTGCGCTTCTGGACGCGAAGCCGGTGTCCCGTGAGGGCAGGCAGATCGGTTATCGTGTTTTCCCGCCGGAAGTGCCGGCATTCATCGACCTTCTGGGACTGGAGCCCGGCGACATCGTGACCCACGTCAACGGCGTGCCGTTGAACTCTGCCGATAGCCTCAGGCAGGTGTTGGCCTCATTGCCCGGTACGGACCGGTTTCAGCTTACCGTACGCCGTAACGGGATTGCAGAGCGGATATCGATGGGCATGCCCGGGCTGTGAGCATTGCCGGGCGGCTGCTGCGAAATTCCTTGACCCCCCGGGTGGCCAAACATACTATCTCAAGAACTTCCCGCGCTGGACGTTAAGAATATTCAAGAAAAACAAGAGGGCGTTCAGGATTTCTACCATTTTTTCCGTTTCCCCCCTTGCAGATTCGGCGCGCGCGCGTCTGTTCTCCCGAATGTTTCATAATCTGCCGCGGTTTTTCCGTGGCCCGGCCGTCATGTTTTGACGTAAATATCAGGAGTTAATCTATGAAATTCAACAAGAAAATGCTTGCTTTGGTTGTTTCGCTGGGTTTGGGCATGGGCGCCGCCGGTTCCCATGCCGGTGGTGACAAGGCCAATGTCGCCGAGGGCGCCAAGGCGGCTTCCGCGCAGGCTTCCGCCATTGAGCGGCTGGCGCTGGCGGACGAGCTGGCCAGCTACGGCGACAGCGAGAACGATGCGATGGCACTGATCGTGGCGGCGAAGATCAAGCAGGGTGTTGGTTCGAAGGACGCATCTTTCGAAAAGAGTTCGAGTGGCGGCAAGGGCGCTGGCAAGGATGATGATAATGCCGATTCCGCGGCGGCGATGCTGGCGCGGGCGAAGGATATGGCCGATGGCCGCAAGGACTTGCTGGCAATGATCACCGACGTCGAGGAGAGCAGTTCGCGTGGCGATATTACCGGTCCCAACCGCCACCGTGACATGGTGCGCGCGGGAGCCACCGATGTTTACGACATTGTATTCGAAGGCGGCGAGCCGGCCGAGGTGCTTGTTTCCGGCGACGGTGACACCGACCTTGACCTGTTCATTTACGACGAGCATGGCAACCGCATCTGCAGTGACGCGGACGAGACGGACACCATGATGTGTTCCTGGCAGCCGCGCTGGACCGGCAAGTTCCAGTTGCGTATCCAGAACCTCGGCAACGTCGCCAACATCTACACGCTGTACACCAACTGACGGACGGGCGCTGTCGGTTGCAGTCAGCACAGGCCCGGCATGCCATGCATGTCGGGCTTTTTTGTTGGGGACGCGAGCCTGATGCAGGACCAGGGTGACACAAACTGCGTATCGCTGATTCGTCGTGGCGGTGAGGCGAGGCGCGAGGGGGTGGCCATACTGTATGGCCGCTATGCCGGCCAGTTCCGGCGTTATTACCGCCGCAACCGGGTTCCGGAAGACCATATCGAGGATGTCGTGCAGGATGCCTTCATCGGTATCGTGCGCGCCTGCGGTGGTTTTCGCGGTGACTGCGACATCCGTCTGTGGCTGTGGAAGATCGCCCGCAATGCCATGATGAGCTATTTTCGCCGCCTGCGTCCCGTGGACAGCCTGGAGGATACGCCCGGCGCCGACGAGCGCATAGCGAGCGGCCCGGACGAAACGCCTGGAGACTCCATCGAGGAGTGCGTGCAGTCAGCGTTCCGGCAGTTCGCCGGCCGGCACCCTGAACGCGCCGAGGTCCTGAGGCTTTCCACCATCGAAGGCTGGAGCATTGCTGAGCTGGCTGCGTTTCTCAGTCGCACCCTTGGCGCCACGCGCGAGTACGTATCCCAGTGCCGCAAGCGCTTCCGGCCATACCTGGACCTGTGCAGGGACTACCTGTAGGGAGGCGCCATGTCGCGGGAAGATGACGATGCCTGGTGGGACACCTTGACCGGCAGGGCGGTGGACAACAGTGCGCCGTGCCCGCCGGACGCCGATGCATTGCGGCGCGCAATACTCGCCGAGCACGAGGCGGGGGGTGACGCTGCTCCCGGCGGCGACGGCCTGTTGCGCCTGCTGGTGAGACTGCGCAAGGAAGGCCTGCTGGAAGACGCTCCGCGCTGGCGGGGGTACCGCTTGCCGCGCGCGCTGGCGGCGGGTTTCCTGCTGTTGGCGCTGGCCGTGCCCGTGGCCTACCGGTTCATGCCGCCGGCACCCATGGACGCTGACGCACCCGTGTTCCGCGGCGCTGTGGAGCCGCAGTCGCTGCGGGCGCCGCATCCCGAAGCCACGGCAATGCAACTGGTGGCGGCCCTGCGGCGCCTGGGGCTGGAGGCCGATGCCACGCCGTACGGCGATTACTGGCTGGTCGAGGCGGATATTCCCGCCAGCGGCGTGGACGGTCTCGCCGAAATACTCGAGGAACAGGGCCTGACAACGCCGGTCGGCGGGAGTCTGCGGGTGCTGGTGTCGCCGCGTCCCTGACACAACGGCCGTACGAGCGTCTGGGAGGTAAACGGTTTCGTGCGCAAGCGTGATATTCGTGGAGGTTTTTGACTAATGTTCAATGTTCGGAAGACCCTGTTTGGCTGCCTGCTGGCCATTGGCCTGCACGGCTGGTTCCCCATGACGGCCATGGCGGTCAGCGATGCCGGCGTGGGTGTTCCCGCGGCCAAACGGCATGCGCTGGTGGTGGGCGCATGGAAATATCCGGGGCTCGGGGAGCGCTTCCAGCTGCGGGGACCGAAGAATGATGCCGCGCTGGTACGGCGGATGTTGCTCGACAACGGTTTCCCCGAACAGAACATCCACGTGTTGTCGGACGAAGTGGATGGTGCCGAGGGTTCGCCAACCCGTAGCGCCATCATGGACGTATTGAAGGATTTTGCGCACAAGGCGAAGCAGGACAAGGGCGACTTTTTCTACCTGCACTTCGCGGGCCACGGTTCCCAGCAGCCCGCCATCGGTGTCGGGGACGACAGCCTGCGCGAGGCGGACGGACTCGATGAGATCTTCCTGCCCGTCGATGTCGGCGCCTGGAGCGACGGTATCGGCGCGGTCGAAAACGCCATCACCGATAACGACATCAGCGCGGCGATCGACGCCATGCGCGAGGCGGGCGGTTTCGTCTGGGCGGTGTTCGACAGTTGTCATTCGGGCACCATGACCCGGGGTGTCCCGCTCGACGGCGTGCGCATGCGCAAGGTGACGCCCGAGGCGCTGGGTATTCCCGACGCGGCGCTGGCCAGGGCGGCGGCCTCGGCGTTCCGCACACGCGGCGCCGGTGGCGGCGAGGATGCCATGCTCGATGTCGGCGATGACGGCCAGCAGGGCAAGGCCGGGTTCGTCGCTTTCTATGCGGCGCAGACCACGGAACAGACACCGGAGATGCGGTTGCCGGCCGGCGACCCGGACCGCAAGTCGATGGGCCTGTTCAGTTTCACCCTCATGAGCGTGCTGGCGGAACATCCGGGTATTACCTATCGCCAGGCGATGGAACAGGTGTTACAGCGCTATGCGGCCAAACGCGTGCGCCGGCCCACGCCGATGGCGGAGGGTGTCAGCCTGGACGCACCGGTATTCGGAACCCGCGAGCGTGGACGGGTGCTGCAATGGACGGTGCGGGGTGGCAAGGAAGGCTGGACGGTAGGGGGTGGTAGCCTGCATGGGCTCGCCGAGGGTGCGCTGCTGGCTGTGGTGCCGGCGCCCGCGTCCGCCGACGATGCCGTTATCGGTTACCTGCGCGTCAAGGAGGCAAAATTGCTGGAGAGCCACGCGGTGCCCGAGGCTTTTCGTGGCAAGCCGGCGCTCGATCCGAAAAAACTGCCGAAGGGCGCGCGCGCGCGGCTGGAAGAGGCCAGCCTCTCATTGACCCTGAGCGTGGCCCTGCCGCCCGCCGGGGAAGGCAACGCACGCCAGGTGGCGCGGGTGAGATCGGTACTCGAAACGATCCGCGCACGCGAGCGCGAGCAGCCCGCGGGCCTTTTGTTGCGCTGGGTCGAGCCTGGCGCGTCCGCGGACCTGCACCTCGCGGTGCAGCCCCTGGATCCGGACGCCGATACACAGGATATGCAGCTGTGGCTGCTGCCACCCACCGGTGTGCTGCAACGCGGCGGCGCGGGCAAGACGCCTTCCATCGCCCTGGGAGACAAGAGCGATGCCCAACTGGAAGCCGCACTCGCCGGGAGCCTGGCGAGTGTCGCCAAGGTGACCAACCTGTTGCGCATGGCAGGCTATGTCGGTCCGGATACAGGCGGCGGTGCCGGGGTGGAAGTGTCGCTGTCGGTGACGCGCGCCGGCAAGGATGGCAAGAATGGTTGCAAGCTGGCGGCCGCCGGCGCGACCGCTGAGCCGATCGAGCCCGCGGTGCGTTCCCGCTTGTACGCGAACGACGGGCTCGCGGTGCGTATTGAAAACGCGGGAACGCGCGCGGCGGACGTCACCCTGTTGTTCGTCGACAGTTACTTTGGTGTGCAGGTGCTCTACCCGGTATTCAAAGGCCATACGACGCGACTGGAGGCGGGCGCCAGCCAGTCCTACTGTATCCCGGTCACGGTCGATACGGTGGGCATCGAACATGTGCTGTCCATCGTCGTGCCGGCGATGCCGCAGACGCCGGAAGCGGACTTTTCGTTCCTGGCCCAGGCGTCGCTGCCACGAACCCGGGGAGCCGGAATGCGCGGTGGCATCGGCGCCCTGTTCCGGCAGGCGGGATTTGGCCCGAGCGGGAGTCGTGGCCTGGGGATTGTCCCGAGCGCCGAGGTCGAGGATGTCTCCATGCGGCTGTTCAGTTGGGAGACGGTTCCCCGCTAGGGGGCAGGCGCATGATGACGACGAGGCCTGTTGTTCACGCCCGTTGGCTGTTTCTTTGCCTGTGGGTGCTGGTGCTGGCGGCCGGGTCCTGCCGCGCCGCGTTCGCGGCCGACGTCCACGGGGACCCGCGCCTGGCCAGGTGGTCGGAGCAGTACCGCGAGGGTCGTGTCGACGCAGTCCTCGCCGCGGTAGAGCGTGATCTCCTCTCGTCGCAACCCCATCCATATGCCGCTTACGTGTGGACGGCGATACACGACCGGCGCGATGAATTGCAAAAACGTCTTGCCGGCGTGAACGATCCACGCCTTCGCGAGGCGCTGGGAATCGTGCCCGAGGTCGTGCTGGACTACCGGCAGGCGCACTACGGGAAATTGCTGGAACGTTACCCCGCCGCGGATGCGGAAGGCATGACCGATCCCTGGGGCCTGGTCTTCCTGGCCTTCGCGGCTGACAAGATGGACGCGGTATCGGACCAGTACCGATATCTGGCGGCAGCGCTTCGGCGGTTTCCCGACAGTTTCCAGCTGGTGTGGATGTTTGAGGATCTGCCCCTCGATGACGGCTTGCGCAGCCGGGTGGAGAAGCTGGTTGGCGCCGGCGGTGTCCCGCACGGAACAGCGGCGGGCGACTACCTGCGCCGTTATCTCGCAACACGTCCCTGGGACGATCTGGACCGGCTGGCCGAACTGGAACGCTGGATCGGCGCGCACCCGGCCGATGCGCGTGCGTGGCGCGCCAGGGGCGCGGCATTGGCCGCCAAGCGGCACGATGCCGAGGCGGCCGAAGCCTACCTGAAATCCCATGCTCTGTTCCCTTTTTACAGCACCCTGGAGGCCGCGGCGACATCCCTGTTGCGCGCCGGGGAAACGCAGCGGGCGCGCCTGCTGCTGGACAGGGAGAGTCGCGTGCATGGCCTGGACGCGGATCGCCGGCAGCGCTGGTCCGCGGTGCATTTCGCGGCGGCGCAACGGGCGGCGGGGGATCGGGGCGGGGCGCGCGACACGCTGAAGGCCGCCCTGCAACGCTGGCCGGGGTCCGCGGAGGTGCTGGCGGAGCAGGCGGAACTGGAACTGCAGGACAAGCGCTACCCGCAGGCCCTGGAGTATGCGCGCAAGGCGCTCGATGCCGAACCCGCCTCCTTCCGGCACCAGATGCGTCTGAGCAAGGCGCTGATGAAGGCGGGCGAATCGTCCCGCGCACTGGAAACGATTACCGGACTGGAAGCGGAATGGCCGTCGCCGCCGCCTTCGGTTTATGCCCGCCACAGCGAGATCCTGGCGGCGCTGTCGCGTGGCGAGGCACGCATCGCCATGCTGGAACGGGCGCTTCCAGGATTCCCGGAATCGACCTGGTTGCGTGGTGAAGCGGCGGAAGCCCTGCACGAGGCAGGGCGCCATGAACGGGCGTGGCGGGTTCTTGAGCAGGCGCTGGAAATCAATCCCGCCTACGCCTGGGCGGCCGACCGGCTGTCGGAGTATGCACAGGCGCTGGCGGGGTCTCCGGACGCGGAAGCCCGGGTGAGACGCTGGGCCGAGCGTTACCCCTGGAACCGGCGTTTTCATGAACAGTTGCTGGCGGTCAGGGCACCGGCCGGTGTCGATGACAAGCTCGCGTTCTGGGCGTCGGTGAGCGAGGCGGCTCCAGGTCGTCTCTGGCCGCGGGTAAAGCGCGTTGAACTGTTGATTGGAGAGGAACGCTGGGAACAGGCGCGGACGGTACTGGCGCCGGTATTCTCCGCCCCGGACGTCACTGCGGCGGATGCCGTCGACCGCCATTTCTACCGCGCCTATGTGCGCGCGGCCGAGTCGCGGCACCGTCAGGTCGATGCGGCCGTGCTGGATGCGGCCTTGCAGGATCTGGAAACATACCGGCGCGGCCATGGCGGGCTGTACAGCTACCATGTGCAGCGCGTGCAGTTGCTGCTGGCGCTGGAACGGCGGCGCGAGGCGGCCGAAACGCAACTGGCGCTGGCGCGGCTGGCTCCCGACGATACCGGGGTGTTCCATGATCTGGTCGCCGACCATGCCGGTGAGCTGGGGCAGGGTGTGGTGCTGGCGCGAGGGGCGGCGATCGTGCGCCGTAATCCCTGGGACGGTGAACGGATACGTTCGGTCATTCACAAGCACGCCTTGTGGCGGGGCAGCCCGATCATCGCCCTGCAACTGATCGACTATGTGAGGACCAACGGTCTGCTGCCCGAGGAACGTTACCGCGATCTGCGCGGGCTCGCGCTCAAGGCGCTGGGCGACACCGCGGCGGCCTTCGACGACCTGTACCTGCGAGCGCGCTCGATCGGACGCAGTGACCGTTATATCCGGTGGTACGACGACACCCGGCGCGCGTTGCTGGAGACGGACAGCCGGCGCGTGCGCCTGCTGCGCGACGCCGGGCGGCCCACGGTGGAGATCACCCTGCCCAGCGGCGAGGTCATCACCCGGGTCGATCATCCGGTGTCCGGCCGCACCGTGCGCCTGTCGAGGGGCGCGGCTTTCATCGAGGCGGACTACGACGAAACCGGGAGCTGGCTGAGACATCTCAAGGCATCGTCGGGGGCGGAAGTGTTCGTGACCTGGAACGATGACCGCCAGGTTCAGTCGGTCCGTACCAGCGAGGGCGAAACGGTCAGCTTCAGCTACGAGAACGGCCGCATCGTCGGTTCGCAGGTCGAAGGTGTCGGCTCGGTAACGATCAGCTACGACGCACAGGGTGAACTCTCAAATGCCGAGGCGCGGGATCTGAGGGGCAAGGTCGATGTGGGGGTGTTGCAGGCAGTCTGGAGCATCACAGAGCGTCTGCAGGCGCTGGTCAGGTTGCTGGACAAGGCCGCTGGCGACAGCGTCGCCAGCCTGCCGTTTCGGGACCCGAGACGCGATGCCCTGCGCGAGGCCTTCGAGGCCGCCTACCTGTCCGACGACGACACAGGCACAGCGCAGGCCGCGCTGGCCTATGCACGCTACCTGGTCGAGCACGTGAGTGACGATTTTTCCTATGTCGGGCAGGCCGCCGGGGTGCTGGAGGAAGTGATCGATGTTGGCCGCGCCAGCAGCGACAGGGCGTTGCAACGCGCGGCCGGCGAGGCGGCGCTACTCTGGTACCGGCTTGCGCGCGACAACCGCGCCCGCGGCCTGCCCGCCGAGGAGTTTGTCGCCTGGTCGGATACCCTGGCGTGGTTGCGCACGCAGGCGGAGACGGCCGACGGCAAGCGTATCCGCGACTGGCTGGCTGAAATCGACGAGGCGCCGCTGCCGCTGTTCCCGGACGCGCGCTGGCTGCCCGGTTCGGACCTGAGCAATACCGGGTACTGGAAGCGTTTCGACAATGCCGATTTTCTCCCCGATATCACGCCGGCGCCACGCGCGACGGTGTTGCTGGAACGCGCCAATGGTGAATTGGTAGTGGGTTCGGACGCCGGCCTGTCGGTCCTCGCACGCGGTTTCTGGGAGTGGTTCGGTTTCGACGATGCGCTGGGACGTTTCTCGCGCGACCTGGCGCCGGGCACGGCTGGCGTCTCGTCGGAGGTGCTGGCGCTGGCGGAGACCAGCGATGGCGTGCTCTGGGTTGGCACGGCGCGTGGTCTTTACGCGCTGGAGAATGGTTATGACGGCCCCGTGCGGCGCTGGCGCAGCGCTGGTGAAGGGCTGCCTTCGCCCCGGGTTGAACACCTGCTGGCCCTTGGTGATCGTGTGCTCGTCGGAACACCGGCCGGCATGCGCCTGGCATCCGGCGAAGGACTCGAAAAGGTATCCGGCGCCGGGGCGGAAGGTCGCATCACGCTGTTGTCCCCGGTTCCGCGCGACGGTGACGGTTTCGATAGCCTGCTTCAGACGCTTTACGAGGAGGAAGAAGACATCTACGGCGAGACCATCGATACCCTGGAAAGTCTCGGTGGCGGCCTGAGCGCGGAGCAGACACTGGATCGTTTCCTCGAGGTTTTCCGGCGCGCGCCGGCGGGTTTCGAGGCGCGCCGGAAAGCGGCCGGAGAACTCCTGGAGCGGCTGGCGCCACTGCGTGGACGCTTGCCGTGCGATTCGGTTGAAGGCGAATTTTACTTGCCGCTGGGTGAAGAGTTCGACTATGAAATCCTGGGTCTCGATGATGCGGCCTTCAAGCGTGCCTCGGAAGCCTATGATGCTCGTCTGGAGCCCCGGCGCTTCATCGAGCTGGCTGAGTCGATTTTCCAGCGGGCGGCGCAACAGGCGCCCGGGTTTGTCGCGGAACGCGAGGCGCTGCTGGCGAGTTTGCGCGAACGCGCCGCGAGGCTGGCAGCGCAGCGCGAGGCCGGCTGTTTCGAAACCGCTGCCGCGCAAGCACTTGCCGTGGCAGCCGCGCCGCTACTGACGGTGGGGGAGCGGGACATGCTCCGCTACGCTGTCGAGGACGACGCGGGCCGTATCGAGTACCTCCACGAGGTGCTTTCCGAAGGCGAGGTCCGGGAACAGCATATCGCCGCCCGTTACCGTTACTACGTCGAGCGCCTGGGGGCCTTGCGCGGTTCCAGTGTGCACGCCCTGGTCGGCACGGACAAGCGCCTGCTGCTGTTTCACGGCAGTGGCGAACCGTCGACATTGGTCTCCGAACCCGTGGATGCCGCGGTATGGTTCGGTGCCGGGCGCCAGGTCGTGTTCCTGCGCGGCACCGAACTGTTCACGGTGACGCTGGACCAGGCCTGGCGCGCCGGGGCGCCGAAGCCCTTGAGTGGCCAACAGGATCTGGACTATGCGAAGCGCCTGTTCGGGCTCGCGCGGGCCCGCTCGCCCTCCGGAGAGCCAGTATTGCTGGCCCTGTCCGGCCGCGGCCTCGGGTTCTACCGCGACTGGCACTTCGAGTCCATGACACTGCCGTTCGAAAACCTGCGTAACGGCGTTCAGACCGGCGCGCGCGCGGTGTCCTCCCGCGGACCGGTGTTGTCGCTGCTCAGCCACGAAGGACTGTACCGTTTCGAACACGACCGCGCCCGACAGTTCACCGGCATGCCCGTCTACGACCTGGTCAGCGACGATACGCTGGGCGTGACCTACGTGGCTACCGGCGACGGCATCCTGTGGTTCGATCACGACGAACCGGAAGCGCCGCTGACGCACTTCAGCGGCGTGTCGGCGCGCCACCTGGCGCTGGATGCGGCTGGCAACCTGCTCGCGGACGATGGCCATACCATCGTGCGTTTCGAACGCGGTTATGCGCAGGCGAAGGAGCTTTTCAGCGCCCGTCCCACAGTTCGCGGCGATTGGGGGGACGGGCCGGTGCGCAGCCTTATGGTCGATTCGCGAGGTATCGTATGGGTTGCGGCGGGCGGCTCGGTGTTCCGGTGGTCCGAAGACAATGGAGGCGATGTGCAGGAGTTCAGTCATTTCCTCGACGCCGGCCGTTTCCCGATTCGCACCCAAATGGTGTCGCGGGTGATCGAGACACTGGAGGGGAAGATACAGGCCATCGGTTCCCACGAGTCGCACCTGTCCTATCAGGGTGTCGCCATGGACGGGGGCACGGTGGAATTCGATTCCGCCACCGGTGTGTTCCATCGTGTCGAGGGCATCGATTCGGCGCTGCTGACCGGCTACACCCGCATCGACGACAAGACCGCCATTATCGGAACTACCGGCGGTTTCTTCCTGCAACGCGCCGGGCGTGAACCGGAATGGCTGGGACAGGAGGCATACCCCGACTACCAGCGCCTGATGCAAAAGATTCCGCAACTGTGGCTGGGCCGGCGCGGCGTGAAACTGGCGGAGCGCTCCTGGCTGTTCCCCACTGCTGGCGGCCTGGTGCTCTACCATCAGGGGCGCTGGCTGTACCCGCAACGGCTCAACCAGCTATTGCCGGAAGACCAGAAACTTGGCCAGTACGGCGGCCGAACCGTGCACGCGGTGAGTGTCGACAGCAGGGGCCGTGTGTACGCCGGCACCGATCTCGGACTGTTGGTTTTCGACACCGGTGGTAGCGTGGCGTCATTACTGATCGACAACGGCATGGGGGCGCAGGCGTTCTCAGACCTGGCGGTGGCTCACCTGGCGGAGGTCAAGGACGTGTTCCTGGAGGCGATCGACCCCGAGTCGGAACAGGGGCGCATGCTGGCCAGGTATCGCGAGCTGGAGTCGGATATTGCCGAGCTGAAGATCGACGCCGACGCGCCTGCGCTTTCCGGTGCTTCGCGCAAGGATGCGGCGCCGGATCGTGAGGCGGCGCGTGCTGACAGAACGCGCCTGAAGGCCACGTTGCGCAAGCGCGAGAAGGCGCGGCAGCGTTTGCTGCATCGCCTGGAGAACGAACACTATGGCCTGTTCCAGATGCTCAAGCTCGACCCGCGCGAACTGGCGGCGCTGCACCGGGATCTGGCGCCGGACCAGGTGGTGGTGCAGTACCTGCCCACCCCGCGCAAGCTCTATATCCAGGTGGTGACGCGGGAAGGCGCCAGGATCCGTGAGGTCGACGTGGAGGCGGAACAGCTCTATCAGCGTGCCTTGCGCGCGGCGAGCCACCTGGCCTCAGATGCCTACCGCCTGGCCGGCGTGCCCGCCACGCGCGGTCTCGCACTCGCCATCGATACCGATGCCTTGTTGCCGGATCTCGACACGGACCTGGCCTGGTTGTATGAGCGCCTGTTGCGTCCCGTGGAGCGCGATATCGACGGGCGGCAACATGTGTTCGTGGTGCCTGTTGGGGCCTTGACCTACCTGCCGTTCCCGGCGTTGCTGCGCGGTACCGGGGAACAGGCGGAATACGCGGTTCAGCGTTACGCCATGGGTGTGTTGCCCTCCATGTTCCACCTGGGTCTGGTATTGAAACAGCGTGAGTCCTACGTCGACGAGAGCCTGTTGATCGGCGACCCGGACGGTTCCTTGCCGGCGGCGCGCGAGGAAGTCCGCGAAGTCAGTGCGCGATTACCGGATGCGCGCGCGCCGTTGATCGGCACGGCGGCGACCTACGAGGCGTTCGTCGAACAGGCCGGTGAATCGCGCGTGGTGCACCTGGCCACCCACGGGGTGCTCAACCAGGCGCAGCCGCAGGAAAGTTACCTGTTGCTGGCGGACGGGTATCGCCTGAACGTCCTCGACATCGCCTCGCTCGACATGGCGGAAACCGACCTGGTGGTGCTGTCGGCCTGCGAATCCGGCGTTGGCCGCGAGGGACTGGAATACGCCACCCTGGCGCGCGCCTTTGCGCACGCGCAGGTGCCATCCGTGATTGCGTCGCTGTGGCAGGTGAACGACCCGGCCACGCGCGCGCTGATGTCAGGATTCTACGAGCGTTACGCAAGGGACAACGATGTGTTCACGGCCATGGCGGAAGCGCAACGGGCCATGCTTTCGGGCGACGTGGCCTGGCGCACGCCTGCCGCGTGGTCCGGATTCCTGGTGTTCGGCAAGCCGTGACCGGTGTCTGGCGCTGACTGGCGACGCGTGCCTCGTCATCCCGGTATTTTCCCCGACTGAGGTCCACCTTGTTCCACGCGGCGCAAACCGCGCCACGAACAGCGGCAGGGCGCTCCCCGCCGGCGTTTCAACACGCCCGGCTGATCCCGGAATTCCGGTGCGCTTACGTTAATGCGACCTTGTGTGTCGCAGGTTACAGACACTCGTCCACGCAGAGTGCGAGCTTCTTGTCCACACGGAGGGTGGAGATGCGCCAGGGCGGCGTTACCAATAATCGACCGCATTCGATAACAAAATCAGTGGGAGGAGTGGAATGAAACGACGCGAGTTTCTCAAGACCGGCCTGACCGGCACGGCGGCGTTCGCGCTCACCGGTCTGACGGTGTTGACGCCGGAGCGGGCCCAGGCCGCCACCGTCAACGTCAACCTCGTCGCGGAAGGCGTGTTCAAGACCATGTCCGACGGTGCTTCGGTGTTCGTCTGGCAGTTCCGCGATACCGGCGGCACGGGTCCGGGTGCGCTTACATCCGGCCTGGTGGTCAAGGAAGGCGACACCGTAAACATTACCGTCAGTAACGACCTGGACCGTGCCATTAACCTGGCGATCCCGGGCGTGATGAGCAACACGGCGGCGGTGGCGCCCGGCGCCAGCCGCACCTACAGCTTTACCGCCCCGGCCGCCGGCAGCTACTTCTACACCGATACCGCCAACGGAGAAATCGGCAAGGCGATGGGCCTGTCCGGTCCGTTGGTGGTGATGCCGGCCGACGGTTCCAACCGCCTGTACAGTGGCGGCCCCGCCTTCGACCGTCAGTACACCCTGGTTCTGAATGAGCTCGATGACCGGCTCAATGCGGCGGTCTACAACGGTGGCACCTGGGACATGGCGAACTATGAACCAAACTATTATTTCGCCAACGGGCTGAGCTATCCGAACACCAAGTCCGACGCTGATACGCTGGTGGCCATGAACGTCGGCGAGGATGTCGCCATTCGTTTCATCAACACCGGTTGCATTACCTATCCCCAGCATTTCCACGGTTACCACGTAAACGTGATCACCCGCAACCGGGTGCCGGAAACCGCGGTCATTGAAAAGGACACCACCCAGGTCGAGCGCGACATGTGTACCGACGTCATTCTTCCGGTCGTTCAGCCGGGAGCCTATCCACTGCATACCCATTATGTGCCGGGCGTTTCCGCCAATGGCGTGTACCTCAACCCGGCGGGCGGCGCGCTTATCGTGCTGTCGGCGTCGTGAGGCGTTGTTGAAAGGGTAACTGCAAATTCGAGGATAGAGGAGAATGACGATGTTCAAGATTGTGAAAGACGTGTACATGATGCGCCGCCGCGGTGGAGGCGGTGGCGGGGGCGGTACAGGCGGTGGCGGTACAAGCGGTGGAGGGGGTTCCACAGCGGCATCCGGCGGCCGTACTTTCGCCTACGTGTCGTCGCCGACCAGCGTCGGGGTCAATATGAT
>WGBO01000037.1 GCA_015494295.1 Gammaproteobacteria bacterium | reverse complement strand
GTTTCGGGGCCGTTCCCGGGCACGCCTGTCCGCGCCGTGCCGGCGGCCGCCTTGCGGTAGCTCAGGCGTCCCAGCCAGCGGTTCAGCGGGTTGTTGCGCGGCAGGAAGGGCAGCGCCGGGCGCCGGCGTTCGCCCATGTCCTCGCGCAGGCGGCGCAGACCCGCGTGATCCGGGTCCATCGACAGGCCGCGTGCCACCGCCACCACCGCCTGGCGGCGGTGGCCGAGGCGCAGTTCCGCGACCGCCAGGTTGAGAAACACCGTGGCGTCCAGGCGCTCGGCGGCGGCGACGTTGCGGCACAGGTTGAGCCCGCTGCCGTCGCCGCAACACACCAGCGCCAGTCCCTGCCAGGAGGTGTACAGGCGCAGGCCCAGATCGTCGCGGTGACACAGGCGCTGCGCGGCGTGGAAGTGGCGCGCGGCGGCGGACCACTGCCGGCGCTGGAAAAACACCAGGCCCAGCCGGTATTCCTCGCGGGCGCGGCGTTCACGGGTGGTTGCAATCGAATGTGTCGACATGATGACGCCTCCTTGTCGCTGTCGGACTTGCGGCACATCCGTGGCCGCAAGGCTTCGCGGGATCGCGAAGGGACGTCAATCCTGCCCGCGTTTGAGATAAAAATCCAGCAGCCCGCGGGTGGAACTGTCGTGGTGCTCGGCGACGTGCCCGGCGTCCAGCTCCTTCTGCACCACCTGGGCGAGTTGCTTGCCGAGTTCCACCCCCCATTGGTCGAAGGAGTTGATCTGCCAGACGATGCCCTGCACGAAAACCTTGTGCTCGTACATGGCGAGCAGCATGCCCAGCACCCGCGGCGTCAGTTTCGGGTAGATGATGGAGTTGGTGGGCTCGTTGCCGGGAAAGACCTTGTGCGGCAACAGGCGCTCGATCTCGTCTTCGGACAGGCCTTGCGCTTCCAGCTCCGCGCGCGCTTCCGCCTCGGTGCGACCGCGCATCAGCGCCTCGGTCTGGGCGATGAAGTTGGAGAACAGGATACGCTGTTGCTCGTCCAGCGGATGGTGGGCGGACACGCCAGTGAGAAAGTCCGCCGGCACCAGCAGAGTGCCCTGGTGCAGCAACTGGAAGAAGGCGTGCTGGCCGTTGGTGCCCGGTTCGCCCCAGATGATGGGACCGGTACGATAGTCGACCACCTTGCCGTCGCGGGTAATGCGCTTGCCGTTGCTCTCCATGTCGCACTGCTGCAGATAGGCGGTGAGCCGGTGCAGGTGCTCGTCATAGGGGAAGATGGCGTGGCTGTCGGCGTTGAAGAAGTTGTGGTACCAGATGCCGAGCATGGCCAGGATCACCGGTATGTTCTCGCGCAGGGGCGCGTGGCGGAAGTGCTGGTCCATCTCGTGTCCGCCCTCCAGCATCTTTTCGAAATTGTCCATGCCGATATACAGTGCGATGGACAGGCCGATGGCCGACCACAGCGAGTAGCGTCCGCCGACCCAGTCCCAGAACACGAACATGTTGTCCGGGTCGATGCCAAAGGCGCTCACTTCGCGGGTGTTGGTGGACATGGCGACGAAGTGCTTGCGCACCGCGCGCTCGTCACCGGCGCGTTCCAGCAGCCAGCGGCGCGCCTGGTGGGCGTTGGTCAGCGTCTCCTGGGTGGTGAACGTCTTTGACGCCACCAGGAACAGGGTGGTCTCGGGGTCCAGTTCAGCCAGCGTGTCGCTGATCTGGCTGCCGTCGATGTTGGACACGAAATGCACGTCCAGCACGCCGCCGTAGGGCTTGAGCGCACCGGTCGCCATCACCGGGCCCAGGTCGGAGCCGCCGATGCCGATATTGACCACGTCGGTAATGCGCTTGCCGGTGTAGCCCTTCCACTCACCGCCACGCACCGCCTCGGTGAAACGCCGCATCTGCGCCAGCACCCGGTTCACCTCCGGCATCACGTCCTTGCCGTCGACATATACCGGCGTGTTGGCGCGGTTGCGCAGCGCGGTGTGCAGCACCGGCCGGTTCTCGGTGAAATTGATCCGTTCACCGGTAAACATGCGTTCGATCCAGGCCGGCAGGTCGCTCTCCTCGGCGAGCTGGATCAGCAGGCGCAGGGTTTCGTCCGTGATGCGGTTCTTGGAATAGTCCACCAGCAGTTCACAGCAGCGCAGGGTATAGCGTTCGAAACGCCCGGGGTCTTCCTCGAACAGGCGTCGCATGTGCAGTTCGCCAATGTCGGCGAAGTGCGCCTGCAAGGCTTTCCACGCGGGTTTTTCGGTCAGGTTGCTCATTGCTCTCTTCTTCTTGTCGGTTGAATACGGTCGGCCAGGCACTTCAACGCCGGCCCTCGCCGCTGTCATCCAGCGTGTTGCGCCAGTACTGGTCCTGGCGCAGGAACAGACGATCGGCCTCCGGTGGCCCCCAGCTGCCGGCGCTGTAGCCGGTAATGTATTCGCGCTCCACCGACCAGACCTTGAGGATCGGATCGACCACCTTCCAGGCCCAGCTCACCTCGTCGTAACGCAGAAACAGCGAATGATCGCCCTCGATCACGTCCAGCAACAACGCCTCGTAGGCGTCGAGCTGGGCCGGGTTGATGCCGCAATAGCTGGCGTCCAGGCGCGTGGTCTCGGTTCGCATCTCCAGGCCGTTCTGCTTGACCTGCATCTCCATGCGGATGCACTCGTTGGGTTGCAGATTCATCAGGATCCAGTTGGGCTCCAGCCGTTCGATCCGGGTTTCGCGGAACAGTTGCTGGGGCGGGTGCTTGAAGCGTATCGCCACCATCGAGTTGCCCTTCGCCATGCGCTTGCCGGTACGCAGGAAAAAAGGCACGTTGCGCCACCGCCAGTTGTCGATGAACAGCTTCAGCGCCGCGTAGGTCTCTGTCACGCTGTTGCCGGGCACGCCGGGCTCGTCCAGGTAACCGGGGACCTTCTCGCCACCGATGGTACCGGCCGTATATTGCGCCCGTATGGCGTGTGCATTGACCGCGCTCTGCGGGATCGGGCGAATGGATCGCAGCACCTTGACCTTCTCGTCGCGCAGCGACTCGGCATCCATGTTGGCGGGCGGCTCCATGGCCACCAGGGTCAACACCTGCAACAGGTGACTCTGGATCATGTCCCGCAAGGCGCCGGCGCCGTCGTAGTACCCGGCGCGCCCCTCCACGCCCAGCGACTCGGAATGGGTGATCTGGACGTGATCGATATAGTTGCGGTTCCACAAGGGTTCCAGCATCAGGTTGGCGAAACGGAACACCAGCACGTTCTGCACCGTGCCTTTTCCCAGGTAATGATCGATACGGAAGATCTGTGATTCGTCGAAATCCCGGTTGAGGCTGTGGTTGAGGCTTTCGGCGCTCTCCAGGTCGTAGCCGAACGGCTTTTCGATCACCAGCCGCCGCCAGCCGCCGCTTTCGCGGGCCAGGCTGACTTCTCCGAGCTGGCGGCTGACCTTGCCGAAAGCCGCCGGGCTGACCGCCATGTAGAACACGATATTCGGCGAAAAACCGTCGCCTCCCGACAACATGTCGTGCAGGCGGCCGTAGGCCTGCTCGTCGTCCAGGTCTCCCTGACAGAAGTGGAAACGGGCCAGAAACCGGTCCAGGACCTCCGGGTCGGTCTGGCGCTCGGCCAGCCAACTCCGCACCTGCGCCCGCCAGGCGTCGTCGTTCCAGTCCCGGCGGCCAAAACCGACGACTTTCATGCCATCCGTCAAACGTCCGGCGGCATCGAGGTGATACAGCGCCGGAACCAGCTTGATGCGCGACAGGTTCCCGGTCGCGCCAAATATCACAAAGGTACAGTCTTCCATGTGCCCGTTTCGCCCTGTTGAGTCGAACCCCGCACGCCGGGGTTGCATCCATTGCGGTACGCCGATCGCGCCGGCCGTACCCTGTTCAGCCTGTAAATAACAGTGTCACACCCGCGACAGCCAGCCGCAACTGCCACCGCGCTCCGCCTTGCGCTAGAATACGACGCCCCGTCTTCGAGGCCGCGCCCGTATTCATTCATGGACATCCTGTTCGCCAGCAGTGAAGCCCACCCGCTCATCAAAACCGGCGGTCTCGCCGACGTGTCGGGCAGCCTGCCGCGCGCTATCCGAAATTCGAAGCAAGAAATACGCCTGATATTGCCAGCCTACCCCCAGGCCCTGGAACGGGCCGGCAGCGTGCGGGAAATCGCGCGCATCAGCCTGCCCGGCTGCGACACCCCGGTGCGCCTGCTGCAGGGCTGGCTGCCGCATACGCGGGTACGGCTATATCTGGTGGATTGCCCGGCCTGTTTCAAGCGGCCCGGCAACCCCTACGTGGGCCCGGACGGCCACGACTGGCCGGACAACGCCGAGCGCTTCGCGCTGTTCGCCCGCGCCGTGTGCGAGGTCGCCATGGACCGCGCCGGACTCGACTGGCGGCCGCAACTGGTGCACTGCAACGACTGGCAGACCGGCCTGGTGCCGGCCCTGCTATCGCTGGAAGCGGACCGCCCCGCCACCCTGTTCACCATCCACAATCTCGCCTACCAGGGCCTGTTCGACTGGCCCACCTTCCAGCGCCTGGGACTGCCCGGCGACTGGTGGTCGCTGGACAAGCTGGAATTCCACGGCAAGCTGTCGTTTATCAAGGGCGGGCTGGTGTTCTCCGACTGGATCAACACCGTCAGCCCGCGCTACGCGCAGGAAATCCGCACCCCGCAGTTCGGTTGCGGACTGGAGGGATTGCTGGAACACCGCAAGGACCGGCTCAGCGGCATTCTCAACGGCGTGGACTACCGGACCTGGAGCCCGGGCCGGGACCCGCTGATCGCGCGCCGCTACACCTCGCGCACCCTGCGCCTGAAACTGGACAACAAGCGCGCCCTGCAGGCCGCCTTCGGCCTGCCCGAGGATCCGTTCGTTCCGATATTCGGGCACGTCGGCCGCATCGTCGAGCAGAAAGGCATCGACCTGATACTCGACCTGCTGCCGCAACTGCTGGAACGCCACCTGCAACTGGTGATCCTGGGCACCGGGCAAGCGACGCTGGAACAGGCCTTGCGCGATGCCGGGCAGCGACACCCGGAGCGCTTTGGCGTACGCATCGAATACGACGAAGCACTCTCGCACCTGCTGGAAGCGGGGTCCGACGCTTTCCTGATGCCCTCGCGTTTCGAGCCCTGCGGCCTCAACCAGCTATACAGCCTGCGCTACGGCACCCCGCCCGTGGTACACAACACCGGCGGGCTCGCCGATTCCGTGGTCGACGCCAACACCGCCACGCTGGAGGATGGCACCGCCACCGGCTTCGTGTTCGAGCGCGCCGAACCCGGCCCCCTGCTGGACGCCATCGACCGCGCCCTGGCGCTGTACACCGAGCCGGATCGCTGGAAACAACTGATGCAGACCGGCATGCGCCAGGACTTTTCGTGGACACGCAGCGCCGCCGCCTACCTGGATCTCTACACCAGGCTGGTTAGCGAACGCCGCTGAGCCCGGTTCAGGCAGCCGCCATGAACAGGGCGACCAGCAACAGAACGAACGTCAGCCCCTGCAGGCCCACGCGCACGCCCATCAACTGAACGCTGTGCCTGTCGTCGTAGTCACCACCGCGCGCCATCGAACCGATACCCCACCCCAGCGTGATCAGGGTGGCAATCAGGGCCAATATGATAACTGCCGTGAGCATGTTCATCATTCAGGCCTCCCTTGTGTATGTTTTTACTCTGCCACACTCCCCAACCCAGCGCCTTGACGCACATCAAACGAAAAATGCCTCAGTCCCCTGTTGGGGGGATTTTGGCTTATGCTTGGGGAGTATGGATGAGGATATCGTCAGGGTGCTGGAAGCGCGGCTCGGGACACCGTATGCGCGCGAACGTCTCGCCATCGAGACCGACAGACGTCGCAACGGCCGCACGTCGGCACTGTTGAGCACCGAGAACTGGTATTTTTCGCCGCTGCTGATCCGCGCCACGCTCAAACTGTTCGGCTTGTACGGGCGCGGCACGAAAAACAGCGAACGCATCGAGGTACGCCATAACCGCGTCGCGTTGCGCGGGCTGCCAGCCGGCTTCGAGGGCTTCACCCTGCTACAGCTCAGCGATCTGCACGCCGACACCAACCCCGGCGCCGTGCGCCGGGTGGCGGAACTGCTGCCGGACCTGGACTACGACATCTGCGTGCTGACGGGCGATTACCGGGGCGCGACCTTTGGCCCGTTCGTGGAAGCACTGGCGCAAATCGAACGGCTTCGCGCCCACATCGACAGCCCCGTGTACGGGGTACTCGGCAACCACGACTCGATCCGCATGGTCCCCCGCCTGGAGGCCATGGACATACAGATGCTGCTCAACGAATCGGTCGTCATCGAACGCGAGGGGCAGCGCCTGCACCTCGCCGGAATCGACGACGCCCACTACCTGGAGGCCCACAATATCGACCGGGCAACAGAGGGAATTCCCCATCGTGAATGCTCGATACTGCTGTCACACACGCCCGAGGTCTACCGCCCGGCCGCGCAGGCCGGCTTTGATCTGTTGTTGAGCGGGCACACCCATGGCGGGCAGATCTGCCTGCCGGGCAACATCCCCGTGACCATCGACGCCCGCCTGCCCCGGCACATGGCGACCGGCGCCTGGCGTTACCGCGACATGAGTGGCTATACCTCGACGGGGGTCGGTTCCTCGATCGTGCCGGTGCGCTTCAACTGCCCGCCGGAAATCACGCTGCACCACCTCTACCCGGCCTGAAGATCGTGCCTCAGTAGGGACGCCTGCGGAGGCGCAGGCGATAGAACAATGGCGACAACAGCACATCGCCGGCAAGAAACAACATCACCACCAGCGAGATCTCGCCCGCGTCCAGATCGAGCATGCGCTGGCAGGCCAATGCCGGAAACAGAGATTCCGGGACCTGGTCGAGGCCGGTGGCCCGACCGCTGACAGGAACCCCGAAACGCCGCTTGATGAAACTGGACAACAGGTCGCCCCCCATCGAGGCGCAGGCAACCACCAGTCCGAGCAACCACCCCTGTCCGAGCAGAACAGCAACCAGGCTGGTGAGGAGCAATGAAAAGAACAATCCCCGCACAGTCTTGGAAGCGCCGAACAGAGGACGCCCGTCGAAAAACTTCAGCCCCCCGTCGACCGGCCAGGCAAAGCGTTCGCCAAACAGTTTGCGGGCAAGCACGGGCGCCCCGTTCGCGGCAAACAGCAACACCAGCAGTTCCAGTATTTCCATTACCCGGGCCATCCCTTGTCACTTTCGTGCCATCATACCCGCGTTTGGCTGTTGAGCTGAATCAAGCCCGCTGCAACTGTCCCACGGGGCGCTTGATCGCCGAACCTTTTCGGCTTGCTGAATTCCAGTCTTGTCATCAGCCCACAAGCTCCGCCACCATGCGCTGTCATCCTTCCCGCCTGAGCACCAGCAAGCGGTAGGTCTTGTAGCGTTCAAATACCGCCTGGGTGCGGTGGCCGGAAAAATACTTGTACTTCTGCTTTTCGAGCTTGCGGCCCAGGAACAGCCGGAACAGGCCGCGAACCAGCCGCCAGCTTATCGCGTAGTTATCCGACAGATAGCGGTTGACCGTCTGTCCGGCGGGCACCAGCTTGTGCATCAGGGTTTCGTCCAGCAGGCGGATGTTGGGGCTGACCCTGCGGGTGATGTCGATGTCCTCGACCAGCGTGAAGGGGTGGCGCTCCAGTTCCTCGTAAAACGCGGCCATCCGGTGGCCGCCACCGAAGCTGCGGTCGCCGGGCCCGCCGTCGCCGCTGTGCCCGGTCTGAAAGAAATCACAGATCACTACCTGCCCGCCGGGTCCGAGTATCCGGGCCAGGATGGGAAACGAAGCGGACATGGGGATGTACTGGAAACTCTCGCTGAACAGTGCCGCGTCGTAGAACCCCTCGTAGTCTTCCACCGGGAAAGTCTCAAACGTCTGCTCAAACAACGTCGCCCCGGCATCCGGCGCCCGCGCGAGACGCCGGCGCACCTGTTCCGCCAGTTTGGGCGCCGGCACCAGGCCATCGGCACGATAGCCGCGCGCCAGCATCTGCGACAGCAGGTGACCGGTGCCGCAGCCGATATCGAGCACCCGCACCGCGCCGCCGCCCGGCGGCGGCAAGGCGCCGAGCACCAGTTCACTGTAGCGCTGCTGCGCTTCGGCCAGGTTGGCAAACGACAGCGGCAGGTCGTCGTCCCAAAGCCCGTAGTGCAGGTCGTCCACGCCCAGCAGTTGCTGCGCCAGCACCAGACCCAGTTCCCGACTCGACATCTTTTCCTCAACCACCCGGCAGCTCCGTCATTGGAAGTTCACGACAACCGTGATTCTCACACAGGGAACGGGGCGCTGTAACCTGATAAGCGGTTGTTTTGACTTAATTTTCACTGTAATGCTCGTTTCGCCGTGGAACGGGGTATAATGGCGCGCCCTTTTCCGGGCCCTGCCCGCATCAGGCGGGAAAAATTCCCTTGTTTAACAAAGTAGTACGCTTATGCCAGTACAACCCGCGATTACCCCCCCGCCCCGCGACAAGGAACTGCGTTCCCGCGTCCGCCTGTTCGGCAATCTGCTCGGTGAAGTACTGGCCACCCAGGCCGGCCCCGATGTGCTGGCTGCCGTGGAAACCCTGCGCAAGGGCTACATCCGCCTGCGCAAGGAGGACAACCCGTCACTACGCGCGCGACTGGCGAAAAAGATCGACAAGCTCGATCCGGAAACGCTCAACCACGTGGTGCGCGCCTTCAACCTCTACTTCAGCCTGGTCAATATCGCCGAGGAAGCCTTCCAGCACAAGGAACGGCGCCGCCACGTACGCCAGGGCGGCCCGCTATGGCGCGGATCCTTCGACCACACGCTGCGCGAGTTCGACAGCGAGGGCATCAGCGACGAACAATTGCAATCCCTGCTGGACCGCACCCTGTACCTGCCGGTGTTCACGGCCCACCCAACCGAATCGAAGCGCCGTGCCGTGATGCACACCCTGCGCGGCATCTTCCTGACCGCGGAGAAGCTCGACGGCCCGCGCATGGGCAAGCTGGAACGCGAGCAGGTGATCGACGACCTGCGCAACCAGATACAGGTCTTGTGGAAGACCGACGAAGTGCGCGTCCACAAGCCGACGGTGGAAGATGAAATCCGCAACGGCCTGTTCTATTTCAGGGAGTGCCTGTTCAACGCGGTGCCGCGCGTATACCGCTACCTGGAACAGTCCATCCAGCGCGTCTACGGGCGCAAGACCGACGTTCGGCTGCCCAGCCTGTTGCAGTTCGGTTCCTGGATCGGCGGTGACCGCGACGGCAACCCCTTCGTCAAACCGTCGACCACGGAATACGCCCTGCGCCAGCACATGGCCGAGGTACTGTGCGAATACCTGCGCCGCGTCGAGGACCTGCGCAGCAAACTCACCCATTCCAGCCGCCTGGTGGAACTGAGTCCGGCTTTCACCGAAAGCATCGAGCGCGACCTGGCCCGCTGGCCCGGCATTTCCGGTGAACACCCCAACCGCTATTCGCACGAACCGTACCGACGCAAGCTGTTCATCATCCACAACCGGCTGCACCATAACCTGGAACTCACCCGGGCGCGGATCGAGCATCCCGAGGTGGCTGACGAGAACGCCTATCCCTGGCGCTACCGGGACGAAAAGGAGTTTCTTGCCGACCTTTGCCTGATCCGCGACTCGCTGGTGGCGCATGGCGACGCCAATATTGCGCGCGCGGATCTGCTGGATCTGATCCGCCTGGTGGAAACCTTCGGTTTCTTCCTGCTGCATCTCGACATCCGCCAGGAGTCCACCCGTCACAGCGAGGCAGTGGCCGAACTGTGCGCGCAACTGGGCACCGATTACGAAGGGCTGGACGAGGACGCCCGCATCCGGCTGCTGTGCGACATGCTCGGCAAGAACGCGGCCGATATCGACCGCCGCCGCCTCAGCGAGGCCACGCAGGAAACACTGCGGGTGCTGGACGTGATGCACGACATGCGTGACGAGGTCAGCGCCAACGCCTTCGGCACCTACGTCATTTCCATGACCCACTGCGCCAGCCACGTGCTGGAAGTGATGTGGCTGGCCTCGTTGTGCGGCCTGGCCGGCAAGCGCGATGGCGAATGGTTCTGCCATATCGAGATCAGCCCCCTGTTCGAGACCATCGAGGACCTGACCCACATCGAGGAAGTGATGACACGGCTGCTCGACGAGCCGGTGTACGTGGCACTGCTCAAGGCCTCCGGCAACCGCCAGGAGATCATGCTCGGCTACTCGGACTCCTGCAAGGACGGCGGCATCCTCGCCTCGGGCTGGAGCCTGTACAAGGCGCAACAGAAGATTATCCGCATTGCCGACAGCCACGGCGTGGAATGCCGCCTGTTCCATGGCCGCGGCGGCACCCTCGGCCGCGGCGGCGGCCCCACCCACGATGCCATCCTGTCGCAACCGGCAGGCACGGTACACGGCCAGGTGAAGTTCACCGAGCAGGGTGAAGTGCTGTCCTACAAGTACAGCAACGAGGAAACGGCGGTCTATGAACTGTCGATGGGCATTACCGGCCTGCTCAAGGCCAGCCGTCACCTGGTGCGCCCGGAAGCCGCCGACGACAGCGACTACGCCGAGGTGATGTCGCAACTGGCACGCGCCGGCGAGGAAGCCTACCGCGACCTCATCGACCGCACCGAGGGCTTGCTGGACTACTTCTACGAATGTACGCCGGTGTCCGAGATCGGCCTGCTGAACATCGGTTCGCGTCCCAGCCACCGCAAGAAACTGGACCGCTCCAAGAGTTCCATCCGCGCCATTCCATGGGTGTTCGGCTGGGCGCAGTCCCGCCACACCCTGCCGGCCTGGTACGGCATCGGCAGCGCGCTGCGCGGTTTCGCCGACCAGGACGAAGCCAACCTCGACCGGCTGCGCGCGCTGTACCGCGACTGGCCCTATTTCCGCGCCATGCTGAGCAATACCCAGATGTCGCTGGCCAAGGCGGAAATGGAAATTGCCCGCCAGTACGTGTCGCTCAGCGAGCACCCGGAACAGGCGCAGGCCATCTACCGGCAAATCCGCGAGGAACACGACCGCACGCTGGACATGGTCCGGAAGGTATCCGGGATACAGGTGCTGCTGGAGGAAATTCCGGTACTGGCGCTGTCGCTGTCGCGCCGCGACCCCTACCTGGACCCGCTCAACCACATACAGGTCAAGCTTCTGGGCCGGGTGCGGGACGACGACGCCGACGAGGCCGAACGCGAACGCTGGATGGAACCGCTGTTGCGCTCCATCAACGCCATCGCCAGCGGCATGCGCAACACCGGGTAGGGTCGGGGCTACTCCTCCTCGAAGGACTCGGCCTCCATCGACAGGTACACCTGCAGGGCGTTGCGGCGATTCGCCTCGCGGAACGCCGGCAGGTGCTCGAATTCCGACCAGTCGATGGTGTCGTAGACTTCCTCGAAGGGAATCAACTCCTCCACCGCCGCGCCCATGGACTCACGCAGGTAAGCCAGGTAGTGACGCATGTCGCGGATGGCGCGGTCGGGATCGCGCGCCATGGCGCCGTGCCCCGGCACCAGCGCGGTCAGCTTGCGCTGCCCGATGCGGTCGAGCACCTCCAGCCAGTGACGCGAATTCGCATCGCCCATGAACGGAATGCGCCCTTCGAAAATGATGTCCCCGGAAAACAGCACATTATCCGGTTCCACGAACACGGTGAGATCGGCGTCCGAGTGAGCGGACCCGACCGGTACCAGGGTAAGCTTCACTCCGCCCAGTTCGACGATTTCCTGCCGGTCGATGTAGCGATCCGGCTCCACCAGCCGCGTGTCGTCGTTGACCCAGGGGTCCAGCGACAGGCGCCGCTCTTCAAGACGCTCGGCGGCGGCTTCGGAACGAAGGTAGTTCTCGGCTCCGGCCGGAGCCCAGATCTCCGCGCCCTCGTCCTCGAACACCTGCAATCCGTATATATGATCCGCGTGGTAATGCGTGGTAATCACCCGCACCACCGGCCTATCGGTGATTCCGCGAATCAGCCCGCGCAGTTTCCACGCCAGCGACGGTGTACCCAGGCTGTCGATGAGCACGACGCCTTCATCGGTCACGATGACACCGGCATTGGAAACAAAACCCTCGTTGTCGGTGGCGATACCGGCCTTGCCCTGCACGAAATACACGTGCTCCGACACCTTGCGCAGCGTCATATCCACGCCGCTGGGCGCATACCCGGCGCCGGCCAGCGCACCCTGCCATACCGCCGCCAGGGCGGCCAGCAGTAAAATCGCGGCGCGCTGCGAGACGCCCCTGAAATATCGATTCAACATACCCTTCCCCGTTTACCAACTCACCAGTCCTGGACGCTGCGCCGCCCGCAATTGTTCCCACATCATAAAAAACGGGCCCGGCCGCCTGCGAACAGACAACCGGGCCCATGCCCTCAAAGTTTATACAAGATTTCCGGCTGTATCGAGTCAGCGACTGCGCCGACAGGATTCAGCTATCCCTCCATCCATGGTGCTTCTTCTTTTTCTTCCCCTTGCGATGCTTCTTTTCGGGTGACAGCACCACGCTGTTGCTGTAGATCTCCGAGATCAGCAACTGTGGCGGAGCGTTGGGACTCAGGAAACCGTCCGGCCCGATCGGGAAGATACCGCTGGCACCCTTGGTGTGGTAGTACACCTTGTAGGTCACCGTGATATCACCCACTGCATCGGACGCGTCGAACAGGATCTCATACTCCTCCTCCTCGTTCGGCGACAGCGATGTAACGATAACCTTGTTGGCATCCATACCCGGCCTCAGCAGGAAGGTCCCGTCGTCCAGCTCGGTGCCGACCTGGTACCCGTAGATTCGGGTAAAGTGGTCGTTCGTCTCGGCCGGCACGATGGTGCGCATGCGGGCGTCACCCTGGAAGCGCCAGGTTCCGTCGGCCTGCCGCACCGGCTTGCCGTTCAGGATCTGCTCGGGGTGCGATGAAACAAACGGCACCGTGCCCGTCGAGAACTGCTGCGACTCGACCGGCCCGCCATCGAGATCCGGCTGACTTCCGGTAAACACGATTGGCTGGGAAGGCGCCTTGCGCGTCACCACCTCGTGGCCCGGCATGACCCGCTCGCCGGGAAGCGTCGCAACACGATGCTCAACATCCTTGTACTCGGACTCGCCGGTAGCACGGATCATCGGAAGCTTGCGCCCGGTCGAATCGGTCACGACCACCCGCATGATGGCGCGCCGCATGGGCATGGTGCCTGGGAAAAAGTGCCCCGTCTTGTTGAAGATACTGGCTTCCACTTTCACCGCGCCATGCTCCAGTTCCGCCTCAAGATCCGCGTCGATGGCGCTTTCAAGCTTGACCGGACCATACGCCGCAACCTGAGTTGCCATGAATGCATGATTGTTGAGGTAGCCCTCGGCGACGGGACCAAAACCGGAAGCCGGATCGAAGTATGGCGTCACGCCATCGGCCGCCGTAAACAATACATCCGGCTGATTCCACTTGTGCAGTACGGTCTTGTCGGCCACCCGCTCCATGTGACACTTCGCACACTTGGGTGATGTGTCGGTGCTGGTATTGCTGGCTGCGTTGTCAAAGCCGCTGTTTGCCTGCCAGATCACGCAACCGGTGTTGAAGTGTCCGCTGTCCTTGTTCTTCGTGCCCATGGCGCACTGGTGACAACTCAGACACAAGCCCTTGCTTTGATCGCCGAAGTGAAGCGCCTCCGGGTTGTCCAGGAACGATGGCTTGACCAGCGCCGCGCGGTCCACCGTGTCGGTATCGTTGTGATTCTCCGTCCCCGTCACACCGAACGGTCCGTAGTAGGGTCCACCGGTATGCTGACCGGGCACGATACTCTTGATGGTCTGGCGGCCATCCGCCTTCTTGTTCACGTCGAACGCATCACGCGACTTCGGTGTATTGGCCGGGTCGGCGTAAATCTCCGGGCCCGCGAAACGGAAAAACGCGTTCATTTCCAGTGACTCGCCATCGCGTGAATAGTGCAGCGTATCGCCGGCCCTGAACCCGCTGTTGGGCAGGTTCTTTGCCAGGGTGTAACGGCCTCCGTCCTCACCGGGCGCAGCGGGATCGTCGCTCAGCATGCGCACCGTTTCGATGCTGTGGCAATAGGCGCAACTCACACCTTCACGGTTATGCTTGTTGCCGACATGGATTGTCGCCTTGAAAACCTTTCCCGCCGCGTCGAACCACACCAGGGATGTCGGCGATTCCGGATCGAATCCCGGTCCGGCCGTATTGTTCTCGTGCTCCGCCTTGAGCGACTTCAGATTCGACGGGTCGGGAGCGAGTTCCGTCAACGTGATCTGAACATCGTCCGAATACACGGCCGCTGGCGCATGGCACTTCACGCAAAACTTGACGCGCCCCTTGAATTTCTTCTTGCCGTCCGGCGTGGACAAATCCAGCTGGTTGATACGCCCACGCACCACGCCCTGAAACTGGCTCTGGAATATCGCGCCACGCCAGGCCTTGCTGTGACCGGATTTGGCCCAGGTATCGTACAGGTCGTTGTGACAGTGCTGACACTTGTCTTCCGCACTGTCAAACATGGTGTGACGATAGCCCTTTCCTGCTATCACTTCGGCATCGCCTGGCGTTGGCGGCGCATTACGCGCTGCCATGACCTGCGCCGAGCACATTAACACGAGCAACATCAATACTGTTCTTGTCTTCATAATCATCGTGACCCCTCCGCCAGTCCATTTCCCGATATCCGAGCCAGCCATGAACGTGCTGAAACGCACATTTGTTGCACGCCAACCGTCTCCGGGCAACCCGTCAAACGTGTTTGACCACGCTGGAATCTATCGCGCCATCACGCCACACGGGAAGCTTTTTGTTCGTCAATTTTCGTCAAGACACAAGGTGATATTTCCGTTTTATATTCAGTTAATTGCAAACAATCGACGACGAAATTCACGAAAACCGACGGCGCGCCCCCCGCACCCGGGACACGAGCTTGCAACAAGGTATGGATCATCGCCGACAAACCGGCTAACCTTTCACTCAGAAAAAATCAAAATGACAAACGTTCGACGCGAACCAACGCGCATCTAAATGTTGAACAGGATGGGATATCGGTGGCAGCCGCCCGACACATGTTATTGCTGTTGCTTGCGTTTGCGCACGGTCATACACAAGCCGGGCCACGTATCATTGCTCCCGACCGCATTGACGGCGCCATCACCGTATCCGCGGAAGAAGTCATCAAGCTCCTGTTGAGCAACCCAAATATTGTCCTGATCGATTCGCGCAAGCCGCGCGAGTACCTGAAAGGCCATATCGAGAACGCCGTCAACCTCCTGAACACCTCGATGTCGCGGGAGCAACTCCAGGCGCTTGCCCCGGACCCGCAAACATCATTGCTGTTCTATTGTAACGGTCCCAGTTGCCTGCGCAGTTCGGACGCGGTGAACAAGGCACTGGGCTGGGGATATTCCCATATTTTCTGGTTTCGGGGCGGCTGGGAAGAGTGGATCGACAAGCGTTTCCCGTTCGTCACCGGCCCCTGAGAAGGCTACCTGCCCGCAATGCGAGTAGAAAACCTGTCGATCAAGATGGTCACGATTTGCATATTCGTCATGATCAGCCTTGCCGCCGTGGTACTGTCGCTGCTGGCCGGCGCCTACTTCCGACAGTCTGCCCTCGATGCACAAATGAACAGCCTGTCCCGTGTCATAGAGGTTGCGACCGGGCAGGTTTTCCGCCAACTCCGTGACAATGCCTACCACCTGGGAATGACCCTGGTCCAGGACAATGAATTCACCCGTCTGCTTGACGTGAAAAACCAAGGCGGCAGAGAAATCGTCCACCTGCTCGACGACCCGTTCATCAACGGCTACGTGGGGTTGCCACGTGTCTCGCTGGAAAAGCTGCGTCTGTATACGCCGGATCTCCAGCTAATCGCGGAAAGCAGCCGGGGTCGCAAGGACCTGGGGAAAACACTGCCCCCGGAGCTGGCCGCGCGTCTTGCGTCACGGGAAGGCGTGCAGCGCCTGCGATCGACGTCCAGCCTGTGGATCTCTCCCTCGGGACCGTTGCTGTCAACCATCGTGCCGGTCGGCGGCCTTTCGCTGGTCGCCTACCTGGAAATTGTCACGGATCCGGCCCGGAACCTGCCTGAAATCTCCGACATCACCAACACGCCGGTCAGTGTATTCGGCGCGGACGGCGAACCATTGCACCAGAACCAACCGCTCCAGGCCGGTACCGTGTTACCTGTACACTTCATAATCAGAACTGGTGAAGGAAAAACCGCCTACCGGGTCACCGGCCACGAGGATGTCGCCGGGTTGCTGGAACGCATGGACAGCATACGAACCACAACCATCGCCTATTTCCTGTCGCTGATAATGATCGTCCTGGGACTCGCGCTATGGCTTTTCCATCGACACCTGTTTGTACCCGCCGAACGTCTCGTCCAGGATATGGAACGCATGTCGGCCGGCGAAAGCGTCACGGGCGACCGGCGACGCGCGCTTTCGGAATTCGATCGGTTGTACACCACGTTCCTTGAAATGTGCCAGCGCATTCGCCACAAGACCAGGGAACTCACGGAATCGCACAACCGGCTTCTCACACTGCTGGACCTGGACGAACACGCCATTTTGTACCTGGACAAGGACTACGCCGTTTGTTATGCAAACCGCGCGGCACGCAACCTGTTCGACTACTCTGACAGCGATATCTGCGGGCTTCGCCTGACGGATCTGCTGACAGAGAAAATGCCCACCGCCCTGCTCGACGCGTTCCCCGATCGCCCACCGCTACTGAGAAACTATCAGGTACGCCTGCAATGCCTGAAAGCAAATGGCGAAACCTTCTGTTGCAATGCCCTGATCAGCACATCCAACGACTCATCAACCCCCGGGTACGCAGTTGCCTTGCGGGAAATTCGGCAACAGGAACCAATGGACGAAGACCCCACCAGTGAACGCATCCGCTCCGTGGAACAATCGCTGAACAGCCTGCTGGAAATTGCCCGCCGCAACCCGTTACTGTTGAACACTGGAGGAGACAGGCTTGAGGCAGGCGTCGCCGAGACACCGGACGCCAAAGCCTCGATCCGGGAATGCGCGGTGTCGGTCATGTGCTCGGCGCTGGCCTGCTGGGAACACGAAACCGGGACCGGGAAAACCCAACTGGCGGAAGAAAGCGGCATATGGACCGTATACATCGACAAGTCCACGCCCACGACCCGTACGCTCGACCGTTACCTCAGCCTGGAAACATGCCCCTCGAACCCTCGCTGCCAACGCGTCATTCAAACAGCCGAATTCGTCCTGCGCTCCAGCAAGGAAAGCGATGCGCGCAACGCCCTGAAAACCGCACTGGAGGAACTTCGCCAGTGCATGGCCGGCAACACCGGCTGACCGGTAGCGGCTGCCGCCATACCTTTTCGAACCCCGTACACTCACCGGCAGAATGTCGCGAGATAGTCCTCGTGCTCATCGCGCTTGCGGTGTAACGGCTCATCTTCCCTCAGGGTATAGCCTCGCCTGAGTCTTGCTCGCACGGCGGCGAGTTGCCGGCGCCGCTTCCAGCAAGCCGGACTCTCGCCGACGTGCGGTTTGGCGACATAGGGTTTGCGCCTTCCCGAACCCGCCTCTTTCCGGTAACGGTTCAACAAACGCTGTTCACCCGGCCGCAAGGGCGTCCACCCACTACGCCGCATCTTCACCGACAGCGGGCTCGAACCCTCGTGGCAGCGTATCTGCTGGTAGGTCACATGTCCGTCTTCCCGAATGCAGCGGTAGATGTCGGCAACCGCCGAAGGAACCAGGAACACCCAGAAAACCCCGATCCTGAAACAAAGACCCATCGTTTCCTCCCTGAAACGCAATCCCTGTATTCATCTCCCATCCAAACATATTCCGCTTACGCAAGGAATCAGCAAAATGCCGTTTTTTCTATCGAGTCTGATTCCACTGAAGCTCCAAACCGCACCGGCTTATTGCGAAGACAGCCGCCTCTCCCGGAAAAAAGCCTGGAGCAGTGCCCCGCCCTCCTCACCAAGCACGCCACCCCGCACCATGACCCGGTGATTGAGGCCCGGTGTCTCGAAAGCGTGCGCGATGCTGTCGATGGCGCCACGCTTGGGATCGCGTGCGCCGAATACCAGGGTCTCCACCCGGGCATGGATTATTGCTCCGGCACACATCAGGCAGGGCTCCAGTGTGACGTAGAGGGTGGTACCGGTAAGTCGGTAATTGCCGATTCGATTGGCCGCATCGCGCAACGCGACGACTTCGGCGTGGGCCGTCGGATCGTTGGCGGAAATCGGGCGGTTCCAGCCTTCCCCGACAATTTCTTCGCCACGCACGACGACCGCGCCAACCGGCACTTCGCCCTGGGCCGCCGCCTCGCGCGCCAGGGTCAGCGCGTGCTGCATCCAGTGGTTATCCGCGTCGCTCTCCATCTGGTCAAAATGCTACCACAGAACACCGCAGGCGAAGCACGCGAGCCCCCAGCGGGGCACCTCCCGTCTGCCCGACGAACCCGGCATCCCGTGATCAGGGGATATCTCCTTCGCGCCCGCGGGAATACACTCTGCGCCCCAGAGAGGACCAATAGACAAATCAAAGGCGCGGGAACTGTCAGACGCCATGCCAGAAGTAGCCACGACCATGTCGCCGATCCTGTCGTCATCTGGCTGCATGACGCCGACGCAAGGTCCGTGCCCTCAGGCAACAAGGGAGCACGCCATGACATATCATCAAGCACGCCACTCGAACGTGACCACGCGCGAATCGGGAAGAAGTCTCGGCGCGGGACTTGTCCTGGCCCTGTTGATCAGCGCAACTGTCGCAAACGCCGAATACCCTCAAATAAGGCCTGACCTGCCAGGTCGATCAGGCACGACGCCAACCACCATGAACTGCTACCAGGCAGGCGTTCGCTGTGCCACGGGGTTTTCATGCAGGTTGACGAGAGGCGGCTCGGACTACAGGCAGGACTTCCTGTGCATTGCCAGGAACGTACCATGCAACAAGCCGTGTCCGACTGGCTGGAAGTGGGACGGAAACACCGGCGACGCCAATTTCGCCTACAAGTGCAAACCCAACGGAACACTTTGCGCGGTACACGGCGGCATAGGCCAACAGTACGCGCCGTCGCTCATACACGAACCCACGCCGACAAACAAGGGCTACCGGTGTAAAATGACCAATTTGATAGGGGGTTAGATGGCCTCGACATGGTTGCCATGGTTACGGTAGGTAGCATTACGCCCCCATGGCATGGGACCGACACACGGGGGGCGGATTCAGTCCGCTCCTCGGCTGGCGGTCCGGCACATGGCGTCAAACTCGTCCTCGAAAAAGAAACGCTGCTCGCCAAAGGCGGGGCGAAGCTGGTCGAGCCAGGTGGCGGACTCGTCGTAACGGGCGAAGAAGGGACGCTGTACCCAGTCCGGATTGCGGCCCTGGATAAAACGCAACACAAACACCTTTTCACCCTGGACCTCGGCAACACCCTGCACCTCCACCTTGCCTGGCGTGGCGCTCATCGATGGCCCTCGCGCCGTGCGCGCGACACCGGACACCTGCTGAATAGCATCCCGGTAGATCTGCCAGGCACGGGCCAGCGGCACTTCGAAATAGTGGCGGGCGCCGGTATCGCGTTCCACGAACATGTAATAGGGCACCATGCCCAGGCGCGCCTGGGTGCGCCACATGTCGGCCCACGCGTCGGCATCATCGTTGATGCGCCGGAGCAATGGCGCCTGCGTGCGAATCACGGCGCCGGTGTCACGCACCCGCCGGATGGCCTCGCGGGCAATCGGGGTATCCAGTTCGCGACCATGGTTGTAGTGCGCCATCAACGCAACGTGCTTGCCCGCCGCCACCAGCCGTTCGAGCAGGCGTAACAGCTCGTCGGCATCGGCGTCGGTCACGTAGCGCTGTGGCCAGAAGGTCAGGGACTTGGTACCGATGCGGATGGTCTGCAGTCGCTCGAAACGGGCATCGGTCAGGGGCTCGAGATAGGTCGCAAGGTGCCGGGTCTTCATGACCATGGGGTCGCCCCCCGTCACCAGCAGATCGCTGACTTCCGGGTGCTGCGCGAGGTAGGCGTGAAGCGAATCCGCCTCGTTGCTGGCGAAACGCATTTCACGGTCACCGACAAACTGCGCCCAGCGGAAACAGAAGCTGCAATAACTGTGACAGGTCTGCCCCTGGCTGGGGAAAAACAGCACCGTCTCGCGGTACTTGTGCTGCATGCCGGGCAATGGCTGGCCGTCGAGCAGCGGCACATTGAGTTGCTGCTGACCGGCCGGATGCGGGTTGAGGCCGGCGCGAATATCGGCGGCAATGGCCTGGATCGCCTTGCGGTCGGCGCCGCTGCGCATGGCGTCGGCCATACGCGCGAAATCCGCCTCGCGCAACATGCCCGGTTGCGGGAAACTGAGCTGGAACACCGGATCGTCCGGAACCCGATCCCAGTCGATCAGTTCGTCGATGACGTAGCGGTTGACGCGAAACGGCAAGACCTTGGCCACCACGCGCATGGCAAAACGTGCATCGGCGGAAAGCCGTTGCAGGGCCTCGATCTGGTCGAACTGACGCTCGGTGTAAACCTGGAAACGTGCGCCCTCGACCTCACTGACGCTGACTCGCGGTTGGGATAGGGATTGAGGCATATAATCTCTGTTCGGCTGCTGGTGGAGACTCTGATGAAGTCGGACACTTTACCACTTTAGCGGCCAGGCATCAATATTTACTGAACTTTCAAGTGGTTATGGCATAGAAAAGCCCGCAGGCCCGCGGATTGCTGGCCAACCCGGGCCGCGCTCTCATATCCATGACTGATCAGAGCCCCCAACCTCTTGCCGGTGAGAGCGCTGGCCATGAGCGCGAAATCCCCAGCCACCACTGACACCGCCTGCACAGTGAAATCCGCGTTCAAGGGATAGTAGGTCAGTACCGCGACATCCATCCCCAGTATGCTTTTCAACACGACCACCAATGACGGAACGGATTCGCCGAGTGAACAGCGCATTATTCAGGTCCGATCATTTCACCCCTGCGAGGGCCCTGAACTGCTGGATATCCCTGATAAGCCAGTCCCGATTTCGCAACTGCGGTATCGTATAGACGAACGTGCGATCGCCTTCAGTCACGACATTGCCGACATGCCCGGAACACCTCAGCGCCTCGGCGACTTCTCCCAGCACCTCGAACCTCAACCCACGCCGATTCAGCGGGAAAACCGCCTTCTCGATCAAACCCGTGCATTCCCAGGGAACATGGTAGTACCGACGGTAGTCGTCGGCCTGGAAAAACAGGCCGTCGCCGTTCACCTGCATCGTCGTCAGACAATCGCCTCTCCGCAAATTCCTGACCACCCCAAACGATACAAGCGCGATCAGGGATACGATCATTGTCTTCATCGCGTTGCCGATAACCGGCAGGGAAAGCACGAACACAATGATTACGAGGAACACCAGCGCAAGGCTCCACACCACGAACCCAGGCACGGCAACCTCCAGTCTCGGGTGCCTTATATCACTCGAAGAAACCAGCCCCATTGATTTTCCGCGCATCATCATTTGCACCTGAACTGCGTTGTGATTCAGCAGCTGTGGATGAAGTCCAACGCATTTTGCTGGACACGTTTCGATATATTGCTGCCACAACCCACTCCGGCAGCAAAGCGGAAAGCATCATTTTCGGCCTGTCCCTGGAGCTGGCACCGTGGGATCTTTATGAGTCTTTCCTTCCTTATTACCACCCGACATTTGTCGATCGTATCACCGAAGTGTGCGCGCAACCTGCCCACCTCCTCCTGCAACGCATTCCCGCCATCGTAGGCAGGGATGTTGAAACTCGGATATTCCATTTTTCTCCTGCTTGAAGAAGGTAAACGAAACAGAAGACCAGTCCAGGCGCGTGCCTTTCACTTAGTGCAGCCTCGTATAAAGGTCTTTGGCGGGGTCGCCGGGTATATGGCTTCTAATGGGGTCGAGACGATAACCCCTGGCTTCGAGGGCGGACCGGGCACCCTCCATGTCCATTTTCAGGCTACCCCCCTCGCGCTCGAAAGATGCGATGGCTTCCCATACCTCGGCGGCATGTGCCGCGGCGAAACATGAGCACAGCATCAGAATCAAAGTGGTGATTAGGGGCTTTGGGAACATGCCTGTCTACCTCGATTACGAGATTGGACCATTGGCGAGCGTTCAACGTTAATACCCTGTGGCAGCTTGTGGAATAATAAACGTCATTCTCACTATGGTCCAGGATCATCCTGTTACACAACTGCGCCAGACCAAGTACGAAAACGTCCTGGATTACAACCCCGGGATTACGCTGCTGAGAGGCATGGCCCGTTTTCGGGACGCCTGCCCCCCGTGGTCACGAAAGCGGAAGGCGGCGAGCAGGCCATTCGGACCGACCGTATTCTGCTGGCCGTCGGCGCCCGGCCCGCGATTTCGCCGATCCACGGCCTTGCGGAACCCCCTTATTAGACATCGACTGAGGCCCTCGTTGCCGAAGACATATACAGGCACCTGGTGATCCTGAGCGGCTCCGTGGTGGCGCTGGAACTGGCGCAGGCCTTCCGCCACCTGGGTACGGAAGTTACCATCATGGCGCGCAGCACCCTGCTGTCCAAAGAGTACCCGGACATCGGTGAAAAATTGAAAACGGTTCTTCAGGATGAAGGTATAAAAATCGAACTGCATACCGTGCCTGATAGCGCCGGCCATGACGGACAGGACTTTCTCGTCCGCACAGGGAAAGGCGACGTGCATTGCGATTGGCTTCTGGTCGCTACCGGTCGTCGCACGAATGCGGACACGCTGGCACTCGACAATGCCGGTGTCGGAACAACGGCGCCCGGCAATATCATCGTCGACGACCATATGTGCACCAGCGTTCCGCACATCTATGCTGTCGGCGACTGCACCAGTCAACCACGGTATGTCTATGTGGCAGCCGCCGCGGGGACACGGACGGCACGCAATATGACCGGCGACGACGTCGCGCTCGATCTGTCCACCATGCCCGCCGTCGTGTTCACCGACCCGCAGGTTGCCACCGTTGGCCTGAGCGAAAAGCAGGCCGGTAAGCGGAGGCTTGATGCCGGAAGCAGGAAGCTGCACCTTGAAAACGTGCCCCGCGCCCTGGCAAACCGGGATACCCGCGGATTCATCAAGCTGGTGGCGGAAAAGGCGTCTGGCCGTATCCTGGGTTGCCAGGTGCTGGCACACGAAGGTGGCGAAATCATACAGGCAGCCGCACTGGCGACCCGCAACCGGATGTGCGTCGAGGATCTCGCCGACCAGTTGTCCCCTTACTCACCATGTTGGAAGGGCTGAAACTCTGTGCCCGGACATTCGAAAAGGATGTCAAACAGCTGTCCTGCTGTGCCGGCTAGTCGTGCACCAGTCGCAGGCCGGGCCTGCAATCAGTCAGGCTGACGCACGGGAACAGGTACAGACGCGATGGCAAGGCTGCAAGTCGCCCGGCGGCGGGGTAGAATTCCCGTATAGCAACGTATGACCCAGGGAGACAAGCATGAAAACATTGTGTACAACGCTGTTGTTACTGGCGGGCGGCGTCGCCGTAGCCGGTACGCCAGGGCCCTCACACGGCATCGCCTACCCCGAAGGTTGGCAAAACTGGGCAACCATTGCGGTATCGCACCGTACCGACAACAACACCCTGCGCACCATTCTGGGTAATAATATTGCAGTAAAAGCCGCGCGCGAGGGCAAAACCAACCCGTGGCCGGATGGCGCGATACTCGGCAAGGTGGTGTGGAAAGACGCACAGCACGAAACATGGCAGGCTGCGCAGGCCCCTGGCAAGTTTGTACATGCCGAGTTCATGTTCAAGGATGCCACCAAATACAAGAACACCCACGGCTGGGGCTGGGCACGATGGGTAGGACTGGAACAAACGCCGTTTGAAAAAGGCGCACAGGTTTGCATCAGCTGCCACACGCCGGTCAAGAACAACGACTGGGTATTCACTCATCCTGCAAGCCTGCCGTAATTCGGGCTAGCGATTGCCAGACTGCTAATTACAGAACTCATGACCGCCTTGCGGCGGATATACCCACATACAGGCGAATCCTGGCACCACCCGCCAGCAATATCACCAACTGCCCCGTTCTTGCCCTTGCCATGGGGCCGTAAAAACTAAAGAGGCCGCATATAGCGGCCTCGCATTTTGTGCTCTAACAGCTTGTTAGCGGCTGGTGCACATATCCCAATGATGTATACGGGGAATTATTATAGACTAAGAAGAAAACCTGTCAAAGGAGAGTAAGGTTATGCTTCCCACCATGCATTATCGACTTGGACTCGATCTCGGCTCATCTTCCATCGGCTGGTGCATGGTTCGCCTGGACCGCAACAATAAACCTTGCGCCATCATTCGCATGGGGGTGCGAATCTTCCCGGATGGCCGCAACCCCAAGGATGGCAGTTCGCTGGCAGTCACGCGGCGGATGGCGCGCCAGGCCCGGCGCCGGCGCGACCGCCTGTTGAAACGCAAGGCCCAACTGCTGGATGCGCTGATCAGATTGGGTTTCTTTCCCAGTGACGCCGAAGAACGCAAGGCCCTGGAGCGTCTGGACCCCTACGTTCTGCGCCGCAAGGGGCTCTATGAACCGCTGACACCCGCCGAATTCGCCCGCGCCCTGTTCCACATCAACCAGCGCCGTGGCTTCAAGAGCAATCGCAAGACTGACGCCAAGGACAAGGAAGGCGGCCTGATGAAAAAGGCCATCAATGAACTGCGGGAACGCCTCGGACAGGAAGGCTGCAAGACCGTGGGCGAATGGCTGGCCCGGCGGCACGAACAAGGGTTGAGCGTTCGCGCCCGCCTGCGGGGCAAAACAGCCAGGGACAAGGCTTATGATTTCTACATTGACCGGTCCCTGATCGAACAGGAGTTCGATACCTTATGGGAGGTCCAGCAGCGCTTCAATCCCGATATTTTTACCAAACAGGCACGGGATGAACTGCGCGATATCCTGCTCTTCCAACGCCCCCTCAAACCCGTCAAACCGGGGCGCTGCACGCTGATCCCGGAGGATGAACGAGCCCCTCTGGCCCTGCCCAGCAACCAGCGTTTTCGCATCTACCAGGAGCTGAACAATCTTCGCCTGATCTCGCCAGACATGACCGAGCGTCCACTGTCACTGGAAGAACGGGATCAACTCGCCGCGCTTCTGGAAAAACGCAACCTGACCTTCGACAAAATCCGCCACGCCCTCAAACTCGGCTCCGATACCAACTTCAATCTTGAGAATGAAAAGCGTGATCGCCTGAAAGGGAACGCCACCAGTCTGGCACTGCGCAAGGCCGCCTGTTTTGGCAAATCATGGGGAGCGTTCGACCTCGAACAGCAGGACACCATTGTCGAACGACTGGTCAACGAACCTAGTGAATCGGCACTCATTGACTGGCTTGTACAAAATACCGGCATCGACCATGAAACAGCGGAGACGCTCGCCAATATCAGTCTTCCAGAGGGCTATGGCATGCTGGGACGGCAGGCGCTGGCGCGCATTCTGCCGGAATTGAAAAAGGCGGTCGCGACCTATGACAAGGCGGTAAAAAATGCCGGCTTCGACAGTCACAGCGCCCTGTCCCATTTCCAGCAGACAGGCGAGATCATGACCACACTCCCCTATTACGGTGAACCGCTCCAGCGTCACGTTGGCTTCGGCACGGGCGAACCCGACGACCCACCGGAAAAACGCTTTGGACGAATCGCCAACCCCACCGTCCATATTGGACTGAATGAACTTCGCAAGGTAGTCAACGGCTTGATCCGGAGGTATGGCCACCCCGACGAGGTCATCGTGGAAGTAGCGCGGGAACTGAAACTGAGCCGCAAGCGAAAACAGGAAATCGAGAAGGAGCAAGCCAACCAGCAAAAACGCAATCTATCATTGGTGGAAGATGCTTGCAAAATTCTTGATTACGACCCGGAACATATCGACAAGGCGAAGCGGCGCGAACTTTCGCAGAAGATGCAACTATGGACCGAACTCAATCCGAAAGACATCGTTGAACGGCGCTGCCCTTATACCGGCGAACAAATCAGCATCGAACGCCTGTTGTCGCCCGAGGTAGAGATCGAACACATACTTCCCTTCTCCCAGACACTGGATGACAGCCTCAACAACAAAACCGTGAGCCTGCGCCGTGCCAACCGGGAAAAGGGTAACCGCACTCCCTTCGAGGCCTTTGGCAAACAGCCGGTTGAAGGCTACGACTACGACAGCATGTTGCAGCGTGCCCGGCATATGCCCCGCGCCAAGGCATGGCGTTTTGGCCCGGATGCCATGCAACGCTGGCTGCGCGATGAGCAGGATTTTCTGGCCCGCGCTCTCAACGACACCGCCTACATCTCGCGCATTGCCCGCGAGTATCTCACCCTCGTCTGCCCTCAGGTGCGTGCAATCCCCGGCCGCATGACTGCCATGTTGCGCGGCAAATTCGGACTTTCCACCCTGCTCGGCGGTTCCCCCGTGAAAAATCGCGATGACCACCGCCACCATGCCATCGATGCCGCCGTGGTGGCCGTCACCGATCAGGGATTGTTGCAACGTTTCGCCACGGCCAGCGCCAGCGCCCGGGAAAAACAACTGGACCGGCTGGTCGAGGAAATGCCCCTGCCATGGCCCAGTTACCGGGAACATGTGCAACGCGCCGTGGAAACCATTCGCGTCAGCCATCGTCCCGACCACGGCTACCAGGCCGCATTCCATGAAGCCACCGCCTGGGGATTGCGTGAAGACGGCAAAGCGATACGCCATGAAAGACCTGAAGGCGGCGGGGCGCGGGAAATCAAGGTAAAATCCGCCGACGCCATGATCCCCATCCGCAGCACTGGAAACCCCGCGCGCCACGGCAAGGATGCGGAGGGTCAACCCAGGGCCTATAAGGGGTATCTAGGCGGCAGCAACTACTGCATCGAAATCGTCATCGACGAAAAAGGCAAATGGCAGGGTGAAGTTGTTACCACCTATGAGGCCTATCAGATCATCCGGAAATATGGCGAAGAGGAAGGCTGGAGGCGTCTGCGCACCCCCACGCAAAGCCAAAGCGGCAAGCCGCTGGTCATGCGGCTGATAAAAAATGATCTGGTCATGATGACGCTGGACGGCAACCGAATCTTGATGCGACTGTGCGTTACAACACAGTCCAGGCAAATGTTTTTCGCCCCACACAACGAGGCCAATGTTGACGCACGCAACAGGGACAAAACCAGCGACTTCCAGTATGTTTCGAAATACCCAGGCAGCCTGCAAAAGACCGATGCCAAATATGTCACCGTTTCACCCATCGGTGACATGAGGATCTATCGCTAGGTGCAAAGGAAATGCTGGGCCGGATCGTCGAAATCGCCAACGACAACCGGCACCTGTTCGTTTCACGTGGCTTTATGGTGATTCAGCAAACCGATGGCGACAGAAACGAACTGGGGCAAGTACCCCTGGACGACATCGCCGCCGTGGTCGCTAATGCTCACGGACTGAGCTACACCAACAATCTGCTGGTGGCGCTCGCGAAACGCGGCGCACCCTTCGTTCTCTGCGGCCCCAATCACAACCCGGTGGGCATGATCTGGCCGGTGGATGGCCACTCCACCCAGGCCGGCCGTTATGACGCCCAGCTTGCTGCAAGCAAGCCACTGCGCAAACGGCTCTGGTCCTCTGTTGTAAAAAGCAAGCTGGCCCAACAGGCCGCCGCCCTGGAAGCGGCCGGAGCGCCCGCTGCGCCACTCTCGGCCCTGGTTACTAAGGTACGTTCCGGCGATCCCGACAATATCGAGGCCCAGGGCGCGCGGCGTTACTGGCAACTGCTTTTCGGCGAAGACTTCCGGCGCGACCGGCAGGCCGGCGGACTCAATGGCCTGCTCAATTACGGCTACGCCGTACTGCGCGCCGCAACCGCCCGCGCCATCATCGCCGCGGGCCTGCACCCCAGCTTGGGCATCCATCATGCCAACCAGGGTAATGCCATGCGCCTGGCCGACGACCTCATGGAACCATACCGCCCATTTATTGACCTGCTTGCCTGGCAGCTTCGGCGCCAGGAGATGGCGGAAGTCAATCCCGAAACCAAGCGCATCATGGTGCGCGGACTCTATGATGATCTGATGACGGATGCCGGTGCCACTCCCATGCAGGTCTCGCTGCAAAAACTGGCCACTTCCCTGGCCCAGGTCTACCTTGGTGAACGGGAGCAACTCGATCTGCCATTGCCGGGCTTGCCGCTCGCCATGGCGACAAACCTGGACACTGACTGAATGCAATGCTGTCAGGATACCGAATCATGTGGATTGCCGTAATGTTCGACTTACCCGTCGTCAGCCGAGAAGAACGCAAGGCCGCCACGGCATTCCGGCTGGCCCTGCTGGACATGGGCTTCGAGATGTCCCAGTTCTCAGTTTACATGCGTTTCTGCTCCAGCCAGGCCCAGGTTGAAACCTACTGCAAACGCATCGAAGCCGCCTTGCCGGAGGGCGGTAAAGTCAATATTCTTACCCTGACGGACAAACAGTATGAACGTATCATTTCCTACCAGGGCGGCAGCCGCCAGGCCGCAAAAAAAGCGCCGGATCAGTTCGACCTGTTCTGATATCCGCCCATTATATTCATGGCCGGAAACGCAAAACCCCATGAAAGTCATGGGGCTGCGTTACTGGGAGTTTACATCATTGGGATATGCGCACCAGCCGGAACTTATCAAGACGCGCACGCCGCCATACGGCGAGTTTACATCATTGGGATATGCGCACCAGCCGGAACGCTTTCAACTCGTTGGCCTTGTCGGTATCCAGTTTACATCATTGGGATATGCGCACCAGCCGGAACCCCGCCGTGATGCAATACTGGCGTCACGCGAGTTTACATCATTGGGATATGCGCACCAGCCGGAACTACGCGGCCGGCACCGTCACCACCGGCTGGAGTTTACATCATTGGGATATGCGCACCAGCCGGAACGTCATCACGATTTTTTTCTGCGCTGCACTCAGTTTACATCATTGGGATATGCGCACCAGCCGGAACTGGTTGACGTTGCTGTCAAAGGCCGGGCGCAGTTTACATCATTGGGATATGCGCACCAGCCGGAACCTGTATTTTGAGATCGTAGCCGTTCCCGGAAGTTTACATCATTGGGATATGCGCACCAGCCGGAACGCCACCGTCGACACGTAACCCCCCGCGTTGAGTTTACATCATTGGGATATGCGCACCAGCCGGAACGCATATTTGCGAAAGCAAAATCACCCGACGAGTTTACATCATTGGGATATGCGCACCAGCCGGAACTAACACAAGTATGGATCCGTAAGCTTCCCCGTCAAGTAGACAATCCAAAAGTAGAGGATCTGGCGTTTGCCAATGCCTCGGCTGGCGTCAGACCACCAAGACTGTCATGGTCACGTTCTTCGTTGTATTCGAGCATCCAGGCCCATGTGATCTCCCGTACCTCGTCC
>WGBO01000036.1 GCA_015494295.1 Gammaproteobacteria bacterium | reverse complement strand
TCAGGAGGAATTTATCGACAACCTGATCCGGGCGCACCAGACAGAGCACGCCGCTTACTATGGCAGCATGGTCTGGACTGTCGCGATACTTGAACAATGGTTTTCAGAGCACGGCATCAATTAGACCAGGCCCGTCTTATCCAGCCACCTCACGGTAGGCCTTGAGTACCCTGAGCCGAAACCTCAGCGCCGTCCTGTCCCAGGGCGCGATGCGTGGGAGCTGGAACAAGTCGCTTTCCTTCGTAGCGCAGCCCCACCGTGTGCTCACGGCAGCATCGAATCCGGATCTTCGCAATAGTTTGACGTGCTCGTCGCCGTAATCCCTGCCCGGACGCCCGTTCGGGTACGCGAACAGCTTCACGGGCTCACCGCTTATCCCGCAGAGGTCATCACGGCCATCGTGAATCTCCCGTTCCGCATCCTTGATATCCAGCCTCGCCAGAATTGGATGGTTACGTGTGTGCGCACCAAGCTCCATGCCGTTGGCGGCCAACATCCTTACCTGATTCCGCTCCATCATAAGGTCGTCCGGCAGCGGCTTCCCAACCCGTTCCGCTACCGCGCTCACCAACTCATGACGAGTTCTCATATCGTGATATTTCAACCTGGCGACCAATGATGCAACGGTGCGTACACGGTCGACGGTTGTTTCAAGAACGTACCGGCCGAGGCCCGGCCCGGACAAATCCAGCAATCCATCGTCGGCAACGCGAATTGCCTCGATCAAGGTATCGTTCCACATCCTGCCGCCCCCGAGAAAACCGGTTGCGATAAAAAATGTCGCCGGAACACCGTACTTTCGCAAAACGGGCAGGGCAAGCTCGAAGTTGTCACGGTACCCGTCGTCGAACGTAATGACCGCCGCGCGGCGGGGCAGCCTGTCACGCGACAAGGCGCTTACTGCCTCGGATAGCGTAAGCACCCGAAAATCCCGGGACAGCAGTGAAACCTGCTCCTCAAAACCTTCGATGTCGATATCATCAGGAAGAAACGGATCCTGCCTGGCGAGCACCCGGTGATACATAAGGATTACGAGACGGGAGGGACGGGGCATACCCGATACAATATTCCCTGCAAATCTCCATAACATGCCTGTCACCCGTTTCCTTGCGCCAAGCTTCCGGCCATCACAGTTGTTGCCCACTGGAGTGCGCTGTGGGTCCGGAATCCTTGCCGATGACTTTCTCAACCTCTGCGCGTGTAAGCAACATCAGCGCCATGATGTGATAAGGCAGATCGAAATATGCCAGCCCCAGAAATGCACCGCCAACAAGGTATCCGACGAGGCTGACCTGAAGCATTGCGGCAAGATCATGCGCCCATGCAAGTTCGGGACGAGCCTGCGTTCTTCGTATTATCCAGGTCCCGGTTCGATGAGTGAGAAACCATATCGTCAAAAACAACACGAGTCCTACAAAGCCTTGCTCGCCAAGAACCTCGAAATAGATGCTGTGGGCGTCGTGATAATCGAAAGGATCCGGCGCGTATATCAGGAACATCTGCTCGGTGAATGCCTGAAACCCGCCTCCCGTGAGAGGCCGGTCCGACGCAAGGTTCCATGCAAAATGCCACGCGTTTATGCGGCCCATCGCTGACGCGTCTTCCTCGTAGGTGTTTATGGTCTCCATCCGCGATGTCCACTTCTCCGGGACGAAGGGGTAAATTGAAACCGCAAGCAGGAATATAACCAACGCTACCGAAAAGCGGTTACGCCCCTTCCACCACAAGGACAACACCATGGCGGTACCCGCGAGAAGCGCGCCGCGTGAGTAAGAAGCGAGAATGGAGAACCCTGAAAGCACCATGGACCCGATAATGGCCCTGCTGAGCCACACGTTCTCGACCCGCTGCTGAAGATAGCGCATCAGAGGCATGATGATGATCAAAGCGAGTGCGATCTCGTTGTTTCCCTCGATAAATGTCTCCGGCGGCCCCCAGACGCGGTATTGCCCCGCGGTGAGAATGGTAAAGACACCACCCTTGATGCCGAAATAGCCGATGGAGAACGCTATGACCCACACCAGCTGCTCGATACGTTCGCGCTTTGCCATGAGCAGTAGCGTCATCAGTGTCATCAACTGTATTTTCATTGTTTTTTTCATTTCCACCAGCGCAAAATCCGGGTGCACGGCAAAAATGGTGGTGACTATCATCCAGAAGACAAAAAGCCCCCATACGATGGTCAGCCCGTTCACGGGGATCCGTTTGGGCTCCTTGTTGACCAGAAAGCCAACAAAAATCGCAAGAGCCGTAACCGCTGAAAAAGGCAGATTGTAGGCGAAGCCCCAGGACATACGATGGGGGTTCATGTACGCGAGCCAGGACCAGACCAATATGCCGATATGCGGTCTCTGGATAATCCAGGGCACCGCACCGAAAACAATCAGCGTTATTAAAAGATCCCGCATAAGCCTAGGCCGGGCCCCCGCCTCCCCTTCCTCCATCGGGGCAGATCAGCTCATGGAATTTGTCTGCAACCCGCCGCGCGTTGGAATCCCAGGTAAAGCCGCGGTGAAAAACCTGCTGTCTGGCTTCCTCCCCGAGTCGCTTTCTTAGCCCGGCATCGCCCAGCAAGCGTTCAACTTCCGAAAGAAACGCATCCGGATGCCCCGGGTCAAACAACAGTGCACTCTTCTCATGCACCAGGATCTCCCGGATATTTTCCGTATCCGGTGCAACAATTGGCCTTGCGAGCGCCATGTATTCGAACATTTTCAACGGCGACGCATACGGCACAACATCCGGTTGAAGCGCGATATCGAAACAGGATACGTATCGGGCAATGGTATCGCGTTCGACGATACCGGTTACGGTGAGCTGCTTCTCGACACCAAGGCTCCTCGCCCGAGCCTCGATTCCACGACGAGCCGGACCATCACCCACAAGCAGCAGGTGCCTGCGCTTTCCGTCCGCGCCGGTCGAGAGGAGCTCAAGAACACGATCGAGCCTGTGCCACTCGCGGACAAACCCGGTGAATCCGAGCACCAGGCTGTCCTCAAGGCCCAGCTCCTGTCTGACCAGCCGCCCGTCTTCCGGGGCCTCGAAACGCCCGGGATCGATACCGTTATGTATTACCGTAATTCGTGCTGGGTCAACCCCCGCCTTCTCGACCGTTTTCGCCAACACGCGGGTAACAGGGAGCACCGCGTCCGCGCTCCGCCATGCGGTACGCTCCGTCCAGCGCGCCAGTCGTGGCAGGGCGATGCCGTTATACTTTGTGCGTTCATCGAACAAGGGCGCATTGACTTCCAGTAGAAGCGGCAAGCGGAATACCCGACTGGCCCACACCCCGGATAACAGATAGAGATTATAACGTTCGTATATGCAATCCGGCCGGAACTTCCGTATCGCCAGGCATAGTTTCACGAAGGCCAGAATGCCATAGGAAAACTCCATCAACTCGTACAGCGCGCCGGGGATATATCGTTTCAAACCCGATACAAGCCCGCCATCCGCACCAAAACCGGCTGACTCGACCCCGCGAGGTGAAACCATCACGATCTCATGCCCCTGCCGCTTGAGGGCCCTGGTCAACTCATCGATATGAACGAACTGACCATCCTTGGAGGCAATTCGGTGGTGGTACAGTATTCTCATGCAGCACCCCCCAACACCCTCCTGAACAGCTCGATCTGGCCACGTGTCGTCGGCTCCCAACCGAAGTTCTCGGCGTATCGCCGCGTTTCCTCGCGCGCGGGGTAGTTTGCAAACAACTCCCGCACCGCCTCGACAATCGACGCCACATCCCTGTTATCAGCCAGGACCCCCGCCTCGGGGGAAGCAACAACTTCCGGGGTACCCCATACACGAGTTGCTACCACCGGCGTCCCGCAGGCCATGGACT
>WGBO01000035.1 GCA_015494295.1 Gammaproteobacteria bacterium | reverse complement strand
TGGACATCAGGCGCAAGCGCAACGCGCCGGCCGCCGAGCCCGCCGGTCCGACGCGCGGCCGGGTGGTGCTGTTCGCCACCTGCTACGGCAACTACAACGAGCCGGAACTGGGCGAGGATTTGATCGCCGTGTTCGAGCACAACAAGATACCCGTGCGCCTGCTCGACACTGAACGCTGCTGTGGCATGCCGAAGCTGGAGCTGGGTGACCTGGAAGCCGTGGACAAGGCCAGGCAGGTCAACGTGCCGCAACTCGCCGCGCTGGTCGACCAGGGCTGGGACATCGTCGCGCCGGTGCCGTCCTGTGTGCTGATGTTCAAGCAGGAGCTGCCGCTGATGTTCCCCGATGACGCCCAGGTGGCGAAGGTGCGCGACGCCATCTACGACCCCTTCGAATACCTGATGCTGCGCCACAAGCACGGTTTGCTGGACACCGGTTTCAGCCGCAGCCTCGGCACGGTGTCCTATCATGTCGCCTGTCACCTGCGCGTGCAGAATATCGGCATGAAGACCCGCGAACTGCTGCAACTGATCCCCGACACCCGGGTTGATGCCATCGAGCGCTGTTCCGGGCACGATGGCACCTACGCGGTGAAGAAGGAATTCCACGAAATCTCCATGAAGATCGGCCGTCCGGTGGTAAACCGGGTGCAGAAGGCGCAGGCCGATCACTACAGCAGCGACTGCCCCATGGCCGGCCACCAGATCGAGAACGGCCTGGACGACGGGCGGGCGCCGGAGCACCCGCTCAGGCTGCTGCGCATGGCTTACGGCATCTGACCGGGCCTGTTGAGACGAACGCTACGAGGGCGTGAAACCATGAAAAAACTGTCCCGTTCGGACCTGTACAGTCTGGAAGAATACTCGACCCTGCGCGATGAATTCCGCCGGCAGGTGATCGACCACAAAAAGAACCGGCGCGTGCCGCTGGGCGACATCGCCGCGCTGTATTTCGAGGACCGCCTCACCATGCAGTACCAGATCCAGGAGATGCTGCGGGTCGAGCGCATTTTCGAGGCGGAGGGCATCCAGGAGGAACTGGACGCCTACAACCCGCTGATCCCGGACGGCAGCAACCTCAAGGCCACCTTCATGATCGAGGTGCCGGACGAGGAGGAGCGGCGCCGCAAGCTGGAGGAACTGAAAGGCATCGAGAACGAGGTCTGGCTGCGTGTCGAGGGCTTCGACCCGGTGTTCGCCATTGCCGACGAGGACCTTGAGCGCGAGACCGAGGACAAGACCTCATCGGTGCACTTCATGCGCTTCGAACTCACCCCGGAGATGGTGGCCGCCCTCAAGCAGGGCGCCGCCATCGGGGTCGGCATCAGCCACCCGGCCTATACCACCCAACTTGAACCCCTCCCGGAGAACATCCGGGCCTCCCTCGTCGCCGACCTCGACTAGTCCCCCAACGACCAGAAGGGGGCGCCTCCGTCCGCTTTTCTGGTCTTTGGGGGGTTGAAAACGGGAGCGGGTGTTCCCACTTTTCAGGTAACGGTGGATGCCGGGTTTGGCTCCACGCGAAACCTGTATCTGAAAGGAGGTGCAACATGAGTCTGGTACGTTATGAACCCTGGAATCTTCTGAACCAGCTGCAGGGCGAGATGGCCCGCATGTTCGATACGCGGCGGCTCGAGGACGAGAGTGGCACGCTGGCCACCGCGGACTGGGTTCCGGCAGTGGATATCAAGGAAGAGGATGATCGCTATGTCATCCACGCGGATATCCCCGGTGTAGAGGCCAAGGATATCGAGGTCAACATGGAGAACGGAATCCTGTCCATCCGTGGCGAGCGCAAGTTCGAGGATGAAGAGAGCCGCGAGGGCTACAAGCGTGTCGAACGCGTACACGGCAGTTTCTATCGCCGCTTCAGCCTGCCGGATGGCGCCGACGCCGATGCCATCAGCGCGAAGTTCAAGGACGGCGTGCTTGAGATCGTGATTCCCAAGCAGGTCAAGGTCCTGCCCAAGCGCATCGAAGTGCAGAGCTGATCCATCCGCGCTGCCGCGAACCCCGGCCCTGGTCGGGGTTTTTTCTTGCTTCATTGTTTTTTCCGAACTGGTTACACTGCCGCAGGCAAAACAGCGGGGACAACGATGATCAGAACAATGGGGATGGCGGGGTTGCTGGTCCTGGCGGCGGCGCGCCTGGCGCTGGCGGCGGGCGATCCGGTGGGCGACCTCTATGGCGAGGAGGGCAGTGCCGGTTTCGTCGAGCCGAAAGCCTGGCAGGAGCAGACGTTTCATCTGCCCCCCTACCCGGACCTGGAATCGCGTGAACTGATCGAGGTCGACCTGGCGCTGAACCATTTTCCGTTCAGCCTGTTCATCGATCCCGCCTCGCTGGCCATCGGCGAGGACGGAGTGGTGAGATACACGGCAATCCTCAGCTCCCGGTCCGGAGCCGCCAACGTGTTCTACGAGGGTGTTCGCTGTTCGCGCGGTCAATACCGTCGCTACGCCTATGGCGGCGCCGACGGTTTCCGGATGGCGGGCAACTCACGCTGGCGCTACATCCGCGGCAGCGGCGCGGAGCCCTACCTGCAGGTATTGCTGGACCATTTTCTGTGCCCGTCGCCGGGTCCGGGCCGCGAGCGCGTACTGTTGCGGCGCCTGCGCCAGCCCAACCCGGACAATTTCATGTACGGGGAAGAGGAATAGAACAAAGCCGGCGCTTTCTGTAGCATGGGCGCCCGGATCAACCTATCGAAGTCTGAAACGTCATGGCCAGCCAATACGATGCCGCCTCCATTGAAGTCCTGAGCGGCCTGGACCCGGTGCGCAAGCGCCCGGGTATGTATACCGATACCGCGCGGCCCAACCACCTTGCCCAGGAAGTCATCGACAACGCCGTCGACGAGGCGACTGCCGGCCACGCCAACAGGATCGAGGTCACCGTCTTCAAGGATGGCTCCCTGCAGGTGAAAGACAACGGGCGTGGTATGCCGGTGGACATACACCCCGGGGAGGGAGTGTCCGGCGCCGAGGTGATCCTCACCCGCCTGCACGCCGGCGGCAAGTTTTCGGACAAGAACTACCGTTTTTCCGGCGGCCTGCACGGGGTCGGCGTGTCGGTGGTCAACGCCCTGTCGAAACACCTGGAACTGTGGGTGCGGCGTGGGGGAAAGGAATACAAGCTCGCGTTCAGGAACGGCGAGAAGGTGTCCGGCCTCGACGAGGTCGGCAAGGTCGGCAAGCAGAACACCGGCACTACGGTGCGCTTCTGGCCCGACCCGGCATTCTTCGACTCCCCGAAGTTTTCCCTGCCGCGGCTGAAACACGTGCTGCGCGCCAAGGCGGTGTTGTGTCCCGGCCTGGAAGTGACGCTGATTGACGAAAAGAGCGGCGAGAAAGATGTCTGGCACTACGAGGACGGGCTGCGCGACTACCTGGTCGACGCGCTGGGTGATGTGCCGCGCATCCCCGACGAACCCTTCACCGGCAGCATGGAGGGCAACGAGGAGGCCGCCGAGTGGGCGCTGGTGTGGCTGCCGGAAGGTGGCGAGCTGGTTGCCGAGAGCTATGTCAACCTGATTCCCACGGCGCAGGGGGGCACGCACGTGAACGGCCTGCGCATGGGGCTCACCGAGGCGATCCGGGAGTTCTGCGAATTCCGCAACCTGTTGCCGCGCGGGGTGAAGCTGGCCCCGGACGATGTCTGGGAACGCTGCGCCTATATCCTGTCGGTGAAGATGCGCGAACCGCAGTTCTCGGGCCAGACCAAGGAGCGCCTGTCCTCGCGCGAGTGCGCGGCCTTCGTGTCAGGGGTGGTGAAGGATGCCTTCAGCCTGTGGCTCAACCAGCACACCGAGGCCGGCGAACAGATCGCCCAGCTCGCCATCCAGAATGCCCAGGCGCGCCAGCGCGCCGGCAAGAAGGTGGTGCGCAAGAAGGTCACCAGTGGTCCGGCGCTGCCGGGCAAGCTGGCCGATTGCAGCAACAACGATCTGGCGCGTTCGGAGCTGTTCCTGGTAGAGGGCGATTCCGCCGGCGGTTCCGCCAAGCAGGCGCGTGACCGGGAGTTCCAGGCGGTGATGCCGCTGCGCGGCAAGATTCTGAACACCTGGGAGGTGGATCCCGCCGAGGTGATGGCGTCACAGACCGTGCACGACATCGCGCTGGCGATCGGCGTCGAGCCCGGCTCGCCCGATCTGAAGAACCTGCGTTACGGCAAGATCTGTATCCTCGCCGACGCCGATTCCGACGGTGCGCATATTGCCACCTTGTTGTGCGCCCTGTTCCTGCGCCATTTCCGGCCGCTGGTGGAAGCGGGGCACGTGTTTGTCGCCATGCCGCCACTGTATCGTATCGACGTCGGCAAGCAGGTGTTCTACGCGCTCGACGACGCCGAGCGCCAGGGCGTGCTGGACCGCATTGCCGCCGAGGGGATTCGCGGCAAGGTCAATGTCCAGCGCTTCAAGGGCCTGGGCGAAATGAATCCCATGCAACTCCGCGAGACCACCATCGACCCCGACACCCGCCGGCTGGTACAGCTCACCATCGAATCCGGTGACGCCAGTCACCGCACCCTCGACCTGCTACTCGCCAAGGGCCGCGCCGCCGATCGCCGCAGTTGGCTTGAGAAAAACGGCAACCTGGCCGATATATAAGTCATTGACATACCGGGGAAACCCCCCGAAAACATAACCATTTGAAAGTAAAGGGAATGTGCTCAGTGCCCGTCTTCAGGACAGGCTCGGGCGGCATTCCGCGCGCAGCGCCGCGGGGGCGGCAGGAGCAACATGGGCGACATTATCGTCAAACACTTCAAGCGTCCCGATCCCCTCTCCGATCGGAAAGAACTGGTTACCGAAATCGTTGTGGAGGGTTCGGATACCGGCCATTTCCTCAAGCGTATCGAGGAAACGCGTCTGACCCGCCCCTGTTTTCAGACCATCGACATGCGCGGGCGCGTGGCCGGCGAATGCCACCGTTATGCGTTCAACGACCGGGTTCACTATCTGGACGACATCTCCTTTCAGATGTTCGAACGCGGTCTGCGCGAGAACAACGGTGTCTATACCGTGGGTACCTTCGAGGCCATCGTCGGTGGCGCGCACACCCTGCAGGCACAGATGAACGCACGCGAGGAGGCGGAGCGCCGCCGGCGCGAGATCGAGCAGCGGCGCCTGGAGCGCGCGCGTGACGTGGCACAGGAACGCGCCGGGCTGGTCGGCGGCGACGGCGAGGATATTCAGCCGGTGCTCGCCGACAATCCCGATTTCCTGGCGCTGGGCTATTTCCGTAACCGTGAGCATCCACGCATGCAGTACGCCTGCAAGGTGGAGTTGCAGCGCGGCAATATCCGCAGCAGCGGCGTCACCCGCGACATCTCCGTCTGCGGGATGCAGGTGCGTGTGAAGGGTCTCGCGGTGTTCAAGGAGGGGCAGGAGCTGCGCGTTGCGCTCGTCGGCTTGCGCGAAAAGGCGGGCAAGGTGCCGCTCGACGATCTTGCTTACCGACTGGTCCGCGTCGAGTCGCGTGAAAACGAGACGGTGCTGTTCCTGCGGCGCAAATCACTGGAATCGCCGCCGGGCCTCTCGGAGTTTCTTTCGTCCTTTATCGAGGACAACCAGCGGCGCTACAAGCTGGACGTGGAGGACGAGTACCAGTCGGTGCTGAGCTGGTACTACGAGCGTTGCCATGCACAGAGTGTGACGCAACTTCCCCTGTTTATCGAACTCGCTGAGGATGGCGAGCCGCGCGTGCAGGTGGTGGCCATGAGCGAGGGCAACACACACCTGGCGCGCTTTTTCTGCACCGCCGAGGACAACTATGACTTCAGCCCCTTGTGCCTGCCGCAGCGGGTGCGCCGCCTCGCGGAACAGGGCGAGTATGTGATGGCGGTCTACCGCCACAAGGGCGAGGGCGACGACTGCATGCGCCTGCATTCGGCAGCCGATTTCGAGTTTGGTTCGCTGCGGGAGTTCCTGCGATTCGTGGCCCATGCCGCGACGCAGACCGAGTACAGTGTCTTCAAGGTGCAGGCGGGCAAGGCGCCGCTGCGCGAGGTCTCGCCGCGCAAGGTGGAGGAAGTCTCGCAGCGCCTCCAGTACAAGGCCGAGGCGAAGATGACAGAGTTGCGTGAACAACTTGCGCGGCTGTCCTTCGTCGCCTGTGTGGTCGACATGACGGCACGCTATACCGCGGTGGCGCCTGCGCCGAAGGCGGGCACGGAGAAGGCGGACACGGAACTGCTGGCCTGGGTCGGCGCCGAGCAGCGGGCCATCGCCGACGGGTCGGTGCGCCAGGCGCTGGAACTGCCGCGCGAGCGGTTGCGGCCGGAGCTGGTGCGGTTCGGCTACGTGGAACGGCGTCGCGAGGACCGCTACCTGGCGGAGACGCGCGTCGAGGTAAAGATTGGCAAACGCAGTCTTGAAGGTATGTCCAGGGATATTTCCACCCGGGGTATTCGTATCCAGCTCAACGAGCACGTGGCGGTCAAGCCGGGTGTGCCGGTCAAGGTTGCGCTGGTGTCGCTGCAGCAGAAGAAGAGCAGCGCCAACCTCATGGATATCCCGTACCTGGTGGTGAATTTCCGGGATGAGGAAGAGGGCACCACGCTGATGCTGGAGCGCGTGCTGGGCAGCGCGCGCGAAGGGCTCAAGGAGTTCTTCGTCGAGCTCATCACCAAGAACCAGCACAAGCTGGGCGTGGACGCCGGCGACATCTGGAGCGCCACGGCCTCCCGCCTCTACGAATCCCTGCTCGCCAGCAACACGCCGGGCGTGCCCTTTTTCCTGGGCCGCAATATCGAGGGTGGCGCTCACCTGCAATTCGTCGGCCTGCCTGAGGGCGGCAACGCGCTGCTGGACTTCTTCTCGACCGGTTCGGGACGCGATTTTCGCTGCCTCAACCACCCGTCGGTGGTTACCGCCCTGTACGACGCGGTGCAGATCCTGATGCGCCAGCACAAGGCCTCGCAGGAACCCCCGGCGCCGTTCGAACTGGAACTGTACCTGTACCGCGAACTCGATGCGGAGACCGGGGAGGTGTTCATCCACTTTTCCACCGAGCTGGATTTCCCCGGCGAGACGGCGCGGCTCGCCTACCTGCGCACGCTGGCACAAAAGCCCGAGTGGCGTTGCCTGAAGATCATCACCACCTTCGCCCACGCGCTGGACGAAAAATCCGTCGAAAAGCTCATGGCCTCGGTGCGCGAGCAGTCGCGGCACCGCGCCATCAGGTTCTCCGACCTGGCGCATTCGGTGGTGGGCTGTGGCGAACTGGTCGATATCACCCCCCAGTGCGCGGCCCTGCTCGAGGCCTCCCCCGCGAACTGACAAGCCGCTCCCCAGCGCCGCCCGGCCCCGGTACAATAGCCCGGTCCCGAAACTGAACACGGAACCGGCATGTCCACAGATACCGTCGTCGAAAGCACCGAAACGCTTCCGCTGCACACCTTTACCGAAAAGGCCTACCTGGATTATTCCATGTACGTCATTCTCGACCGCGCCCTGCCGCATATCGGCGACGGGCTGAAGCCCGTGCAACGGCGTATCGTCTACGCCATGTCGGAGTTGGGGCTGTCGGCGCGCGCCAAGTTCAAGAAGTCGGCGCGCACCGTTGGCGACGTGCTCGGCAAGTTCCACCCGCACGGCGACTCGGCCTGCTATGAAGCCATGGTGCACATGGCGCAGCCGTTCTCGTTCCGCTATCCGCTGATCGACGGGCAGGGCAACTGGGGTGCGCAGGACGACCCCAAGTCTTTCGCGGCGATGCGCTACACCGAGGCGCGTTTGTCGCCGTTCTCGGAAGTGTTGCTGGCGGAACTCGGCGAGGGTACCGTGGAGTGGACGGCCAACTTCGACGGCACCCTGCAGGAGCCGGTGCTGTTGCCGGCGCGTCTCCCGGTACTGCTGCTGAACGGCGCCGCCGGCATCGCGGTAGGCATGGCGACCGATATTCCGCCGCACAACCTGAACGAGGTCGCGGCTGCCGCCATCCATCTGCTGGAGAAGCCGAAAGCGACGGTGGAAGATCTGTGCGAACACATCCGCGGCCCGGATTACCCGACCGGCGGCGAGATCGTCACCCCGCGCGAGGAGTTGTTGCGTGCCTACCAGACGGGTAGCGGCAGTGTGCGCATCCGCGCCCGCTACGAACTGGAAGGCAGCGACATCGTGGTCACCGAGCTGCCCTGGCAGGTGTCGGGCGCGCGCGTGCTGGAACAGATCGCCGCGCAGATGACAGCGAAGAAGCTGCCCATGGTGGCGGACTTGCGCGACGAGTCCGACCACGAGAACCCCACGCGCCTGGTGATCGTGCCGCGTTCCAGCAGGGTCGACGCCGAGGCCATCATGCTGCACCTGTTCGCGACCACCGACCTGGAGCGCAGCTACCGTATCAACATGAACATGATCGGCCTCGACGGCCGTCCCTCCGTGAAGGACCTGCGCACGCTGCTGAAGGAGTGGCTGGAATTCCGCATCGGCACCGTCACGCGGCGCCTGCAGTACAGGCTCGACAAGGTGCTGGATCGCCTGCACATTCTTGACGGCCTGTTGATTGCCTACCTGAACATCGACGAGGTGATCGCCATCATTCGCAGTGAGGACGAGCCTCGCCCGGTGCTGATGGAACGCTTTGCGCTCAGCGAACGCCAGGCCGACGCCATCCTCGATCTCAAGCTGCGCCACCTGGCCCGGCTGGAGGAAATGAAGATTCGCGGCGAGCAGGAGGAACTGGCCGACGAGCGCGACCGCCTGCAGAAAACCCTGTCATCGAAGCAGCGCTTGCGCACCCTGGTCAAGAAGGAAATCGCCGCTGACGCCGAGAAGTTCGGTGATGAGCGGCGTTCGGCGCTGGTGACGCGGCCGGCGGCGCAGGCAATGGACGAAACCACGCTCATCCCCAGCGACCCGGTCACCGTCGTGCTTTCCGAAAAGGGCTGGGTGCGCGCCGCCAAGGGCCACGACATCGACCCGGCCGCGCTCAGCTACAAAGCGGGCGACGCCTTTCTGGCTGCTGCCCAGGCTCGCAGCAACCAGCAGGTGGTGTTCCTCGATTCGACCGGCCGCGCCTACACCCTGGCGGCGCACAGCCTGCCGTCGGCGCGTGGTCAGGGCGAGCCGCTTACCGGCCGCTTCAACCCGCCCGACGGCGCCACGTTTGTCGGCGTGATGGCGGGCGACCCCGACAGTCTCTACCTGCTGGCCACCGATGCGGGCTACGGATTCATCGCCAGGCTGGGTGACCTCTACGCCCGCACCAAGGCGGGCAAGTCCGTGTTGTCAGTGCCGAAGAACGCACGCGTGCTGCCGCCGGTGCGGGTGAGCGACCCGGACAGCGACCGGGTGGCCGCCATCGACCTTCAGGGCCACATGCTGGTGATCCCCGCCGCCGAAGTGCCACGCCTGAACCGCGGCAAGGGCATCAAGATCCAGGGCGTCAACGCGAAGAAGCTGGCCGCCGGCGAGGAGCGCATGGTGGCGGTAGTGAGCGTGCCCGCGGCTGGCGCGCTGGTGCTGCACGCGGGCAAGCGCCATCTACGCCTCAAGCCCTCCGAACTGGAGGCCTACCAGGGCGACCGCGGCCGCAAGGGCAGGAAACTGCCGCGCGGTCTGCAGCGCGTCGACCGGGCACTGGCCGAATAGCGTAACGCTATTCGGCGGACAGGTAGCTCCTGGCTTCCTCCCCCGGGTCGGGCAGTCCGGCGATGCGCCAGGCTTCCAGGCAGTTGGGGAACAGGGTGTGCAGCGATTCCGGCTCCAGGTGGGTGTCATGGCAGAGCCGCGTGCTGGAGGGCGGAACGTGGAAGCGCTGGTAGTATTCCCGCAGGGAGTCTATCAGTTTCCAGTGCGCTTCCGTGAGCTGGTCGATGCCCTCCGCGCGCGCCAGCTCCCGCGCCAGTTCGGGCGTCCACTGCTGCGGGTCGCGCAGCAGGCCGGATTCATCAAGTTCAACATTTGCGAGCAATTGTCCCATGATGTCATCCTCCCGTACCTTGTTTGTCGTATGCCACAAAGTATAGACAGTGCGCGGGCGTGAAGGTGCGGGTAGAATGGCGCCCGATCATTCACAGCCAGGAACTTCAGTCATGCCCCTGATTCGCCCCTTTGCCGGCCTGCGGCCGGTGCCGGAACGCGCCAACGACGTGGTGGCGCCGCCCTATGATGTACTCAACAGCGAGGAAGCGCGCGAGCGCGCCGCCGGCCGGCCGCTGAGCTTCCTGCACATCTCCAGGGCGGAAATCGACCTGCCCGAGGGAACCGACCCCTACGACCCGGCGGTCTACGCCAAGGCGGCGGAAAACCTCAAGAAGCTCGTCGACGAGGGGGTGCTCAGGCGCGAGGAAAAACCGGTCTACTACGTGTACCGCCTGACCATGGGCGACCACGTGCAGACCGGGCTGGTGGCGGCCGCCTCGGTGGCGGATTACGACAGCAACCGCATCCGCAAGCACGAGTTCACCCGGCCGGCCAAGGAGGACGACCGGGTGCGCCAGATCGAGGCGCTCAACGCCCAGACCGGTCCGGTGCTGCTGGCCTACCGCTCGCAGGACGATATCGACGCCATGATCGACTCGGTGACCCGGGGCGCGCCGGAGTACGACCTGGTGGCCGACGACGGGATCGGTCATACCTTCTGGGTGGTTGACGATCCCGACCTCATCCAGCGCCTGACCGAGGGCTTCGACCGCATGGAGGCGATCTACATCGCCGACGGCCATCACCGCTCGGCGGCGGCTTCGCGGGTGGCGGCGAGCAAGAACGGCCCGCCCGACGCCATGAGCCGCTATTTCCTTTCGGTGATTTTCCCGCACAAGCAGATGAAGATTCTGGATTACAACCGCGTCGTCAAGGATCTGAACGGGCTCGATGAAAAGACCTTCATCGAAAAGGTGGCGACAGCCTTCGATGTCAACGCGTCCGACACGCCCGTGTCACCGGCGCAGCCCGGCGAGTTCGGCATGTACCTGAATGGCCAGTGGTACCGCCTGAATATCCACCCGGAGCGCATTCCCGCCGACCCGGTCGCGCGTCTCGATGTCAGCCTGTTGGCCGACAATCTGCTGGAACCGGTGCTGGGCATCAGCGACCCGCGCACGGACCCGCGTATCGATTTCGTTGGCGGAATCCGCGGACTCGGCGAGCTGGAACGGCGCGTCGACAGCGGCGAGATGGCCGCGGCCTTTTCCATGCACGCCACCACCATGGACGACCTGATGGCGGTTGCGGATGCCAACGAGGTGATGCCGCCCAAGTCGACCTGGTTCGAGCCCAAGCTGGCCGATGGGCTGGTGTCGCACGTGCTGGACTAGCCGGGACGGCGCCGCGCCGCCCGTGCCGTGGTGGCGTGGCGGTTCAGGCGACCTCGCCCGAGAAATCGTAGCTGAGCGTTTCGCTCGGTTCCTGCAGGAAGTTGCCCTGGATATAGTTGATGCCGCTCTGCCAGAGCACGGCCAGGCTGTGGGCATCCTGCACGTATTCGGCAATGCATTC
>WGBO01000034.1 GCA_015494295.1 Gammaproteobacteria bacterium | reverse complement strand
GGAACGCCTACCGCAGCCTGCAAGTGGTGAAACGCGGCTCCGACGAACTGTTCCTGTCCTTTCTGCCACTGTCGCACACCCTGGAACGCACCGCCGGCTACTACCTGCCGATGATGCTGGGCGCGGCGGTCGCCTACAACCGCTCCATACCTCAGCTTGCCGAGGACCTGCTGGCGGTGAAACCCACCGTGCTGATCTCCGTGCCGCGTATCTTTGAACGCGTGTACAACAAGATCCACGCCGGCCTGGAAGAGAAATCCCCTGTCGCGCGCGCCCTGTTCAACCTGGCTGTGAACGTCGGCTGGCACCGTTTCGAATACCAGCAGGGCCGCGCCAGCTGGAGCCCCTCGTTGCTATTGTGGCCGTTGCTGGAAAAGCTGGTGGCGCGCAAGGTCATGGAAAAGCTGGGCAGCCGCATGCGCCTTGCCGTGGTTGGCGGCGCGCCGCTGTCGCTGGACGTGGCGCGGCTGTTCATCGGCCTGGGCCTGCCCATGATTCAGGGTTACGGGCTCACAGAGACCAGCCCGGTCATCAGCGTCAACCCGCTGGAGAACAACGACCCGCGCAGCGTCGGCTGCCTGCTGCCCGACGTGGAAGCCAGGATTGCCGAAAACGGGGAACTGCTGGTGCGCAGCCCCGGCGTCATGCTGGGCTACTGGGCCAACGAAAAGGCCACGCGCGACATCATCGACGAGGAAGGCTGGCTGCACACCGGCGACAAGGCCCGGATCGAGAACGGCCAGCTCTACATCACCGGCCGCATCAAGGAAATCATCGTGCTCGCCAACGGCGAGAAGGTGCCGCCGGCCGACATGGAAATGGCCATTACCGCCGACCCCCTGTTCGAACAGGCGCTGGTGATCGGCGACAACCGTCCCTTCCTCAGCGCGCTGCTGGTGCTGAATCCGGAGCAGTGGAAGCTGCTGGCCGAACAACTGGGCGTCGACCCGGACGACCCGGCCACCTGCAACAGTTCACGCGTGAACGAAGCGATCCTGGAACGCGTCGCGCGCCAGATCAGCGCCTTCCCCGGCTATGCGCGCATCCACCGGGTGCACTGCCAGCTCGAACCCTGGACCATCGAGGACGGCCTGATCACCCCCACGCTGAAACTCAAGCGCGACAGGATCTGCGAGCGTTATGCGCAGGAGATCGAGGAGATGTACCGGGATCACTGAGCGCGCTTGCGCACGCGCCGCCGCGCTGGTCGTAGAACATCAGGTCCTGGACCACGGCCTCGCTGACAATGTCGTTCTCGGCAAAGGTGAGCGCCAGCCGCCCTTCCTCGCGCCGCACGATACGGCAATAGAGCTTGCGGCACAGCGTCTCGCTGCCCGTCCACAAACGGAAATTGAGCATCACCGACTGCTGGCAGGCCGGCACTTCGCCCGCCGCCAGAACCACGGACACGCCGAGGCGGCTGATGTTCTCCACGTGGCCGTGACACCGGCCGGTACCCGGATGGGCAATGTCGATATCGACCCGGATCGGGTCGCGTCTGGCTCGTCGTCTTTCCACCTTGTCCCCCGGACGGGTTATCGGTTCAACCGGGCGTCCGGGCCCGCGCAGAATGCGTGACAACAAGGGAAATCCCTGCCCTGCTTCGCACGGGTATCGGCAGGTGGCTTGCAGGCTTTATCAACATCACGCACTACCCCGAGCGCCGAACAAGGCTTGAAAATTCTCCGTCGTAACCGCCGCCACGTCCTCGAACGATTCACCGCGGAGTTCCGCAACGTATTCGGCCACGTGACGCACCCAGGCCGGCCGGTTGCTCTTGCCGCGCTTCGGCACCGGCGCCAGGAACGGCGCGTCGGTTTCCACCAGCAGGCGTTCCGCGGGCACCTGCCTGGCGACTTCCTTCAGTTCCAGCGCGTTGCGGAAGGTGACGATGCCGGAGAAGGATATGTGAAAGTTGAGGTCCATGGCCGCTTTCGCCATCTCCCAGTCCTCGGTAAAGCAATGCAGCACGCCGCCCACGTCGCGCGCGCCCTCCTCCTTCAGGATGCGCAGGGTGTCTTCCCTGGCCTGGCGGGTATGCACGATCAAAGGCTTGCCGGTGGCCAGCGCGGCGCGGATGTGGCGGCGGAAACGCTCGCGCTGCCATTCGGTGTCGCCCTCGACACGGTAGTAGTCCAGGCCTGTCTCGCCAATGGCCACGATGCGCGGGTTGTCGGCCAGCGCCACCAGCCGTTCCTCGTCCGGGTCTTCGCCGTCGGTGCCGTCCGGATGCACGCCGACCGAGGCCAGGATCTGCGGCCAGGGTTCGATCAGCTCCATCATCGCCGGGAAGCGTTCCAGGCTGATCGACACGCACAGCATTTTCCTGACGTCCGCTTCGCGCGCCTCGGCAACGATATCGTCCAGGGTCTCGTCTTCGAGCTTGAGCATGTCGAGGTGGCAATGGGAATCAACCAGCATAGCGGGGGAACCTTGAATCGAGGGCGCGGCCGGGCACGGCCGCGCGGGTTTACATGGTGTGGGTGGGCCGGTCCGCGGTGAGGGCGCCGGCCAGGTAGGTTTCGATTTTCTTCTGCGCGGAGCTGTCGCCGCTGTCGCTGAACTGGACGCCGATACCGGCGGCGCGGGCGCCCTGCGCGCCCTTGGGGGTGATCCAGATGATCTTGCCCGCCACCGGGATTTTTTCCGGCTCGTCCATCAGGGTCAGCAACATGAACACCTCGTCGCCGAGCTGGTAGGTCTTGTTGGTGGGAATGAACAGGCCGCCGTTCTTCACGAACGGCATGTAGGCGGCATACAGCGCGCTCTTGTCTTTGATAGTCAGCGAAAGGATGCCCTGTCGGGCTCCGCCACCGGGTTTCATTGCCATAACTTCGTCTACCTGCTGCCTTGTGTGACGCGTTTTTGACGCCTGGCCGGCATTGCCGCCCAACGCGTCAACAGGTCTTCCAGCACCAACTGGCGGTTCAGGCCCGAACCCAGCGTGCCCAACGCTCTGTCCAGCCGGTCCAGGAATGCGTAAAGACTTTTACAGTCTACCGACTCCGCTACTGACTGCAACTTCTGCGCCAGCTCCAGCGGGCCGCTGTCGGCACCGGACGCCAGTTTCCAGCGGATCAGCCCTTGCACCCACTGGCGCCAACTACGCAGGCGGAAGGCTTCCCCGTCGCCCTGCCAGTCGCCGGCTACCGCGAGCGGGTCTGTACGGCCCTCAGCGACCGCCTGGAGCTGTCCCAGGCATTCCTCCAGCTCCGCACCGGCGCCCTGCTCGTGCAGCTCCAGCGCCTTCAGCGGCGCGCCAGCGGCCATGTCCAGGGCAAGCCGGGCCGCATCGCCCTCCAGACCGCGCCCGGCGAGCCATTGCAGTGCCTGCGCCGGCGGCGGCACGGGTAGCGGTATCTGCTGGCAGCGGCTGCGCACCGTGGCCAGCAGGCGGCCCGGCGCCGCGGTCTCCAGCACCAGCAGGGTGTTGGCGGTGGGCTCTTCCAGGGTCTTCAGCAGGCTGTTGGCGGCATTGACGTTCATGGCTTCCGCGGGGCGCAGGATCGCTACCTTGTAGCGCCCGCCGTGACTGGTGATGGCCAGGTCGGCGCACAGGGCGCGCACCTGGTCGACCTTGATCGCTTTGCCGGCTTCCTCGGGCTCCAGGGTCAACAGATCGGGATGGGTGCCGGCGCGCAGCCAGCCGCAGGCCGCGCACCGGCCGCAGGCGTCCCCATCGTCGTTCGGCGACTCGCACAACAGGGCATGGGCGATACGTTCAGACAACAGCCGCTTGCCGACACCCTCGGCGCCACTGAGCAGCACCGCGTGTGGCATGCGTCCCTTGAGACGGGCGCGGTTGAGGGTATCCCGGCCCGCTTCCAGCCAGGGCGCCATGTCTGTCATGCCCCTTCCCCGGTGCGTTGCGCGAGCAGTTCGTCGACCAGCGTGTCGAGCTGGCGTTGCACGGCGTCCAGCGGCTGCCCGGCATCCACGACCCGGAACCGCGCCGGTTCCCGTTCCGCGCGTTGCAGGTAGGCCTGGCGAACCGCCTCGAAAAACGCCTGCTGCTCGCGCTCGAAACGGTCCAGTTCGCCTCGCGCCCCGGCGCGCGCCAGGCCCGTCTCCACCGGCAGGTCGAAAAGGATGGTCATATCCGGCTGGAGACCCTGCTGCACCCAGTCTTCCAGTTGCGCGATGCGCGCGACGTCGATGCCGCGACCGCCTCCCTGGTAGGCGTAGGTCGCGTCGGTGAAGCGGTCACAGAGCACCCACGCCCCGGCGCGCAAGGCCGGCAGGATACGCTCGTGGATATGCTGGGCGCGCGCCGCGAACATCAGCAACAGTTCGGTGTCGGCGTGCATGCCGTCGCTGGCGGTATCCAGCAACAGTTCGCGGATACGTTCGCCGAGCGCCGTGCCCCCGGGTTCGCGGGTCCTCAACAGGCGTATGCCGGCGGCTTCCAGGCGTTGCGCGAGGTAGTCGGCGTTGGTGGACTTGCCGGCGCCCTCTCCCCCTTCCAGGGTGATGAATCGTCCGGGATATGCGGGTTGGCTCACGGGGTCAGCGCCTCTTTCTCTGGTAGCGGTCCACGGCCCGGTTGTGTTCGGCCAGGGTGGCGGAAAACTCGTGGCTGCCGTCGCCGCGCGCCACGAAGTACAGGCTGTCGCCGTCCGCGGGGTGCAGCACCGCGCGGATCGCCGCCTTGCCGGGCATGGCGATCGGCGTTGGCGGCAGGCCGGCGCGGGTGTAGGTGTTGTACGGCGTGTCGCGGCGCAGGTCGCGGAAGCGGATGTCGCCGTCGAAACGATCGCCCATGCCGTAGATGACAGTGGGGTCGGTCTGCAGGCGCATGCCCTTGTTCAGGCGGCGGATGAACACGCCGGCGATCTGCGGGCGTTCCGAAGCCAGGCCGGTTTCCTTCTCGACGATGGACGCCAGTATCAGTGCCTCGTAGGGCGTCTTCAGCGGCAGGTCGGGAGCGCGCCGCGCCCATTCGCGGTCAAGGAAGGCTTCCATCTCGCGGAACGCGCGCCGCAGCAGATCGACGTCGCGGGTGCCGCGCGGGTAGTGGTAGGTCTCCGGCAGGAAACGCCCCTCCGGGTGCAGGCCGGGATAACCGATGGCCGCCATGACCGTGCCCGGTTCGTGCTCCGGCAGGGTCTGTTCCAGCGCCGGCGCGGCGGCGATACGTTTCATCATGTCGCGGAAGGTTTCGCCCTCGATGAGAGTCAGCGCATATTGGCGCACCTGTCCCGCGGTCAGTTGTTCGAGCAGTTGTTCTGACGTGGTGCCCGGTCGCAGCCTGTACTCGCCCGCCTTGATCTTTCCCGCCACGCCCAGCCAGCGCGCCAGCAGCACCAGGTAGGTGGGCTGTTGCAGGATGCCGCGCTGACGCAGTTCGGCCGCCACGGCCTTCAGGGACGTGCCGGGGCGCACCAGCAGGGTCTCTTCCTGCGCCAGCGCCAGCGGCGTGGATCGGAAACTGTCGAAATCCATCGCCAGCCAGGCACCGCCGAAGCTGGCCAGCAACAGCAGCAGGCCGGCCAGCCGGAACAGGCGGTCGGTGGCGCTGGGTGTGGCGGGAAGGGGTTCGGTCACCTTGGATACCAGTTATGCGTGGCGGTCTCGCCGGCGGCGAGCCTGTCCTGCAGGGCGCGCGTCATGTCGCCCACCGGGTAATCGTTCATGCCATCGATGCTCGCGACCGGCCAGATGCCGATCAGGCTGTTGCACACGAACAGTTCGTCCGCGTAGCGCACATCGTGTCGAGAAATATCGCCGATTTCAAGCACCATGCCCTCCCGTTCGGCAAGGTCGATGACCACCGAGCGCATGACGCCGGCCACGCCGCATTCATCGAGCCGGGGGGTGTGCAGCACGCCACCGGTCACCAGAAACAGGTTGCTCATGGTGCCTTCGATGACCCGCTCGCGGGTATCGCACATCAGGCCGTCGCGGATCGCCTCGTCGTGCCATTCGCGGCGCGCCAGCACCTGCTCCAGGCGGTTGAGGTGCTTGATGCCGGCCAGCCGCGGATTGATGACCAGGCGGGTGTCGCAGAAGCGCAGGCGCACGCCGTCGCGCTGCGCCTCCGACGGCCAGTCCGGCAACGGCGACAGGCACAGGACGCGCCGCGGCCGGGTGTCGCCGGCCGGCCCGTAACCGCGCGCGCTGCTGCCGCGCGTCAGCGTGAGCTTGAGGACACCCTGCCGCATAGCCGCGACGAAGGATTCGATCTCCGCGCGCAGGGCCACCAGGTCCGGCTGCGGAAAGCCCAGTCGTTCGCAACCGGCCGACAGCCGTGCCAGGTGACGCGTCAGGCAGGCCACGCGTCCATCCTCCACGCGGCAGGTTTCGAACAGCCCGTCCCCGTACTGGAACCCTCGGTCGTCGACCGGCACGGCGTCGGCCGGTCGGCCGTCCACCAGGCAAGATACCTCCTGTGTCATTCCCCCCCCTCCAGCGCGCGCAGCATGGCGCCTGCCTTGGCGCGCGTCTCGTCCAGTTCCCGTTGCGGATCGGAGTCCGCGACAATTCCCGCGCCGGCACGGAATCCCAGCCGCCCGCCGCTGCGCACCAGGGTGCGGATCAGTATGTTCAGGTCGAGGCTGCCGTCACGATTCAGGTAGCCCATGGACCCGGTGTAGGCCCCGCGCGCGCCGCCCTCCAGCGCGGCGATGATTTCCATGCAGCGCACTTTCGGGCACCCGGTAATGGTACCGCCCGGGAACACCGCGCGCACCACCTGCCCCGGAGTGACGCCCGGCCGCTTGCGGGCGCGCACATTGGAAACGATGTGGTGCACGCTGGCGTAGGATTCCAGCGCCATCAGTTCGCTCACCTCGACACTGCCCGGCACGGCGACACGACCGAGGTCGTTGCGTTCCAGGTCGATGAGCATGATGTGCTCGGCGCGTTCCTTGGGGTGCGCCAGCAGTTCTCGCGACAGGGCGCTGTCCTGCTCGGCGCTGACGGCGCGCGGCCGGGTACCGGCGATGGGACGGGTCTGGATGCAGTCTCCGCGCATCTCCACCAGCCGTTCCGGCGACGAACTCAGCACCGCGCGGTCACCGAAGGTGGCCAGACCATTGAACGGCCCCGGGTTGGCATCGCGCAAGCGCCGGTACAGTTGCGCGCTGTCGAGCCCGCGCGGCCAGTCGCCCGACCAGGCCCGCGACAGGTTGACCTGGAACACGTCGCCGTCACGGATATAGTCGAGCACCCGCGCCACCGCGTCCAGGTAGTGGGCGTCGGGTTCCTCGCGCAGACGCACGATCGCGGACGCCATCCGCGGCGGCGACTCCGGCACGGCGGCAAGATCCGATTCGATGGCCTCCAGCAATTCCGGCTGCTCGGCGACCAGCACCGTGCGCCCTTCGTTTCGATCATGGATCAGCGCGGCGGGAAAACGCGTCGCGCAGGCGACCGGCAGGCCACTGTCATCGGCCGGCAGGCGCAGGCGCGGTTCGATCTGGGCGGCCAGTTCGTAGCCGAGATAGAGGAACCAGCCGCCCCGGAACGGCAACGATCCGGCGCCCTGCTCGCAGGCTTCGGCGCGCCAGGCTTCGTCCAGGGCAGAGAGAAAATCGGGTTCGCCGGCATCGTGCAACTCGATGGATTCGCCGGGAAAGGCGAACAGGATGTCGTGACGCCCCTGCCCGCCCGCCGCACGGCTTTCCAGCAGGTGCGGATAACGTTCGGGGAAAGCCTGGTGCAGCGCCAGCAGGTCGGGGCAATACGGCAACAGCCGCATGTGCACGCCGTTCTCCCCCACTGTCGCGCGTCGCGCTTTACTCGCCATGGCCAGGCATCCGAAGCGTGTCGTCCCGCCGCGCCGACGCGCGCGTCACCGCAGTTTCGCGAAAACCAGCGTCCCGTTTGTGCCGCCGAAGCCGAACGAGTTGGAGATGGTGACGTCGATGCGCATGTCGCGCGCCTCGTTGGGCACGAAATCGAGATCGCACGCGGGATCGGGCGTGAACTGGTTGATGGTGGGCGGCGCCACCTGGTCGCGAATGGCGAGCACCGAGAACACCGCCTCGATGCCACCGGCGGCGCCCAGCAGGTGACCGGTCATGGACTTGGTGGAACTCACCGCCACGCGCTGCGCGTGTTCGCCCAGCGCGATCTTGATGGCGCTCACCTCGGCCAGGTCGCCGGCAGGCGTGGAGGTGCCGTGGGCATTGATGTAGTCCACGTCTTGCGCGTTGAGGCCAGCGTCACGCAGGGCATTGCGCATGCAGCGCGCCGCGCCCTCGCCATTCGGCGACGGCTGGGTCATGTGGTAGGCGTCGCCGCTCATGCCGTAGCCCACCAGCTCCGCATAGATGTGCGCGCCACGCGCGCGGGCGTGCTCGTACTCCTCCAGCACCAGCACGCCGGACCCGTCGCTGAGCACGAAGCCGTCGCGGTCCAGGTCCCAGGGCCGGCTGGCGGTTTCGGGATCGTCGTTGCGCGTCGACAGCGCCTTGGCGGCGGCGAAGCCGCCGAGACCGGTGTGGGTGGTCGCCATTTCCGCGCCACCCGCGAGCATGACATCAGCATCGCCATAGGCAATGATGCGCGCGGCCTCGCCGATGCTGTGGGTGCCGGTCGTGCAGGCGGTCACCATGGCGATATTCGGCCCCTTCAGACCGAAGATGATCGACAGGTTGCCGGAAATCATGTTGATGATGTTGGACGGCACGAAGAACGGCGAGATCTTGCGCGGGCCGCCCTCCAGGTAGGCATGGTAGTTCTTTTCGATACCGGGCAGGCCGCCGATGCCGGCGCCGATGGAAACGCCGATACGCTCGGCGTTGGCCTCGGTCACTTCCAGGCCCGCGTCGCGCAGCGCCTGCATGCCGGCCGCCACGCCGTAGTGGATGAAGGTGTCCATCTTGCGGGCATCCTTCTTCGACACGTATTCGGTAATGTCGAAACCCTGCACGCTGCCGCCGAAGCGCACCGGGAAAGCCGAAACGTCAAAAGCGGTGATGGGTCGGATGCCACTCTTGCCGGCGAGAATGCTGTCCCAGGTTTCGGGAACGGTCAGACCGACCGGCGTGACAGCGCCCAGGCCCGTAACCACTACGCGACGCTTCGACACAGTGTCCTACTCCAGTCCGTTGAACAAAACCAAGGTGACATAAAGACCGGAACGCCGGCACCCGGACGGGTGACCAGCGTTCCGTAATCGATAAAGGCGGTAATTAACCGAGGTGGGCGCTGACGTAGTCAATCGCTTGCTGGACGGTGCCGATCTTCTCCGCCTCGTCGTCCGGGATTTCACACTCGAACTCTTCCTCGAGCGCCATAACCAGTTCCACGGTATCCAGGGAGTCCGCGCCCAGGTCATCAACAAACGACGCCTCGTTGGTTACAGCATCCTCGCTGACATCCAACTGCTCGACGACAATCTTCTTGACGCGTTCTTCAACATTACTCATCGCTGAAAGTTCCTCAGTTAATTTAGTATTCAGTCGTGACTGCGCGCGTATTTTAGTGAAAAGCCGTTAGCCGCGCCAGTCGTCCAGTTATCACTGTGCCACCCTGTCCGAGCGTGTTTGGGGGCGGCGTATTGTGAATCATTTAAATCTTTTTTAACAGTGGCTTGCAGTATATTTATAAACCGATTTAGCGCTACGCCATGTGCATGCCGCCGTTGACGTGCAGGGTTTCGCCGGTGATATACCCGGCCTGCGGAGAGGCCAGGAAGGCAACGGCGGCGGCGATATCGTCGGCCGCGCCGAGCCGTCCGAGCGGCACCTGGCCAATCAGGGCCTTGCGCTGATCCTCGGGCAACTCGCGCGTCATGTCGGTATCGATGAAACCCGGCGCCACCGCGTTCACGGTGATGCCGCGCGAACCGACCTCGCGCGCCAGTGACTTGGTGAAACCGATCATGCCGGCCTTGGCTGCGCAGTAGTTGGCCTGCCCGGGGTTGCCGGTGGCGCCGACCACCGAGGCAATGTTGATGATGCGGCCCTGCTTCGCTTTCATCATGCCACGCAACACCGCCTTGCTGAGGCGGAACACCGAATTCAGGTTGGTGTCGATGACATCGTTCCATTCATCGTCCTTCATCCGCATCAGCAGGTTGTCGCGGGTGATGCCGGCATTGTTGACGAGGATGGTCGGTGCGGCGCCGAAGCGCTCCTTGATGGCGTCCATCACCGCGGCCACCGAGTCGTTGTCGGTCACGTTCAGCACCAGCCCGGCGCCGTCGATGCCCTGGGCCTCGAAATCGGCCTGGATGGCGGCCGCGCCCTTTTCGGTGGTGGCGGTGCCGGCGACGCGGGCGCCCTGCGCGCCCAGCGCGCGCGCGATGGCCTGACCGATACCCCGGCTGGCGCCGGTAACCAATGCTATCTGTTCATCCAGTGACATGTCTCGATTCTCCGCAAGGTTTCAGGCTATGGCGGCGACGGCCTTGTCCAGGTCCGCGGCGGTCTGGAGCGGTATCGCGGCCAGCGATTTCTCGATACGTTTGGCAAGCCCCGCCAGCACCTTGCCGGGACCGGCCTCGGCCAGGGTGGTCACGCCCTGCCCCTGCATGGCGCGCACACACTCGACCCAGCGCACGGGGCGGTGCAACTGCGCGGCGAGCGCCTCGCGGATGGCGTCCGGCTGGTCGTGCGCCTGGGCATCGACATTGTGAATGACGGGGATGGAAGGCGTCCGCAGGGTGACATCGGCCAGTTGTTCGGCCAACTGTTGCGCGGCCGGCTCCATCAGGCTGCAATGCGACGGCACCGACACCGGCAGCGGCAGCGCGCGCCTGGCGCCGGCATCCTTCGCCAGGCCCAGGGCGCGCTCCACCGCGGCGGCGTGGCCGGCGATGACCACCTGGCCGGGCGAATTGAAATTGACCGGGCTGACCACCTCGCCCTGCATGGCCTCATCGCACACGGCCTGTACCTGTTCGTCGCTGAGGCCGAGAATCGCGGCCATGGCGCCCACGCCCTCGGGCACGGCCTGCTGCATGTACTCGCCACGCTTTTCCACCAGCGCCACGGCGTCGGCGAAGTCCAGCGCACCGGCGCACACCAGCGCGGTGTATTCACCCAGGCTGTGCCCCGCCATCAGGGCCGGCAACACATCGCTGCGCGCCTGCCAGCAACGCCAGGTGGCGACCCCGGCCGCGAGCATCGCGGGCTGGGTGCAACTGGTCTGGTTGAGCAGGTCGGCGGGGCCGTTCTGCACGCGTTCCCAGAGGTCGTAGCCGAGCACCGAAGATGCCTCGGCGAAGGTGTCGGTGACCTGGGGGAATTCGTCGGCGAGTGCCGCCAGCATGCCGACCGACTGCGAGCCCTGCCCGGGGAATACCATGGCGAGGCTGTTGACGATATTTGAAGATGTCATTGATTGATACGCGGTTCAGAATTTGAGAAGAACGGAACCCCAGGTGAAACCGCCGCCGAATGCTTCCATCAGCAGCATTTCGCCCGGCTTGATACGGCCGTCGCGCACCGCGACGTCGAGCGCCATCGGCACCGAGGCGCTGGACGTGTTGCCGTGCTCGTCGACGGTGACAACCACATGATCCATGGACATGCCGAGCTTGCGCGCGGTGGCCTGGATGATGCGGATATTGGCCTGGTGCGGAATCAGCCAGTCGATGTCGGATTTTTCCAGCTTGTTGGCTTCCAGGGTTTCATCGACGATGCGGCCCAGCGTGTTGACCGCGACCTTGAACACCTCGTTGCCCTTCATGGTGACATAACCGTGGCCGTCGGTGAGGCTGTCGTAGCCCTGACTGACGCCACCGGGCACCGTGAGCAGGTGTTCGTAGGCACCGTCGGCATGCAGGTGAGTGGAGAGAATGCCGGGTTCCTCGCTGGCCTCCAGCACTACTGCGCCGGCGCCGTCGCCGAACAACACGCAGGTGCTGCGGTCGTTCCAGTCCAGCAGGCGCGTCAGGGTTTCAGCCCCCACCACCAGCGCGCACCTGGCGGCGCCGGTGCGCACGAACTTGTCGGCGATACCCAGCGCGTAGACGAAACCGGTGCACACCGCCTGGATATCGAAGGCGGCGCAGCCGTGACGGTCGAGCCGCTTTTGCAGCAGGCAGGCGGTGCTCGGAAACACGCGGTCCGGGGTGGTGGTGGCGACGATGATGAGATCCACGTCCTGCGCGTCACGGCCCGCGGCTTCCAGCGCGCGGCGCGCGGCGTGTTCGGCGAGGTCGACGGTAAACTGACCCTCGGCGGCCACGTGCCGCTTGCTGATGCCGGTACGTTCGCGAATCCACTGGTCCGTGGTATCGACGATTTTCTCCAGATCGGCGTTGGTCAACACCTTGTCCGGAAGATAGCCACCTGTCCCTGTAATGCGTGAATACATCAGCCCGCCTGCCTTTCGGAGAGGATTACCTGCAGCCGGGACTTGATACGTTCCGGCACGTTTTGTTCGACCACCTCGGCCGCGACATCGATAGCGTTGGCAAACGCCAGCACATCGGCCCCGCCGTGACTCTTGATCACCGAGCCACGCAGCCCGAGCAGGCTGGCGCCATTATAGCGCCGCGGATCGATCTGGCGCCGAAACGCCTTCAGCACCGGCAGGGCGAACAGCGCCGCGATGCGGGTGAAGATATTGCGCGTGAACTCCTTCTTGATGAAGTGGGCGATCATTTTCGCCACGCCCTCGCTGGTCTTGAGCGAGATATTGCCGACGAAGCCGTCACAGACCACCACGTCGACATCGCCGCAATAGACGTCGGTGCCTTCCACGAAACCGATGTAGTTCAGCGCGCCCGACGACAACAGGCCGGCGGCCTCCTTCACGGTTTCGTTGCCCTTCATTTCCTCCTCGCCAACGTTGAGCAGGCCCACGCGCGGGGCCTCGACATGGTCGAGGGCGCTGGCCAGCACCGAACCCATGAGCGCGAACTGGAACAGTTGCTCTGCGGTGCTGTCAATGTTGGCGCCCAGGTCGAGCATCCAGGTATGACCCTTCATGGACGGCAACGAGGTACAGATCGCCGGGCGGTCGATCCCGGGCAGCGTTTTCAGCACGTAGCGCGCGGTGGCCATCAGCGCGCCGGTATTGCCGGCGCTGACGCAGGCCTGGGCGCGCCCTTCCTTGACCATGTTGATGGCCACGCGCATCGAGGAGTCTTTCTTGAAACGCAACGCGTGCGAGGCGAGTTCGTCCATTTCCACGCGTTGCGAGGCGTGCTGGATCTCGATGCCGGCGTGGCCGTCCAGCCCCAGTTCCTTCAGCGAACGTTCGATGATGGCCTGGTCGCCAACCAGCAACAGGCCAATGTCGCTGCGCCTGGCGAGCGTGCGCGCCGCGGCCGGCAACACCACGTCGACGCCGTGATCGCCGCCCATGACATCCAGCGCTATGATGATTTTTTCAGTCATGCACTAAAAAACACACGCTGCTCCCGGAGGAAGCAGCGTGTCCTGAACAAGTGACGAACGCCCGAAACCCGCAACGCGGATCAGTCAAGGTCTTTATTGACAACCTTGCGGCCGCGATAGTAACCATCGGGGCTGATGTGGTGACGAAGGTGGGTCTCGCCCGTGGTCTGTTCGACAGACAGCGCCGCGCCCTTCAGAGCGTCGTGCGAACGACGCATGCCACGCCGGGAAGGTGTCTTGCGGCTCTTTTGTACTGCCATGGGTGTATCTCCTGCTTGCTCGCGCGTATTTCAGCGTTTCAGTTTTTCCAGTACCGCGAACGGGTTTTCCCGTTCCGGCACCACCTGGTTCTCGTGCTCGAGATGGCCTGCCCGGCAATGCGCCTCGCCCTCGTGCATGGGCACGGACGGCACCGCCAGCAACACCTCGTCCTCGATGACCTCGAAGGTCTTCATTGAATCGCCACTGGCCAGCAACGGCTCGTAACCCTCGGGCAATCGAACGACCTCGTCATCACTGGCAATAATGCCGAGACTGAACTCGAGGTCGAGCGGATAGCGCAGCGCTTCCAGACAGCGCTGGCAGACCAGGCTCACTTCGCCCTTGATCGTGCCTTTCAGGGTACGGATGCGCCGCTCGTCGAGACTGAACGCCATCTCGACCTTCAACTCGCCTTCCGTCGAGGTGAGCAGTGCGGACAAGCGGTCCAGCCGGTCCACCGGCACCACGCCGCGGAAGGAGCGCCCGACATCGGCAAGCCCCATCGGCTCGATTTGCTCAGGCAGACGATCCAACATAAGCGCGTAATGATACCCGCTGGCCGCCACCAGTGTCAAAGCTAAAATGCTGAAAAACCCGTATGTTAGCAACGTCCCCGGGACGTGCTTCGGAGTTGACAGGGGATCGGGTTTTCCGTAGAAAAACAAGCTCTTTGACGTATTATCCCGCGGCACACGGAAAATCGCGTTATGCTTCGGGCGGACGCCAGCCGGCGCCTGTCGCACAAGGGAGGCCGCTTGATCAGGAAAATCCTCATCGCCAACCGGGGCGAAATCGCCGTCCGCATCGTGCGCGCCTGCCAGGAAGCCGGGATCGAGTCGGTGGCCATCTACGCCGAACCGGACCGCCATGCCCTGCACGTCAAGAAGGCCAGCGAGGCCTTTTCCGTGGGCCACGACCCGCTGGCCGGTTATCTCAACGCCCACCGCATCGTCAACCTGGCGGTATCCACCGGCTGTGACGCATTGCATCCGGGTTACGGTTTCCTGTCCGAGAACCCGGAACTGGCGCGCATCTGCGAACGCCGCGGCATTCGCTTCATCGGCCCCTCCGCGGACGTCATCCGGCGCATGGGCAACAAGATCGAGGCGCGCCGCCTGATGCAGGCAGCCGGCGTGCCGGTGGTACCGGGCAGCGACGAGAACCTGCGCGATGTCGAGGAGGCGGTGGCGCTGGCGCGCGACATCGGCTACCCGGTGATGCTCAAGGCCACCTCCGGCGGTGGCGGACGCGGCATCCGCCGCTGCAACAACGAAACAGCGCTGCGCAACAACTACGAACGGGTTCTGTCGGAGGCGAGCAAGGCCTTCGGCAGCGCCGAAATCTTCCTGGAAAAGTGTGTGGACCGGCCGCGCCACATCGAGGTGCAGATTCTCGCCGACCGCCACGGCAACACCATTCACCTGTTCGAGCGCGACTGCTCCATCCAGCGCCGCCACCAGAAGCTGATCGAGATTGCGCCCTCCCCGCAACTCACCGAGGCGCAACGCGAGACCATCGGACAGTGGGCGGTGCGCGCCGCCGAAGCGGCCGGTTACGAGAACGCCGGCACGGTCGAGTTCCTGATGGACGAAAACGACCGCTTCTATTTCATGGAAATGAACACGCGCCTGCAGGTCGAGCACACGGTCACCGAGAACATCACCGGCGTGGACATCGTGCGCGAACAGATCCGCATCGCCGATGGCCAGCCGCTGCGTTTCAGGCAGGCGGAGGTCGGCCGGCGCGGTTATGCCATGCAGTTCCGCATCAACGCGGAAGACCCCAAGAACGACTTCCTGCCGAGTTTCGGCCGCATCACCCGCTACTTCGCGCCCGGTGGTCCGGGCGTGCGCACCGACGCCGCCATGTACAGCGGCTACACCATTCCGCCCTACTATGATTCCATGTGCGCCAAGATCACCGTGTGGGCGCTGGAATGGGACGAACTGATCCAGCGCGCGCGCCGCGCTCTGCACGACACCGGCGTGTACGGCGTCAAGACCACCATTCCGTATTACCTGGAAGTGCTCGACGTGCCGGAGTTCCAGGCCGGGCATTTCAACACCGGTTTCGTGGAAGACCATCCCGAACTGGTCAACTACAAGACCAGCCGTCCGACCCGAGAACTCGCGGCCGTGATCGCGGCGGCCATCGCCGCCAACGCCGGCTACTGACAACGACAAGGCTACCGGGGAAACAGAACAAGGCCATGAGCAAAACCCATATCACCGACGTCATCCTGCGCGACGCCCACCAGTCGCTTATCGCCACCCGTATGCGCACCGAGGACATGCTGCCGGTTTGCGACCGCCTGGATCGTATCGGCTACTGGTCGCTGGAAGTCTGGGGCGGCGCCACCTTCGACGCCTGCCTGCGCTACCTCAAGGAAGACCCCTGGGAACGGCTGCGCAAGTTGCGCGAGGCCCTGCCCAACACGCGGCTGCAAATGCTGCTGCGCGGTCAGAACCTGCTCGGCTACCGGCACTACTCGGACGACGTGGTGCGCGCCTTCGTCACCCGTGCCGCCGACAACGGCATGGATGTGTTCCGTATCTTCGACGCGCTCAACGACGTGCGCAACCTGGAAACCTCCATCGCCGCGGTGCGCGCGGCGGGCAAGCACGCCCAGGGCACTATCTGCTATACCACCAGCCCGGTGCACGGCATCGAACAGTTCGTGGCCATGGCGCGGCAGCTCGCCGACATGGGTTGCGACAGCATCGCGGTCAAGGACATGGCCGGCCTGCTCACACCGCGGGTGACGGCGGAGCTGTTCGCGGCGCTGACCGGCGCCGTGGATCTGCCGGTGCACCTGCACATGCACGCCACCGCCGGCGTGGCGGAAATGTGCCACCTGAAAGCCATCGAAAACGGTTGCCGCCACATCGACACCGCCATCTCCGCCTTTGCCGGGGGCGCCTCGCATCCGCCAACCGAAAGCATGGTGGTGGCGCTGCGTGATACCGACGCCGATACCGGCCTGGACATCAAGGCGCTGCAGGAGATCGGATTCTACTTCCGTGAGGTGCGCAAAAAGTACCACCAGTTCGAAAGCGAGATGACCGGCCTGGATACGCGGGTGCAGGTCTACCAGGTGCCCGGCGGCATGATTTCCAACCTCCACACACAGTTGCGCGAACAGGGTTCACTGAACCGCATCGAGGAAGTGCTTGAGGAAATCCCGCGCGTGCGCGAAGACCTTGGCTACCCGCCGCTGGTCACACCCACCTCGCAGATCGTCGGAGCCCAGGCGGTGCTCAACGTGCTCACCGGCGAGCGTTACAAGACCATCAGCAATGAGGTCAAGCTGTACCTGCAGGGCCGTTACGGCCGCGCGCCGGGGGCGGTCAACCCCATGGTCCGGCAACTGGCCATCGGCAACGAGGACGTGATCGACGTCCGCCCCGCCGACCTGCTCGACGACGAGATGGATCGCCTGCGGCGCGAGATCGGCGAACTGGCGCACAGCGAGGAAGACGTGCTGACCTACGCCATGTTCCCGGAACTCGGCCGCGAATTCCTCGAACAGCGCCAGGCCGGCAGCCTGGTACCCGAGGCGCTGGAGCCGGCGGGCAGCGGCGAGGGTGGACCGAAACCGACCGAATTCAACATCACCCTGCATGGCGAGACCTACCATATACAGATTACCGGCACCGGCCATCCCGCCCAGCAGGAACGCCCCTTCTACATGACAGTCGACGGCGTGCCCGAAGAGGTCATTGTCGAAACCCTGTCCGAACTGGAAACCCAGGAGTCCGACACCACCTCCATCAAGGGCAGCCGCCGGCCGCGCGCCACCGGCCCCGGCGACGTCACCACCTCCATGCCCGGCACCGTCATCGACGTCCTGGTCCAGGAAGGCGACCAGGTGCAGGCCGGCGACCCGGTACTCATCACCGAAGCCATGAAAATGGAAACCGAAATCCAGGCCCCCATCGCCGGCACCGTCAAGGCCGTCCACGTCACCAGGGGCGACAGCGTCAACCCCGACGAAACCCTCATCGAAATCACCTCTGCCTGAAATAAAGGGGGACTCAAGGTTCGCGGGGAAATGCCGATTCTGTCACGGAAGGAGAGAGTTTCCGTCGGAGCGGGACGGACACAAAGCAACGAGAAACGGTTCCTGATAATTCATCGGACGATATACGGGCACCCGGGAAGTTACACCGGTACATGCTTGATATTGCCAATACTATTCTACTGATAGAGGCGTCCGCCACGCAGCGTTACGTGCTGCGCCAACTGCTGCGGGAAGATGGTCACGAGGTCCTGGTGGCCGACAGCTACGACGTCGGGCTGGAAACCCTCTCCACGCTGACTGCCGATTCGGCAAAACCCCTGGCCGTGGTGCTCGGCTGGCCTGCCCATACCCGCCCGGCAGCCGACGAAATACTGGTGCTGCTGGAAAGCGAGCCACTGAACCGCATTCCGGTGCTGATCCTGTGCGATGCACCGGACGCCGCCATCAAGGTCTGGGTGGCGCAGCGCCCCTGCACCGCGGTGCTGGACTGGTCAGACCGCAAGACCCTGACGGAAACGCTGGCCACCTTGTGCTGCAACAGTCCCCTGCCCGACATCTCCCAGCCGCCGATCCCGGTCGAGAACCAGTGCATCCGTCTGTTGCTGGTCGACGATTCACCGAGCGTGCGCTCCTACTACCGCAAACTCCTGATCAACAACGGCTACGAGGTGGACGTCGCATCGAACGTGCGGGAAGGCTTCGAGAAGGCCGAACAGGGCCAGTACGACATTGCCATCATCGATTATTTCATGCCGGACGAGAACGGCGATGTACTGTGCCGGCGCCTGCAGCGCCACGCCGCCACGCGCGACATCGTCATTGCGATGTTTACCGGCACCTACCTTGACCAGGTGATCAAGGACGCGCTAGAGGCCGGCGCAACCGAGTGCATGTTCAAGAACGAGGTCGACGACCTGTTCCTCGCGCGGGTGTCGGCGATGAGCCGCTCGATTCGCATCAAGAACTCCATCGAGGCCCAGCGGCAGCGCCTGCAAAGCATCCTGCACTCGGTGGGCGACGGGGTGTACGGTGTCGATAACGAGGGGAAAATCTCCTTCATCAACCCCACCGCGCTACGCATACTCGGCTACGAGGACCAGGACGAACTGCTCGGCGAAAGCCCCATGGAGAAGTTCCACTACTCGGACGCGCGCGGCAATGCCGTATCCAGGCTGGCGAGCAAACTGCATCGTTCCTACGGCCAGCCCGATATACTGCAGAACTGGGAAACGGTGTTCTGGACGCGCCATGGCACCATGGTGCCGGTCGAGTGCACGGTATTCCCCATGTACCTCAAGGGCCGCCAGGAAGGGTCCGTTGTGGCCTTCCAGGATATCTCCGAACGCAAGGCCTTCGAGGAAAAGCTGCGCTGGCAGGCCACTCATGATTCGCTCACCGAGCTGTTCAACCGTGCTTACTTCGAGGAACGCCTGGAATCCGAGTTCGAACGCCTCCGCCGCAGCCAGGAAAGCAGCGCCCTGCTGTACATCGACCTGGACCGTTTCAAGTACATCAACGACACCGCTGGACACGACGCCGGCGACCAGATGCTGATGCAGGTCGGCCAGAAACTGCGCTCACGGCTGCGCAGCACCGACACCCTGGCGCGCCTTGGCGGCGACGAGTTCGCTGTCCTGCTGCGCAACATCGACCCTGAGCTGCTGAGCAAGACCGCGGACGACTTCCGCTCCGTGCTTGGGGAAGGAAAGTTCTGCTACCAGGGACGCTGCTACGATGTGCACGGCAGCGTGGGCGCCGCCTTGTTCGACCGCAACACGCCTTCCCCGGGCGATGTGCTGGCGCACGCGGACATCGCCTGCCACATCGCCAAGAAAGCCGGCGGCAACCAGGCCCACGTCTACGTCGACAGCAGCGACCACCGCTCCGAGATGGGCCGTGACCTGAACTGGTCCACGCGCCTGCGCGCGGCCATCGACGACGACCATTTCGAGCTGTATTTCCACCCCATACTGCCGTTGTCGAGCATCGACCTGGACACGCTCCCCTCGCAGGCTGGCGCCCTGTGGGCCGAGATTGCCCACGATCCTTCCCGGACCCACATGTGCTTCGAAGTGCTGATCCGCCTGAAGGGCCGCGAGGAGCTCATCATGCCGGGCGCCTTCCTCCCTACCGCGGAACGCTTCCACATGATGCCCGACATCGACTTCTGGGTGCTGCGCAACGCCATTCGCCAACTGGCGAGTTTCTGCGAAACCTGGAAGGACGTCATCTTTTCGATCAACCTGGCCGGACAGACGCTGGTTAGGCCGGAACTGGTCGACGTGATCAAGTCGCTGTTACGCGAGTACCGCGTCGACCCGTCCTGCCTCTCGCTGGAAATCACCGAAACCAGCGCCATCGCGAACATTCCGGCGGCACAGAAGGTCATCAACGAACTGACCGCCATCGGTTGTCACTTCTCGCTCGACGACTTCGGTACCGGCTTCAGTTCCTTCTCGCACCTGAAGCACCTGGCGGTGGACTGCATCAAGATCGACGGGATGTTCGTGCGCGGCATCACCCGCGACCCCACCGATCACGCCATGGTGGTGTCCATGAACGACATTGCGCACTTCCTCGGCCAGACCACGGTCGCAGAGTTCGTGGAAGACCCGGAAACGTTGCGCCTGCTCGCCCAGACCGGCGTCGACTACGTGCAGGGTTATTACATCGCACGCCCGGTGCCCGCCCAGGTGGCGCGCTGCGAAATCCCTGTCACCGACGCGTCCGCCGCCGGCGACTAGCGCCGGCGTCACCGCCGATCGCTCAGCCCTGCGCGACGAGCTGCGTCTGCCCGCCCATGTAGGGCTGCAGCACCTCGGGGATGCGCACCGAACCGTCGGCCTGCTGGTAGTTCTCGAGAATCGCCACCAGGGTGCGGCCCACGGCCAGCCCGGAGCCGTTGATGGTGTGAACCAGTTCGGGCTTGCCGCTGTCGGGGTTGCGCCAGCGCGCCTTCATGCGCCGCGCCTGGAAGTCCTCGAAGTTGCTGCACGAGGATATCTCGCGGTAGGTGTCCTGTGCCGGCAGCCACACCTCCAGGTCGTAGGTCTTGGCGGCGGAGAAACCGAGATCGCCGGTGCACAGCGTGACCACCCGGTACGGCAGACCGAGACGCTGGAGGATGGTTTCCGCGTGTCCCGTCAGTTCCTCCAGGGCATCGTAGGAGGCTTGGGGCCGAACGATCTGCACCATCTCCACTTTCTCGAACTGGTGCTGGCGAATCAGCCCGCGCGTGTCCTTGCCATAGGAACCGGCCTCGGAACGGAAACAGGGCGTGTGCGCGGTCATGCGCAACGGCAGCTTGTCGGCGTCCAGAATCAGGTCCCGTACCAGGTTGGTGACCGGCACTTCGGCCGTGGGAATCAGGTAGAAGGGATCGTCGCCGCGCGTCGCGAACAGGTCTTCCTCGAACTTGGGCAACTGGCCCGTGCCGCGCAGGCTGTCGGCGTTGACCAGGTAAGGCACATAGCATTCCTGGTAACCGTGCGCGCCGGTATGGGTATCGAGCATGAACTGGATCAGCGCGCGGTGCAGCCGCGCCAGCGGCCCGCGCAGCACCACGAAACGCGATCCCGACAGTTTGACGGCGGCATCGAACTCCATGCCGCCCAAACCCTCGCCAATATCGACGTGATCCCGCACCTCGAAATCGAATGCCGGAATCTCGCCCCAGCGGCGGATCTCCTGGTTGTCCTGTTCGCCGCTGCCTTCCGGCACCGAGGGGTGGGGAATGTTGGGAATCGCCATCAGCAGCGCGTCGAGTTCCTTCTGCACCTGCTCCAGTTCGCCACGCGCGGCGTCGAGTTGCGCGCCCAGGCCGGCCACCTCGTCGAGCAGCGGCTGGATATCCTCGCCGGCGGCCTTGGCCTTGCCAATGGCTTTGGAACGGCTGTTGCGCTCCGCCTGCAGTGACTCGGTACGCACCTGGATTTCCTTGCGGCGCGCTTCCAGCGCCTGGATGCGATCCGTGTCCAGCTCAAAACCGCGCCGGGCCAGTTGCGCGGCGACGGCGTCGAGATCGGTGCGAAAAAGTTTCGGGTCCAGCATGTCGTTCTCTTTATTTGTGTGATGGGGTTCAGTGATTCATTTCCGCCTGCCAGCGGACCATGTGACCCTCGCCGATCAGGTCGGCGAGGTGTTCCAGGATGCGGTCGACCTTGTCGGGCGCATCAAAAAACTCGACCGTCACCGGCAGATCCAGGGACAGGTCGACCAGCGAGGCGGTGTGCAGGCGCCCGCTGCCGCCAAAACCGCTGACGGCGCGAAACACGGTCACGCCGCGCACCTTTTCCTCGTCGTGCAGGCGCTTGAGCAGCGGCTCCAGCGTCCGGTCGGCCTCGGTGAGATAGACGCGCACGAATGTTACCGTTTCCCAGTTCATAGTTGCCTCGCCAGCATGACGCCGACCGACGCCGCGCCAATGCAGAGCACGACGCTGGCCAGCGTGTTGATGAGCGCGCGAAGGTACTGACCACCCTCCACGAGCATCAGGGTCTCGATGGAAAAAGTCGAAAAGGTCGTGAACGCGCCGAGCAAACCGATCAGCAGAAAGGCCCGCACCGCGGCGCCTTCCAGGCTGCGCTCCAGCAGCCAGATGTACAGGAAACCCATCAGCAGGCTGCCCAGCACGTTCACCGCCAGCGTGCCATAGGGAAACCCGCGCCCGGCCATGGCGTAGACCGCCGTGGATGCCCAGTAACGCAACAGCGCACCGAGCGCGCCTCCGCCGGCAATGGCAAGTACCTGACTCATGGCCGCGAAGGATACCGGAAGCCTTGCCGGCACGCATTCATTTGTCGGCCTCGCGCCGGTCACGCTCGCGCAGACGGGCCAGCTTGTCGGCGATCTTGATTTCCAGGCCGCGTTCGACCGGGTAATAGTAGCGGCGCCCTTCCAGCCCCTCCGGGAAATAGTTCTCGTTGGCGGCGTAGGCATCGGGTTCGTCGTGCGCGTAACGGTAGGTCTTGCCGTAGCCGAGTTCCTTCATCAGGCGGGTCGGCGCGTTGCGCAGGTGCAGGGGCACCTCCAGCGAGCCTTCCTGGCGGGCGTCCTTCATGGCCGCCTTCCAGGCCATGTACACGGCGTTGCTCTTGGGGGCGCAGGCCAGGTAGGCCACCGCCTGGGCGATCGCCAGCTCCCCTTCCGGGCTGCCCAGCCGCTCCTGTGTCTCCCAGGCGTCGAGCGCCAGCGCCAGGCCGCGGGGATCGGCGTTGCCGATGTCCTCGGAGGCCATGCGCACCACCCGACGCGCCACGTACAGCGGGTCGCAGCCGCCGTCGATCATGCGCGCCAGCCAGTACAGCGCCGCGTCCGGCGCCGACCCGCGCACCGCCTTGTGCAACGCCGAAATCTGGTCGTAGAACGCCTCCCCGCCCTTGTCGAAGCGGCGCACTCCGCCACTGATCACCTCCGCCAGCACCGCGTCGTCCACGCAACCGTCGTCGGCGAGGTCGGCCAGGATCTCCAGCAGGCCCAGCGCGCGGCGGGCGTCGCCGTCGGCGGCGCGGGCCAGCCGTTCGAGCTGTTCGTCGCGCAGCGACAGCCCGGCGTCGCCCAGTCCGCGTTCGTGGTCCGCCAGCGCGCGGCGCAGCACCGCCAGCAGGTCCGCCTCGTCCAGCCGCTTGAGCACATAGGTGCGCGCGCGCGACAACAACGCGTTGTTCAGCTCAAACGAAGGGTTCTCAGTGGTGGCGCCGACGAAAAGCACCGTGCCGTCCTCCACGAATGGCAGAAAGGCATCCTGCTGGGCCTTGTTGAAACGATGCACCTCGTCGACGAACAACAGCGTGCGGCGCTGTTCGACGGCCTGGCGCTGACGCGCCGTCTCCACCGCCTGACGGACGTCCTTGACGCCGGCCAGCACCGCCGACAGCGCCACGAATTCCGCGCCGGACGTCCTGGCCAGCAGGTGCGCCAGGGTGGTCTTGCCGGTCCCCGGCGGCCCCCAGAAGATCATGGAATGCAACTGGCCGCTCTCCACCGCCTGGCGCAAGGGTTTGCCGGGACCGAGGATATGCGACTGGCCGATGAACTCGTCCAGGCAGGTGGGCCGCATGCGATCCGCCAGCGGCCGGAAAGCGGCCTGCCCGTTCACGCCGCGTCGCCGATCACGTCCGTGCCGGGCGGCAGTTCGAGGCGGAACAGGGCCGGATCCAGCAGCGGGTTGATGCGGATGTTGCTGAAGCGGATGCGGGTGCGGTTGCCGAAGCTGTCTCGCACCTCGATGACCGCCAGTTCGCCATTGCGGAAACCAATGCGCACCGCCTCGACCGCGGCGTCCGCGTCGCGCGGATCCAGCCGGTACCAGTCGAGTCCGTCGTCCTGATCGGGCAAGGAAGTTACCGTCATCACCTCGGCCAGCGGGCGCGCGCCGCTCAGCAGCATTGCCGGCGTGCTGGTCAGGGTGTCGTCGATGGCGCTGATGGTGGCCTGTTCGAGGTCCACGTCGTAGTTCCACAGTCGCTCGCCATCGGCCACGATCAGTTGCCGGTAGGGACTGCGGTAGTCCCAGCGGAAGCGGCCCGGCTTGCTGATCCACACTTCGCCGCTGGATTCCTGCACCAGTTCGCCGCCGGCGTCCACCACGCGCTGCGTGAAAGTCGCCTCGAAGCTGTCCAGGCGCGCGAAGAAATCGCCCACCGGGTCGGCCACGGCGGGCGCCGCCAACAGCAGGCAGGCCAGCAGCGGCAAGACGCGCCGGCCAGCGCGAAACAAGGTATCGATTCTCATGGTGCGGCCCCGTGTGTCAACCGGTATTCCCCTGCATAGACCCTGTGATGGCGCACGCGTTCCTCAGGGTTCCCGTGGCGGGGGCGCCAGCACTTCGCGGTTGCCGTTGGACTGTTGCGGGCCGACGATGCCGCCCGCCTCCATCTGCTCGATCATGCGCGCGGCGCGGTTGTAGCCGATCTTGAGCCGCCGTTGCACGCCGGAAATCGACGCCCGGCGCGTCTCGGTCACGATGCGCACCGCCTCGTCGAACAGCGGGTCGCTCTCGGCGTCGTCTCCGCCACTCTCCTGGCCACCGCTGCCGGGCAGGAAATCGGTGGTGGTCTGCAGGATTTCCTCGATATAGTCCGGCTTGCCGATTCCCTTCAGGTGCGCCACCACGCGGTGAACCTCGTTGTCATCGACGAAGGCACCGTGCACGCGGGTGGGGATGGCGGTGCCCGGCGGCAGATAGAGCATGTCACCATGCCCCAGCAACTGTTCCGCGCCTGGCTGATCGAGAATGGTGCGCGAATCGATCTTGGACGACACCTGGAAGGCGATGCGGGTGGGAATGTTGGCCTTGATCAGGCCGGTGATGACGTCCACCGACGGCCGCTGGGTGGCCAGTATCAGGTGTACCCCGGCGGCGCGTGCCTTCTGCGCCAGGCGCGCGATCAGTTCCTCCACCTTCTTGCCCACCACCATCATCATGTCGGCGAGTTCGTCGATAATGATGACGATGAACGGCAGCGGCTCCAGCATCGGTGGCTCGGGGTTCTCCTCCAGCGCCTCCTCGGGGTTGAACAGCGGATCCGGGATCGGCTCGCCCTTGTCGATGGCTTCCTGCACCTTCTTGTTGTAGCCGCCGATGTTGCGCACGCCGAGCGCCGCCATCAGCTTGTAGCGCCGCTCCATTTCGCCGACACACCAGCGCAGCGCATTGGCCGCCTCCTTCATGTCGGTCACCACCGGCGTCAGCAGGTGCGGAATGCCCTCGTAGACGGACAGTTCCAGCATCTTCGGGTCGATCATGATCAGGCGCACGTCCCTGGGCAGCGCCTTGTAGAGCAGGCTCAGCACCATGGCGTTGATGGCCACCGACTTGCCCGAACCGGTGGTGCCGGCGACCAGCAGGTGCGGCATACGCGCCAGGTCGGCCACCACCGGCAGGCCACCGATGTCCTTGCCCAGCGCCAGGGTCAGCGGCGATGCCATTTCGTCGTAGGCGCTGGAAGACAGGATTTCGCTGAGCGCCACGATTTCGCGGCTCTCGTTGGGGATCTCCAGGCCGATGACCGACTTGCCGGGAATCACGTCCACCACGCGCACGCTGATGGCCGACAGGCCGCGGGCGATGTCCTTGGCGAGGTTGGTGATCTGGCTGACCTTCACACCCGATCCCGGTTGCAGTTCGAAGCGCGTGATCACCGGTCCCGGCTGGACCGCCACCACCTGCACCTCGATGCCGAAGTCCGCCAGCTTCAGCTCCACCAGCTTGGACAGGGCGTCGAGGGCCGACTCGGAGTAGCCGTCGACATGCTCCCGCGCCGCGTCCAGCAACGCCAGCGGCGGAAGCTCGGTGTTGGGCGGCGCATCGAACAGTTTCACCTGCCGCTCGCGTTCCACCCGCTCACTGGTTTCGACCTTCTTGATGACCGGCTCGATACGCGGCGCCTTGCGTTTCACGATCTTCTGTTTCTTGCGCCGCGTCTCGCTCGGTTCCTCGCGCTTCTGGCGAGCGCGGTACATTTCCAGGCGCGACCTGAGGTCTCCGAGGCGCAGACCCAGCCAGGCGATGAAATCCAGGGTCAGGCGGCCGGTCCAGTCCATCAGGCTCAGCCACGACAGGCCGGTGAACAGCGTGATGCCGGTCAGGAACAGCGCCAGCAGGAACAGGGTGGCGCCGAGCTGGCTGAACAGCGAAGCCAGCCCCTGCCCCACCAGGTTGCCGAACACGCCGCCCGCGTCCAGCGGCAGACTGCCGGGCGCGACGTGGAAATGCAGCGTCGCCAGCCCGCAGCCGGACGCCACGGTGAGCAGGAAGCCCGCCCAGCGAATGCTCAGCACGTGCACGTCGATGCCTCCCGTCGGGGTGCGGCCACGGTACACCAGCCAGCCGCTGAACCCGACCATCAGCGGGAACAGATAGGCCATCACCCCGAACAGATAGAGGAAAATGTCGGCGAACCAGGCGCCGACCACGCCGCCGAAGTTGCGCACCTCGTCGCCCGGCCCCCGGTGCGACCAGCCGGGGTCGTTCGCGTTGTAGGTCACCAGCGACAGGAACAGGTACACGGCCAGCGCCGAGAGAATGAACAGCATGCCCTCGCGCAGCCCCTTGCTGATCTGTGGGTTGATCCCCGCCGGGGTGTCCAGCTTTTTACGACGCGCTTGAGCCAAGATTAGAATTTTCGCTAAGTATGGTTTTTAAAACCTTAAAAGATCGGGCAATTTTACTGCGCATCGGCAGCGGATAGCAAGGCGGGATGGCAGATTTCCCCACCCCGGACATTGATGCCCCTGCGTAACGCCGGCAGGGTGTCGAGCAGCCCTTCCGCCAGCGGCAACAACCAGGGAGACAGCGCCGCCGACAACGCCTGGGAGGCGGTTTTCGGCACCGCCCCCGGCATGTTGGTGACCGCCAGATGCACCACGCCATCGACCACGTAGGTCGGCGTGCGGTAGTCGGTCGGCCGGGTGGTTTCGATGCAGCCGCCCTGATCGACGGAGATGTCCACGATCACACTGCCCTGCGCCATGCGTGACACCTGCCCCGCCGTCACCACGTGCGGCGCGCGGGCGCCGGGAATCAGCACCGCGCCGACCACCAGGTCCGCCTCCAGTACCGCCGCTTCGATGAGGTCGGGCCAGGCATACAGCGCGGTGACGTTGGGCCCCACTTCACGCATCGCCTCCAGCCTTTCGCGCTTGCGGTCGAACACAGTGACCTCGGCACCCAGCGCGGCCGCCACGCCCACCGCGGCGCCACCGGCCGTGCCCGCGCCGATGACCACCACCCGCCCGCGCGCCGCGGCCGGTGCGCCACCGAGCAGCAAACCCTTGCCACCCTGCGGCATGTGCAGCAGGCCGGTACCCAGTTGTATGGACAGGCGCCCGGCGATATCGCTCATCGGCGCCAGCAGGGGCAGATGGCCATCGTCCTCCTGCACGGTTTCGAAAGCCACCGCGGTCAGGCCGATTTCCCGCAGGCGCAGGGTGAGCGCCGGTGCCGCCGCCAGGTGCAGGTAGCTGAACAGGATGTGGTCGGCGCGCAGGTGCCGCAGGTCACCTTCCACCGGTTCCTTGACCTTGACGATGAGGGTTGCGGCCTCGTACAGTGCGGCGGCCGAGTCGCACAGCTTGACGCCGACGGCGCGGTAGGCTTCGTCAGGATATCCCGACAGTTCGCCGGCGCCGGTTTCGACAAACACCTGGTGACCGGCGGCAAGCAGCTCGGAACAGGCGTCCGGCACCAGCCCGACCCTTCCTTCCAGCGGCTTTATCTCCCGGGGTATCCCGATGTGCATTGCTTCTCCTTTACCCTGTCCGGGGCATTCCGTACCATACGCGGGCCAGTGCGGGCCGCCTCTGCCGGATGCCGGCACGTCAGCACAGACTTCAACCCCCCTCGTTGTTCGGAGTGATTATACATGAGCGAAACCAGACACTGCCGCCTGCTGATTCTCGGCTCCGGCCCGGCCGGCTACACTGCCGCCATCTACGCCGCGCGCGCCAACCTGAACCCGGTGCTGGTGACCGGCCTGGAACAGGGTGGCCAGCTCATGACCACCACCGACGTCGAAAACTGGCCGGGGGGCGAGGAAGGCCTGCAGGGGCCCGAGTTGATGGAACGCATGCGTGAACACGCCGCACGCTTCAACACCGAGATCGTGTTCGACCACATCCACGAGGTGGACCTCAAGCGCAAGCCGATGCTGCTCAAGGGCGACGCCGGGCACTACACCTGCGACGCCCTGATCATCTGCACCGGCGCCTCCGCCCAGTACCTCGGCCTGCCGTCCGAGGAGGCCTTCAAGGGCCGCGGCGTGTCGGCCTGCGCGACCTGCGACGGCTTTTTCTACCGGGAAAAACCGGTGGCCGTCATCGGTGGCGGCAACACCGCCGTGGAGGAAGCGCTGTACCTGTCCAATATTGCCTCGCACGTCACCCTGGTGCACCGCCGTGACGCCCTGCGCGCCGAAAAGATCCTCCAGGACCGCCTGTTCGAGCGTGAGAAGGAAGGCAAGGTCAGCATTGAATGGAACCACGTGCTGGACGAAGTGCTGGGCGACGACAGCGGCGTGACCGGCATGCGCATCCGCAACGTGAAGGACGACAGCACCCGTGAGATTTCGCTCGATGGCGTGTTCATCGCCATTGGCCACAAGCCCAACACCGACCTGTTCGCCGGCCAGCTCGAGATGCACCAGGGTGGTTACCTGGCGGTGAAGAGCGGCCTGGACGGCGATGCCACGGCGTGCAGCATCGAGGGCGTATTCGCCGCCGGCGACGTCGCCGACCATATCTACCGGCAGGCAGTCACCTCGGCCGGGTCCGGTTGCATGGCGGCACTGGACGCGGAGCGCTACCTGGACGCGCTGGAACAGGGCAAGACGTAAGCCCGCGACCAGAAGCCCCGCGATGCGTGCGGGTTTCCCGCCCGCCCCGCCCGCGCACGGGTACAATAGGGG
>WGBO01000033.1 GCA_015494295.1 Gammaproteobacteria bacterium | reverse complement strand
GTCCGGAATTCCAGGGCAGGGGTTCGGAACGGATATGTACCTGCTGATCGCGCACCGGCGGCTGGTCGGCCTGCAGGAAAAACGTCAGGCGACGACCGGACTGCTGTTCGAAACGCACCCGCCCGAAGCGCGGAATATCGTGCGTCAGCGCGCACTGGCGCGGCGCGCTCTCGACTACCCAACGCGAAGCCTCCCAATCCGCCGCGAAGGACTGCACTCTCGCCAGCGCTCCGGCGACCGGCAATGCCAGCAACAAGAGGCCGGCGACCAACAGCATACGATGTCGTTTTCCCATGGCCGGTTTTCGACCCGCGCCCGTCCAACCTTGAGCGCGGAAACGAATACCCGCAACCGGCACACAAATTGCTATATTTATCCTTCATGTGACTTTGTCACCAATTGCCTGATTATTCGATCGATTCCCCCACCAAACCTGTGTCCATGTGCCAGCCCTGACATGACAAATAGACAGTCGGACACCTGTCAGCGTCGGAAAGCCAGACAGTTTGTAACCTATGTTACGGACCGACGCAGGATACGATTTATCAAGTTATTTCAATCCGTTAAGAACACATAATTTCATTATAAAAATATACTCTGATTTTCTAATGTAAATATTTAACCATTCTCTAATACCCCTGTTACGAGGATGTCAGGCAAATTCTGTCGAAATTCCTGTCACTTCGGTCCGGCGCCGCCCCTCAGCCTGAACAACCGCCCATGAAATTCGGTATCTAGCTGTTTATACAGCATTTCTGAATGTTGGCCCGTAACTTGCCATAAGTGGTGACGATCGTTCATGGCTGAACATGAACGGATAACCAAACAAACGCAGATCACTGCGGACAAGCTGAACGCGTGCCGGATCAACAACAACAGCCGGCACCGGGAATAGGGACGGGAAAAAATGGAAAACTTCACGCCAGCAAGCGCACTGGCCGGCGGTGTATTGATCGGCCTCGCCGGCGCAGCCATGTTGTACTTCAACGCCAGGATTGCCGGAATCAGCGGTATATACGGTGGCCTGCTACAGACAAAGCGTGGCGACACGCTGTGGCGGCTGCTGTTTGTCGCCGGCCTGCTCAGCGGCGGCATCGTTATCCGCCTGCTCTATCCGCAAGCCCTGGAATTCAGCGTCGACCGTTCCATGCCCGCGGTCATCGCCGCGGGGCTGCTGGTCGGTTTCGGCGCGCGCCTGGGCAACGGTTGCACCAGCGGCCACGGCGTGTGCGGCATCGGCCGCCTGGCACCCCGCTCCATGGTCGCCGCGGCCACCTTCATCGCCACCGGCGCGCTGGCCGCGATCGTGGTCAACCGTTACTTCGGGGGGGCCATCTGATGCTGCCGAACCTCATCCTGTTCCTGAGCGGCTTCGGCTTCTCCATCGGCCTGGCGCTGTCCGGCATGACCCAGCCGGAAAAGGTCATCGGTTTCCTCGATTTCACCGGCGACTGGGACCCGAGCCTGATGCTGGTGTTGCTGGGCGCTGTGGTGACCTACTTTATCGCGCAACTTTTCATTCTCAAACGGGACACAAGTGCCTTCGGCGACCGTTTCCAGCTGCCCACCCGTCGCGACATCGATCTGCCACTGGTTGCCGGCGCCGCCATGTTCGGCACCGGCTGGGGCCTGGTGGGCTTCTGCCCGGGCCCGGCGCTGGTATCCAGCGTGACCGGCAACCCCCAGGTACTCACCTTTGTATTGTCCATGTCGCTCGGCATGTACCTGTTCGGCTCGCTGCACCTGCGCTACAGCAACGAGCCCGACGGCGGCGCCGGTCCCTTGCAGGCCGTCGCCGTGCGCGGCAGCTAGGCGGGAGACGAGAACATGGTCACGAAAACACTGTTTGGAACCCGTGTGCGGCGCATGCTGATCATGGTGGTCGCCGCCGGCGTCGCGATCGTCGTCGGTTATCGCTATACCCATACGCCGCAGTACCTGGTGGTGGAAACCGACCCCGTCGCCGCCGCGGCCGGCAAGGCGCTGGCATTGAACGGCCGTGAAGGCGTAACCGCCTGCGTCGCTTGCCACGGCGCTAACGGCGAGGGCAACCAGGAACTCGGCTATCCGCGACTCGCGGGCCTGCACCCGAAATACATCGCCAAGCAGCTACAGGACTTCGCGCGCGACCCGCTCGACGTGGGCGTAAAGGTCGACCCGATTGCGCGTGACTACGAAAAGACGCCGCGCATCTACAAGGATCTGACCATCTATTCCCCGGGCATCCGCAAGGACCCGATGATGAATCCCATCGCGCGCGCGCTCAGCGACGAGGAGATCTACAGCGTCTCGCACTACTACGCCAGCCTGCCGTTCAAGGCCGATCCCGAACCTGTGGATTTCGAAACCCTGGAGCGCGGCCACGAACTCGCGGTGCGAGGCAAGCCGGAATACCTGATGCCGCGCTGTAATGCCTGCCACGGGCCCAATGGCGAGGGCTTCGGCGAGCACTTCCCTCCCCTGGCCGGACAACCGCCCAGGTACATCATCCGTCAGATCAACAAGTGGCAGAACGGTGAGCGCGATAACGACCAGTTCGCGATGATGAAGAACACCGCCAACCTGCTGACCGACGGCGACAAAATCAACGCGGCGCGCTACTACAGCAACAAGTCGTACAGCGTGAATCAGGAGTAAGGAACCATGAGACGCATGCTACTTTTACTGCCGATACTCGCCGCCGCCAGCGGCGCGCTGCGCGCGGAACCCCTGGACCAGCTCGAAGTCCGACCCACGCTGGTTCGACCGCAGGTAAGCCTGCCCACCAACCTGATCACCGTGCCGGTGGTCAACCCCGGAGAATTCTTCGTGCCCCCGGCCTACGACGACATCCCGGACGACAAGACCGGCGACATGATCCGCTGGGGACGCAACATCTTCGTCAACACCCAGGAGTATGCACCGCGCTATGCCGGCAACGGCCTCAACTGCGTGAGCTGCCATCTGTCCGAGGGCCGCCAGCCCTTTGCGGCGCCGCTGTGGGCGGCCTACCCGATCTACCCGGAAGCGCGCAACAAGGCAAAACGCGTAGTGACCTTCCAGCAACGCATCCAGTCCTGCTTCAAGTACAGCATGGACGGCATTGCGCCCACCGTGGACGCACCGGAAATGGACGCCCTGGTCACCTACGCCAAATGGCTGTCCACCGGCGCACCGGTCGGCGTGGCGCTGCCGGGGCGCGGTTTCGCCAACATAAAAAAGACCCACGATCCTTCGCCCATCGAGGGAGAGATCATCTACAAGACCCGCTGCGCCCTGTGTCACGGCGAGAACGGGGAAGGACAGAAGAACCGTAACGGTGTCGGCTACATGTTTCCGCCGCTGTGGGGCATGGACTCGTTCAACCGCGCCGCGGGCCTCAACAAGGTGAAGACCGCCGCGCAGTTCATCAAGGCCAACATGCCGCTCGGTTCAGGCTACACCCTCACCGACGACGAGGCGCTGGACGTGGCCGCGTACATGTGGATCCACTTCCGCCCGGACGACCCGCGGACCTCGTTCTTCATGAACCGTTTCTCGCCCAAGCCCGGCGGAGGCAACTAGGCATGAACCGCTCCAACACCCACCCTCTGGTGCGTCGGTTCCTGCCGTTCACCGAATGGCTGCCAATGCTGGACGCCATGACCGTGCGCAACGACATCTGGGCGGGCGTGGCGGCCGGCATCCTGATACTGCCGCAGGCGATTGCGCTGGCGACCATGGCGGGCCTGCCGCCGGAAATCGGTCTCTACACATCGATCTTTCCGGTGCTCGTGTGCGCCCTGTTCGGCTCCTCCTGGCATGTGCTGTCCGGCCCCAACACATCGATCTCGGTAATGGTGGCCGCCATCGTCGGCGGCTACGCCAGCATCGGCACGCCGGACTGGATCATGTACACGCTTACGCTGACCTTCATTGCCGGGGCCATCCAGCTCATGTTCGGGGTACTGAAACTGGGCGTGGTGTTCAACTACTTCTCCCACACCGTCATGGTCGCCATCGTCACCGGCGTGGGCATCATCATCATCGTCCAGCAGATCGGCAACTTCCTGGGCCTGACCGTCAATCCCGGCGAACCTGTGGAAGACACGCTGTATGCCATGCTGTTCCGCCTGCCGGAGGTCAACTGGTGGGCCGCGTCGCTGGGCATCCTGACGGTTGCCACCGGCATGCTGGTCAAGCGCCTGGCGCCGCGCCAGCCCGCCATCATCATTGCCGTGGTGGTCGGAATGACGGGCGGCTGGCTACTCGACTTCCTGTTCGGCGCCGGCAACATCAACGTCGACAAGCTTGGCTACCTGTCGCTGGAAGTGCTTCCACTGTCGGCGCCGGATTTCAGCCCCACCAATTTCTATGAAGCGGCGGAAGGCCTGATGATGGGCGGTTTCATCATCGCCTTCCTCGGGCTCATGCAGTCCGCGGTCATCGCCCGCGCCATGGCGGTAAAATCCGGCCAGCACGTCGATATCGACCAGGAAGTCATCGGGCAGGGCCTGTCCAACGTGGTCGGCAGCTTCCTCAGTTGCTACCCGAGTTGCGGCTCCTTCAACCGCAGCGCCTCAAATATCGAAACCGGCGGCAAGACGCCGCTGGTCGGCATCGTGTCGGCCATCGTGCTGGCGCTGATGGTAGCCTTCGCTTCGCCCGTCATCGCGCAGATGCCGCTGTCGGTAATGGCCGGCATCCTGTTCCTCGTCGGCGCCGGCCTGATCAAGATCCGCGACATACGCACCCTGCTGGCGATCCGCGGCGAGCCGCGCATCTCCTTCCTGCTGGTGTGCTTCACCACCGTGTACGGCGGCCTGGAGTGGGCGGTCATGCTGGGTATCGCGGTTTCCATCATTGCCTACATGCGCCACGTCTCGCGCCCGGAACTCGACCTGCTGTTCGAGAACGAGGCTGGCCAGTACATGCCGGAAGGCGTCACCGACGCCACCGTGGTGCAGCTCTCGGGATCCATCTTCTTCGGTTCCACGCACAACATCGAGCGTGGTTTTTCGGACATCGCCCACGAAGACCACCGCAGCAAGCCCCTGATCATCGCCGGCGAATTGATCGACAACATGGACGACGCCGGCGCCGCCGCCATCGTTCAGGAGGCACGCAAGCGCAAGGAGGCCGGCACCGAGCTGATCCTGTGGCTGCGCGACCACGACCTCGACGAACTGTTGCAGCGCAGCGGCCTGATGGCCCTGCTCGGCGAAAACAACATCCGCTATGCAAGCTGAACTAAAGGACCGACTCATGACATTCAAGAACTGGCTTATCGCCCTGACCCTGGCGGCTGCCGCCTCGACCGTCACCGCGGCGGAACAGCTCAAGTACCAGGTGCTGTTGCAAGTCAGCGAGAACAGCATCGACAAGATGAACACCACCCTCAACAACGCCCGCAACCTTCAGCACCAGTTCGGGCCGGACAACGTCGAGGTGGAGATCGTCGTGTTCGGCGACGGCGTCAACACGCTCAAGTATTACGCGCCGATCCCGATCGCCGACAAGGTCGAGGAACTTACCGTGGAAGGCGTGCGCATCGTGGTCTGCGAAATTGCCATGCGCACCCACAAGCTGCGCCCCTCCGATATGCTGCAGCAGGTCCGCTACGTGCCCTCGGGCGTCTCGGAGCTGGTCGAGAAACAGTACCAGGGCTGGGCCTACGTGCGCCCCTGACACGGACCGAAACGCCATGAGAATCTCCCGCAAACTGCTCCGCGCCCTGACACTGCCGCTGGCCCTGATGGCATCGTCGGCCAGCGCCGCTGACGGCGAGCTGACCCTGATACACATCGGGGATCTGCACGGACACCTGGTGCCACGCCCCAATATGCGCGACGGCGACGAGGACCGCGGTGTCATGTCCGGCGGACTCGCCTATGTATACGACCAGATCCGCAAGATCCGCGACGAGCACCCGCACAACCTCCTGATCAATACCGGGGACACCATCCAGGGATCCGCCGAGGCCCTGTACTCCCGGGGCGCGGCCATGGCGGAGATCCTCAACCTGTTCGAGATCGATGCTTTCGCGCCGGGCAACTGGGATTTCCTGTACGGTCCCGAGCGCTTCCGCGAACTGTTCGCCGAGGTCGACGGCCGCAAGCCCATGTTCAACTGGCAAACACTGTCGGCAAACCTCTACTACGCGACACTGTACGAGTTCCCGGAAACACCCTATGCGCGCATGGCAGGCCAGCGCGTGGTGCCGCCGTACATGGTCCGCGAGATCAACGGCGTTCGTGTCGGGATTATCGGCCTCACCGCCGACCGCGGCCCGCAGGCCGTCAGCACCCGCGTCATGGACGGCTTCTACCTGACGCCCGGCGAGGAAGAACTCCAGGTGGCGATTCCCAAACTGCGTAACGAGGAGAAGGTCGACCTGCTGGTGCTGATCTCCGAGCGCGGTCTCGCCGCCAACCTCGAACTGGTGGAAACCTACCCGGGTATCGACATCGTGCTGTCCTCGGACATGCACGAGGAAACCTGGAAGGCCGTGGAAGCGAAAACCGGAACGCTGCTGGTGGAAGAAGGCCAGGACGGCACCATGGTCGGCGAACTGAACCTGATGGTGAAAGACGGCAAGCTGAAGAGCTGGGAATTTACCGCGCACCGCATCACTGTCGAGAACAACCAGCCCGATCCGCGCATCGCCGCCAAGGTGGAGGAGATCCGCAAGACCTTCATCAAGGGCGGCGATTTCGTTCCGCATGTCAACCCCATCAACGGCTACGTGCTGCGCACCCCCATCGACACGGTCATCGGTTACACACGCAAGGCACTGCACCGCTCCAACTACGCGGACGCGAAGGCGATGCCGGCTGTCATCGAAGGTTCCTCGCACGACTTTCTCGCCGACGCGTTCCGCGGCGCCTGCGATTCCGACGTCGGCCTGATTCGCGGTTTCCGTTACGGCACGCACATCGCACCGGGGCCCATTCGCCTCGAGGACATATACCATTACATCCCGATCGGGCCGCAGATCGCCTGCGGCCTGATCAGCGGCGACGACCTTCGCCTGATGATCGAGAATGGCGCGCAGGGATCACTGACGAGCTTCGTCGGCTACTGGGGCGGCGGCTGGCTGCTGGCCTTCTCCGGCATCACCTATGATCTCGACCCCTACCAGGAATGGGGCTTCCGGGCCAGCAACATCCGTGTCAACAACGAGGCGCTGGATCCGGAACGCTATTACAGCGTGGCCGGCTACTGGTACCTCGACCTGCCGGGCAAGATCAACCGCTCCCGGGCGCTGGACATCAAGGTGCTGAAAGACCGCTTCGGCGGCATCGTCGACGCCACCGCCGTGGTCGCCTACTACCTGCAGACCCTGCCCGCGCACACCGTCGATCCGCAACTCAACCGCATCCGCCTGCTGCGGCCGCTGCCCACCCCGATCGCCGGCAACCGTGAAATACAGCCGCTCGCAGGGGCGCCCCGGCCGGAGTACCTGCTCGCCGACGAACCCGACAACACGGCGCCGGCCGCCGTGCCACCCCTGTCCATGGAGACGAATCCCTGATGGTCGAAACAATCGCCAATGCCATTCTGCGTGGCCGCTACCTGTGGGTGCTGCTGACCGTGGTACTCGTCGTGCTGGCCGCGACGGGCGCGCGCAAGCTTTCGCTGACCACCGACTACCGTGTGTTCTTCAGCGAGGAAAACCCGCAGCTCACGGCCTTTGAAACACTGCAGAACACCTACACGAACAACGACAATGTGCTGATCGTGCTGGCGCCAAAGAACCACAAGGTGTTCACGCGTAAGACGCTGGCGGCCATCGAGGCAATCACCGAGGACGCCTGGCAGGTTCCTTTCTCGATTCGCGTCGACTCACTGACCAACTACCAGCACACGGTCGCCGAGGAAGACGACCTGCTGGTCGGCGACCTGGTCGAGGACGGCGCCAACCTGCTGGATTCCGAACTGGCGCGCGTGAAGAACATCGCCCTGCACGAACCGCTGCTGGTACACCGGCTGGTTTCGCCGAGCGGGGAGGTGACCGGCATCAACGTGACCATCCAGACCCCGGGCCTGGACCAGACAACCGAAATCCCCAGCGTGGTCGCCCACACCCGAGCCATGGTGGAGAAATACCAGGAACTGTACCCGCACCTGGACATCTATCTGACCGGCACGGTGATGATGAACAATGCCTTCCCGGAAGCCGCGAAGCATGACATGCGCTCGCTGGTGCCGCTGATGTTCCTGGTGGTGTTCGTGGCGCTGTGGTTCCTGCTGCGCTCCTTCACCGCCATCCTCGCCACCCTGCTGGTGGTTGCCTTCTCCATCGCCACGGCCATGGGCCTGGCGGGCTGGATCGGCATCCGCATGACACCCCCGGTCGGCAGCGCGCCCACCATCGTGCTGACGCTGGCCGTCGCTCACTGCGTGCACCTGCTGGTGGGGCTGATGCACAACATGCACAAGGGCATGGACAAACGCGCGGCCATGTACGAAGCGTTGCGCGTCAACTTCCAACCCATCGCGCTGACCAGCCTGACCACGGCAGTCGGCTTCCTGAGCATGAATTTCTCCGACGCACCACCGTTCCGCGACCTGGGCAACATCGTCGCCATCGGCGTCATCGCCTCCTGGGTCTACTCCTACGTATTCATGCCCGCGCTTATCATGATCCTGCCGATCCGCGCGCACGACAACCAGGAAACCGCCAGCCGCATGATGGGCCGCCTCGGGGAGTTCGTACTGGCCAACCGCAGGGTTCTGTTCTGGGGTAACCTGGCGCTGCTCGCCGGCCTGGCGTTCTCTATCACCCGCAACGAACTGAATGACCAGTTCGTCGAATACTTCGACGACACCATCGAGTTCCGGCGCGCCACCGATTTCGTCACCGAAAACCTGACCGGCATCTACACCATCGATTATTCCCTGCGGACCGGCGGCAGCGGCACCATCAACGAGCCTGAACAGCTACGAACCATCGAGAATTTCGCCAACTGGTACCGCGAACAGCCCGAAGTCATCCACGTCAATGTCATTACCGACATCGTCAAGCGGCTCAATATGAACCTGCACGGGGACGACCGCGACTGGTACCGGATACCCGACAGCCGCGAGCTGGCGGCCCAGTATTTCCTGCTGTACGAAATGTCGCTGCCCTATGGCCTGGACCTCAACAACCAGATCAACATCGACAAGTCGGCGACCCGCATGACGGTTACCGTGGACAACCTGACCACCAACGAATTGCTGGCGGTCGAGGCGCGGGCTCGCGACTGGCTGAAGGAAAACGCCCCTGGGCACATGCAGACGGTGGGCGCCAGCCCGGCCATCATGTTCGCGCACATCACCTCTCGCAACATCCGCAGCATGCTCGGCGGCAACGCCATGGCCATGGTTCTGATCTCCTTTCTGCTGATCTTCGCCTTCCGCTCCTTCAAGTACGGTGTGTTAAGCCTGGTGCCCAACCTGATGCCGGCGATCATGGGCTTCGGCCTGTGGGGGCTGCTGGTCGGTGAGGTCGGCGTTTCCCTGTCAGTGGTGGTGGCGATGACTCTCGGCATCGTGGTCGACGACACCATCCACTTCATGAGCAAATACCTGCGCGCCCGCCGCGAGCAGGGCCTCGACGCCGAGGACGCCATCCGCGCAGCCTTTTCCAGTGTCGGTGTCGCGCTGATCATGACTTCCGTCGTGCTCATTGCCGGCTTTGCGGTCCTGGCTCTGTCCTCGTTCAAGATGAATGCCGGCATGGGACTCCTCACGGCAATCACCATCGGCCTCGCGCTGTTCGCCGATTTCCTGTTCCTGCCACCCCTGTTACTGAAAGTCAAAGGTAAATCCTGATGAAACTGTTCAACACCCTGCTGATCACCCTGCTGGGCCTCACCGCCTTCGCCACCCACGCGCTCGCCGAAACGGCCGAGGAAAAAGGTCTGGCGATCGCGATTGAATCCGACAATCGTAAAAACGGCTTCGGCGATTTCACCGCCGACCTGAAAATGATCCTGCGCAACCGGCAGGGCGAGGAAAGCATTCGCGAACTGCGCTCGCGCAATCTCGAGGTCGAAGGCGATGGCGACAAGAGCCTGACCATCTTCGACCGGCCCCAGGACGTCAAGGGCACGGCGCTGCTGACTTTCTCACACAAGACCGGCGCCGACGACCAGTGGCTCTACCTTCCAGCCCTGAAACGGGTCAAGCGCATTGCGTCCAACAACAAGTCCGGCCCCTTCATGGGCAGCGAATTCGCCTACGAGGACATCAGCTCCCAGGAAGTCGAGAAGTACACCTACCGATTCCTGCGCGAGGAATCGCTCGACGGCGAGGACATGTTCGTGTTCGAACGCTACCCGGTGGACCGCAAGTCCGGCTATACGCGTCAGGTCGTGTGGATGGACAAGGACGAGTACCGCGAGCGCAAGATCGTGTTCTATGACCGCAAGAATGCACTGCTGAAGACTCTGACCTTCGCCGGCTACGAAAAACACCTGGACAAGTTCTGGAAAGCGGCGGAAATGGACATGGTGAACCACCAGACCGGCAAGAGCACGAAGCTGGTGTGGAGCAATTTCCGCTTCGGCACCGGTCTTGGCCCCCGCGACTTCGACCGCAACTCGCTCAAGCGCGCCCGCTAGGACTACCCCGCCGTGAATCGCACAATCCTCAATGCCGTTACGGGCCCCCTGGCCGCCGCCGTGCTGCTGCACTCCGCCAGCGCCCGGGGCGGCGAATGGTCCGGCAATGCCAGTGTCGAATGGCTGGCCTTCAACAAGGCGCCGCTGTCCGATGCCCAGCATGACAGCTACGTGTCGCTGGCGCTGGAGCCCGAGTATTACCACGAGTGGGACGATGGCCACATGAGCTTCACGCTCGCGCCCTTCATCCGCCGCGCGCAATACGACACCCGGCGTACTCACTCCGATATCCGCGAAATGAACATTGGCGTGACATCGGAAAACTGGGAACTCACTGCCGGCATCAGCAAGGTCTACTGGGGCATCACCGAGTCCCAGCACCTGGTTGATATCGTCAACCAGACCGACCTGGTCGAAAACCTCGACACCGAGGACAAGCTCGGTCAGCCGATGATCAACCTGACACTGATCGGCGGCGACTACGGCACCCTCGACCTGTTCGTGCTGCCGGGATTCCGCGAACGCACTTTCCTCGCCGAGGACGGACGTCCGCGCTTCGGCCTGGTGGTGGACGAAAACAATCCCGTCTACGACAGCAGCCGCAGGAAGAAGCACGTCGACTATGCCGCGCGCTGGTACCACTACCTCGGCGACTGGGAGATCGGCCTGTCCCACTTCTCGGGCACCTCGCGCGCGCCCGAGCTGCGTATCACGCCGACCGGCGCCCTGACGCCTCCGGTGCTGACTCCCGTCTACCACCAGATTCACCAGACCGGCCTGGAAATCCAGGGCATCTTCGGGGCCTGGCTGTGGAAGCTGGAGTCCGTCTACAACGTGGGCTTCGCCGACAGCCCGTATTTCGCGGCGGTCGGTGGTTTCGAGTACACCTTTGTGCTCGAAAACGGCATGGAGATCGGCGCGCTCATGGAATATTCCTGGGACGAGCGCGACGAAGAAGCCACGACACAGTTCCAGAACGACATGCTGGTCGGCACGCGCCTGACCTTCAACGATGTGCAAAGCACACAGGTTCTGGCGGGCATCATCGTCGACATGGACGGTGCGGGACGCAGTTACAACGTCGAGGCAGAACGACGTTTGGGCGAAAGCTGGAAACTGTCGCTGGAAGCCCGGGGCGTGTTCCACGTCCGGCCCGGCGACTTCCTTTACCAGTCAAGACGGGACAACTCGTTCCGCTTCACACTGGCAAGATACTTCTAATAACACTCAGCAAGGCAGGGAGTTCTATGAACAATCTACGAGCATCATCATCGGATGTCACCAACATTCACTTCAACGGGGCCGCGAGCGAGGGGAAAATCCGGATCTTCGTGGTCGGCCACAAGGATTTCTCCATCGACAGCATGGCCCGCATGGTCGAGGCCACAGGCGACAACTACACCGTGTCCTGCGTTGAACCGGGCGACGCCTGCATGGCCAGGTTCGTGGCCACCGAGCCTGACGTGCTGATGATACAGAACGAAGTACTGAAGGAACCTCTGGAACGCTTTATCCATGGCATCATGCACGACTACCCCAACATCCGCATCCTGGTGTTCGGCAAGGACATGGATGATGAGCATTTGTACAGGCTGGTGCGCGCTGGCGTGCACGGCTACATCAACGAGCGCATGAGTGGAGAGCATATCCAGCGCGCGCTCGACGCTGTCGTCAACGGGCGCAACTGGATCGAGCGCCATATCATGGAGCGCTTCATCAGCACCCGGCACGAACTGGACGAGGTACTCGAAAATCAGTTCTACGAAAAGATCGAGCAACTTTGCAACAGCCTGACAAAACGTGAAACCGAGATCCTTTGCGAGGTCGTCAAGGGTCTCGCCATCAAGCAGATCGCCGAACAGGTTCACCTCTCCCACCAGGGCGTCAAGATGCACCTGGCCAAGCTTTTCAAGAAGTTCAACGTCGCCAACCGCAACCAGCTCATCCTCGCCGCCTTCGATGAAATCAGCCCGGTGGAAGAGCTATCCATGCTGTTACGCAATGGCTTGCAACGCAGCCTCGACAACAACAACTGAACGGGACGCGAACACAATTCCCTGCTTCACCCGGCGCATGCCGGGTTTTTTTTGCGCCCGGAAAGGCATGAGCGTGACAGACTGGCAGTACCGCGACTAGTCCTCGGTATAGGCCGCCGGGCGCCGACAAATAGGCCGCTGCCCACTTCCGCTGGGCAACCAGCGCTGTACCCTCGAAACATCGCAACAGCATTTTGTCACACGCCGTTGCGATGCAGACAAATGATAATGAGGGAGTAAACATGAACTTGACCAAACTGACCGGCGCGCTGGTTCTCGGACTTGGCGCATCGCTGGCGCAGGCCGCGGGCGATGTCACCATCCGGCTGATCGAACTGAACGACCTGCACGCCCATCTCACGCCGCACAAGGAACTGGTGGAAGACGGCTCGGGGGGAACGCGCATCGAAACACGTGGCGGCATCACTCGCATCGCCACGCTGGTGAAACAACTGCGCGCGGAAAATCCGAACAGCGTACTGATGAACGTCGGCGACACCTTCCATGGCGGCGTGGAAGCCTTCTACTCCATGGGCAATGCCATCGTCGACCCGGTCAACGCACTCGGCATCGACGTCGGCGTGCCTGGCAACTGGGACTTCTACTACACGCCCGCCGTCACCCGCATGCGTTACGGCCGCGTCAACACTGCCTTCTTCCGCATTCCGATGCCGGGCTTCGACGAACCCATCCCGGTCAAGCAGCCCAACTACCCGAACCTGGGCGCCAACGTCAAGGACATCACCGACTTCTTCCCCGGTGGCCAGAACGACTTCTTCCCGCCCACCCACATGATCGAAAAGGATGGCGTTCGCATCGGCTTTATCGGCCTCACCTCCGACATCGTCGAGGACATGCACCCGATGCTGGCGCAGGGCATGGACTTCGCCAGCGGCGAAACCGAGCACCGAGACATCATCAACCGCTACGCGCGCCAGCTTCGCCGCCAGGGCGCCGACGTAATCGTGGTGATGAGCGAACTCGGCAGCCACAAGGACAAGCGCCTCGCCGACACCATCAACCCCGGCGTCACGGCCTTCTTCTCGGCGCATACGCATGACGCGATCTTCACGCCGGTCACGTCCGACAGCGGCGCCGTGCTGGTGCAGGCAGGCAACGATGCCTACCTGGGGCGCATGGACATTACCGTCAGCAAGTCACGCCGCGGCCGCCGCGTCACCGCCATCGACTGGAAACTGATCGACGTCGATGACAGTGTCGCCGAAGACACCGACATGAAGAAACTGGTGGACATCGCCCGCGCACCCTACCTGCGCGAGCACGTGTTCATGATGGCGCCACCGTTCATGATCCAGACCCTCAACCAGCCCATCGACACCGTGATAGGACATACTGACAGCCTGATGAGCCGCAAGGACGCCCTGGAAAGTACTTTCAACGTTGGCTGGACACGCATGTTGCGGCAGATGACCGGTACCGACATCGCCATGACCCCGGGCTTCCGCTTTGGCGCCACGGTGGCCGCGCCCGGCTACCTGTATGAAGATGGCGCGGTGGCCGACGGCGCCATCACCATCGAGGATGCCTACCGCTTCTTCCCCATGTTCTACGGCATCACCACCGCCCGGGTCAGCGGCCAGCGCCTGTACCAGCTCACCGAACAGATCCTCGCCTCTGTGTTCTCCAGCGACCCCTTCAACCATGTAGGCGGCTGGAACTACGGTTTTGGCGGTCTCGACGTCGAACTGGACCTGTCCGCCGGAGATGGCCAGCGCGTCAAGCGTATCCGCTACGCCGACACCGGTGTGGTGGTGAAACCGGAAGACACCCTCACGGTAACCGGCTGCCGCCGCATGCCTTTCGATTACCCGGGCAAGCTGTGCGCCATCGACGGTTTCACCAACATCGCGCCGGTACCGCTCAACCCCTTGAAAGGCATTCCCTGGACGGCGGTGGACACCTTCATCATGCTCATGTCACAGAACACCTTCGACGGTTCCAACGGCGGTATCACTGACAGCAGCTCCACACCTGTCTGGCCGGCAACCGAGTTCGTCCAGCCCCTGCAGGGCAGCGGCGGAAACGTGGTCCCGGCCAAGGACTACGACAGTTGCGGCTATTTCAAGATAAGCTGCAAGAACGGCGGCGCCACCAACGACGGACAGCCCGGCGGCCTGTTCGGCAGAAGGCGCTAGGCCACGCACCATCCACAAGCACGAAGGCCCCGCAAGGGGCCTTTTTTGTGCACCGGAAACAGCATCCGTGAAACAGAAAATCAGCAAGGACTGATGAATCACCGGGAAAAATGGACGTTCACTCACCGTGGCGCCGGCATGATCATCACCGTAATCAACATCTCATATACAACCGTACACAAATCCGGCGTTTTACAAATAGGCGCCAGACCACTTCCCTAACGCCCTGAAACAGTGCGACTTTCTCAGGCGCGCCGGGCGATGCCCGACCCACGTCAGCCAGACCAGCGGCTCGTCACGAGCCTTCATCGAGGGATGGGAACGCCCCTCGCCGTCAACGGAGAACCCGAATGAAGTTGATCCGATATCTGACTTTTACCCTACTGCTGTTTTCCCACGCAACACTGCAAGCCCGCACTGAAACCATCACCTTTATCGAACTCAACGACCTGCACGCCCACCTGATTCCGCACAAGGATCTGGTGTCCGACGGCAATGGCGGCACCGTCATTGCCACGCGCGGCGGCCTGACGCGCATCGCGACTGCCGTCAAACAGATCCGCGCCGACAACCCGAACAACATCCTGATGAACATCGGCGACACCACCCACGGTGGCGTCGAAGCGCTGTTTTCCATGGGCAACGCCGTCATGGAACCCCTGAATTCGCTCGGCATAGACGTCGGCGTCGCCGGCAACTGGGATTTCTACTACACGCCCGGCGTCACCCGCGCCCGCTACGGCCGCTTCGACACCAGCCTTGGCGGACGGGTGCTGGTGCCGATCCCGGGCATGGACAACATGGTCGGCGTGATCCAGCCGAACTTTCCCAACCTGGGCGCCAACGTCACCGACTTCACTGATTTCTTTCCGGTGCTGCCGGACTTCATGCCCGCCACCTGGACCACGCGCGTGGCCGGCGTAAAAATCGGCTTCATCGGCCTGACCTCGGACATCGTGCCCGACATGCACCCGATGCTGGCCGTGGGGTTCCGGTTCGCGCAGGGCGAGAAAGAACACCTCGACATCGTGCAACGTTATGCGGACAAACTCCGCAACCAGGGCGCCAACCTGGTGGTGGTGATGAGCGAACTGGGCATTCACAAGACCAGGCGCCTCGCCGACCTGGTGCGCCGCGGATCGGTGGACGTGTTCTTTTCCGCGCACACTCATGAAGCCATCTATACTCCCATCACCTCCGACAGCGGCGCGCTGGTCGTGGAGGCGGGTAACGACGGCTACCTGGGCCGCATGGACATCACTGTCGACATACGCAAGCGCTGGCGCCGCACCACCGTCACGGTCAAGAGCCGCGACTGGACGCTGATCGAACTCGACGACAGCGTCGCGGAAGACCCGGCCATGGTGGCGCTGGTCGAGAAGGCGCGTGCGCCCTACCTGGGCGACCAGGTGTTTCTCGAAGCCCCGCCGTTCGTGATGCAAACCCTCACCCGGTCGATCGACACCGTGATCGGCCACGCCGACAGCCTGGTGGATCGCAAGGACGCGCTGGAGAGCAGCTTCAACAACGGCTGGACCGACCTGCTGCGACAGGTCACCGGCACCCAGATGGCGATGACACCCGGCTTCCGCATGGGCGCCACCATCGGCGCCACCGGCATGGTCTACGAAGACGGCGCGGTCGCCGACGGCGCCATCACCATCGAGGATGCCTACCGCTTCTTCCCGATGGCCTACTCCATTTCCACCGCGCAGGTCAGTGGCGCGCGCCTGCGGGAAATCGTCGAGGACGTGCTCACCCGCACCTTCTCTCCGGACGTCTTCAAGCAGCGTGGTGGCTGGAACTACGGTTTCTCCGGCGTGGACATGACGCTCGACCTGTCGGCACCCGACGGCCAGCGGATCCAGTCGATGCGCTACAGCGACAGTGGCGTGGAAGTGGCTGGCAGCGACATCATCAGCATTACCGGCTGCCGTCGCACGCCGATCGAAACCGCGGACGACGTGCTGTGCGCCTATGACGGCTTCAGCAACATTCAGCCGGTCATCGGCGGCGGCCCCGGCCCCTTCGACATATTGCCGATACAGGCCGTCGAACTGTTCCAGAAAGCGCTCGCCAGCAACCTGTTCAACGGCAGCCGCCACAGCATGGTCGACGTTTCCGCCACGCCGCGCTGGCCGGACAGCGGCTTCATCCAGCCGCTCGACGGCGTTGGCGCGGCCACCGGCGCCAACGGCGGCGGACCGGACTGCGGCCTGTTCGGGCTGGGTTGCGTCAGCCGCGGCGGCGGTTTCGGGGGCTTCTTCGGCTTCTGAAGCAGGACCATCTGGCGCCGGTCCGGGGAGCCCCGACCTCCCCGGCCGGCCCATAACCCCGGCGGACGAATTAATGCCAATATGTCAGTAACTTAGCACACACAAGAGCTGGTGACTAAGTCACATCCAGTGACGAATCAAACACTTATAATACCATTTCCCTGCATGGCAACACTTTCTGGTCTACACTGAAATGACAAAACATATAAGGGTTGCCCGACTGGCAGTCCAACAACGGGATTCAGGAGGACTCATGAGCAAAGACAAGATCTCGGTGGAGGTGCAATCCCTCATCGACGCTCAGGACCACCCCTTCGTGCTGATCGACGAGAACTACAACATCGTCGCCGCCAACACC
>WGBO01000032.1 GCA_015494295.1 Gammaproteobacteria bacterium | reverse complement strand
GCGCGTCGTCACCGGCGTCGACCCGTGCGATGGCCCGGCGCAACGCCAGCCGGGCACGTTGACGCGGGCTGAGGCGGACCGTTGGCGCCGCGGCTTTGTCGACGACCGGAGTGTGGGTGGTGGCAGGTTTCGCTTGCGTTTCGCGCGGAGCCACCGGTGTGTCCGCATCGCTGGCATCTGGTGTGGTTCGTGTTGCCGGCTGGCCTGGCGTCGCTTCGGGCTCGGCCTTGCCGGCGCTCCGTGCCGGTGTCGCGGCGGGAACCGGCTGAGGCAGGGTGAGCGCTATGGCCGTAGTCGTGTCGGGGCGGGCCGGGGCTTGCATCGGACTGTCCGGCTGGCGCAGCAGCAGTGCGGCCGGCAGCAGCGCCAGCGCGGCGACCACCGGCACCATCCATCTGCGCTCAGGTGTGGACGATACGTCGCCTTCAACCAGCCCCATGCCGCGCAGTGCGCCCGCCTGGGCATCCGCCGGTCGCGGCTGGCGGGCATCGAGATCCTTGAGCATCTGGTTGATGAGGCTCATAGGCTGAACGCGTACAGCAGGCCGGCGCTGCCCAGGGCCAGCAGTCCGGCGATAGTGGAAACCAGGGCAACCAGCCGTGGCCGGTGGTTACCCTGCATGCCTTCGGTATCGCGCACCGCGCGCCGCATGTGGGCAAGCGTGACACGCCGCGAGCCGGTGCCATAGGCGGCCATCAGCGCCTTGTGGCAGGCCAGGTTGACCAGCCGCGGGATGCCGCGGCTGGCGCGCTGCAGCCGGAACAGCGCCGGGCGTGTCAGCAGCGGCCCGCCCCGGTAACCCGCCACGCGCAGGCGGTGTTCCACGTAGGCGTGCAGCACATGCCGGTCCAGCGGCTTGAGGTGATAGGAAAACACGATGCGTTGTTTCAACTGGCGCAACCGCTTGCCGGCGAGGCGCGAGTCGAGTTCCGGCTGTCCGAACAGCACCACCTGCAACAGCTTGCGCTTTTCCGTTTCCAGGTTGGTGAGCAGGCGCAGGGCTTCCAGGCTGTCGTCGGGAATGGCCTGCGCCTCGTCCAGGACCACGACCACCTGCTTGCCGGCGCCATTCAGTTCGATGAGCCGGTCGGTAATCAGTTTCAGCAGCCGGTGCTGGCCGATGTTGCGTGCAAAGCTGATGCCCAGTTCCTCGGCCAGCGCCATGCGCAGCGCCGTGGGGTTGAGGAAGGGGTTGGGGACGTAGGCCGTGACGAAACGCTCGTCCAGCAGATTGAGCAATTGCCGGCACAGCAGGGTTTTTCCGGTCCCGACCTCGCCGGTGACCTTGATGAAACCCTCGCCCGACCGCAGGGCGACCAGCAGAACGTCCAGCGCTTCACGGTGACTGCCGTGGTTGTAGAAAAACCCGGTATCCGGCGTCAGTGTGAATGGCGCTTCATCGAGACCGAAGTGTTCCCTGTACATGCGATGTCGCTCCGGCGGCTAGGGTGAACGTCGGGTTGAGTCGAAACGTCGCAGGGTGCGGCGGATGTCGTCGGCCCAGGCCTGCTTGCGCTCCACCACCACCGGCCGCAGCAGAATCACCAGTTCGGTCTTGGAGCTGACCTGCCGGGAATGGCGGAACATCGGCCCCACCACCGGCAGGTCGCCGAAGAAGGGCGCCGACGCCTGCTGGTCGCGCACCGTGTCCTGCATCAGTCCGCCGATCACCACCACCTCGCCGCTGCGCGCGCGGATGATGGTGTCGGATTCGCGGATGGTGCTGGTCGCCAGCGGCAGCGTGAGACTGGTGTTGGCCGAGATACTGATGTCCTTGATCTGCTCGTTGACGTCGCTGATCGCCGGGTGCACGTGCAGGGTGATGGTGGAGTCGTCGTCGATCTGCGGGGTGACGTCGAGCGCCACGCCGGAGAAGAACGGCGTCAGGGTGATATCGGCGTTCTGGTTGATGGTGGAACTGGCGGTGTCGGTGTTGATGTCCACGTCGGTGACGAAGTAGGAATCCGTGCCGACCTTGATGATGGCTTTCTGGTTGTTCATGGTCGAGACGCGCGGGCTGGACAGCACCTGCACGTCGCCCTGCGACTGGAGCAGTTCGATCAGGGTGTTGAAGTCGCCCAGGTGAGCCTTGAGCGCGAATACCCCGCCGAACGCGGTGGCGGTGCTGCCGGCGAGCGTTGCCGTGTCCAGCGCCACCTGGCTGCCGGCGCTCTCCGCGAGGCCGGTGTTGAACACGGTGCCGCCGCCCAGTTGGCCGAGCTGGATTTCCTTGCTGTTGCCGATGTCGATGAGGGCGTTCCAGTTGACGCCGGCCTGGAAACCGTCGTTGAGGCGGACTTCCAGGATCTTGGCCTCGATGATGACCTGCCGCGTGACGGCTTTCTCCAGGGAGTTGAGATAGTGTTCGACATCCATCAGTTCGCGCGGCATGGCGCGTACCAGCACTGTACCGGACATCGGGTTGGTGATGATCTTGCGGCCCTCCTCTTCGCCAATGAGGGCGGTCAGCGAGTCCTTCAGGTCGCCCCAGAAGTCGGTGTCGGTCTGCGTCGAGACCTGGGTGCCGGAGAAGTTGCCGTTGCCGGACAGGTTGCCGCCGCTCTGCGGGTAGGCTCCGGTGCTGGCGCCGGCAAGCGCCGAGCCGGTCTGGCTTCCGCTGCGGCTGTTGCGGCTGCCGAACGGCGCCTGGGTGACCTGGCCGGAACTGATGCGGGTGCGCGAGCCGCCCTTGCGCCGCACATCGAGGTACTCGACGTGGAACACGCGGGAACGCATGCGGGCCGGAAACACCTGGTAGATATGATTCTCGTGCCGGTACTGGTAGCCGTACACGTCCTGCACGGTTTTCAGCACGTCGTCGACAGTCACGTTCTTCAGGTTCAGGGTGAGCGTGCCCTGGACCTCGGGGTGCACCACCATGTTCTCGGACGTGCCCTCCACCAGCGACATGAAGAACTGCCGGGCGGGAACCTCGTTGACCGCCACGTCGAAGGTCGCGCGCGGCATCCGCGCCGCGACACGTGACTGGCTGGTGGGTGGCAGCAGGGCCCGTTCGACAGCCGCCGGTGGCGTGACCAGTGTCGCATGGGCAGCGCCGTTGCCGCTGTCTTCAAGCAGCCGTTGCATTTCATCGCTTGCCGGCGTGGGGCGCTCGGGCAGGGTCTTGCAGGCCGTGAGCAACAGCAGCAGCGCCAGTGGCAGTAAAGGTTTTCTCGATCCGGTGATGATCTTCATGGTGTAACCCTTGTCGATGCGGGCAGCAGGCGCAGGGTGAGCCTGCGCTTGCCGGTTTGTAACAGCACGTCCGATGTTCCGATGCGCAACACTCGTGCCGAGCCGATGCGCTCGCCTTCGCGCACGCGCTTGCCATTGATGATCGCAATGCGGCGGTCCGGTGCGTTGAGGATGGAGTGCAGGATCCAGGGTCGGCCCGCCGCGCCGGCGTGACGGCCGAAGTACAGTTCGGGATCAGTGGGTCGGGTGGGGTCGTGCAGGGCGACCGCCGGCGCGGACACCGGCGCCAGTACAGCCAGCAGCAGCAATGGAAGCAGGATGCGTTCAGTCATCGTGGGCCCCCACGGTATAGAGTTTCAGCAGCGTCTCGGTGTGCGGGTAGCCCTGCACCGTCAGCTCCACGGTCTGCCAGAAGAATTTCCATGGCATCGCCTCCAGCGCCTTGAGGTAGCGGAGGGTGTTGAGATAGCTGCCCCGTACCTTCAGGTCGAGGTGGTAGCGCCCCAGCCCGCTGCGTACCTCGTCGTCGTCCTCGTCGACGATCAGCAGGGGCTCCGAAGAGGCCTTCAGGGATACCAGCGACAGACCGGGCTGGCGCGACAGTACCTGTTCCAGCACCTCCGCGGCCTGGGCGGGTTCGACCAGGGCGCCGAGCTGTTCGCGGATGCGCGCGTCGAGTTCGGCGAGTTCCTTCCGCAGGGCGTCGCGTTGCCGGCGTCGCGATTCCAGCGGGTCTGCTTCGCGGCCCTCGGTGAGCAGCTTGAGTTGCTGGCGTTGCGTGGACAGTTGCAGTTCCAGGTCGGTGATGTCCTGCTTGACGCGCTGCTGGGCGCGCAGCGCCGGTTGCAGCGCCAGCGTATCGACCAGCAGGTACAGCACCACCACGGCCGCGACCAGTAACAGGGCGCGTTCGCGCAATTCCAGCGCGTCGATGCGTTCCGTCCATTGCCGCAAGCGTTCCTTCATTACCGCACCTCCCTGGCCTGCTGGTTTTGCAGCAGGAACTCGACGGCCGGCTCGGTTTCGGCCGGGCGCCTGATGATGACGCTGTCGAAACGCTGCCCGGAAAGTTCGGGCTGGCGCGCCAGCAGTTGCAGGTAACGTGGAATCAGCCTGGGGTCCAGCGCCACGCCGCGCAACTCGATGCCGCCGTGTTCGTCGAAGCTGACACCGGTCAGCCACAGACCGGCCATGTCGCGGCGTGCCAGTGTTTCGAAACCGGCGGCGAAACCGCCCGTGTTGTCCAGCGCGATCCGGTCGAACTGTTGCAGCAGCAGGCGGCGGTTGTCGAGGGTGTCCTGGAGCTGGGCGATTTCGGCGTCCAGTACCCGGGTATCGGCACCGGCACTGGCGCTGCCGAGCGCAACCAGAGCTTGCTGGACCTGGTCGAACTGCTCCTGCAGCGAGGCGCGGGTGGTCTTGAGTTCCGCCAGGCTCCAGTGGGCATGGCCGAGAAGGGTCAGCAACAGCAGCAGTACCGCGCCCAGGATCTGTGACAGCGTGACGGCGGAGAACACCTTCTGCTGTCTGCGGAATACCGGTTGGTAGAGGTTGACCTGCTGGTGCATGAGGGGCTATGCGGCGGCCGGGTGGCAAGCCACACCTCCAATGCGGGCGCGGTCCGCGCCGTCATGAAATTGACAAATTCCGGCGCTACCGCCGGCCGTTGCCGTTTTTTCGGCAGAAATCACCCCCGGGAGCGCCATAAAGCGTTCCCCGGTGTTCCCGCAACAGGCGCCGGGAAACACCGTATCTACACGGTATCTCCTTGTGTGCCTGCCAGTTTTTCTCGATAAACGGTCCATGTGCCCGGGAAACAAGCAATTTCCGGGCCGACTGTGGGTCGGGGGTGGTTGGCGGGCCGCCCCGGGGGGTCAGCCGCAGTGTGTGGCGCCGTGCAGCCGCAGGCTGCCGACCAGCTCGCCGACATTCTCCAGCGCGTGCCGTTCGAGGTAGTCGCGGATGCCGGCATTGAGGGTCTTGCACACCAGCGGGTCGTAGAACAGGGCCGTGCCGACGCCGACGGTGGTGGCGCCGGCGATCAGGAACTCGATGGCATCCTCGACGCTGGCGACCCCGCCCTGGCCGATGATGGGGATGCCGTGCGGTTTGCACACCTGGTGGACCTGGTGCACTTTCAGCAACGCGACGGGCTTGATGGCGGGCCCGGACAGGCCGCCCTGGTTGTTGCCGATCACCGGGGTGCGGCTCTCGATGTCGATGGCCATGCCCATCAGGGTATTGATGACGGCGAAGCCGTCGGTGCCGGCGTCGATACAGCGCCGCGCGTTGTCGGCGATGTCGGTCTGGTTGGGCGACAGCTTGGTGATAAGCGGCTTGTCGGTGGCCTTGCGGCAGGCCGCCACCACCCGCGCCGACATGTCCGGGTCGTTGCCGAACGCCACCCCGCCCTCCTTCACGTTGGGGCAGGAGATATTGATCTCGATGGCGTCGATCGGGGAATCGTCGAAACGGCGGGTGACTTCGTGGTATTCCTCGATCGTGGAACCGGAGACGTTGGCGATGAAGCGGGTTTCCCCGAAATCCAGTTGCGGCAGGATTCGTTCGACCACATGATCCACGCCCGGGTTCTGCAGGCCAATGGCGTTGAGCATGCCCATGGGCGTTTCGTACACCCGGTGCGGCGGATTGCCCGGCCGCGGTTCCAGCGTGGTGCCCTTCAGGCAGATGGCGCCCACGTCGCGATTGGAAAATCCGCGCACCCGTGTATATTCCTCGCCAAAGCCCACGCAGCCGGACAGCAGCACCAGGGGTGAATCGAGCGACAGGCCGCAAAAGTCGACGGCGAGCGGATTGGCGGTCGGGTTCATGGTCGGGTCCGTATCGGGTTTCGTGATGCCGTATTTGACCTGAAGCGCCGACGAAATAAAAGCGGATAAATCCTATGTTCCATGTGGTGCTGTACCAGCCCGAGATTCCTCCCAACACCGGTAACGTGATACGCCTGTGCGCCAATACCGGTTGCCGCCTGCACCTGGTCCGGCCGCTGGGGTTCGAACTCGACGACCGCAAGCTGCGGCGCGCCGGCCTCGATTACCGGGAATGGGCCCGCGTCGAGGTACACGACAGTCTCGACGATTTTCTTGCCGCCGTGGCTCCGCCGCGCCTGTTCGCGGTGTCGACGCGCGGCGCGGAAAGCTACGCCCGTCAGCCTTACCGCCCGGGCGATGCCTTCCTGTTCGGACCGGAAACCCGCGGTTTGCCGCCGGAACTGCTCGACGCGCCGCGTGTCGATGCCGTGATCCGTTTGCCGATGGTGGCGCAGAGCCGCAGCCTGAACCTGTCCAACAGCGTCGCTGTACTGGTCTACGAGGCGTGGCGCCAGCAGGATTTCGGCGGCGCCACCTGAATCGCCGTCGCGGGGACGGTTCAGGCGGCGCGCTGCAAGCGCGCCAGGCGTTTGCGCATCAAGGCGTAGTACAGCACCGGGATCACCACCAGCGTCAGCACCGTCGACACCAGCAGGCCGAAGATCAGCGCAATCGCCAGGCCGCGGAAAATCGGGTCGTCGAGAATGAACAGCGCACCGAGGATCGCCGCCAGGCCGGTGAGCACGATGGGCTTGGCGCGGATGGCGCCGGCGCGGATCACCGCCTCCTCGAACTCCACGCCGTTGGCGACCTCGTCATTGATGAAATCCACCAGCAGGATGGAATTGCGCACGATGATGCCGGCCAGCGCGATCATGCCGATCATCGAGGTGGCGGTGAACTGCGCGCCCAGCAGCGCGTGCCCGGGCATCACGCCGATGATGGTGAGCGGTATCGGCGCCATGATCACCAGCGGCGCCAGGTAGGAACGGAACTGCGCCACCACCAGCAGGTAGATCAGGATCAGGCCCACCGAGTAGGCGATGCCCATGTCGCGGAAGGTTTCATAGGTGATCTGCCATTCGCCGTCCCACTTGAGACTGTAGCGGTAGGGATTGTCCGGCTGCTCGATCAGGTGCTGCGGGATGGCCTCGCCGTTGGCCCTGACCGTTTCAGCAATCGCGCGGTGCAGCTCCGCCATGCCGTACAGCGGGCTGTCCAGCACGCCGGCCATGTCACCGGTGACGAACACCAGAGGCAGGTGATCCTTGCGGTAGATCGCGTGTTCGATGGTGGAGCGCTTCAGCGTTACCAGTTCCGACAACGCCACCTGCTGCCCCTGCTTGCCGCGCACGCGTAGCTTGAGGACGCGGTCGAGGTCGGTTTTTTCCGCCACCGGCAGTTCCAGGCGGATGGCCACCGGGTAGCGCGCGTTCGGGTCGTGCAGGTAACTGACATCCTCGCCGTCGAGCGCGGTGGCGAGGGCGTTGACCACGGCGGCCTGCTCTATGCCGAAGTGGGCGGCGCGGCTGCGGTCGATCGCGACGATCCAGCGTGGCGCACGATGTTCGACGCTGTCGTCGACGTCGACGATATCAGCGGTAGCTGCAAAGACTTCGCGGATCTGTTGCGCCAGCGCGATCTGTCCCGGGTAGTCGGGACCGTAGATCTCGGCCACCAGCGGCGACAGCACCGGCGGCCCGGGCGGAACCTCGACGACTTTCACGACCGCGCCGAAGCGGTCGCCGATGGCGCGCAGCGGGTCGCGCACGCTGCGGGCGATATCGTGGCTCTTGCGTTCGCGGTGGTGCTTGTCCACCAGGTTGACCTGGATGTCGCCCAGCGCCGCACCCTCGCGCAGGTAATACTGGCGTACCAGGCCGTTGAAATTGATGGGCGCGGCGGTGCCGGCGTAGATCTGGTAGTTCTCCACTTCCGGCACGCTGGCCAGATAGTCGGCCAGTTCGGTCAGTACCCTGTTGGTCTGTTCCAGGGAGGTGCCTTCCGGCATGTCGACGACGACCTGGAACTCCGACTTGTTGTCGAAGGGCAGCATTTTCAGCACCACCAGTTTCGCGCCCGCGAGCCCGACCGACAGCAGGATCAGCACCAGTACCGCGACCAGCATCAAAAGGCGCGCGCGGCGTCCGCGATCGCCGGCCAGGAAGGGTGTCAGCAGGCGCCGGAACAGCGCCAGCAGCCGGCTTTCGGCCGGCGCGCCGTCGCCGGCGGGCGCCGTGTGGCCGCCGGTACGCAGCATCTTCAGCGACATCCAGGGCGTGACCACCAGCGCCACCGCCAGCGAAATCAGCATGCCCATGCTGGCGTTGATCGGGATCGGGCTCATGTACGGCCCCATCAGGCCGGTGACGAAGGCCATCGGCAACAGCGCCGCGATCACGGTGAAGGTGGCGAGAATGGTCGGGCCGCCCACTTCGTCCACCGCCAGCGGTATGGCCTCCACCAGTTTGCGCCCGCCCATCTGCATGTGGCGGTGGATGTTTTCCACCACCACCACGGCGTCGTCGACCAGGATGCCGATGGAGAAGATCAGCGCGAACAGCGACACCCGGTTCAGCGTGAAGCCCCAGGCCCAGGAGGCGAACAGGGTGATCGCCAGGGTAATGATGACCGCGGTGCCGACGATGACGGCTTCGCGCCAGCCGAGGCTGAACATCACCAGTATAACCACCGACGCGGTTGCGAAGATCAGTTTCTTGATCAGGGTCCGGGCTTTCTGGTCCGCGGTGACGCCGTAGTTGCGGGTGACGGTGACGTTCACGCCCTGCGGGATGAAGATGCCTTTCATGGCCTCCAGCCGCTCGATGACCTGGTCGGCGATATCCACGGCATTGGTGCCGGGCTGCTTGGCGATGGCCAGCGTCACCGCCGGGTAGTCGCCCGGGCCGTGCCAGACGTAGTGTTCAGGCTGTTCGTGGCCGAGGCGTACGTCGGCGACATCGCGCAGGTAGACGGGTTTGCCCTTGCGCAGGCTGACCACCAGGCCGGCGACGTCGTCGGGGCTGCCCAGCAGTTCACCGGCCTTGACGCGGATTTCACGGTTGTCGTCGACCAGCGCGCCGACTTCGGCCGACCGGTTGGCCTGCAACAGCGCGCCGCGCAGGTCGTCGAGGCTGAGTCCGTAACCGGCCAGCCGTTGCGGGTCCAGCAGCACGTCCACCACCGGCGCCGGGCCGCCGATGGTGTATATGTTGCGGGTGCCCGGCACGCGCTTGAGTTCGGTTTCCAGGGTGTGCGCCACGTGCCGGAGATCGGCGCCGGCGCGCTGCGGGTCTTCGGTCCACAGGGTCAGGGTGACGATGGGCACGTCGTCGATGCCCTTGGGCTTGACCAGCGGCTGGCCTACGCCGAGATTGGCGGGCAACCAGTCCTGGTTGGAATAGAGCGCGTTGTACAGGCGCACGATGGCCTCGGTGCGGGGTTCGCCGACCAGGAATTCGATACTGAGTATGGACAGGCCGGGTCGCGATACCGAATAAATGTGCTTGACGCCCTCGATTTCCGCCAGCACCTGTTCGGCGGAGCTGGTGACCAGTTTTTCCACCTCGCGCGCCGACGCGCCGGGGAAGGGAATGAAAACGTTGGCGAAGGTGACGTTGATCTGCGGTTCTTCCTCGCGCGGGGTGACGGCGATGGCGAACAGGCCGAGCAACACACCGAGCAGGGCCAGCAGCGGTGTGATTTCGGTTTGCAGGAAGCGCCGGGCGATCGCGCCCGAGAAGCCGGGCTGTTCACTCATGGCCGTTGCGTTCCGCCTGCTGTTTGAGTGCGATGCCGGCCGCCACCGGATTCAGTGCAACCGCTTCACCCTCCTCCAGCCCGGCCAGTATCACGCGCATGCCGCCGGGCCCCGGCCGACCGACGCGCAACTGGCGGAAGTGCACCCTGCCCTCCGCGTCCACCACGTAGACACCGGTGACCTCGCTGCGGTGGACGATGCTGCTGTCGGGAATCAGCAGTGCCTGCCGGCGCCCGACCAGGAAGGCGACCTTCACCAGCAGGCCAGGGTACATGCCATGCTGGCCATCGGGCAGTTGCACGCGCGCGGTGAATGTGTGGGTCTGCGGATCGGCGAACGGGAACAGGCTGATCTCGCGGCTTTCCAGCCACTCGTCGCCTGCCGGCACCTGTACCCGGGCCTGGGGGTTCTCGCGAACGTGGCGTGCATAGCGCGCCGGCACAGCCACTTCAACGCGCAGTTTTTCCAGTGACAGGCCGGTCGCCAGCGGCGTGCCGACACCGACGTGTTCACCGATCTCGACCAGGCGCGCAATCATCACCCCCGCGAAGGGAGCCCGCACACGCGTGTACTCCCACTGTTCGCGTGCCTGCGCCAGTTGCGCGCGTGCCTGCTCGAGTTCGGCGCGCGCGGTTTTCAGCGCGGTTTCCGCGTTCTCGAACACCGCCTTGCTGACCGTCTTGCGTTCGAAGAGCCGCTGCTTGCGCCGGTAGTCGGACTCCGCTTCGCCGAGGCGCGCCCTGGCGCGTGCTTCGCCGGCGACCGCTTCGTCAAGGGCGGCTTTCTGCTGTTTGTCGTCGATGCGCGCGATCAGCGCGTTCTTGGGCACATAGTCATTGACGTCGAAAGGCAGTTCGACGATTTCACCGGAGGTGCGCGCCGAGATGGTGGAGCGGTGTACGGCTTCCACGCGGCCGTCGAAGCGTTGTTCGTCGGGCAGCAGTTGCCGTATCGCGGTGGTGGTTTCCAGTTGTTCCGCGGCGGCCGGGAAGACGGCCAGCAGGATGGCCAGGCGCCAAAGGGTTCGGTGCAGCAACAGGACGAAACGTGACAAGACGAACACCTCGATGACGATCCAGGAAGGCCTATTATCGGCCTTGTGGATGAAAGCGCAATGTGCGCCGTCTAGAGCTGTTCCGGTTTCGGGTCGCGTGCGAGCAGTGCCTGTACTGCCGCCGCCGGGGGTTCCTTGTCGTACAGCACCGCTTTTACCTGTGCCGTGATCGGCATGTCGACGTCCAGGCGCGTGGCGAGCGCGTGCAGCTCCCTGGCTGTCTCCAGGCCTTCGATAGCCTGCCCGATTCCGGCGACCGCGCTTTCCAGGGAGGCGCCCCGGCCGAGCGCCAGCCCGAGACGCCGGTTGCGTGACTGGTCGTCGGTACAGGTCAGCACCAGGTCGCCCACCCCCGCCAGTCCCATGAAGGTCTCGCGCTGTCCGCCCAGCCGGGTGCCGAGACGCATGATCTCCGCCAAACCGCGGGTAATCAGCGCGGCGCGCGCGTTGGCGCCGTAACCGAGGCCGTCGGAGATGCCGGCGGCGATGGCCAGCACGTTCTTGACCGAGCCGCCCAGTTCCACCCCCACAAGGTCGGTGGTGGTGTAGGCGCGGAAGGCCGGGCAATGGAACAGGTCGGCGACCCGTTGCGCATAGCCGGCCTCCGGCGAGGCGACGGTGACGGCGGTGGGCAGGCCGCGCGCCACCTCGAGCGCGAAGCTGGGGCCGGACAGCGCGGCGTGCGGCGCATGCCCGGGCAGTTCTTCAGCGGCGACCTCGTGCAGGAATTTTCCACTGCCCGGTTCCAGCCCCTTGCTGGCCCAGACCAGGTTGCCCGGCGCCTCGGGCGCCTGCGCGATTTTCTTCAGGGTGTCGCGGAAACCCGCGCTGGGCACCACCACCAGCACGAAATCGGCGCTCCGCAGCGCCTCGTCGAGTGCCGCCACCGGCGTGATGCCGTTCGGGAAGGGAATGCCGGGCAGGTAGCGCTCGTTGGACTGCGCCCGCGCCAGGGCCTCGACATGCCCGGCGTCACGGTCCCAGAGCCGCACGGCGCGGCCGTTGCGCGCCAGCAGCATCGCCAGCGCAGTGCCCCAGGAGCCGGCGCCGAGTACAGTCACCGCGGGACGGGTTGCCACAAAATTATCGCCTCAGGGCGCCTTGCTGTTTTCGATCTGGGCCTTGATCTGGTCGATATTCTGCTGGTACAGCGCCCTGAAGTTGATGGGTGAGAGGAGAAGCTGCGGGAATCCCCCCTTGGTGACCAGATCGGAAATGGCTTCCCGGGCGAAAGGAAACAGCGTGTTGGGGCAGTAAGCACCCAACATGTAAAGCCTTCTTTCTTCGGTGAAGCCGGTAACAGAGAAAATGCCGGCCTGCTGAACTTCGACGAGGAAACCGGTTGTTTCGCCCTGTTTGGTGGTTACCGTTATGTTGAGAACGACGTCGTAGATGTCCTTGTCGATCTGGGTGATAACGGTGTTCAGTTCAAGATTGGTTTCGGGGTTCCATTCCTCGGTAAAGATTTTGGGCGCATTTGGAACCTCGAATGAGGCATCCTTCAGGTAGATGCGAAGAATAGACAAATGGGATTCGGTATCGCTTTCAGCATTGGTTGCTGTATTGGTATCGTTCATGTCGGGTGGTTCCGTGTGGTTTTTTTAAATATGACTGGCGGCCGCACTCCATCAATGGATCGAGTCGGGCCGCCTTGACAGTCAGCCCTTGTTTACCGGCAGGTTGGCGTTCTGCCAGGCGGTAATGCCGCCGTCGAGATTGTACACCGTTTCGATGCCGTGTCTGGCGAGGATCCCCTTGACGGCGCTGGAACGGTTGCCGGTCCGGCAGCAGGCGATGATCGGCCGGTCCCTGAATTTCTCCAGTTCACCGGCGCGTTCGGCAAGTTGCTTGAGTGGGATATGGATGGCGCCCGGAATGTGGCCGGCGCGAAATTCCGCATCCTCGCGGATATCCAGGAACACGGCGTTCTCATGGTTGTTGAGCCTGGTGGCTTCCAGCGGGCCGACCGCGCGCACGCCGCGGCGGCTGCCTTCCAGGAACAGGAACAGGGCCAGGGTGCCCAGGAAAGCAGAAACCAGGATCGGGTGATTACCGGCGAATTCGAGCAGGCGGGCCAGGTCCACAGCGTCAGCCTCGGGGTATCATTACGGTGGTGTGCGGTCAGCCGCCGGAGGCGTTGACGCTGCAGAATACCTCTCGCATCATGCCGATCAGGCGCAGGGTGCGGGAGTCGCCGACCCGGTAGTAGACCCGGTTGGCGTCCTTGCGGGAGGTCAGGATGCCCTTGTCGCGCAGGATGGCGAGATGCTGGGAGATGTTGCTCTGCGAGGTGCCGACATGCTCGACGATGTCCTGCACGCTCACTTCCTGGTCGCCGAGCGTGCAGAGGATCTTGAGCCGCAAGGGGTGGGACATGGCCTTGAGCGACCGCGAAGCGCGATCGATGTCCTCGTCGCGGGTAATGAGGGTCTCGCTGGAAGTCGTCACCATGTCCGGATTCACCTTAGCCCTGTCTCGTCGTCTCTTAAGCGGGAAGCGCCTTGAAAGCCCTTCTGGCCTGCCCTTTATAACCAAAACATTATACAATAATAAGCCTGTTAAGAAAGTCGTAATTTCCGTCGCCGCCTGGCGGGCGGCGTGGCGGGCCGCCACGTTAACCGTTAGAATGCGTCCAGATTTACGGATCCACGACCCCACACACGCAGACACCGAGGTCATGTCAAAAACACCCAAGCCCGCCGTGCTGATCATTCTCGATGGATGGGGATACAGCGAAGAGACGGATTTCAATGCCATTTATACTGCCGACACGCCGGTCTGGGACCGCCTGTGGGCGGAATACCCGCACAGTTTCATCCGTACCTCGGGTGCCTCGGTCGGCCTGCCCGGCGAGCAGATGGGCAATTCCGAGGTCGGCCACCTGAACCTTGGTGCAGGGCGAGTGGTATACCAGGAGTTCACACGCGTCAGCCGCTCGATCAAGACCGGTTCGTTCTTTACCAACGCCACGCTCACCGACGCCGCCGACACGGCCATTCGCAACGACAAGGCGTTGCACGTGCTCGGCCTGTTGTCGCCGGGAGGGGTGCACAGCCACGAGGAACATATCCACGCCATGGTCAAGCTGGCGGTCGAACGCGGTGTCAAGCGGGTCTACCTGCACGCCTTCCTCGACGGGCGGGATACCCCGCCGCGCAGCGCCGCGGCCTCCATCCAGGCCATGGAAGACCGCTTCCGGGAATACGGCGGTGGACGTTTTGCCTCCATCATCGGCCGCTACTACGCCATGGACCGCGATCACCGCTGGCCGCGCATCCAGGCGGCCTACGACCTGATCACCCAGGGCAAGGCCGGCTTCGAGGCCGTGGACGCCATCACCGGCCTGGAAATGGCCTATGCGCGCGGTGAAACCGACGAATTCGTGAAGGCGACGCGGATCGTGCCGGAAGGCGAGCAGCCGGTGCGGGTCGAGGATGGCGACGTGATCGTGTTCATGAACTATCGTTCAGACCGCGCCCGCCAGATCACGCGCCCTTTCATCGAGGACGATTTCGACGGCTTCGAGCGCGAGGTGCGGCCAAAGCTGGCCTGCTTCGTCAGCCTCACCGAATACAATTCCGAATTCGACGTGCCGGTGGCCTTCCCCGCCGAGCGCCTCAAGAACGTGTTCGGGGAATTTGCCGCCCGTCACGGCCTGCGCCAGTTGCGCCTGGCGGAGACCGAGAAATACGCCCACGTAACCTTTTTCTTCAACGGTGGCGTGGAAGAACCTTTCGAGGGCGAAGAGCGTATCCTGGTCCCTTCCCCGCTGGTCGATACCTATGACCTGCAACCGGAAATGAACGCGCCAAAAGTCACCGACCACCTCATCGAGGCGGTCGAAAGCGGGAATTTCGACGCCATCATCTGCAACTTCGCCAACCCGGACATGGTGGGCCATACCGGCAACATGGATGCCGCGGTCAAGGCCATCGAGGCCATCGATGCCTGCCTGGGGCGTTTCCTGCCGGTGCTGTTGTCTGCCGGCGGCGAGGTCCTGATCACGGCGGACCACGGCAATGCCGAGCAGATGCGTGACAAGGAAACCGGCCAGCCGCATACCGCGCATACTTCCAATGTCGTGCCTCTGCTCTATGTCGGGCAACGGCGCGCGCGCCTCGGCGATGGCGCCCTGTCGGACATCGTGCCGAGTCTCATCGACATCATGGGCATGGAGGCGCCGCCGGAGATGACCGGGCGCTCCCTGATCCAATGGCAATCACCGGAAGAACCCGAAGCGGCAACGGCCGACGCGGAGGCAGAAGCCTGAATCCCTGTTCCCCCTGGCGCGCGTGTCGCGGGGCGGCGCGCGTGTGCGGCTTGCTGCTGTGCCTGTTGCCTGGCCTGCCGGGCGCGCCGGCGGTCGCCGCCGAGGACGCCGTGGCCCGTGCCCGTGAACTCGCCGAACTGCGCGCCCGCATCGAGCAACTGCAACAGCGCCTGGAGGCGCGTCGCCAGCAGAAAACCCGCGAACAGAAAGCCCTGCGCGCCATCGACCGTGAAATCAGCCGTACCCGCCGCGCCCTGCAGCAGACCGGCCAGCGCCTGCGCGAGGTGCGCGTCCGCTTGCAGGACCTGCGCCGCCGCCAGGACGCCGAACATCGACGGCTCGCGGCGCAACGTGACCGCCTGGCGCGCGAGGCGCGGGCCGCCTACGCCATGGGGCGGGAGAAACAGGTCAAGCTGCTGCTCAACCAGGAGCAACCGGACACGCTGGGCCGCATGCTCGTCTACTATGGTTACTTTTCGCGGGCGCGGGCGAGCAAAATCCATGACATCGAGGCCTCCATTGATACCCTGGAGCGCCTGCGGACCGACATCGAGGCCAGTACCCGGGAACTGACCGCGCTGCAGGACAGTCAACGAGAACGTGTCGCAGAACTGGCCGCGCAGAAGCGGGAACGCGCGGCCGCGGTCGCCGCGCTGCAGCGACAACTGGAAAAACAGGGTGGCGCGCTGAAACAGCTACGGGTCGACGAGCGCCGCCTCCAGGAGCTGGTCCGTTCGCTGCAGGACCTGCTCGCCGACATTCCCGCGGACGCCAGTCACAACAAGCCCTTCGCCAGCCTGAAGGGCGCGCTGCGCTGGCCCGCCCGCGGCCGTATCAGCGAACGCTTCGGCGCGCCGCGCGGCGACAGCGGGCTGCGCTGGCAGGGCGTCTTGATTACCGCGCCCGAAGGTGGCGAGGTGCGCGCCGTGGCGCAGGGGCGCGTGGCCTTCGCGGACTGGATGCGTGGTTTCGGTCTGTTGCTGATCATCGATCACGGCGACGGCTACATGAGTTTATACGGCCATAACCAGGCTCTGTATAAGGAAGTCGGCGAATGGGTCGATAGCGGGGAAGTGGTGGCCACGCTGGGCGCCAGCGGCGGACAGAATCGCGCCGGGCTGTATTTCGAGTTGCGCCACAAGGGGCGACCGGTCAATCCGCGCAAGTGGTGCCGGGGAAAACCCCGGCGCGCCCCGGGTTGAGGGCCGCGGGTTTGGCCTTACCCCGCCATGCTATGGTATGGTCGGTACTACATTTGAAGCCAACCCCTTGTATGGCTTTTATTATTTCAATTATCGAGGTGGCACGAAGGTCACCAGGTCAGGTTTGAATGAGCGTAAAACGGCAAAATATCTTTCTGGTGCTGATCGGACTCACCATCGGCGTCTCCCTGTCGATCGGGCAAGGCGTGTTCGCCGAGCGCGAGGCGCCGGCGGCCATCCGCGGGCTCCCCATCGAAGAGCTGCGGACTTTCACCGACGTGTTCGGCCGCATCAAGAACGACTACGTCGAGGAAGTCGAGGACAGCGAACTGCTGGAAAACGCCATACGCGGCATGCTCTCGGGGCTGGATCCGCACTCCGCCTACCTCGACCGTGAGCAATTCAAGGAGCTGCAAGTCGGCACCACCGGCGAATTCGGCGGCCTCGGCATCGAGGTCGGCATGGAAGACGGCTTTGTGAAGGTCATCGCGCCGATCGACGATACGCCCGCGCAACGCGCCGGCATCAAGGCCGGCGACCTCATCATCCGGCTCGATGACACACCGGTGAAGGGGCTGACGCTGAACGAGGCAGTCAAGATCATGCGCGGCAAGCCGGGCACCGTGCTCAAGCTCACCATCGTCCGCGAGGGCGTGGAAAAACCGCTCAAGATCAACATCAAGCGCGCCATCATCAAGGTGAAGAGCGTCAAGAACCGCATGCTCGACGACGGTTTCGGCTATGTGCGCATTTCGCAGTTCCAGTCCAAGACCGCTGAAAACATGGTCAGCGCCATCGAGGAACTGAAAAAGCAGGCCGGCGGTTCGTTGAAAGGCCTGGTGCTGGACCTGCGCAACAACCCCGGCGGCGTGTTGAACGGCGCCGTGGCGGTGTCCGACGCCTTCCTGCGCAAGGGTCTGATCGTCTACACCGAGGGACGCGTCAACGACTCGCGGCTGCGGTTCAACGCCACCCCCGACGATGTGCTGGACAGCGCACCGCTGGTGGTGCTGGTCAACCAGGGTTCGGCGTCCGCCTCCGAGATCGTGTCCGGCGCCCTGCAGGATCACAGTCGCGCGATCATCGTCGGCACACGCACCTTCGGCAAGGGCTCGGTACAGACCATCCTGCCGCTGAGCAACGGCACGGCGGTGAAACTCACCACCGCGCGTTACTTCACGCCCTCGGGTCGCTCCATTCAGGCCGAGGGCATCATTCCCGACATCGAACTGGACCAGGTCCGGGTGTCGGCGGTGGAGCGTACTTTCGACCCCATCAAGGAAGCTGACCTGTCCGGCCACCTGTCCAACGGCAACGGCAAGAAGAAGCCGGCGCACGACAAGGGCGGCGACAAGGACAAGAAGAAGGAGTCGCTGGCGCAGAGCGACTACCAGCTCTACGAGGCGCTCAACCTTCTCAAGGGCCTGGCCATACAGCGGGAACACATGCAATGAAAAAAACGACCGGCCTCTGGCCGGTTCTTTTTTTGCTGGCTGGACTTGCCGGCGGCGCCACAGCGCTGGCTTCGCAGCCGCGGGGCGTCATCGGCATCATCATCGACGACATGGGCAAGCGCCTGGAAACGGGACAACGGGTGCTCGACCTGCCGCCCGCCGTTGCCTGCGCCTTCCTGCCGCGCGCGGCTCACACGCGCGAACTCGCGGAGCGCGCCAACCGGCTGGATCACGAAGTGCTGCTGCACCTGCCCATGGACAGCGTCGACGGCCGCCCCCTGGACGCCGGTGCGGTAACACTGCCGATGACAAAGCGGGAATTCATGAGCACGGTCCTCGACGGCCTGGCGCGCGTTCCGCATGTGCAGGGCGTCAACAACCACATGGGCAGCCTGCTGACCCGCCATCCCGGCCATATGCGCTGGCTCATGGAGGTCATGCGTCAGTATGGGGCGCTGTACTTCGTCGACAGCCGCACCACCACCGCGACCGTGGCCCAACAGGTGGCGGACGAGAACGGCGTGCCGGCCATTCGCCGCAACGTGTTTCTCGACAACAGTCCTGATGAAAAGGACATAGCCTTCCAGTTCGACAGGCTGGTAGCATTGGCGCGTAAACAAGGCACGGCGCTGGCCATCGGACACCCCTATCCCCGGACGCTGGCGGTTCTGGAACAGCGGCTGCCGCGGCTTGCCGAACTGGGCATCCGGCTGGCGCCCGTGCGGGAACTCATCGAATTGCAGCAGGAGGGTGAGAACACATGGCAAGCGTACTGGTCCCCCTCGCACAGGGATGCGAAGAACTCGAAGCCATCACTATAGTTGACCTGCTCCGCCGCGCCGGCGTCGAGGTGGTCACCGCCGGGCTCGACGACAAGCCGGTCACCGCCTCGCGCGGCACCGTGCTGGTACCCGACACCACGCTCGACGAAGCCCTGAAACGGGACTACGACATGGTAGTGCTGCCCGGCGGTCTGCCAGGCGCCGACTACCTCGATGGCGACCCTCGTATTCATGCCCTGTTGCGGCGAATGGCCGAGGCCGGCCGCTATACGGCGGCTATCTGCGCGGCGCCCAGGGTGCTGGCGCACAGCGGTCTGCTCGATGGCCGCCAGGCCACCAGCTACCCCGGCGTGCTGGACAGCGAAACGGGTATCGAGGTGCGCGACGATCCGGTGGTCGAGGACGGCGCCATCATTACCTCGCGTGGTCCGGGTACGGCTATGGATTTTGCACTGACGCTGATCGAACGCCTGGCCGGGCGCGCGAAGCGCGACGAGGTCGAGGCCGCCCTGCAGCGGCCGCGTTGCGCCTGAGCGCATATCGATGAAGCTGATCGAGGTCGTCGCCGACGCCGGGCACCTGGACACCTTGGTGAGTCTGGCCGAACAGTATGGCGCCCTCGACTGCTGGTACGGCCAGACCAGCGAGGACCGGCGCCGCAGCGTGCGCATGCTGGTGGCGGACGAGGCGCGGCAAACGGTACTCGATGCCTTGCAGAACCTGCTTGGTAGCGCCGAAAACGCTCGCATCATCGTGCAGCCGGTGGAAGCCGTGCTCCCTCGCCCCGTGAAGAACGACGAGGACGCCGAAAACGGCGCCTCCACGCGCGCGGCTACCGGCACCACGCGCGAGGAACTGTACAACGCCATCGAAAAAGGCGCGCGCCTGGACCGGAATTTTCTCATCCTGGTTTTCCTGTCCACCGTCGTGGCCGCGATCGGCCTGCTGGAAGACAACGTCGCCGTGGTGGTGGGCGCCATGGTTATCGCTCCCCTGCTCGGCCCAAACATTGCGCTGGCGTTCGCCGCCACACTGGGCGATCTCGACCTGTTGAAGGCGTCGCTCAAGACCAACCTTGCCGGCCTCGCCCTGGCGCTCGTCCTGTCATTCCTGATCGGTTCCATCTGGCAGCCGGAACTGCCCGGCCCGGAAATCCTGTCACGCACCACGGTCGGTTTCGACGGCATGGTGCTGGCGCTGGCCTCCGGGGCGGCGGCGGTGCTGTCGCTGACCAGTGGCATGGCCAGCGCGCTGGTCGGCGTCATGGTCGCAGTGGCCCTGCTACCGCCGACCGCCACGCTGGGCATGATGCTGGCCTCCGGTCACCCGGAACTCGCGGCTGGGGCGGGTTTGCTGCTGGCGGCCAACATCGTTTGCGTCAACCTGTCGGCGAACCTGGTGTTTCTGGCGCGCGGAGTCCGGCCCCGAACCTGGCTGGAAAAGCGCAAGGCGCGCCAGTCCGCGGTCTGGGTGGTGCTGTTCTGGCTGGTTGCCCTGCTGGTCCTGGTCGTGGCGCTCGATCCGACGCGGGTCCTGCGGTAACGTTGGAAAACTTTCCGTGAGTGTCGGTATTTCTTACGGTTCATCTGTCCTGCCCCGAAACCCCGCATGCTCCGCTAACTTGTTAATATCCCTCGTATATAAGGGGGTTCTGATGCGTTTTTCGTGTCGATATTTTTTACATCAAGGATTGGGTGTTCCCGTGGGGAGTCATAACGCCTTGTTTTTACGATCAATTTAAAATGGGCACGGTTGTTGCTCTAGTACCAGTACAGAATCGATACAGTGATTCACAAACGCCTCCAACGCGTTTCGTGAACACAGTGTTGGAGGAGAAAGAACGACAAGAAAAAAGCCGGTCAGCTTGGAGGAGTTACCTGGCGATACGACACAACAAAAAGGCTCAACTTACGACTAACAACAAATTCAAGTAACAAAGAGCCCGATTTGACCCGCCCGCAGGCGGGTTTTTTATTGCGGCACCCCAAAAATCAGCGAAAAAGACGCGAGCATTTTTTCACTGGTTTCAAAGTTTCAATGGGATCAGTGGGGGTCCCAGGCGAACATGAAGAAGGCGCCGGCAATGGCGCCGAAGATCCAGGTGAGCAGGGGGGCTCCGCCAAGCATGGCGGGGGTGTAGCCGTCCAGGCCGTAGATCAGTGAGGCGCTGACCAGGAAGCCGGAGCCGAGGATGGCGTAGATGGTGCGCTGGCTGGAGCGGCGCATCTGCCGGCGCAGCTTTTCCAGTTCCTTCGATTCCCATTGCACCTGAAGCTTGCCTTCGGAGGCCTGTTTCAGGGTGCGGTGCACCAGTTCGGGAATCTCGGGCAGGCGCTCGCTCCATTCCGGCAGGCTGCGCTTCATGCGCCCGACGAAGGCGCGGGCGCCGACCTGCTCGCTCATCCAGCGCTCCAGGAACGGCTTGGCGGTCTGCCACAGATCCAGTTCGGGGTAGAGTTGCCGGCCCAGGCCCTCGATGTTGAGCAGGGTTTTCTGCAGCAGCACCAGTTGCGGCTGGATTTCCATGTCGAAGCGGCGCGCGGTCTGGAACAGGCGCAGCAACAACTGGCCGAAGGAGATTTCTTTCAGCGGGCGTTCGAAGATCGGTTCGCACACCGAGCGGATGGCTGCCTCGAACTCGTCCACGCGTGTACCCTTTGGGACCCATTCGGACTCCACGTGCAGTTGCGCCACCCGGTAGTAGTCACGCCGAAAGAAGGCCAGGAAGTTTTCCGCCAGGTAGCGCTGGTCTACCGGGCTGAGGGTGCCCATGATGCCGAAGTCCACGGCCATGTACTGCCCTTCGGGCGACACGAAGATATTCCCGGGATGCATGTCGGCATGGAAGAAGTTGTGGCGGAACACCTGGGTGAAGAAGATCTCCACGCCGCGTTCCGACAGGGACTTGAGGTCGATGCCAGCGGCTTTCAGTGTTTCCAGATCGCTGACCGGGATGCCGTATATGCGCTCCATGACCATGACGTTGCGGCGGCAGTAGGGCCAGTACACCTCCGGCACGTGCAGCAGGTCCGAGCCCTCGAAATTGCGCCGCAACTGCGAGGCGTTGGCGGCTTCGCGCAGCAGGTCGAGTTCATCCCACAGGGTTTTTTCGAACTCGGCGACCACTTCGCGGGGGCGCAGCCGACGGCCTTCGCTCCAGTAGCGTTCGGCCAGTCCGGCAATGTAGTGGAGCAGGCTGACGTCGCGCCGGATCACCGGGTCGATGCCCGGGCGCAGTACCTTGACCACTACGTCCTCACCGCTGTTGAGGGTGGCCGCGTGCACCTGGGCGATGGACGCGGACGCCAGCGGCGTTTCCTCGAACTTTGCGAAGATCTCCCCGACGGGCCGGCCGTAGGCCTTCTCCACGACCCCGAGGGCAACGGCGTTGGGAACCGGTGGCACCCGGTCCTGGAGCCGCGCGAGTTCGTCGGCGATGTCGTCCGGCAGCAGGTCCTTGCGGGTGGACAAGATCTGGCCGAACTTGACGAAAATCGGACCCAGCTCTTCCAGGGTGCGGCGAATGCGCACCGCGCGCGGGGTGCGCCGGCTCAGGTGGTGCCAGGGCGCGAACCAGCGCAGGAAACGCACCGGACGGAACAGGTGGGTGGCGAGGATGACTTCGTCGAGGCCGTTGCGTACCAGAACCCAGGCGATGTGCAACAGGCGCAGCAACTGGCCGGGTGTGATCATGCGCCGGACTCCAGGTGTCTGCGCAGGCGCTGGACGCGCGCGGCGAGACGGTCGGTATCGCCGCGCAGCCGGTCGACGCCGTCGAGGAACTCATCCAGTTCATAGCGGGTCGGCAGCAGCCGGGCTTCTTCCTGCAGGTATTCGGAGAGATCCGCCTGCAGGCGTGCGCCGGCGTCGGCAAGCCACTTTTGCCCGCCGCGAACCAGTTCTCCGGCCTGGTGCGCGACCAGGTCGCCGGTGAGCCTCGACAACTGTTCTTCCCAGTCCCAGTCGACGCCGGCCAGGATATCCTGGAAACGCTGGCCGGTTTCGGTGTCGCCGCTGATTTCCACGGCGCCGTGGAACAGTGCGTCCTCGCGCGATGACAGCGCCAGCCGCGCGAAACCGGCCGGCGTGCCGGTCAACAGCGTGTCCGGTTCGCCTTCGTAGTGGCTGACAACCTTGACGCCGCGTGCGTCGGGCAGGAAATGGAGGGCGATGTCGGTTCCCGCCAGCCGCACGGCAATGACCTTGTCCTGCAGCGCGGCGCAGCGCTCCAGCGCCTCGGGGTCCTGTCGAAGGTACAGGTCGAGCGCGGACTCCAGCGCGGCGGATAACAGGGCCGGCGTGCTCATGGGGGGCTCAGTAACGGAACCCGCGGTGCAGGGCGACCACGCCCCCGGTGAGGTTGAAGTAGTCGCAATCCTCGAAGCCGGCCTGTTCCATCATCCCCTTGAGGGTTTCCTGGTCGGGGTGCATGCGGATGGATTCGGCAAGATACCGGTAGCTGTCGGCATCGTTGGCGATGAGCTTGCCCATCAGCGGCAACAGCTTGAAGGAGTAGAGATCGTAGACAGGCTTCAGGCCGGGCACCACCGGACGGGAGAACTCCAGCACCAGAACGCGGCCCCCGGGTTTCAGGCAGCGCCGCATGGATTCCAGCGCCTTCTGCTTGTCGGTGACGTTGCGCAGGCCGAAGGCGATGGTGATGCAGTCGAAACTCCGGTCCGGGAAGGGCAGACACTCGGCGTTTGCCTGCACGAAGCGCACGTTGCCGGTGATACCCATGTCCAGCAGGCGTTCCCGTCCCACGCCGAGCATGGAGGCGTTGATGTCGCCGATAACCACCTCGCCGCCGGGGCCGACCAGCCTGGACAGGCGGGCGGCCAGGTCGCCGGTTCCCCCCGCCAGGTCGAGCACCCGCTGCCCCGGGCGCACGCCGGTCTGCTCGATGGCGAAGCGTTTCCACAGGCGGTGGATGCCGAACGACATGGCGTCGTTCATCAGGTCGTAGTTGTCGGCGACCGAGTCGAACACACCCGCCACGCGGCGCTGCTTCTCCTCCCAGTCGACCTGCTCGAAGCCGAAATGTGTTTTTTCACCCATGCGCGTATTGTAAGCGCAAAAACACAAAAAAGGGGGGCGGAAGGTTTACTTGTTGCCGAGCTGGGAGTGCGGGGCGCCGGCTTCCTTCAGACGGTCGAGGTAGGCCTGCCAGTTTTCTTCCATGTTCTTGCCCAGCTTGTACAGGGTGTCCCAGGCGTAGATGCCGGTGTTGTGGTCGTCGTCGAAGTGGATCTGGATGGCATAGTTGCCAACCGGCTCGATATGCTTGATGTTGACGTCTTCCTTGTCGACCTGCAGCACGCCCTCGCCCGGACCGTGGCCCTGGACCTCGGCGGAGGGGGAGTGCACGCGCAGGTATTCGGCGGTCATGGTGAAGGTCTCGCCGTCGTCGAAGGTGATTTCGAGGGTGCGGGACTTCTGGTGGAAGTTGATCTGTGTTGGGTGGGGTCGCTTGTCGGCCATGTGCGGTGTTACCTCGGTAAATTCGTATCAGAGTATGTAACGGCTCAGGTCTTCGTCCTGTGCCAGGTCGTCGAGTTGTGAGTCGACATAGGCGGCGTCTATGGTGACCTGCTGCCCGGACTTGTCGGCCGCTTCGTAGGAGACGTTCTCCAGCAGCCGTTCCATGACGGTATGCAGGCGCCGGGCGCCGATGTTTTCGGTGCGTTCGTTGATTTCCCAGGCCACGTGGGCAATGCGTTCGATGCCGTCGGCGGTGAAATCCAGCGTCAGCCCCTCGGTTTTCATCAGGGCGATGTATTGTTCTGTGAGCGAGGCGTCCGGTTCGGTGAGGATGCGCACGAACTCCTGTACGCCCAGTGCGTCGAGCTCCACGCGGATCGGCAGGCGGCCCTGCAGTTCCGGGATCAGGTCCGAGGGCTTGGACAGGTGGAAGGCGCCGGAGGCGATGAACAGGATGTGATCGGTGCGGATCATGCCGTGCTTGGTGGTCACCGTGCTGCCTTCCACCAGGGGCAACAGATCGCGTTGGACGCCTTCCCGCGACACGCCGGGGCTGCCGCCCTGATCGCTGCGCTGGGTCACCTTGTCGATTTCGTCGATGAACACGATACCGTTCTGCTCCACGGCCTCGCGCGCCTGCTGCTTCATGTCTTCCTCGTTGATCATGCGCGCCGCTTCTTCCTCGGTGAGCACCTTCATGGCATCGGCCACGCGCATCTTGCGCGTCCTGGTGCGGCCGCCACCGAGGTTCTGGAACATGCCCTGCAACTGGCTGGTCATTTCCTCCATGCCGGGCGGCGCCATGATTTCCACGCCGATCGGCGCCGCCGACACCTCGATTTCCACCTCGCGGTCGTCGAGCTTGCCCTCGCGCAGCATCTTGCGGAATTTCTGCCGCGTATCGTTGCCGTCCTCGTCCTGCGTTTCGGTGCCGAAGCCGACACTGCGCGGTTTGGGCAGCAGCACATCGAGAATGCGTTCCTCGGCGGCGTCCTCGGCGCGGTGCCGCACCTTGGCCATGGCGGTTTCGCGGGTCATCTTGATGGCGACGTCCATCAGGTCGCGGATGATCGATTCCACGTCCCGGCCCACGTAGCCGACTTCGGTAAACTTGGTGGCCTCCACCTTGATGAAGGGCGCGTCCGCCAGGCGGGCCAGGCGGCGTGCGATCTCGGTCTTGCCGACACCGGTAGGGCCGATCATGAGGATGTTCTTGGGCGTGATTTCGCTGCGCAGCGGTTCGTCGACGTGCTGGCGGCGCCAGCGGTTGCGCAGCGCGATGGCGACGGCGCGCTTGGCGTCGTCCTGCCCGATGATGTGCTTGTCCAGTTCCTGGACGATTTCGCGTGGGGTCATTTCCGACATGGTTTCAGCACGCCTTGTGTTGCCGCGGGTCGCAACTCAGCATTCGAGTTCTTCCAGCGTCAGGTTGTGGTTGGTATAGACACAGATGCTCGCCGCGATGTTGAGGCCCTTTTCCACGATGCTGCGGGCGTCCAGCTCGGTGTTCTCCAGCATGGCGCGCGCCGCGGCCTGCGCGTAGGGGCCGCCGGAGCCAATGGCCATCAGGCTGTCCTCGGGCTCGATCACGTCGCCGTTGCCGGTGATGATCAGCGAGGCATCCTTGTCGGCCACCACCAGCAGTGCTTCGAGCCGGCGCAGCATGCGGTCGGTGCGCCAGTCCTTGGCCAGTTCCACGGCGGAACGCGTCAGGTGCCCCTGGTGTTTCTCCAGCCTGGCCTCGAAGCGTTCGAACAGGGTGAAGGCGTCGGCGGTGCCGCCCGCGAAACCGGCGAGTACCTTGCCGTGGTAGAGGGTGCGCACCTTGCGCGCGTTGCCCTTCATCACCGTGTTGCCCATCGACACCTGGCCGTCGCCGCCGACCACCACGCGGCCGTTGCGGCGCACGGAGAGTATGGTTGTTCCTCGATACTGTTCCACGCAGCGTTCCTGAAATTGCCCAAGGGGGCGCTGAATTGTACACCAGACCACGGGTGTATTCAGGCTAAAACCCGGCGAATCCGGCGGTTGGCGCCGGTTACTTGCGGCGCGCGCGCGGGTGGGCGCTGTCGTACACCTGGGCGAGATGCTGGAAGTCGAGGTGGGTGTAGATCTGGGTGGTGCCGAGGTTGGCGTGTCCGAGCAGTTCCTGTACGGCGCGCAGGTCGCGACTCGATTCCAGCACGTGGGTGGCGCAGGAATGGCGCAGCGCGTGCGGGTGCAGACGGGTTTCCAGACCTTGCTTCAGCGCCCAGCGCCGCAGCCGCTGCTGCACGCTGCGGTGCCCGATGCGGCGCCCCTGACGGTTGATGAACAGCGCGCTTTCGTCGTCCGCCACGTGCAGGGCGCGGAGTGGGAGCCAGCGCGCGAGGGCGTCCCGCGCGCGGCTGCCGACGGGGGCGACGCGGGTCTTGCCACCCTTGCCGAGTACCCGCGTCTGGCTTTCTCGCAGGTCGATGTCCGCAAGGTCGAGGCCGACCACTTCCGCCAGCCGCAGGCCGCCGGAGTACATGAGTTCCATCATGGTCAGGTCGCGTTGCTCCAGCCAGTCGTCGGTCGGGCGATCCAGAAGCCGTTGCAGGCGGTCAACGTCGATGCTGTGCGGCAGCCGGCGTGGCGACTTTGGCGCGCGGATGTCTTTTGCCGGGTTGTGTGGCAGGGCTTTGCAGCGAACCAGGTGCTGGAAGAAGCCGCGCAGCGCGGACAGGCGCCGCTGGATGCTGCGGCCGCCCAGCCCCTTGCGGTGACAGGCTGCGCTCCAGTTGCGCACCTGCTGGCTGTCCATGTCGCGCCAGTGTTCGATGGCGTGGAGGTCGCACCAGGCGACGGCCGCCTCGAGATCGCGCCGGTATCCCTTGACGGTGTGTGGCGACAGCCGGCGTTGTTCAGCCAGGCTGGCGAGATAGTCGTCGACCGCTTGCAGGGCCTCGGTGTGCACGGCGTGTCAGCCGAGCCCCTTTTGCCTGAGCAGAACCAGCAGCAGTTCGCCGAGGTGGGTCAGGAACAGGGTGCCCATGCCACTGTTGAAGCGGTTGCCCTCGCGGCTGCCGATCGCCAGCAGGCCGCTTCCGGCATGGTGGTCCAGGGGGATCACGGCCGCCGACTCGATGGCTTCGGCCTGGTCCCGGAACAGGAAGCGTGCCTGCTCGGGGGACAGTTTGCCGCACAGCGGCTTGCTGTCGTGAAACGCGGCCTCGAACAGCGCTTTCACGGTGTCGTCCGCGTCCAGCCGGTGGGCGCCGCATTCCCTCTGCAGGCTGCCATCGATACCGGTGAGAAACAGCGCCACGGCGTCGGCGCCGAATTCATTGCGCAAGCGGTCGTCGAGGGCGTCCACCAGCGCCGGCCCGCTGTCGGTGGCCAGCAGGTCCAGGGTCATGCGATGCACACGGTCGCTGAGACGGTCGTTGTCGCGTGCTACGTCGACCAGTTCCAGCAGGCGGGCCTTTAGCCCTTCGTTCTGTTCGCGCAGTACTTGCACCTGGCGCTCGATCAGCGAGACCGCCCCGCCACTGGCATGCGACAGTTTGAGGCTGGCGAGAAGTTCCGCGTTGTCCTCGAAGAATTCCGGGTGTTCGCTCAGGTAGCGGGCGACCCCGGCGGCATCGGTCTGGTGCTCGCCGGCGGTTGCATTTGCCTGTGATGTCATAATGTTATTGTTCCCTCAAACACAAAGGTCGCCGGCCCCGTCATCAGTACCGGCTGGTTTTCGCCGGGCCAGCTTACCACAAGATTTCCGCCGCGCAGCGCAACCTCGACGGTTTCGTCCAGCTCGCCCCACAGCCGGCCGGCGACTACCGCCGCGCAGGCCCCGGAGCCGCAGGCCAGTGTTTCGCCCGCGCCGCGTTCATAGACGCGCAGGCGAATGTGGCCGCGGTCAACGATTTCCATGAAACCGGCGTTGACCCGTCGCGGGAAGCGCGGATGCGACTCTATCAGGGGCCCCAGCCGTTCCACGGCCACGGAATCGACATGGGGAACCTCGAGCACCGCGTGCGGGTTGCCCATCGACACGGCGCCGATCTCGAGCGTTTCGCCCTCGACCGACAGGGCGTAGCGGGGGGCCCGCACCAGTGCCTCAAAAGGGATGTCCGCGGGTTCCAGGACCGGCGCGCCCATGTCGACGGTAACCTGGCCGTCGTCGCGGACGACGAGTTCGATCAAGCCGGAGCGGGTGTGCACCGGGATGCGATCGGCCCGTGTGAGACCCTTGTCGCGCACGAAACGGGCAAAACAGCGCGCCCCGTTGCCGCATTGCTCCACTTCGCTGCCGTCGGCGTTGAAGATACGGTAGCGGAAAGCGGCGTCTTCCCGGTCGGAGCGCTCCACCAGCAGTACCTGGTCGCAGCCCACGCCGAAGCGCCGGTTGGCGAGGTGCCGGATCTGGTGGGTGTCGAGGTGCACGGACTGGTTGACCGCATCTATCACCACGAAGTCGTTTCCGAGGCCGTGCATCTTTGAAAAGCGCAGTTCCATCGGTTCAGGTTACGGGTCGGCGGGGGATTTGCAAGTGGGGGCCAGTGCGCGTGCGGCTCCCGATGTGCGGGCGTGGCCGGCGTTACCGACCGGCATTTTTCCAGGTCGCAGAGTAATCACTCTGTTGGAGTGTGCTCTGAAAATTGTGGTCACGAACCCGTTGGCACGGCAGAAAACCCTATGGTGCGACTCGGGACTGAACCGGTAAAAACCGTGCACCATGAAGTTATTGCCCGGCGTATGTTGATTGGCCACAATAATACGCTGAAACGGTGTTTTTTTGCGTTGCACGGCTTTGTACATGGCGGACGGACTTTTTGAGATGGAACCGGCGGAGCATCATGGTAGTCGGGAAAGCGAGGAAGACCGGGCGTCCGCACCTGTGCTCCTCGTTGCGGAAGCCGGCCTTGGCGCGCTTCGATGCCTGCTGAAGCCCTACGGGCTTCATTGCGACCGGGTCCAGGACGGGCAGCCCATTCCCGGCAGTTTCTGGGGCGACAGTGAGGCGGGGCTGATTGGCGACCGCCTGCTGGTGCGCGACGATACGCCGGTGCATTCGGCCCTGCACGAGGCCTGTCACTATATCTGCATGTCGGCGGATCGCCGCGCCAGCCTGCATACAGACGCCGCTGGCGACTACGACGAGGAAAACGCCGTGTGCTACCTGCAGATCCTGCTTGCCGGCCGCCTGCCAGGCATGGGCCGGGAGCGCATGATGGCCGACATGGACGCCTGGGGATACAGCTTCCGGCTGGGCTCCGCGCGCGACTGGTTCGAGCGCGATGCCGGAGATGCGCGGGCCTGGCTGGTGGCGGCGGGCGTGATCGATGAAGCCGGGCTTCCGACCGGCCGCCTGCGCCACTAGAGGCGGGCCGTTTCAGGAGGCGGGTATGTGCTCGCCCGCAAACAATTGTTCCAGCGTTTCCCGCTCGCGCACCAGGTAAGCGTTCTCGCCATCCACCAGAACTTCGGCGGGGCGCGGCCGGCTGTTGTAGTTCGACGCCATGGTGAATCCGTAGGCGCCGGCCGAACGCACCGCCAGGCGGTCGCCCTGGCGTAGCACCAGTTCCCGGTCCTTGCCCAGGAAGTCGCCGGTTTCGCACACCGGTCCGACCACGTCCCAGCGCTTTGCGTCGCCGTCATGGGGCACGACGGGCACGATGTCCTGCCACACCTGATACAGCGCCGGTCGCAACAGGTCGTTCATGGCGGCGTCCACGATGGCGAAGTTGTGGCTGTCGGTTTCCTTGAGATATTGCAGTTCGGTGACCAGGATGCCGGCGTTGGCGGCGATCGCGCGGCCGGGCTCGACCAGGATCTCCTTGCCGCTGCCGGCCAGCCGCGCTTTCAGCGGGCGCACGTATTCCTCCGGTTGCGGCGGGTGTTCGTCCCGGTAGCGCACGCCCAGTCCGCCGCCGAGGTCGAGGTGGCGGATCGGGATGCCGTCGGCCTCGATGTGGTCGACGAGGTCCAGCACCCGGTCGAGCGCATCGACGAAGGGCGCGATTTCGGTGAGCTGAGAGCCGATATGGCAGTCGATGCCATGCACCTCGAGGTGCATGGCATCGACTGCCATATCGGCTCTCAGCTCACCGAAATCGCGCCCTTCGTCGATGCGCTCGACCGGG
>WGBO01000031.1 GCA_015494295.1 Gammaproteobacteria bacterium | reverse complement strand
TCAATCGTTATGCATCCTCACATCTATTGTTGCGACGGCGAGGCAAAGCCGAGCATTTAGCTGGCAAGGAACTATAATTTCTCCAAGGGGCAACTTACCCGGACGGAACGCATCATGGCCACCACGTAAACACCGTGCACCTCGGAATACAATCACCACGCCCCACAAGTAAAGCCTCCCACCAATCTGCCGAAAACTATTGTATTCTTCAGGTGAATACGGGGCGGACGCAGGTGCATGCCGGCCACCGCATGGCACCGTATATTCCCCGGACCACAAGGGAGAAACGTTCATGAGCAATGAAGCACCCACCATATCCGACGACCCGATGTACCGCCTGCTGCGGGAAGGCGCTATCGAGGAGTTCAATTCCCGCCGCGCGGCGGGCGAGACCTGCAACCTGCGCGGCTGCGATTTCCGCAACGTGGATCTGCGCAAACTGGAGGCGGACGGCCTGGACCTGCGCGATGCCTATTTCCGCCAGGCCGACCTGCGCGGGCTGGACCTGTCCAAGGCCAATCTGGAGGGCGCCAGCATCAATGCGGCGAAGATCTCGGGCGCCTATTTCCCGCCGGAGCTCACGGCGGAGGAACTGATGTTGTCACTCACCCACGGCACCCGCATGCGGTACCGCAAGGGCTAACTGCCGGTCGAGCCATTCGACGTAACTCGCATACCAGAATATCGAATCCGTGAGCCGGGCGCACACCTCGTCGAGGTGCGCGTCCACCTGCCCGGCCAGCCGCTTGTCGCCTCGCACGCCTTCCAGCGTGCGCGCAACGGCGACAGCGACGGCCGAGGCCGACGGCAAGTGCCCGTCGTCCAGCGCCAGCTTGCCGTCCAGCATCGGGATGAGGGGCTTGTCCGCCTCCATCCAGCGGCCGTTGCGATAGAAACGCTTCCAGGCCTGGCGCACCAGCGTGGCGGCCAGTTTCATGGCCGCCCTGTCGCCAGTCGCACGCCCCCAATCACTCAAGCCCTTCGCGACCAACGCGTAGTCTTCCAGCGAGCCTTCGGCCAGCGCCCGTTCGCCGTCCCGCGCCCTGACCAGTTTTTCACCGTCCCACAGGCGGCTGGCGAGCCAGGCCGCCAGCCGCGCTCCCGGCTCGCGGTAACGCCGCCCCTGGCCGGAGATCGCGGCATCGGCGAGCGCGCTGAGTGCCAGGCCGTTCCAGGCCGCCAGCCCTTTGTGGTCGGCCGGGAGGGAACGCGCGCGCCGCGCCTGTTCCAGCCGCTTGCGCGCGGTTTCCAGCGTGTCACGCAGCGTCCGGGGCGGCACGCCGCTGCGCGTGGCCAGGGTGTCCAGGTCGGCGTGCCAGCGCGGCAGGCGACCCAGCGGCGATTCCGGCGGGGCGTCGTCGAACCAGGCAAGCCGCGCCAGTTTCAGTTGCTCTGGCGTCAGCAGCTTTTTCAGTTCCTCGTCGTTCCACAGGTAGTAGGCGCCCTCCCGCCCTTGCGCGTCCACGGCGGAGAAACTGGCAATGAAGTGGTCGCCACGCCACATGTCGCGCAACATGAAGTCCAGGGTTTCCAGCGCGGTCGCCCGGTAACGCGGAGCGTTGAAGGCGGCCGCCGCCTGCAGATAGAGCGACACCATCTGCGCGTTGTCGTAGAGCATCTTTTCGTAATGGGGCGTGTGCCAGCCGGGATCCACGGTGTAACGGAAGAAGCCGCCGCCGAACAGGTCGTGCAATCCCTGCGAAGCCATGCGGTCCAGCGTCAGGCGCAGGAAGTCGTCGAGCCGCGCGCTGTCGTCGAGCTTGCCGCGCGCGCGTATCAGGGCGCGCAACTGCGGCACCATGGGGAACTTGTTCTGTTGCCCGAATCCGCCGTCCATCTCATCCATCAGGCGCGAGGCCTGTTCGACCAGCTTCGGCGCCATCGGCACGCGCGGCGCCTGCGGCGGATCACCCGGGTCGCGCATGGCGCGCCATTCTTCGAGCGCGGCGGCGGCGACGCGCCGCAGTTCGTCGGGCTCGTCGCGCCAGCGGTCGCGCACCTGGTTGAGCAGGGCTACGAATGCCTCGCGCTTCAGATAGGTGAAGCCGACGATGGGATAGCCTTCGGGCGTCAGGAACACATTCAGCGGCCAGCCGGCGCGGCCACGGGTGAGTTCGACGAACTCGATCAGGTGGGCGTCGAGCGCGGGATCCAGTTCGCGGTCGACCTTGACCGGCACGAACCAGGTGTTGAGAATCTTCGCCACCAGCGGGGCCTGGTAGCTTTCGCGCTGCATGACGTGGCACCAGTGGCAGGAAAAGTAGCCGCTGGAGATGAACAGCGGCCGGTTCAGTTTGCGCGCCAGTTCCACCGCTTCCGCGCCCCAGGGCTGCCAGCGCACCGGGTCGCGGCCGTGCATGGCGAGGTAGGGCGAGGGGTGGTCGGCGAGGCGGTTTTCGAACGGCGGGGGCGCGGCGAACGCCAGCGTGGCCAGCAGCGCAAGACAGGCTATCCACACTCGCAGCAGCTTCATCAGCCTTACCCTCCCGCGCGGCCAGCGGCGCGCGTCAGCCGCGCCTATTTCTCGTCGTTCTCCAGGCGGTCCAGTTCCTTTTCCATTTCCTCGTCGCTCATTGGCGGCTCGTATTCCTCATGCGAGCGCTCCGGTCCCGGCTTGAAGCGTTCGGACATGAACACGCCGATTTCGAACAGCAGCCACATGGGCACCGCCAGCAGGGTCTGGGAAATGATATCCGGCGGTGTCAGCAGCATGCCGATCACGAACGCCGCGACAATAATGTAGGGACGTTTCGCGCGCAGGGCGTCGGGCGTGACGGCGCCGCTCCACACCAGCAGCACGGTGGCCACCGGCACCTCGAAGGCAAAACCGAAAGCGAAGAACAGGGTCAGCACGAAGTCGAGGTAGCGGCTGATGTCGGTCATCACTTCCACGCCTTCGGGCGCGGCCTGGGTGAGGAAGCCGAACACCAGCGGAAACACGACGAAATAGGCGAACACCGCGCCAAGGTAGAACAGGAAGGTGCTGGACACCATCAACGGCAGCACGCGCTGCTTTTCGTGGCGGTACAGCCCGGGGGCAATGAACGACCAGGCCTGGTAGAGAATGTAGGGCATGGCGATGAAGATCGAAACCACCATGGCCAGCTTGAAGGGCGTGAAGAAGGGCGACGCCACGTCGATGGCGATCAGGGAACTGCCTTCGGGCAGGTGCGCCGTCAGGGGTCCGGCCAGCCTGGTGAACAGCCAGTTGGCGAACGGCATCAGCGCCAGAAAGATCACGATGACCGCCAGCACCACGCGCAGCAGCCGGTCACGCAACTCGATGAGGTGGGCAACGAAGGGCTGCTCGACCTCCTGTTCCGGCGGCTGGGGATTATCCGCTTGCGTCATTCGACTTGTGCGTTACGGCGGTGGGTGGTTCGGACCCGGCAGGGGCCGTTCCGGATTCGACCACGCGGGTCGCCTCGTCCTTCACGTCCGCGATGGTCTGCCTGGTTTCCTCGATGATCTCGTAGAGTGATTCGCTTTCAGCCTGCTTGCTGAGCGCCTTCTTGAGTTCATCGGCGGCGATTTCACGGTCGATATCGGCTTTTACGCTGGACACGAAACGGCGCGCGCGCCCCACCCACATGCCGGTGGTGCGGGCCAGCCCCGGCAGGCGTTCCGGTCCCACGACCAGGAGCGCCACCACGCCGATTACTGCAAGTTCCCAGAAGCCGATATCGAACATGAGGGGTCAAGACTGACTCAGACTTTTTCCTGTTTCTTGGAGGTCACTTCGCCGTCGATGACCTGACCGGCCTGCTGGTCCTCGAGTTTCTCGCCGGCGGCGGGGGCCTCGTCCTCTTCCTTCATGGCCTTGCGGAACCCCTTGATGGCGCCGCCGAGGTCACTGCCGACGCTGCGCAGACGCTTGGCGCCGAACAAGACCAACACGATGGCGAGAATAATCAACAACTGCCAAATACTGATACCCATAACGTTCTCCTGGAACCCATTCAGGCCGGGACTGGCCTATTTCTGTTGTCTTGCTGTCTTCTCTTCCAGACCCGACAGGCCAAAGCGCCGCTCCAGCTCCGCGAGGACCTGGTCGGGACCAAGTCCCTGATGCGCCAGTAATACCAGGCTATGAAACCACAAATCCGCCATTTCATAAACCAGGTGCGCGGCGTCGCCGTCTTTCGCGGCGATCACCGTTTCGGTGGCTTCCTCACCGATCTTCTTCAAAATGCTGTCCAGCCCCTTGTCGTAAAGGCTTGCCACGTAGGAGGAATCGGGCTCGGCCTGCTTGCGCTGCTCCAGTACTTCGGCAAGCCGGCGCAGGGTGTCATCGGACATGTCAGTGTTTCCCGTAGATGTCTGTGGGATCTTTCAAAACCGGCTCCACCGTCTTCCACTCGCCGTCCTCAAGACGCTGGAAGAAACAGCTTCGCCGACCGGTGTGACAGGCAATTCCGCCCTTTTGTTCAATCTGCAGGTTGATGACGTCGTTGTCGCAGTCCAGCCGGATCTCCTTCACCACCTGCTGGTGCCCGGATTCCTCGCCCTTGCGCCACAGGCGCTGGCGGGAGCGCGACCAGTATACGGCGTGCCCGGTCTCGGCGGTGAGACGCAGCGCCTCGGCGTTCATCCAGGCGAACATCAGCACCCTGCCGTCTTCGGCGTCCTGCGCGATGACCGGCACCAGGCCGTCGTCGGTCCACTTGATTGCATCCAGCCAGTCGTCGGACATGGAGGTTCCCGTAGTAAAGCCTTGCGTCACAGCCGCATTTCGATGCCGCGCTCCGCCATGTGGCGCTTGGCCTCGGCGATACTGTACTCGCCGAAATGAAAGATGCTGGCCGCCAGCACGGCGTCGGCGTGCCCCTGCAACACGCCCTCGGCGAGGTGTTCCAGCGTGCCGACGCCGCCGGAGGCGATCACCGGCACGTCCACGGCGTCGCTGACCGCGCGCGTCAGCGCCAGGTCGAAACCGTTTTTGGTGCCGTCGCGGTCCATGCTGGTGAGCAGGATCTCGCCGGCGCCGTAGTCCACCATGCGCCGCGCCCATTCGACGGCGTCGATGCCGGTGGGTTTGCGCCCGCCGTGGGTGAAGATCTCCCAGCGCGGCGTACCGCTGGCGCCGCCGTCGTCGACCTGCTTTGCGTCGATGGCGACCACGATGCACTGCGAACCGAAGCGGTCGGCCGCCTCGCGCACGAAATCCGGGTTGAACACGGCGGCGGTGTTGATGCCCACCTTGTCGGCGCCCGCGTTGAGCATGCGGCGGATATCGGCCGGTTCGCGAATCCCTCCACCCACGGTCAGCGGGATGAACACCTCGCCGGCCACCTGCTCGACGACGTGCACCATGGTGTCACGCTGCTCGTGGCTGGCGGTGATGTCCAGGAAGGTGATCTCGTCGGCGCCTTCCTGGTCGTAGCGGCGCGCGATCTCCACCGGGTCGCCGGCGTCGCGGATGTCCACGAACTGCACGCCCTTGACGACGCGGCCGTTGTCCACGTCCAGGCAGGGAATGATGCGTTTCGCCAGCGACACTTCAGGCGCCGCCCCGTGCAATGCCCGCGCCCGCCGTCACTAGCCGTCCACCAGTTTCTGCGCCTCGGCCAGGTCCACCGTGCCTTCGTACAGGGCGCGGCCGATGATGGTGCCCATGATGCCTTCGTCCTCGACTTCCAGCAGGGCGCTGATGTCGTCCATCTTGCTGATGCCGCCGGAGGCGATGACCGGGATGCTGATCGCGGCGGCCAGCCTGGCGGTGGCCTCGACGTTGACGCCCTGCATCATGCCGTCGCGGCTGATGTCGGTGTAGACGATGGCCTCCACGCCGTCGCGCTCGAAGCGCTGCGCCATATCGATAACGTCGTGGTTGGAGAGCTTCGACCAGCCGTCGATGGCCACCTTGCCATCCTTTGCGTCCAGGCCGACGATGATGTGGCCGGGAAACTCCAGGCACAGATCGTTGATGAAATGGGGCGCACTCACCGCCTTGGTACCGATGATGACGTACTGTACACCGGCGTCGAGGTAAAGCTGCACGGTATCCTCGTCGCGGATGCCGCCGCCGACCTGGATGGGCACGTCCGGGAAGGCCTCGGCAATGCGGTGCACCACGTCGGCGTTGACCGGCTGCCCGGCAAAGGCGCCGTTCAGATCCACCAGGTGCAGGCGCCGTGCCCCGGCGTCCACCCAGCGCTGCGCCATGTCCAGCGGATCATCCGCAAATACGGTTTCGTCTTCCATGCGACCCTGGCGCAAGCGCACGCACTTGCCATCTTTCAGGTCGATTGCAGGAATCAGCAACATGCTCCCATCCTCGCTCTGTCGGTGACCTCGATCGTGTTCATTCGTCCCGCCGCCCGTCCCAGCGGCTGAAATTGCGTAGCAGCGTCAGTCCGGCGTGCTGGCTCTTCTCCGGGTGAAACTGTACCGCAAACAGGTTTTCGCGGGCCAGCGCGCAGCAGAACGCGCCGCCGTAATCGGCCGTGCCGGCGCAGTCGGAGTCCGCGGCAGGCGCGGCGTAATAGCTGTGCACGAAATAGAAGCGACTGTCCTGGGGAATGTCGCGCCACAACGGGTGCGGCCGCTGCCGCACCTGGTTCCAGCCCATGTGCGGCACCTTGAGGCGCACGCCGTCCCCGCCGAGGTGGTTGCCGAAACGGCGCACCTCGCCGGGAATCAGTCCCAGGCAGCTCACGCCTTCGTTCTCCTCGCTGCGCTCCAGCAGGGCCTGCATGCCGAGACAGATGCCGAGCAGGGGCCGGCTGGCGGCCACTTCGCGGATCACCGCGTCGAGGCCACGCCGCGTCAGCGCCTCCATACAGTGGGCGATCCCGCCCACGCCGGGGAAAATGACCCGGTCGGCGGCCAGAATTTCGTCCGGCGCCGAAGTGACGCGCACGCGGGCGTCACCCGCCACATGTTCCACCGCCTTGGCGATGGAGTGCAGGTTGCCCATTTCGTAATCGATGATGGCGATGGAAGACATGACGCACTGACGCTTGCTGTCGAGACAGCAGACTGTTCCCCGGCTACAGGCTCCCCTTGGTCGACGGCATCATGCCCGCCATGCGCGGGTCGGCCTCGGCCGCCATGCGCACGGCCCGCCCGAAGGCCTTGAACACCGTTTCGGCCACATGGTGGGCATTGTCACCGCGCAGGCAGTCGATGTGCAAGGTTGCCCCGGCGTGGTTCACGAATCCCTGGAAAAACTCGTGGAACAGGTCCACGTCGAAGTCCCCGATACGGCCGCGCGCGAAACTGACGTGGTATTCGAGGCCCGGCCGGCCGGAAAAGTCGATCACCACGCGCGACAGGGCCTCGTCGAGCGGCACGTAGGCGTGCCCGTAGCGACGGATGCCTTTCTTGTCGCCCAGCGCCTCGCGAAAGGCCTGGCCGAGGGTGATGCCGATGTCTTCCACCGTGTGGTGGGCATCGATGTGCAAATCCCCCCTTGCCTGTATGGAAATATCCAGCAGGCCATGGCGCGCGATCTGGTCCAGCATGTGCTCCAGGAAGGGCACGCCGGTATCGAATTCGGCCCCGCCGGAGCCGTCCAGGTCGAGCGAGACGCTGATCTGTGTCTCGAGAGTGTCGCGCTGAATCTGCGCTGTTCTGGCCGTCATGTCGTGGATATCGGTGCAGTTGATCGGGAAGACCTGAATCCTATCTGAAATCGCGCAGTTAGAGAACCGTTCTTTAGTCACATAATGGTTGCCGGGGGCAGGTGATTTTGCTCAAATGGACACTGAAATTCCGCGCAGGTCGTATCATGCCCACCAGAAAACAGGAAAAGGTCGTTTCCCTGAACGAAATCAAGGTTGCCTGCCAGGCCTGCAGCCTGAACGAGATCTGCCTGCCGGTGGGGATCGACGACGAGGACATGGAACGGCTGGACGCCATTATCGACCGCAAGCGCCCGCTGGCGCGCGGCGACCACCTGTTCCGGGTCGGCGACCGTTTCCGCGCCCTCTACGCGGTGCGCTCCGGGTCGCTGAAGACCTACGCCACCTCGGAAGATGGCCAGGAGCAGGTGATGGGCTTCCACCTCCCGGGCGAACTGGTGGGCCTGGACGCCATCGCCAACGACAGCCACCCGCTGGCCGCCAGGGCGCTGGAGACCACCAGCGTGTGCGAGATTCCCTTCGACCAGCTCGAATCGCTGAGCAACCAGTTGCCCGGCCTGCAACACCAGATACTGCGCGTCATGAGCCAGGAAATCCGCGACGACGAGCAGAGCATGCTGACGCTCGGCCAGCGCTCCGCCGAGGAACGCCTGGCAGCCTTTCTCATCAGCCTGTCGAACCGCTACCGGCGGCGCGGCTTCTCGCCCACCCAGTTCAACCTGACCATGTCGCGCGGCGATATCGGCAACTACCTGGGGCTTGCCCTCGAAACGGTCAGCCGCCTGTTCACGCGCTTCCAGAACGAAGGCCTGCTCAAGGTTGAACGCCGCCACGTGGAACTGCTGGACCGCGAGCGCCTGTGCCGTTTTTCCAGCGCCAACTGCTACCCGGACGCTTCCTCGCGCGCCGAATCCTGAGTTTTACCCTTCCAGTGTGAACATCATGTGAAGCAGGTTTGACCTGCGTCAATGTCTGTCATTGCAACTTCCCGCACAGTGCGCCTCAACCCCGGATGTCTACAAAGAGGAGTACTACACATGGGTATCATGAAGAAGGCTGTGCTCGGCACAGCGCTGGTCAGCACCTTCACCGCCGCGCCGGCCATGGCCTACGAGGCGGGCGATTTCGTCGCGCGCGTCGGCTGGGCGCACCTGGCGCCCAACGATGACGCGGACGATTTCTCCGGCGCGCCCGGCACCACTGTCAGCGTGGACGATTCCGACACCCTCGGCGTGTCCTTCACCTACATGTTCACCGACAACCTGGGCGTCGGCGTGCTCGGCGTGTGGCCCTTCACCGTCGACGTGAAGGGCGACAAGGGCGCGCTGGCCGGCGCCGGCAAGGTCGCCGACACCAAGGCGCTGCCGCCGACCGTCACACTGCAGTATCACTTCGATTCCGGCTCCGCCCTGCAACCCTATGCGGGCGTCGGCATCAACTACACCTATTTCTGGGACGAAAGCACCAACGGCGCACTGAACGGCACCAACCTGGAACTCGACGACAGTTGGGGCCTGGCGGGTGAACTGGGCGTGGACTACGACCTCGGCAACGACCTGCTGCTGAGCGCGCAGGTCTGGTACGTGCAGATCACCACCGAGGCCAAGTCGTCAGCGGCCGGCAAGGCCGATATCGACGTCGACCCCTGGGTCTTCATGCTGGGCGTCGGCAAGAAGTTCTGAACCGGTTGCGGGCGCGGTGAGTTTCACCGCGCCCGTTTTTTCTGTCCGATCTTTCTCGAAAAACAGGAAACACTATGGACACACTGACCACGTACAACTACAAGGTGGTGCGCCAGTTTACCGTGATGACCGTTGTTTGGGGCATCGTCGGCATGCTGGTTGGCGTGCTCATCGCCGCGGAACTCGTCTGGCCGCAGATCAACATGGACATTCCGTGGCTGACCTTCAGCCGGCTGCGCCCGCTGCACACCAACGCCGTGATCTTCGCCTTCGGCGGGTCGGCGCTTTTCGCAACGTCCTACTACGTCGTGCAACGCACCTGCCAGACGCGGCTGTTTTCCGACAAGCTGGCAGCCTTCACTTTCTGGGGCTGGACGCTTGTCATCGTGCTGGCCGCCGTGACCCTGCCGATGGGCATCACCACCAGCAAGGAGTACGCGGAACTGGAGTGGCCCATCGACATCCTCATCACGCTGGTGTGGGTCGCCTATGCCATCGTGTTCTTCGGCACCATCATGAAACGGCGCGTGAAACACATCTATGTCGCGAACTGGTTCTACGGCGCCTTTATCCTGACCGTGGCGGTGCTGCACATCGTCAACAGCGCGGCCATTCCGGTCAGCCTGTTCAAATCCTATTCCGTCTACCCGGGCGCCATCGACGCCATGGTGCAGTGGTGGTACGGGCATAACGCGGTCGGCTTCTTCCTCACCGCCGGCTTCCTCGGCATGATGTACTACTTCGTGCCCAAGCAGGCCGGCCGCCCGGTGTACTCCTATCGTCTGTCGGTGGTGCATTTCTGGGCGCTGATCTCGACCTACATGTGGGCCGGCCCGCACCACCTGCACTACACCGCGCTGCCCGACTGGGCGCAGTCGCTGGGCATGGTGTTCTCGCTGATACTGCTGGCGCCTTCCTGGGGCGGCATGATCAACGGCATCATGACGCTGTCCGGCGCCTGGCACAAACTGCGCACCGACCCGATCCTGAAGTTCCTGATCGTGTCGCTGTCGTTCTACGGCATGTCGACCTTCGAGGGCCCGATGATGGCCATCAAGACCGTCAACGCGCTGTCCCACTACACCGACTGGACCATCGGGCACGTGCATTCCGGCGCGCTGGGCTGGGTGGCCATGGTGTCCATCGGCTCGGTGTACTTTCTGGTGCCGAAACTGTTCGGCCGTGAACAGATGTACTCCGTCAGGCTGATCGACTGGCACTTCTGGATGTCCACCATCGGTGTGGTGCTGTACATCGTCGCCATGTGGATCTCCGGCATCATGCAGGGCCTGATGTGGCGCGCGGTGAACGACGACGGAACGCTCACCTACAGCTTCGTCGAGTCGCTGGAGGCCATGTATCCGTTCTACTTCGTCCGCTTCCTGGGTGGCGCGCTGTTCCTGGCCGGCATGCTCCTGATGGCCTACAACGTCATCAAGACCGTTTCCGGCGCGCGCCCCGTGAATGCACCAATCCCGCAAACCGCCTGATACCGGAGAACAGTCATGAGCCATGAAGTCGTTGAAAAAAACATAGGCCTGATGGCGCTGCTGGTGTTGCTGGTCATCAGCGTCGGCGGCCTGGTGGAGATCGTTCCGCTGTTCTTCATGAAGAGCACCACGGAACCGGTCGAGGGCCTGAAACCCTACACCGCGCTGCAACTGGAAGGGCGCGACATCTATATCCGCGAGGGATGCTACGTCTGTCACTCGCAGATGATCCGCCCGTTCCGCGCCGAGACCGAGCGTTACGGCCACTACTCGGTGGCGGGCGAGTTCGTCTATGACCATCCCTTCCAGTGGGGTTCCAAGCGCACCGGGCCGGACCTGGCCCGTGTCGGCGGTCGCTACAGCGACGACTGGCACCGCGTGCACCTGATGAACCCGCGCGACGTGGTGCCGGAATCCAACATGCCGGGTTTCCCCTGGCTGGCGGAGAACGTGCTCGACGGTGAGCTGACGCCGAAGAAACTCGAGGCGATGCGCACCCTGGGCGTGCCCTACACCGACGCCGACATTGCCGGCGCCACCGAGGCGGTCAAGGGCAAGACCGAGCTGGACGCGCTGATCGCCTACCTGCAAAACCTTGGCACTGCCATTTCTTCCCGGAGGTAGCCGTTATGGATCTCAATACACTGCGCGGCATTACTACCGCCCTGGCGCTGATCGCCTTCGTGGGGGTCTGGATCTGGGCCTGGAGCAGCAAGCGTAAAAGCGCCTTCGACGACGCGGCGAACCTTCCTTTCGCCGACGAGGAAATCGACCAACTGAGCAAGGGTGTTCATCATGACCGGCACTGATGTCAGCTTCACCAGCAATTTCTGGAACCTGTGGATCATCGTCCTCACGCTGGCCAACATCTTCGCCTGCTGGTGGCTGATCCGCTGGACCGCCAAGCCGCGGCACGGCGAATCCGCCGCGGGCGAGGTCACCGGCCACACCTGGGACGAGACCCTGGCCGAGTACAACAACCCGCTGCCGCGCTGGTGGCTGTGGCTGTTCTACCTGACCATGTTGTTCGGGCTCACCTACCTGGCGCTGTACCCGGGGCTGGGCAGCTACCGCGGCCTGCTCAACTGGACCCAGGCCAGCGCCTACGAGCAGGAGGTCCAGGCCGCCGACGCGAAGTTCGGACCGCTGTTCAAAAAGTACGCGGCCACGCCCATCGAGCAACTGGCCAACGATCCGGACGCCCTGCGCATCGGCCAGCGCCTGTTCGTCAACTACTGCGCCGGCTGCCACGGCTCGGACGCCGGCGGCGGTCCCGGCTTCCCCAACCTGCGTGACAAGGACTGGTTGTACGGCGGACAGCCCGAGACCATCCTCGCCAGCATCCTGGACGGCCGCACCGGCAGCATGCCGGCCTGGGGCCAGGTGCTGGACGGCAAGTCCATCGACGCCGTGGTGGCCTACATTCAGACCCTGTCCGGACGCCAGGCGGACGCCACGCTGGCCAGCGCCGGCAAGACCACGTTCGAGACCTACTGCGCGGCCTGTCACGGCGCCGACGGCAAGGGCAATCCGGCATTGGGCGCGCCCAACCTGACCGACAAAACCTGGCTGTACGGCGGTTCGCCGGGCGTGATCCGGCAGAGCATCATCAATGGCCGCAGCGGGCGCATGCCGGCGCACCGGGACTTCCTCGGCGAGGACAAGGCGCACCTGCTGGCGACCTATGTGTACAGCCTGTCACGCAAGTGAGCTGACGCACCATGTCGCGACCCTCAGCCGCAGCCAGGCGCAGCACGACGTCCCCGCCCGGGTCGAACGACGGGGACGTCCTCTACGCGAAGCACAAGAAGGTGTACCCGCGGGGCATCGACGGCCGCTTCTCGCGCCTGCGCCTGCTCGGCATGACGGTGTTGCTGGGTCTGTTCTACAGTGTTGCCTGGTTGTCCTGGGACGGACGCCAGGCGGTACTGCTGGACCTGCCGGCGCGCAAGTTCTACATCTTTGGCCTGACTTTCTGGCCGCAGGACTTTTTCTTCTTTGCCTGGCTGCTGGTAATCGCGGCGCTGTCGTTGTTCTTTTTCACCGCGCTGGCGGGCCGGCTGTGGTGCGGCTATGCCTGCCCGCAGACCGTGTGGACCGAGCTGTTCCTGTGGATCGAACGCAAGGTCGAGGGTTCGCGCAACCAGCAGATCAAGCGTGACAAGGCGGGGTGGACGGCGGAAAAGGTTCGCGTCAAAACCGTCAAGCACGCGCTGTGGATCGCGCTGTCACTGTTTACCGGTTTCACCTTCGTCGGTTACTTTACGCCCATCCGTGAACTCAGCGTCTCGCTGACCCAGCTCTCGCTGGGCCCCTGGGAGACGTTCTGGGTTCTGTTCTACGGCTTCGCCACCTATGGCAACGCCGGCTGGCTGCGCGAGCAGGTGTGCATCTACATGTGCCCCTACGCGCGCTTTCAGAGTGCCATGTTCGACCAGGACACGCTGGTCATCTCCTACGATGCGGAACGCGGAGAGCCGCGCGGTCCGCGCAAGCGTGGTGTCGACCCGGCCGGGCTCGGTCTCGGCGACTGCGTGGACTGCACGCTGTGCGTCCAGGTGTGCCCCACCGGCATCGACATCCGCGACGGCCTGCAATACCAGTGCATCGGCTGCGCCGCCTGCATCGACGCCTGCGACGAGGTGATGGACAAGATGGGCTATCCGCGCGGCCTGATCCGCTACACCACGGAAAACGCCATGGCGGGCCTGAAGACGCGCCTGCTGCGGCCGCGCATCATCATGTACATGGTCGTGCTGACGGCGCTGACCGCCGGGCTGGTGTGGGGCATCAGCCAGCGCGTGCCGCTGGAACTCGACATCATCCGCGACCGCAACGTGCTGTATCGCGAAACGTCCGAGGGCCTGGTGGAGAACGTCTACACGCTCAAGCTCATCAACATGGACGATCACCCTCACCCCTTCGCCCTGCAGGTGGACGGCCTGGAAGGGCTGAAGCTGAAGCTGGAATCGCCGCTCATCGAGGTGCCGGCCGGAGAGGTGCGCAGCCTGCCGGTGTCGGTGCGCGTCGACCCGGTGGTGCTGACGCGGCCCTCGACCACCATCAGCTTCACCCTGCGGGCCGTCGACAAGCCGGACCTGTCCCGTACTGAAACCGCCCGCTTCCTCGGGCCGGTCACGAGGTAGAGATCATGTCGCACACACTTCCGGACTCCACGCCCTGGTACCGCCAGCCCTGGCCATGGCTGTTGATCATACCGCCGCTGGGCGCCGTCATTGGCGGCATCATCACCATCGTGCTCGCCATCCAGAGCCCGAACGCCCTGGTGGTCGACGACTATTACAAGGAAGGCCTGGCCATCAACCAGCAGAGACACCGCCTCGACGCCGCCAGCGCGCAACAGTTGAGCGGTCTGCTGCGCAGCGACGGCAACACTCTGACACTGACCCTGAGCCAGGCAGGCGAACTGCGGGAAGAAAACCTGACGCTCAAGTTCATCCACGCCACGCGCGCCGATCTGGACCGCAGCGTGGCCCTGACGCGCCGCGCCGACGGCAGCTTCGCCGCACCGGCACCTGCCTTGCCGGCCGGTATCTGGTATCTTCGGCTTCAACCCGCGGATATGAGCTGGGAGATCCGCGCCCGCGTCCAGGCCGGTGAGCGTTTTCAGACACGCCTGAGTTCGGACGAACTCTGACCCTGTAACGGCCCACCGCGGCGCTGTCCCTGTCCCGGAAAACGGAGGAGCAGATGTCGAACATACCCCTCATTCAACGTGTCGTATCGGTATTCTGGCCGTCCTTTCTCACGTCCGGCGCCGCCACCGGCGGGTTCTTCACGCTGTTCGACCCGCTGGACCTGCTGCACATCGCGGGGTTACCGGACATCAGCCGCATGGGCGTCTACACCATCGGCTTCTTTCTGTTCTGGTCGCTGACCGCCACCACCTGCGCCCTGACCTGCTACTTCCAGCGTCCCTGCCACCGCAACAACGGCGACGTCACCCGGGCCTGACCTGCAGCCAGAAGGTCACCGGTCCATCATTGACCAGCCCCACCTGCATGTTGGCGCCGAAGCGCCCGCTGCCGACCGAGGCATGGCGTTCGCGGGCGCGCGCCACGAAGTAGTCGAACCACTGTTCCGCCTGCGCCGGGGCCGCGGCGCGGCTGAAGCCGGGACGCCGCCCACGCGAGGTGTCGGCGGCCAGTGTGAACTGCGGCACCAGCAACAGGCCGCCGCCGGTGTCGGCGAGGCTCAGGTTCATCCGTCCCGCCTCGTCCTCGAACACCCGGTAGCCGAGCAGACGTTCCAGCAACCGGTCCGCGCCGGCCGCCGTGTCGCCCTGCTCGACCCCGAGCAGCACCATCAGGCCCCGGTCGATGGCGGCGATGCGTTCACCGTCCACCTCCACCCAGGCCCGGCTCACACGTTGCAGCAGCGCGATCATGCCAGCCGGTCGGAAAAATAGTCGGTCGCCGCCAGCAACGCCTCCGCGATTGCCGGCTCGCCGGCCGAATGCCCGCTGGCGGGAATGATGTCGAGTTCGGCGCGCGGCCAGGCGCGGCTCAGGGCAACGGCCTGGTCCACCGGGCAGACCACGTCGTAACGCCCGTGGACGATGCGCCCGGGGATGTTCGCCAGGCGGTCGGCGTCCTCGATGATCTGGTTGGGGCGGATAAAGGCATCGTTGACGAAGTAGTGGCACTCGATGCGCGCCATGCTCAGCGCCACGTGGCTGTCGGCAAAGTGCTCCACCAGCGAGGGCTTGCGATTCAGCGTGGAGGTGGTGCCCTCCCATACCGACCAGGCCCGCGCAGCGGCCAGACGGCGGATTTCGTCCTGACCGGTGAGCAGCCGGTAATAGGCGGCGACCATGTCATCGCGCTGGTCCTCCGGCACCGGCGCGACGAAGTCCTGCCAGGCGTCGGGAAACAGCCGCGAGGCGCCGTGCTGGTAGAACCAGGCGATGTCCTCGCGGCGGCACAGGAAAATTCCCCGCAGTACCAGCGCGGTCACCCGCTCCGGGAACGCCTGGGCGTACAGCAGGCTGAGTGTCGAACCCCACGAGCCGCCGAACAGCATCCAGCGCTCGATGCCGAGATGTTCGCGGATGCGCTCGATGTCGTCGATGAGCGCCTGGGTGTTGTTGCCCGCCAGACTGGCGTGCGGCGTGGAGCGCCCGCAACCACGCTGGTCGAACAGCACGACCCGGTAACGGTCCGGGTTGAAGAACTGCCGGTGCCAGGGCTCGCAACCACCGCCGGGGCCGCCATGCACGAACAGCACCGGGATGCCGGACGGCGTACCGCATTCCTCGATATACAGGGCGTGCGGCGGCTCCACCTTGAGGGTGTGTCGCACGTAGGGTTCGATGGGCGGGTAGAGCGGTCGCATGAGGATATTCTGGCATAAAAAAAGGCGTGCCAGGCACGCCTTTTTCCAGGTTGCGAGGTCGGCCTAGATGAACAGGCAGACGTCGGCGTCCTTGGCGACCGGCAGGAAGTAGGTCGCGCCGACATAGTCGGTGACTTCCGGAATGAACTCGCTCTGGTCGAAACCGAACACGTCCACGGTCATCTGGCAGGCGACCATCTTCACGTCCGCTTCCAG
>WGBO01000030.1 GCA_015494295.1 Gammaproteobacteria bacterium | reverse complement strand
TCAAGAGCGCCTACCAGCCGCAGGATCTCGAAGGCCGTCTGACCGTCATGGTCGCCAACCTCGCCCCGCGCAAGATGCGCTTTGGCGTCTCCGAAGGCATGGTCCTTGCCGCCGGGGCCGGCTGCAAGGACCATGCCTTCGGAGACGCCAAAGCGCATCTTGCGCGGGGCGAGGTTGGCGACCATGACGGTCAGACGGCCTTCGAGATCCTGCGGCTGGTAGGCGCTCTTGATTCCCGCGAACACGTTGCGGGTTTCGCCGCCGATGTCGAGGGTCAGGCGCAGCAGCTTGTCGGCGCCTTCGACGGCTTCGGCCTTGACGATGCGGGCGATGCGCAGGTCCACCTTTGCAAAGCTGTCGAAATCGATGGTGTCGGCGACCGGCTCGTCGGCGAGCGGGCCACTGGCCGGCGCGGTCTTGTGTTCGGTGGCTTTCAGGTCTTCCTTCGAGGCCTCCAGCATCGCTTCCACGGCGCCCGGTTCGACGCGCCTGGCCAGGTGCTTGAACGTGTTGAGCGTGGCGGGGAAGGCCGCCGGGTCGAGGTCGGACCAGGTGAAGGCGGCGGGCTTGCCGAACAACTCGGTCGCTACCCGCCCGGTCATCGTCGGCAGGATAGGCGCCAGCAGGACGGACAGCGTATGGAAACCGTGCAGGATGCGCGAGCAAATGCCGTGCAGTCTGTCCTTCCGGGATGCATCCCTGGCCAGTTTCCAGGGTTCGTTGCTGTCGAAGTACTGGTTGATCTGGTCGGCGAGGCGCATGATCTCGCGGATGGCCTGACCGTATTCGCGTGCCTCGAACAGGGTGGCGACCTTGTCGCAGGCGCCGAGGGTGTCCGCCAGGTAGGCGTCGCGTTCCGCGTCATCGGGGATGGCGTGTTCCAGCGGCAGAAGTTCGCCGCCGAACTGTTTGACGATGAAGTTCGCGGTGCGGCTGGCGATGTTCACATACTTGCCGACCAGGTCGCTGTTGATACGGGCGATGAAGTCCTCCAGGTTGAGGTCGATGTCGTCGACGCCGCCGGCCAGCTTGGCCGCGTAGTAATAGCGCAGGTATTCCGGGTCGATGTGCTCCAGCCAGGTACGCGCGTTGATGAAGGTACCGCGCGACTTGGACATCTTCTGCCCGTTCACCGTCAGGAAGCCGTGCGCGAACACTTTCGTCGGCTTGCGGTAACCCGAGCCTTCCAGCACCGCCGGCCAGAACAAGGTGTGGAAGCGCAGGATGTCCTTGCCGATGAAATGGTACAGCTCGGCGTCCGAGTCGCGGCCCCACCAGTCGTCGAAGTTCATGCCCAGCCGGTCGCACAGGTTTCTGAAACTGGCCATGTAACCCATCGGCGCGTCCAGCCACACGTAGAAGAACTTGCCTGGTGCGTCGGGAATCTCGAAGCCGAAATAGGGCGCGTCGCGGGATATGTCCCAGTCCTGCAGGCCGGCTTCCAGCCACTCCTTCATCTTGTTGGCGACTTCCGGCTGGGTGGATGTCCGCAGGTAGTCGGTCAGCATGTCGCTGAAGTCCGAGAGCTTGAAGAAATAGTGCTCCGACTCGCGTTCGACCGGCGTGGCGCCACTCAGCACCGAGCGCGGGTTTTTCAGTTCGCTGGCGTCGTAGGTCGCGCCGCAGGCCTCGCAGTTGTCGCCGTACTGGTCCTCGGCCCCGCACTTCGGGCAGGTGCCCTTGATGAAGCGGTCGGGGAGGAACATCTCCTTTTCCGGGTCGTAGTACTGGGTGATGGTGCGCTTCTCGATGTGTCCGGCATCGCGCAGACGCAGGTAGATCTGCTCGGCAAAGGCCCGGTTCTCCGGCGAGTGGGTGCTGTAATAGTTGTCGAAGGCGATATGGAAGGCCGCGAAATCCGCCTGGTGTTCCGCGTTCATCTTTTCGATCAGGGCTTCCGGCGTGACCCCTTCCTGCTGCGCGCGCAGCATGATGGGTGTGCCGTGGGCGTCGTCGGCGCACACGTAGTAGCATTCGTGGCCGCACATTTTCTGGAAACGCGCCCAGATGTCGGTCTGGATGTATTCCACCAGGTGCCCCAGGTGGATGGAGCCGTTGGCGTAGGGCAGGGCGCTGGTGACCAGGATCTTGCGTGGCGCGGTAGACATGTTGTTCCTGTGCGGTTGGACGGATGGCGGGGCATTATGCCAGATGTTCCGGCTTCTGGCAGGCGCGGCGGGAATCGGCGAATCCCCGCGGCGCGGGGGTAAACCGTACAAATCGGGGTGAAGACCGACGTTCCGGATCCGTGTACAATCGCCGCTTCAAATTTTCAGGATTTTCAAGGCCGGACGGCCGGTTATCGAGATCTAGAGGAACAACACTATGGCTGAGGTTACCCAGCAGCAAGTCGAGAGCAAACTGAAGGAGTACGTCGATCCTTACCTGGAAACCGACCTGGTGTCCGCCAAGACGGTCCGCAACATCATGATCGAAGGCGACCAGGTGGTGGTCGACGTGGTCCTGGGCTTCCCCGCCGATGGCTACAAGGGCGAGCTTGCCGAGAAACTCAAGGGCATGGTCGAGTCGCTGGACGGCGTGGCGAAGGCGCGCATCAACATCAGCACGGCGATCCAGGCACACTCGGTGCAGAAGGGCGTCAAGACCATCAGTGGCATCAAGAATATCATTGCCGTCGCTTCCGGCAAGGGTGGCGTCGGCAAGTCCACCACCGCCACCAACCTGGCCCTGGCGCTGTCCGCCGAGGGCGCTTCGGTGGGCGTGCTGGACGCCGATATCTACGGTCCCAGCCAGCCGCGCATGCTTGGTATCAGCGGTCAGCCCGAGTCCAGGGACGGCCAGACCCTGGAGCCGCTGGTCAGCTACCATATCCAGACCATGTCCATCGGTTTCCTGGTCGACGAGGAAACCCCGATGATCTGGCGTGGCCCCATGGTCACCCAGGCCCTGCAGCAGTTGCTCAACGACACCAACTGGAACAACCTCGACTACCTGGTCATCGATCTGCCGCCGGGCACCGGTGACGTGCAGCTCACGCTGGCCCAGCAGGTGCCGGTGAGTGGCGCGGTGATCGTCACCACGCCGCAGGATATCGCACTGCTGGACGCCCGCAAGGGGCTCAAGATGTTCGAGAAGGTCGAGGTGCCGGTGCTGGGTATCATCGAGAACATGAGCATCCACATCTGCAGCCAGTGTGGCCACGAGGAGCACATCTTTGGCGAGGGCGGCGGTCAGCGCATGTCCGACCAGTACGATGTCGACTTCCTCGGTGCGCTGCCCCTGGACAAGACCATCCGCGAGGAAGTGGACGCCGGACGCCCCTCGGTGGTTGCCGACCCGGAAGGCCGCATCGCCCAGATCTACCGCGAGATTGCCCGCCGCACCGCGGCCAAGCTGTCGCAGAAGTCCAAGAATCACGCCGCCAAGTTCCCGCAGATCGTGATCGAGAACAACTGATCCGGCGGTTCCTCCCCCCGGCCCGGCCCTCCCCGCGGAGCGCCGGGCTTTTTTGTGCTCCGTCCCCTTTTGGGGGTGGGTGTGGCAGGATGGGACGATGAGCATTGTTTGGCAAAAGCGTTCGGGGGCTGTGGACTACCAGGTGCGCCGCGCGGGGCGCAGTCTGCGCCTGTACACCAACGGGGTGTTCCACAGCCAGTACAATCCCGCGCGGCCGGTGACGGGCAGCGTGTGGGACCTGTTGCTGTTGCCGGCGTTCTTTTTTCGTCCTGGCGAGTTGCAGCGCATACTGGTGCTGGGTGTCGGGGGCGGGGCGGTGATCCAGAACCTGCGTCGTTTCGTGCGGCCGCAGCAGGTAACCGGGGTGGAGTTGAATCCGGTTCACCTGTCGGTGGCGCGGCGTTTTTTCGGGGTGCGCGGGGACGACGTCGAGCTGATCGAGGCGGACGCGACCGACTGGGTGCGCCGCTACCGCGGCCCGGCTTTCGACCTGATCATCGACGATCTGTTCGGCGATGTGGACGGTGAGCCTCAGCGCGCGGTGCACGCGGGTCGCGAATGGGCCGGCGCCTTGCTCGGCCTGCTGTCCGGCGACGGCGCCATCGTCAGCAATTTCGCCTCGCGCCTGGAGCTGGGGGTGTCCGCCTACGTTTCGCAGGCGGCCTGTCGCAACAGGTTCGAAACGGGCTTTTGCCTGACCACGGCGCAGAATTACAATGAGGTCGGGGTGTTTCTGCGCCGGCCCGCCACAACCCGTCAGTTGCGTGAACGGCTGACGGAGATTCCCGAGCTCAATCCGCGTCGCCGTTCCAACAGACTCGCCTACCGTATCCGCACACTCTTTGATTGAGGTTGAAGGTCATGAATGAAGAGACTCCGCGCTATACCCACGCCGACCTGCTGCGCGAGACGGCCCGCGTCAGTTGGGAGGCGCTGGAACCCCATTTCGCCCGCGGCGTGGTCATCCAGGTGGACAGCGAGCTGGATCTGATCGAGGTGGCGACCTGTTTCGCCAATGACGACAAGGAAAAGGTCGAGGCCTGGCTGACCAGTGAGCAGGTACGCTACCTGCCCAACGATGTGGCAAAGGCCTGGAGCAGTGGCGAAGCCGAGTTGTGGGCCGCGGTGGTGGCGCCCTGGGTGGTGGTCCAGGAAAGAGCTGGCTGAGCTCATTGTTTCGTCGGATCGTTGACGCTTGAGTTATCCACAAATTCTGTGGATAACTCTGTGGATCAACCGTTTGAAAACGCGTTTTTGTGTCGTTATTGCTGGCTTGTTGTTAAATCGATCAAAAAGTCATCAGTTCGTAATAAGTCAATATAAACAATATGTTGCGAAATCTAATTTATGCATGACAGAAAGTCAGGTGCATTTGGCGCTGAAATTTTCAGTAAGGCAGTTTTGCTGTGTATAACACGATGCTTATATAGCCGCCGCGAAGCGGCATGAAGGCCCGCCGGCAGGATGCTGTCATAAAGCCGGCGCAGTATTTTCGGCATTGTGCGCGGGCGCCACGCAGCGTACCTTTGCGCCACAGTGACAGCGGGACAGGAAGAACGGCATGGGCGTTTCAATCTACGGCTTGATGGGTGACCGGGGCAACGGCGTGGTCAGGGAAACCTTCGCGGTGGTGTATGCCCCGAAGAAGAAAAAGCGCGTGCCGGCCAACTGCGTACAGGAGATGGATTCGGAACAGGCCGCGTTGGCGGCGTCCAGCCCGGAGCGCAAGCGGCACGCCGCGGTGGTGGCCGGGCCGTCCACGTCCTCCGAAAGTCAGAAGATCTATTACCTGGTGCGCTGGCTCAACTAAGCCGGAGCCTGCTCAGTCGTCCAGCGGCTGCTTGATACTGACCGCGGCGCGCCAGCGAATGCCGGCTATTTCACACCCATGCCAGGCGCTTGTGAATGATCTGGATCAAGTGCGCTGCGCCAGCAGCCTGTCGAGCTGGTTGGCGAACGCCTGCCGGTCCGACTGGTTGAACGCGGCGGGTCCGCCGGTGGCGACGCCGCTGCCGCGCAGCGTATCCATGAAGTCACGCATGTTGAGGCGTTGCCGGATGTTTTCCTCGGTATACAGGTCACCGCGCGGGTTCAGCGCCACGCAGTCGGCCGCAACCACTTCCGCCGCCAAGGGGATGTCGGCGGTGATCACCAGGTCGCCGGGCCGGGCGTGCTGCACGATATAGTTGTCGGCAACGTCGAAGCCCGCGCCCACCTGGACGCTGCGGATGAAACGCGATCCGGGCACGGGGATAGGCTGGTTGGCGACCAGGATCAGGGGAATGCCGACACGTTCGGCGGCGCGGAACAGGATGTCCTTGATGACTTTCGGGCAGGCGTCGGCGTCGACCCATATGCGTGTTTCAGCCATTCGTCTTTCCTTCCTGCCGGGGCCGTTGTCGGGGCCGGAATTATAGCGTGGGGGCGGCCCGTTTGCGCCGCGCGACGATTTTTCCACACAAGGCGCCGGGATTCGGGTATACTCACGCCTTTCCGGGTGCCTGACCGGTTAGCACCCTTCGCGACATGAAGTCGCCGGAAAAACTCTTGAGCCGTTTGCCCGCACGACCGGGGCCTCCCGCAAGCAAGAATTCCCTTATCCAGCCCGGACCGGCTCCCGCCAGCAAATGCTGCCGCAGGGAGGGCAAGACTGGAGTCATTATCTCAATGTCATTCGATACCCTCGGCCTGTCGGCCGATATCCTGCGCGCCATTTCCGAGCAGGGCTACGACCAACCCACACCCATTCAGCGCAAGGCCATCCCCGTCGTACTCGACGGGCGCGATGTGCTTGCCGGCGCCCAGACCGGCACCGGCAAGACGGCCGGTTTCACATTGCCGCTGTTGCAACGTCTCGGCAGTTGCGCGCCGAAGGGCGGCGGTCGCGCCGTGCGCGCGCTGGTGCTTACACCCACCCGTGAACTCGCCGCGCAGGTGGGTGACAGTGTAAAAACCTACGGGCGCCATCTGCCGCTGCGTTCCGCTGTCATCTTCGGGGGGGTGAAAATCAATCCACAGATCGACAAGCTGCGCCGCGGGGTGGATATTCTGGTGGCGACGCCGGGCCGACTGCTGGACCACGTCAGCCAGCGCACCGTCGACCTGTCGAAGGTCGAGATCCTGGTGCTGGACGAGGCCGACCGCATGCTCGACATGGGGTTCATCCATGATATCCGCAAGATCATGGCCCTGCTGCCCGACAATACCGCGCGCCAGACCCTGTTGTTTTCGGCGACCTTTTCCAATGAGATCAAACAGCTCGCCAACCGGCTGCTCAATAATCCCGAACTTATCGAGGTGGCGCGCCGCAATACCACGGCGGAGCGCATCGAGCAGCGCATTCACCCGGTGGACAAGCAGCGCAAGCGTGAACTGCTGAGTCACCTGATCGGCGCGGGTGACTGGCGCCAGGTGCTGGTATTCACCCGCACCAAGCACGGCGCCAACCGCCTTGCCGAACAACTCGGCAAGGACGGCCTGACCGCCGCCGCGATCCACGGCAACAAGAGCCAGGGTGCGCGCACCCGCGCGTTGGCCGGCTTCAAGAGCGGTGCCGTGCGCGTGCTGGTCGCCACCGACATCGCCGCGCGCGGTCTCGATATCGACCAGTTGCCGCACGTGGTCAACTACGAGTTGCCCAATGTGCCGGAGGACTACGTGCACCGCATCGGTCGTACCGGCCGCGCCGGCAACGAGGGTGAAGCGATCTCCCTGGTGTGCGTGGACGAGCTGAAACTGTTGCGCGACATCGAACGCCTGCTCAAGCGCGAGATTCCCAAGGTGACCCTCGACGGGTATGAACCCGATCCCGCTATCAAGGCGGAACCGATTCGCAATGGTCGCGGAGGCAGCTCCGCCCGGCAGGGCGACGGTCGCGGCAAGGGTGGCCCCAAGCGGGCCGGCGGCGGGCGCCGCAAGTCCGCGCAGGCCACGGCCAAGGGCCAGCACCGGCATGGCCGCCCGGGTGGCGGCGCGCGCAAGAAGGCCGTCTGAACAACCGGCCCGGCATGCCGGGCAGGCGAAAAACGCACGCGGATTCGCTACCATTGCGCCCCATGAAAAAGGGCGCGAGTGAATACGGCAGGTTTTTCGATGTTACAGATTGAAGACAAGGAGACACGTGGCCCGGCCTGGCTGCGCCTGGGCTTTCGACCGTTTTTTCTCGGCGCCAGCAGTTTCGCGGCGCTGGTGATGCTGGTCTGGTTGCTGGTCTTCGGGCATTACCTGAGCCTGCCGCTCTCGGGCCTGACCGCCATCGCCTGGCACGGGCACGAAATGCTGTTTGGATACAGCATGGCCGTGATCGCGGGGTTCCTGCTCACGGCCGTGCGCAACTGGACCGGTATCAATACGGTTCGCGGCACGCCCCTGTTGCTGCTGTTCCTGGCCTGGCTGGCGGCGCGCCTCTTGCTGACGTTTGGTGGTGGTGCCACACTCTGGTACGCCGCCGCTTTCGACCTGTTGTTCAACACCGGTTTCCTGGTGGCCATTTCCATTCCCGTGATTCGCGCGAAGAACCGGGCGCAGATCGCCATCCTGCTCAAGATTCTGCTGCTGGCGCTCGCCAACCTGACGTTCTACCTGGGTGCGGCCGGCGTGCTGGAATCCGGCGTGTTCATCGGCCTTTACTCGGCCCTGTACCTGGTGCTGGCGCTGATTCTCATGCTCAGCCGCCGGGTGCTGCCGTTTTTCATCGAGCGCGGCGTCGGTTACGCCGTGCAACTGACCAACCGCAAGTGGCTGGACATCAGCAGCATAGTGCTGTTCCTCGGCTTGTGGGTGGCTGATATCCTGCGCCCCAACGGATTGCTGGTCAGCCTGCTGGCGCTGGCCCTGCTGGCCCTGCATACGTTGCGTATCATTGGCTGGCACACGCCTGGCATATGGAAGCGGCCGCTGCTGTGGTCGCTGTACCTGGGCTATGCCGCCATTATTGCCGGCTTTGCGCTCAAGGCGGCCGTGTACTTCCTCGACATATCGCCCTACCTGGCGTTGCACGCCTTTGCGGCGGGTGGTATCGGCATGATCACTTCCGGCATGATGGCCCGTATCGCGCTCGGCCACACCGGGCGCGATATCAGCCAGCCGCCCTCCGTGGTCAAGCCGGTTCTGTCGCTGGTGCTGGTGGCCGCGCTGGTTCGTGTTGCGGCGCCGCTGGTCGACGTTGGCGATTACCGCCTGTGGGTGATGCTCTCCCAGGTGCTGTGGATTCTGGCCTTCGCCTGGCTGACGGTCAGCTATTTCCCCATTCTCACCCGGCCGCGTGTCGACGGGCAGGACGGCTGAAGCGTTTACCGGCATGACAAATCCCCTCATCCTCTCGGTCGTCGAGTCGCCCGCGCACCCCAACTTCTCGCCCCTGTACCGGCGCCTCGGTTTCGACGAGGTCAAGTTGAACTCGCAACGCAAGGCCATCGGCGAACTGAAAAAATCGAAGCCCGCCTTCCTGGTGGCCGAGTTCAACTACGGTTACGCCAACAACTACGCCGGCGTGAACATCAGCAACCTCGACACCCTGCTGGCGAGCCTGCGCCGCTATTCGCCCGAGACGCGTGTCATCGTCCTTGTCGAAAAAGCCGAACGGCAGTACGTCGACAAGCTCGCCGAACTTTTCACCCTGCACGAAATCCTGACGCTCCCCGTCACCCCCGATCAAATCACCACCGCCCTCGGCAAAACACTCCCCGATAGCTGATTCCATTGAAAAACAAATAAATGGTTCCCTCTCCTTTTGGGGCGCGGAGTCAGGGTGGTGTGAGGTCTTCGAGGGCGTTGCGGGCGGCTTCGCGGACGGTGGGTTCGGGGTCGTTGGCGAGGGCCTGGAGGCGGTCGCGGGCTTCCGGCAGGCCGGTGAGCATCAGGAAGTGGCAGGCGTCGGCGCGTACGCGCGGGTCGGTGTGCTGGCTGAGTTCGAGCAGGGCGGGGAGGCGGTCGCGGAGTGTGTCGCTGTGTTCGAGGTCTTCCATCGCGGCGCTGATGCCGATGCGCACGGTGAGGTCGGTGTCGGGGTCGGCGGCGAGTCGCAGCAGGGCATCGAGGTGTTCGGGGTGCTGTTCGATCAGCCTGATAACCTTGCCCAGTTGCCCGTTCTTGAGCAGTTCTGTGATACCTTCGGCGATGCCGGAGGGCGAACCGGCGCGCGCGGCCCAGGTGGCGAGTTCGGTGGGGGAATGCAGGCCTTCCAGTTCGAAGTCGCCGATGCGGATCCAGGGGACGCTGCGCACGCCGTGCCGTTCGGCCACATCCGGCCGCGCCTCGATGTTCACGGCTTCGAGGCGGCCGATGCGCCCGTTCTTGACGAGTTCGGACAACCCTTGCAGCACGGTGGGGCAGTGTGGGCAATGGCTGGTGAGCAACAGCAGGGCGTCGGGCGGCGTGGTGGATGACATTGCGCTATCATCCCCAACCGTTGCACCCGATGGCAAGCCCGAATAACGGATAACTACACGATGTCTGCAATTTCCCCTTACGCGCCGCCGGGCGGCACATGGCCTTGCGCTCAATACGGTTTCTCCAGGCAGGTGCGTGGCGGTCGGCGCGCCTGTCTTCGTGGAGTGGTCTCCCGGTGATGGCCGCGCGCCGTCCCGGACTCTGGCTGGGGCCGCTGGTGGCGCTCGCGGTCTGGCTCATGCCCGCGGCTGAGGGCCTGTCGCCGGAAGCGCAGCGCCTGGCCGGCATGGCGCTGTGGATGGCATTGTGGTGGGTCAGCGAAGCGGTGCCCATCCCGGCCACGGCATTGCTGCCTATCGTCGCGTTTCCGTTGCTGGGCATCATGCCCGCCGGGCAGGTCACCCTTTCCTACGGACACCACCTGGTCTACCTGTTCGTGGGTGGCTTCATGATCGCGGTGACGCTGGAACGCTGGGGCCTGCACCGCCGTATCGCCCTGCACGTGATTCGTCACAGCGGTGGCGGAGCCTCGGGCCTGGTGCTGGGCTTCATGCTGGCGACCGCGCTGTTGTCGATGTGGATCAGCAATACCGCCACGACCATGATGATGGTGACCATCGGTCTGGCGGTGCTCAGCCAGATGTTGCCGGACGAGCCGCACCACGAGCACCCCCTGGGTACGGCGTTGATGCTGGGGATCGCCTACGCAGCGAGCATCGGTGGTATCGCGACGCTGATTGGCACGGCACCCAACGCAATCCTGGCTGGCGTGCTGGAACAGAACTATGGCCTGGAAGTCACCTTCCTCGGCTGGATGATGTTTGCGTTCCCGCTGTCGCTGCTGATGTTGCTGTTCACCTGGTGGTATCTGACACGGCGGGCGTTCCCGCTGCGGGCGGTGGAGCTGCCCAACGCGCGCCGGGAGATCGACCGCCAGATCGAGGCGCTGGGTTCGATGCGTACGCCGGAGTGGCGGGTGGCGCTGGTGTTCGCGGCGGTGGCGGTGGCCTGGATCGGCCACGGGCTGATCGACTGGGCGCCGCTGGCCGGCGTCAAGGATTCCACCATTGCGGTGGCCGGCGCCCTGGTGTTGTTCGCTCTGCCGGCCGGTGACGGCCACCAGGGCGCGTTGCTCGACTGGAAGACGGCGGTGCGCATTCCCTGGGATATTATCATTCTGTTCGGCGGCGGTTTCGCGCTGGCCGCGGGTTTTGGCGAAACCGGCCTGACGGTGTGGCTGGCCAAACAGTTGCACGTGTTGCAGGGCGCGCCGGTGCTGGCGGTTCTGCTGGTGGTGGGCTTGCTGGTGATCTTCCTGACCGAGATGACCTCCAACACCGCGACGGCTTCCTTGTTGTTACCGGTGCTGGGCGCGCTGGCGCTGGCCATCGACATGCCGCCCCTGCTGCTGATGGTGTCGGCCGGCCTGTGTGCCTCCTTCGCCTTCATGCTGCCGGTGGCCACGCCGCCCAATGCCATTGTGTTCGGCAGCCACTGTATCCACGTGTCGCAGATGATGCGCGCGGGCCTGGCCCTGAACCTGGTGGGGGTGCTGTTGATTACCGCCTTCGTGTATCTCGGCGCGGGGACAATCGTGTAGGATAGCCGCCAGGCGGTTTCAATCTATTTTGGAGACAGAATCCTATGGCGAATACCATCAAGGTCCGGGCCAACGGCCCGTTGCTGTGCACCGGCGATATCCTGGTGCAGGACGCCGACGGCAAGGTGCTGGAACAGTCTGACGACGTGGCGCTGTGCCGTTGCGGCCACTCGCGCAACAAGCCTTTTTGCGACGGTGCACACCGCGAGGCCGGTTTTACCCACGATGGCCGTTTCACCGATGAAAAGCCGGAAGCCCTGGACGGTGAGGGGCCGCTGGTGATTACCGTGCGCGACAACGCCATGCTGATCGCCAGGGGCCCGATGACCATCGTCAGCGCCGACGGCAGTTGTTCCACCACCCGCAACAAGGCCGCCCTGTGCCGTTGCGGCGAGTCGGCCAAAAAGCCCTTCTGCGACGCCAGCCACCGCGCCTGCGGGTTCAGCGGTTGAGCAGGTCCTCGCGCCGGTATTTCCAGCGCCTGTAGGCCCACAGCCAGTCCTCGGGATGCGCCAGCACCTGGCGCTCCACCGCGCGCACGTAGCGTTCCATCAGTTCACCTTCCGGCGACTGCCAGGGTGGCTCGCCCAGCAACTCGAAACGCACCCGGTAATATCCGCGCTTCACGCGCGTGACGTGGGTGAAGACCAGCGGCATCTCCAGCAGGCGCGCCAGCCGTTCCACGCCCGGGTAGAAGGCGGTGTCCTGGTTCAGGAACCGGGTCCAGTACTTGTCCTCGTGCGGTTGCGGCCCCTGGTCGGCCAGCACCGCGACGATGCTGCGCTCGCGCGTGAAGCGCAGCAGCCGCGGCAGGGCGCGCTGCGCGGCGATCATGCGTCCCCCGAAACGCTCGCGCGTGTGGTTGAGCAGGGCCTCGATGCCGGGGTGGTTGAGCGGCTTGTAGAGGGTCGCCAGCGGCGCCGACATGCACAGCGAACTGGCCATTTCCAGCCACTCCCAGTTGCCCTGGTGGGCGGCGACCGCCAGAACCTTGCCGTGCCGTTCCAGCAGTTCATCGAGCAGTTCCGGGTTGTCGAAGCGCACCCGCCGGCGCAGCTCCCCGGCACTCATGCGCCGTGCGTGGATGGCCTCGCACACCACCCGCAGCGTGTTGCGGTAACTGGCGGCGGCGATGCGCGCGCGCCGGTCGGGCGGCATGTCCGGGAAGGCGCGGCGCAGGTTGCCCTCGATCACTTTCCGTTCCAGGCGGATGACGTGATAGAGCAGCAGGTGCAGGCTGTCGGCGAACAGGTAGAGCGCCGGCAGCGGCAGGCGCCCCAGCGCGCGGATCAATGTCACCAGCAGGCGTTCTCCGGGCTTGACGGACGGGTCGGTGGACATGGCGCGGCGGGGCTAGCGGTTCACGTCCTGTTCCACATGGCGGGTCAGGTGGCGCCACACGACACCGCTGGGGCGGTCGTCTCCGGTACGCGAGTAGTACAGGGCCTGGTGGTCGCGCATGTTGTGTTCGAGGTGATAACGGGCCTCCTCGCGTCCGCAGAACAGGATGCGGTCGTTGGCCTGGAGAGATTCCTGCATGTCCGGCAGCAGTACCGAGCTGTCGTCGCGCTTGATCAGCAGCGGTACGCAGGGCAGCGCAGTATCGCGGTCGCGCGGGTCGCTGCAGATGTGCCCGAGCCGGACTTCCTCGCCCCGGATCAGGCAGTCGAACACCGCCGGCGTGTCCAGCGGCGAGATCTGCACCGCCCAGGTCTCGGGCGCGATGTCTTCCACCACCCCCGCCACGCGGCTGACCAGCACGTTGGCCCAGGCGTCGTCGCAATCGTGGGCGAGGCGCAGGAAATCGTCGAGCAGCGGCGCGAGGATGAGGTTGAGGATGTACTGGGCGGTGATGGTGCCGGGTTGCATGACCAGGTCGGCGCGGGCGGCCTGGAAGATGGCGTCATTGGCGCGGTGGTTCTGGCGGATCACGGTGAACAGTTCGGGGTTGAGGTTGCAGGCGGTGATCAGGACCGACAGGTTGTTGGTGTCGTCGTCGGTGCCGGCGATGATACCGTCCACGCTCTCGATGCCGGCGAGGATCAGGGTACCGGCTTCGGTGCCGCGCCCCTCGATACTGCCCTCCGGCGGTCCGGTGCGTTCGACGTCGGCTTCTATGATGCGTGTTTCCACGCCCTCCACCGCCAGGTGTTTGCGTACCGCCTTGCCGAAGCGGCCGTAGCCGCACAGGATCCAGTTGCCGTGCGGTGGGCTGCGGAAATCCGACAGCGGTGCGTTGTGCACGCCGGTCATCCATTCGTAGACCAGGTACATGCTCGGCGAGTGGAACATCATCGCGAAACGGCTGGCGAAGATCTCGAAGGGATCGACCACGTGGTCGGTGCCGAACGAGGCCATGTTGGCGGCGGTGTCTTCCGAATCGGACTGGCAGATGACCGGCAGCTCCGGCGCCAGTAGCTTGCTGGTGATGGCGATGGTGAGGTTGGCGCTGTCGCTGCCGGTGAGGCCGATTACGCCCACGCAGTTGGGCAGCTTCAGGCCGGACATGATCAGCGACTCGGCCTCGGTGGCGTCGGCGTGCAGGCCCGGCACCGAGTAGGCCAGGTCTTCCACCTCCAGGTCGAGGATCTTTTCCTGCGCCTTGTCGATGACCACGCACTGCATGCTGCGCTCGTTCAGTTCGCGCACCAGCCAGCTTCCGGCGTCGCCATAACCGCAGATGATGTAGAAGGGTTCCTGGATGCGCCTTACCTTGCGCATCAGCGCCGACTGGGCAAGCACGCGGCGGAAGCCCTGGTCCTGGATGAGCGCCAGGATGGAACCGATGGCGTACAACCAGGACACCACGGCGGCATAGATGATGACCGTGGTCCACATGCGCTGCGCGGCGGTAAAGGGGTAGGGGATCTCGCCGAAGCCGATGGTGGAACCGAGAAAGCTGACGAAGTAGATGGCGTGGAAGAAGTCCATGCGCCAGGGCTGGCCCTGGTCGTCCACGCCGGGGATCAGGGTCATGCCGACGATGGATATCGCGTAGGTCGCGATCAGCACGATCAGCGGCATGCGCATGCGCCGCAACAGCAGGAAGATGACCTTCTGCATCGGGGCGGCTAGCGGCGGAAGGTGATCGACTCGATAACCAGCAGGATCACCGAAATCAGGTTGGCGAGCAGCGCGCCACCGGACAGTGACACGATGCTGGCGATGGCCATGGGCGACAGGCCCGCGTCGCTGATGTTGACCGCGTAGCCCCACACCAGGGCGGCGGTGATCAGTTGCAGGTCGGCGACCAGGCTGGTGGCCAGCAGCAGGGCGCCGATATGGGCGCGGTCGCCAAATTTCATGATGGTGGCGATCAGGCTCACGGTGAGCGCCGCGAACAGCTCATAGGCGTTGTGGTGCGCCGGGTCGTCCAGTTCGCCGATGAAGAAGCCGAAGTTCAGGGTGAGCGCCAGGATGGAAAAGAACGCGAAGATGACTTTTTCGAGATTCATGGCCGGAGTCGCTTCCTTGTTATCGTGTTTGCCGGCAAGTGTAGCGGAATTCGGCGGCGGCAACAGCCGCGGTGTTCACGGCAGGTAGAGGGTGAAGCGTCCGCCGCCGTCGATGCCGTCGTTGTCGGTGGTGATATAACCCTGACGCTCCTCGTGGCGGTGCAGTGCGGCGATGGTGGCGGCAAAGTACAGGCCAAGCCCGGTGCTGCCCGAGCGGAAGTCGATATCCGTCGCCTGCCGCCGCCCGTCGTGCAGCATCGCGGGGGGGAAGCCGTCGCCGTCGTCTTCCACCCACAAGGCGAGGTAGCCGTCCTGGCGGCGGGCGCCGATGCGGACCTGCCGGCGGGCATACTTGTAGGCGTTGTTGATCACGCTGCCGATCAGGCCGGCGACCAGTTCGTGATCGAAGAAGCCGCTCAGCCCCTCCTCGCAGCTCATGTCGATGCCGATGCCCTTCAGCGCCAGCATGCTCTCGTTGTCGAGCAGGCACTCCTCCAGCACCTCGTCAACTTCGTGCTCGCTGATGTTCGGCGTCCAGGTGGAATGGCTGACGCGGTACAGGGTCAGCATCTGCACCAGGTTGGCGCCCAGGCGCCGTCCCTCGTGGCGCAGCCGTGAGAACTGGTCGCGCGACTCGCAGCCATCCGGCTCGCAGCGGCTTTCGATTTCGTCGAGCGCCGCGAGCAGCATGCCGACAGAGTTCTTCATGTCGTGCACCGAGTTCGCGAGGATGATGTTGAAATCGGGTTTGCAGGTGTCGTCGCTCATGTGCTTGGTCCTCAGGCGGGGGCTTCCTCGTCGTGGCGTTCGGCCGGCAGCGCGGCGGCCAGTTCGCGGCAGGTGGACAGCAGCCGGTTGTGGCGCTGGCGGTGGGTTTCGCTGTCGCCGGCGGCCTGGATGTAACGCAGCGCCAGCGCCAGGCTGGGACGGTCGGGTCCTGACTCGCGCATGCGCCGGATCAGCGACTGCGCGGCGTTGAGGTTGATCACCGGGTTGCGTGGCATGCTGCGCGCGGCGCGGCCGAACAGCTCGATCGAGGCCTCGATCTCGCCCTCCTTCAGCAGGCGCACGCCCTCGTTGTTGATGCTCACGATTTCGCGGCGGGTGGTTTCGATCAGTTCCTCGATCGCCTCGCCGGAACCGGCTTCCCGGTACAGGCGGCTGACGTCCGCGAGGATGGCCTCGTCGTCGTCGTGGTTGCAGATGACCTGGCGGATGATGCGGTTGGCGTCTTCGGGACGGTCCTGGGCCAGGCAACTGCGCGCCAGCGACATGCCGACCTCCGCCGACACCAGTTCCGGTTGCCGTTCGGCCAGGCGCAAGGCCTCGTCCAGCGCCTCCGCGCAGGCGCGTTCGTCGCCGAGCGCCTGGTGTACCCGGCTGCCCACGGCCGCGGCTTCCAGTTGCGCCACCGGACTGTGGTCGAATTCCGGGTTGATGGCCTGCGTCACCTTCAGCGCCTCGCGCGGCGAACCCCGCTTCAGCAGCACCCGCGCCAGCGCCGCGTAGTCGCCCGGTTCGCGCAGGATCGAGTCCTTCCCGATGCGTATCGCCTTGCGGCGCGCCGCCTCGGTAGTCTCCAGGTCGTCGTTGCGATCGGCCAGCGCGGCCAGCGCGCGCTGGCGCAGCAGCGACTGCGGCGAGCGCGCCACGCCCTCCATCAGTACTTGCTGGGCCAGTGCGGTGTCGCCCTGGCGTTCGCGGGTCCGGGCCAGCCAGTCGTAGGCGGCGATGAAGGCGGGATTGCCGGTCAGCAGTTTCTCGAAGATGCCGGCGGCGCGGTCGTAGTCCTGGCGGACGAAGGCGATGCGCCCCAGGTCGAAACGCGCCCAGGGCAGCTCACGTCCGGCCAGCACCGCCTCGCACAGGTTTTGCGCCTGCTCGTGCTCGCCGGCGCGGATCAGCAGGTCGCTTTTCAGCTTGTAGAGCTCGAAACGGTAGCGGTTGTTGGCTTCCAGGTAGGCATCGATCAGTTCCACCGCCCTCGGGTACTGCTTGCGGTCCATGGCGCGGGTGATATCGCGCAGCTCATCCTGCTTTTTCACGAACTTCTTCAGGCGCACCTGCAGGGTCACCTTGGTGACCGGCTTGGAGATGTAGCCGTCCGGTTGTTGCTCGACCGCGCCCATCACCATCTGCGCACTGGTTTCGGCTGACACGAGGATGAACGCCGAACTGAACGGCAACAGGTTTCGGTGGCGTGCTTCTTCCAGCACCTGCTGGCCATTTTTGCCGGCGCCCAGGTTGAAATCGCACAGAATGATGTCGTAGCGGCGCCGCTGGAGTCGCTCGATGGCTTCGTCGCCATTGCGGGCGGTGTCGATGCATTCCGGTTGCCAGGGAATGAGCATGCTGCGCAGGGTGGATCGCATCTCGGGGAAGTCGTCGACGATCAGGATCGTCCTGCGTTTGAGGCTCCAGATTCCCATGGCATTGGCGCGTGCTGTCGTCCCTGTCGGCGCGGGGTTCCGCGCATGTGTTGCGATACCGTCCGCCACCCGTCCGGGTGGTTCCCGGGTCGGCCGTGCGTACGCTTTTTGGCCACCCTCGGGTTACAATCGGCCCATGTTGCGATTCACTGAACTTTCCCTGCGGCGCGGCCCGCGCCTGCTGTTCGAAAACGTCTCCCTGCAGATCCATCCGGGCTACCGGGTGGGGCTCACCGGCGCCAATGGAACCGGGAAATCGAGCCTGTTTTCGCTCATTTTGGAGGAGTTGCACGCAGATTCCGGTGATTTCCGCCTTCCGCGCGACTGGGTCATCGCCCACGTGGCGCAGGAAGCCCCGGCCGGGGACCGGGCCGCCATCGAGTACGTGCTGGACGGCGACGGGGAGCTGCGCGACCTGCAGCGGCGGCTGGCAGGGGCCGAGGCGCGTGACGACGGTCGCGAGATTGCCGAACTGCACGCCCGGTTCGAGGCCGTTGGCGCCTACCAGGCGCGCAGCCGCGCCGCCCGCCTCATGCACGGCCTGGGTTTCGGCGCCGGTGACGAGGCACGACCCGCCAGCGAATTCTCCGGCGGCTGGCGCATGCGCCTGAACCTCGCGCGCGCGCTCATGTGCCGCTCCGACCTGCTGCTGCTCGACGAGCCCACCAACCACCTCGATCTTGACGCGGTGATCTGGCTGGAAAACTGGCTGAGGGCCTATTCCGGCACCCTGCTGATGGTGTCCCACGACCGGGATTTCCTCGACAGCGTGGTGGACCATATCGCTCACATCGAACAACAGCGGATCGTGCTGCACACCGGCAACTATTCCTCCTTCGAGCGTTACCGGGCGGAACAGCTTGCCAGCCAGCAGGCCCAGTATCTCAAACAGCAGCGCGAGATCGCCCACATGCATGCCTTCGTGGAACGTTTCCGCGCCAAGGCCACCAGGGCGCGCCAGGCGCAGAGCCGCCTGAAGGCGCTGGAACGCATGGAGAAGATCGCCCCGGCGCATGTCGATTCGCCATTCCATTTTTCGCTGCCGGCGGCCGACAGCCTGCCGGAACCGCTGTTGCAGTTGCGCCGGCTGGCGGGCGGTTACGGGGACAAGCCGGTGGTCGCCGGTGTGACGCTGACCCTGTCGCCGGGCGACCGCATCGGCCTGCTCGGTCCCAATGGCGCGGGCAAGTCCACGCTCATCAAACTGCTGGCCGGTGAACTGGCGCCGCTGGACGGTGAGTACCTGCCGGCGCGGGATCTCAACGTCGGCTATTTTGCGCAACACCAGATCGAGCAGCTACACCCGCAACACAGTCCACTCGATCACTTGCAGCAACTCGATCCGGCGGCGCGGGAACAGACACTGCGCGATTACCTGGGTGGTTTCGGTTTCGTTGGCGACCAGGCGCTGGCGCCGACCGGCCAGTTTTCCGGCGGCGAGAAGTCGCGCCTGGCGCTGGCGCTGCTGGTTTACCGGCGTCCCAACCTGTTGCTGCTCGATGAACCCACCAACCACCTCGACCTGGAGATGCGTCAGGCGCTGGCCACCGCGCTCCAGGATTTCGAGGGGGCCATGGTGCTGGTCTCGCACGACCGTCACCTGTTGCGGGTGAGTTGCGACAGCCTGTTGCGGGTGCATGATGGCCGGGTGGACGAGTTCCCGCTGGGCCTGGATGAATACCCCGGGTGGCTGGCCGCGCAGGGGCGGCGCGAGCCACTTCCCTCGGACCGCGCAACGCCGGCGGCGCACAGTGCCGACCAGCGCAAGGCGCGCAAGCGCCGCGAGGCGGAGCAGCGCCGCCAGCTACAGCCGTTGCGCCGCCAGTTGCAGGCGGCCGAGGCGCGCCTGGAAAGCCTGCAGGCGCGCCGCGCCGAACTCGAGAGCCTGCTGGCCGCGCCGGAGCTCTACAGCGACGAAAGCCGCGAGCGTCTGAAAGCGGTGTTGCGCGACAAGGCCGAGGTCGATCGCGATTGCGAAACCGCGGAGGCCGAGTGGCTGGAGGCTGCCGAGGCGCTGGAGAGCGCCTGCGAAGCGGAAGGCTGAAGTCCCTTTTCCCCGTTGATTTTCCGTTAAGGCGTGCTGCCTGCCCCGTGTTCCGCGCGGCGGGGCAATAGACTTGTGTTTGCTGTGCGTCAATTTGCCGCATTGATTGACCCAGATCAATAAAGGCCGGTGTCACTTCACTTCATAATGCGTCAAACCTGACAAGAACGGCGGCTGTCAATTTGGCAGGCAAGGCCGGAAAGACAAAGAGTACGCCCCTGACTATGGGTAAGCAGGCATGGACGAGACGACTGGCAAATATCGTTGCATCTGCGCCGGTCGCGGTGATCGCGGCGAGCGTGCTGGCCGGTGTGTTGATGTGGGGCGGATTCAACACCGCGCTGGAGGTAACCAACACCGAGGAGTTCTGTATTTCCTGCCATGAGATGCGCGACAACGTCTACAAGGAATACCGCGAAACCATCCATTACCGGAATCGCACCGGTGTGCGGGCGACCTGTCCGGACTGTCATGTGCCACGCGGCTGGGTTCACAAGGTAGTGCGCAAGATATCGGCGACAAACGAGTTGTACCACTGGCTTGTCGGCTCAATCGACACCCGTGAAAAGTTCGTCGCCAAGCGCTACGAACTGGCGCAGCACGTATGGCGCAGCATGAAGCGCACCGACTCCCGCGAATGCAGGAACTGTCACGAATTCGAGTCCATGGTGATCCCGCGTGGCACCCGCGTCGAGGACGACCGCCACTGGCGCGCCAACATGGAAGGCAAGACCTGCATCGATTGTCACCGGGGCATCGCGCACCACTTGCCCGAGGAATTCCTGGACCAGGAACATGCACGCTTCGAAAGGGAAAAGGTTCCCTGTTACCAGTGTCACGCCGACATGCAGAAGCCGCCGGACGACGACTGGGAAGAATGATATGGCATACGCAAACCGATTTGTCAGACAGAGGTACACCATGGGAGGTCAACGATGCTGAAACACAAGAAGGCCGCGGCGCAGCTGCTTGGCGGCGTGCTGGCGGCGTTTTTCGGTGCCGGACAGGTTGCTGCGGCGCCTGACGCGGCACTGGTTGCCAAGGGAGAGAAACTCTATAACCAGAACTGTTCGGTCTGCCACCAGCCGGATGCTATCGGAAAACCGGGTTTCGCCCCCTCACTGGCGAACCCGGAATTTCTTAGTATTGCCTCCGACAAGTTCCTGATGAGCACCATTCGTGACGGGCGGGTCGGTACCGGCATGCCGCCGTTCTCGCACCTGGGCCGTCAGTCGATCAAGGCCATCGTTGCCTACCTGCGCTCCCACGAGAAGCTGCCCAACCGGGCAGCCGAGGTGGATGCCCAGCCCGACGCGCATGGCGATCCCCGGCTCGGCAAGCAGTGGTACGACAATATCTGTTCGACCTGCCACGGCATGGCCGGCGACGGTTACGCCGCGGGCGGCACGGGTACCGCGATCGGCAAGCCCGGGTTCCTGCACAAGGTGAGCGACGGTTTCATTCGCACCACCATAAAGGAAGGGCGCTCGAACACCCGCATGCGCGGCTTCCAGGGTGCCGATGGCCTGGCCAATCTTTCTGATCAGGAAATCGACGACATTATCGTCTACCTGCGCAGCCTGTCGAAATAGTAAGGAGGCAACAGCATGAAACGTTTTAAAATGACACGAAGAAACTTCCTCAAGGGAAGCACCTTCATTACCGGTTCGGCAGCCGGCTCGGGCCTGTTCGTCGGTGTCAATCCGGAACTCGAGGCGGCACCCGCGGCAGAAGGCGATACCGCGACCCGCACCACGGCGCTCGCGCAATGCCCCTACTGCGGTGTGGGCTGCGGCACGGTCATCCAGGTGGAGAACGGCAAGATCGTTTCCATGCGCCCGGACAAGGATCACCCCACCAACTACGGTCTGCAGTGCATCAAGGGTCTGACCGCCGCCGAGCCGATCTACGTGGATCGCATGGAAGGTGACCCCTATGTGCGCAAGGACGTGTGGGAAGAGTGGCAGAAACCCGGGCACGGCGACCTTGAGTACGTGACCAGGACCAAGGGTTCGTTCTCGGAAGAACACTTCGTGCGCGTGCCCTACGAGGAAGCCTCCAAGATGGTTGCGCACAAGATCGCGCACCTGGTCAAGAAGTATGGCGGCAATTCGATCGCCCTGTACGGTTCCGGGCAGCTCACCGTGGAGGGCCAGTACCTCGAGAACCTGTTCATGAAGGGCGTGCTCGGCTCCAATACCATCGAGGCCAATGCGCGCATGTGCATGACTTCGGCGGTGACCGGCTATTTCGCCACCCTGGGGTCCGATACGCCGCCGCTGGCCTACGAAGACATCGAAATGTGCGACATGATCATGCATTTCGGGCACAACGCCCGCGAGTCGCACCCGATCATCTTCTGGCGCGCCGCCGACTACAAGAAGAAGGCCGATATTCCCACCGTGGTCGTCGATCCGCGCCGCACCGGCACCGTGATGGGCTACGAGGATATCAACCCGAAGAACTCCGTTCACGTACCGATCCTGAACGGCGATATCAGTTTCCTGAATTCCATCGCTCATGTGTTGCTCAAGGAGCACAAGGACGTCATCGACTGGGATTTCATGAAGGAACACACCACCGGCTGGAAAGAGTATGTCGACGGTGTGCTCAGGGACTACAGCCCCGAGCAGGTGCAGGACCGCATGGGTGGCGTCAACCACGACGTCAACCCGGCGCTCATTCGTCGTGTGGCCGGCATGTTCGCGGACGCCACCCGCAAGCGCCTGGCGCGCAGCAAGGGAAAGCACAGCGGCAAGGGTTATGGCGGTGTCATCATCATGTGGGGCATCGGCTACAACCAGCACATTCACGGCCAGCACAACGTCATTTCCATCATCAACCTGCTGACGCTCACCGGTAACCTGGCCAAGCCGGGGTGCGGGCCGTTCTCGATGACCGGCCAGCCGAACGCCATGGGTGAACGCTTCACCGGCGGCCTCACCGGGCGGTTGCCGTTCAACGAGCCACTGAGCAACGCCAAGCACCGCCTGCACATGGCCAGGCAGTGGAAGGTGCCGGAGGAAAACCTGAAGAATGCGCTCAGCTCCAAGAACCCCGGCATGGCCGTGGGCATGATGGAGCGCGCCATGAAGGGTGACGTGAAGGCCATGTTCCTGGTCTACGCGACCCACATCGATCTGCCTGACCAGGAGAACCTGGTGCGACCGGCGCTGAGCAAGACCTTCAACGTGGTGCAGGAGATCTACCGCCACGCCCCCAACAACCTGTACGCGGACGTGATTTTCCCGGCGGCCACCTGGGGCGAGGTCAACGGTGTCTACATCAGTTCGGAGCGGCGCATCAATATCTGCGAGCAGGCGGCCATGCCGCCCAAGGGATGTCTGCCCGACCTCGACATGGTGGTGCACAAGGGGCGCGAGATCGCCAAGCTGCTGGGCATGGACGGCGAGAAGATTTTCCCCTGGAAGAAGGACAAGAACGGCTTCATTGACACCGAGGAAATCTTCCGCGATATCTGCCGGGCCTCGGCGGGTACCGACACCGACCTCACGGGTATCCTCGAACGCGAGAAGCTGGACGGCATTTCGCCCTACGAGCAGCTCAAGGAGCTGCGCGGCATCCAGTGGCCGGCGCCGACCTACGAGATCGCCAAGAACGGCGGTTCCAAGCGCCGCTACATGATGCAGGAGGGTCAGTGGAAGAACAAACCCTACGGTTACTTCCGTACCAAGGACGGCAAGGTGCACATGAAGCTGTGCAAGCAGGATTATAGTGACCGGGAGGAAGTGACGCGCAAACTGATGGAGTTCGGTCAGAAGAAGGATCACTACACCATCGATCACATGGACCTGATCAAGGAGGCGCGCGACAAGGGGCTGACCCCCGACCTTCCCGACGAGAAGTACCGGGGCAGGCACTGGAAAGAGGTGCCGAAGGACAAGTTCCCCTACTGGTTCGGCCTCGGCGTGGTGTACGAGCACTTCCACACCGCCAAGTCCAATCGCAGCCCCACCACGCGGCGATTGGTGCCGGAGATGTACGTCGAGATGCACCCGGACGACGCGAAGGATCTCGGGATCAAGGACGGTGACAAGGTGCGCGTGGTGACACGGCGTGGCTCGCTGGAGGCGCGTGCCCAGGTGGGTACCAACAGCCTGGTGAAACCGGCGCGCAACAATGTGCCGCGCGGCTACATGTTCGGCCCCTGGAACCTCTCGGTGGCGGACAGCGCGGTACCGGAGAAGAACAAGTGGCTGGCCAACCGGGTGACCAGCCGCGTGTGGGATCCGGTATCCGGTCAGGTGGACTTCAAGAAGTCCGCCGCGCGCATCGAGAAGATATAAACGGCAAGAGGCGCTGTGCCGGGGGCTGGTTCGAGGGATGGCCCCCGGCACGGGAACGGGAAAGGGATGCAGCGAAGAACCTTTATCAAGTCGATAGGCATCGCGGCCGGCGCCGCGGCCGCACCGGCGGCCAGGGCGGTATTGCCGGTGCGTTCGTCGATACGTTATCTGCGTCCCCCGGGCGCCGTTGCCGAGGACGAGTTTCTCAGCCGCTGCATTCGCTGCGGCCAGTGCGGCGAAGCCTGTCCCAACCGCTGTATCAGTTATTTCGGCATGGGCAATGGCCTGTCCTCGCTGGATACACCCTATATCATTCCTCGCGAGAAGGGCTGTATCCTGTGCATGAAATGCGGCGAGGTATGTCCTAGCGGCGCCATCCAGCCCATCGTGCGCGAACTCGAGCCAATTCTCGAAGGCGTGCGCATGGGGCGCGCGGTGGTCGACAAGCGGCTGTGTCTGTCATACCAGGGCAAGACCTGCGGAGTCTGCTACCGGGCCTGTCCGCTGCAGGACGTGGCCATCACCGTCGGCATGCTGGAGCAGCCGCACGTAACCGACAAGTGCGTGGGTTGCGGCCTCTGTGAGCGATCCTGCATCCAGATGCCCCAGGCCATTCGTATCGTTCCCAACTACGGGTAAGCCATGCACGCGACCAGGAAACCGTTTTTTCTGTGGAGACACCTGAACAAGCTGCGTTGGCTGACGCTGGCGACGGTGTTTTCCATGCTGGTGCTGTTGCCTTTCCTGCACGTCTACCAGACCTACGTGGCGGCGCACGCCTATGACCTGCTGGCGCCCCAGGAACAGGAGTTGTACGACACCATGGAGGCGCTGACGGCGCCTTTTGTTACGGACCCGGCCGAGGATCTCGACGCCGTCAAGGGCAATACCTGGTCGGGAAACCTGTTCGGCCTCAAGCTCAGTGACCCGCTGGCGGCGCTGTCGCAGGTGGCGGCCGGCATGAACCTGTATACGCCTTTCCTGCTCACGGCGCTGATCCCGGTGGTGTTCACGTTGCTGTTCGGGCGTTTCTATTGCGGCTGGATCTGTCCGGCCAGTTTCCTGTATGAGCTGAACAGCAACTTCGCCATCCTGTTGCGGCGCATTGGACTGTCCACCGGGCACCGCAAGCTGGACCGGCGTTTCAAGTACCTGGTGCTGGGTGCGGGTCTGGTGCTGTCGATGCTCACGGGTTCGGTCATCGTCGCGGCGATCTACCCGCCGGCGGTGCTGGGGCGGGAAATCTACTATGCCGTTGCGCTGGGCGGGTTCGGCGCCGGCGCGGTGTTCTTTGCGGCCACGATGCTGTTCGACCTGATGGTGGCGCAGCGCGGTTTTTGCCGTTACCTGTGTCCCGGCGGGGCGCTGTACTCGTTGCTCGGCCGTTACCGCCTGGTGCGCGTGCAGCGCGTGGTCGAGAATTGCAATGACTGTGCAAAGTGCAATGCCATCTGCGAATTCGGGCTCGATCCCCTGCGTGACGGATTCGGGCAGGAATGCAACAACTGCGCGGCCTGTATCGCGGTATGCCCCACCGACGCGCTGACTTTCGAGATACGCCCGAGCGATATTGCTTACCAGGGGCCGGGTCACCTCGGAAAACGTTACCAGCACCGGCAGCGCCGCGAGACGCCCCCGGAGGTGGAGGCCACAGCCTGATGCGGCGCCGAACCCTGTTGCAGCGGCTCATGTACGCGACAGGTATTGCCGCCGCCAGCACGCTGCCCTACGGCTTCGGCCGGCTGGCCACGCCGGAAGTCCAGGCCGACCCGCGCACCCACTTGCGGCCGCCAGGCGCGCTGAAAGACGACGACGCCTTCAACGCCGCCTGTATCGGTTGCGGCCTGTGCGGCGAGGTGTGTCCGCCGCGCTGCATCCGTTTTTACCGACGCGAGGGTGGCTACCGCGTCAACACGCCCTATATCAATCCCGAGGAGAAGGCCTGTACCCTGTGCGCCAAGTGCATGGAGGCATGTCCGACCGAGGCTTTGACGGAAACGCCCCGCAACGAGATCGACATGGGCATCGCCCAGATCGACCGGTCGGCCTGCTACCCGTGGGTGGATCGCGGCATCTGCGGGGCCTGCGTCAGCATTTGTCCGCTCGGTGAGCGCGCCATCGGTTTCAAGTACTGGAACCAGTACCAGCCCGTTGTAAAATCGGAGTGCGTGGGTTGCGGCCTGTGCGTGGAGGTCTGCCCCCACCCGAGTCTGCCAATCCGTATTGTCGAACGTTCCCAGGGAACCGTTGCCCCACACCGCCTATGAAACACATCCGCCATTTCCTGCTTTCCGTTGTCCTGTTGTTGCTTGCCGCGCCGGCGCTGGCCCACCACGTGCTGGGACGCCCGGCCTACAGCCTCAACGAGGATTCCAACACGCCGCCGAGCATGCAGGTGGAAACCCAGATCGGGAACTACTTCGTCACCTACATGGTGTTTCCGGCCTTCCCGCGTCCCGGCGAACCGGGACGCATCAATCTGTATGCCACCCACATGGACAGCGGCGAACCCTTTACCGGAAAGGTACGGTTCACGGTGCGTGACGACGCATGGTTCGGCGGCGCCGAACCGGAACTGCTGGGCGTCCAGCCGCCGGACGACAATGTGTTTCGCCAGGGCTTCGTGTTCAGCGAGGAGGGCGACTATGTGATCCGTGCCGAGTTCGAGGACGAGGGTGAGCCCTACCTGATCGACTTCCCGTTGCGCATTGGCCAGCCCTCGCCGGTCGGTCCCATCACCATCGCCGGCGTGGCCTTGTTGCTGGTGCTGGTGGCCGCCAACCTGTTCCAGCGCAAGCGGCTGCAGCGCGACCGGATTCGCGCGGCCCACCGCGACGAGCGCGCCAGCGCCGCGAGCGGGGAGGGCGCGCCGTGATCATGACCCATCCCGGCCTTCCGGCAAGCTGGGGCATGGCCGTCATCGCCGGCATGGTCGTCCTGACCCTGTGGGCGGTGGTGTCTCCCCTGCCGGGCAGCGCCGGTGCTACCGTCTACAACCTGACGCGCGCCCCGCTGTTGCGCGGCCTGGTACGCTACCTGGTGTCCAGCCCGCGTATCCTGCTGGTCCTGAAACTGGTGTTCGTGGCGCTGTTCCTGCTGGTGATCTACGCGGGCCTGTTCGGGAACCAGATCCCCGAGCGCAATATCGCCACCGTGCTGACCTGGAACATCTGGTGGGCGGGTCTGATCTTTTCCGTGTTCTTTCTTGGCACCGCCTGGTGCGCGGTGTGTCCCTGGGATGCGATGGCGCAGTGGCTGGTGCGCCGCCGGCTGTGGAAGCGCGCCGAACCGAACAACAGCCTGAACCTGCGGGTGCCCAGGATGTTGCGCAACACCTGGCCGGCGCTGCTTATGTTCATCGCCCTGACCTGGCTGGAACTGGGCCTGGGCATCACCACCGATCCCTATGCGACGGCAGTGGTGGCCTTGCTGATGGTGGTACTGGCGACCACCTCGCTGGCTATCTATGAACGCAATGCCTTTTGCCGGTTCTTCTGCCCCGTGGGGCGCACCGTGGGATTCTATTCGCAACTGGCGCCGGTCGAGCTGCGCCCCATCGATACGCAGACCTGCGCTGACTGCACCTCGCTGGCCTGTTACCACGGCAACGAGGAAACCGAGCCCTGTCCCACCTGGCTGGTGATGGGACGCCTGAAGCAGAACAGTTACTGCACCTCCTGCGGCAACTGCGTGCGCAGTTGCCCGCACGACAACGTCGCCTGGCGGCTGCGCTCGCCCAGCGTGGAAGCGGTGCAGGACGCGCGGCCGCGCCACGACGAGGCCTGGTTCATGATCGGTCTGCTGGCGCTGACCGGTTTCCATGGCCTGTCGATGATGCCGTTCTGGGAAACCTGGATGAGTAACGTCGCGCGTGTCCTGAACGACTCGGGCCAGTTGCTGCTCAGTTTCACCGTCGGCATGTTCGGCAGCATGGCGGCGGTGGTGGCCGTCTACGCCCTGTTCGTGCTGTTCACACGCTGGCTGGTGGGGCGTGAAACGCCGTTTCGGCGCCAGTTCGCCACCCTGGCCTTCGTGTCATTGCCGCTGGCCTTCGCCTATCACATGGCGCACAACCTCAATCACCTGGTGCGCGAGGGCGTGGGCGTGGGCAAGGTATTCGAAAACCCGCTGGGCACCGGCATGGCACCACTGAGCATGATGGAGAAACACGCCCGGCATTTCGAGATGCTGATTTCCCAGGATGCGCTGTTTGCCATCCAGGCCGGGCTGATGGTGTTCGGTTTCTGGATCGCGGTGCAGATCGTGCGTCACCGCGGTCGCAAGTTGCTGCTCGCCGAGGGCGTGCGCGTCGGGGGCGGCTGGCGCTTGACGCCGATGCTGGGCTTCGTGGTGCTGATGACCGCCTTTCACCTGTGGCTGCTGTCGCAGCCCATGATCATGAGAATGTAGTGGATAGCTCGCGGCGCGGTTTTTTCCGACAGGTGGCGCACAGGGCCGGCAAGACGGCGGTGGAACAGGCCGACCGCCAGGTAGCGCGGCGCGCGGCGCACTGGATACGTCCGCCCTGGGCGCTGGACGAACTGGAGTTTTTGCTGGCCTGCACGCGCTGCGGAGCCTGCATCGAGGCCTGTCCGCAGAAGGTCGTGTTTGCCCTGCCGGCGCGCCTCGGCGTACAGTTTGCCGGCACGCCGGCGCTGGATCTGGCCAACCGCGCCTGCACCCTGTGCGAGGACTGGCCCTGTGTCAGCGCCTGTGAACCGGCCGCCCTGCGGCGCCCCGAGGTCGATGAGGGGGAAACGCCCCCCTTGCCCAGGCTGGCGTGCGCGGAAATCGACACGGCCCGTTGCCTGCCCTGGCAGGGACCGGAATGCGGCGCCTGCGCCACCGCCTGTCCGGTGCCGGGAGCGCTGTGCTGGGAAAACTGGCGGCCGCGGATCGATGCCGATGCCTGTATCGGTTGTGGCCAGTGCCGCCAGGCCTGCGTGGTGGAACCGCGTGCCGTGAAGATCAGGTCGCTGTACCGGGAACCGTCCGCTGAGTCTCCAGCGTAAACAGGAAGGTGGCGCCGCGCCCGGGTTCGCCCATTGCCCAGATGCGCCCGCCGTGGCGTTCCACGATGCGGCGCGCCGTGGCCAGGCCGATGCCGCTGCCCTCGAATTCATCGCCGTGCAGGCGTTGAAAGGCGCTGAACAGTTTGTCCGCGTAACGCATGTCGAAACCCGCGCCATTGTCCTCGACAAAATAGACCGGCGCGCCTTCACCCGGGCGCGTCCCGAAGCGGATGCGCGGCCGTGCCGTCCTGCCGGTGTATTTCCAGGCGTTGCCGATCAGGTTGTCGAACAGGATGGCGAGCAGTCGCCGGTCGCCTTCTGCCTCGATACCGGTTTCGATGACGACTTCCAGCTCGCGTTGCGGATCGTTCAGTTGCAGGCGCTCGACGGCCTGTTGCGCCAGTTCGCTGAGCGACAGCCGCTGGCGTACGAAATCGCTGCGTGTCACGCGTGACAGCAACAGCAGGTCGTCGATGAGTTCCGCCATGCGCTGGCTGGACTTGCGGACCCGCTGCAGGTATTGCCGGCCCTGTTCGTCGAGCTGCTCGCCGTAGTCCTCCAGCAATGCAAAGCTGAACCCGTCGATGCTGCGCAAGGGCGCGCGCAGGTCGTGGGAGACGGAATAGCTGAAGGCCTCCAGTTCCCGGTTGATGCGGGCCAGTTCGGTGGTGCGTTCCTGCACCAGTTCCTCCAGGTGTTCGCGGTATTTTTCCAGTTCCTGTTCGGCCTGCTTGCGCTGGCTGATGTCGAGAAAGGTGACCACGGCGCCGAGCGTTTCGCCATCCTTCTCGATGGGGTGCGACCAGTATTCCACCGGGAAGGAGCTGCCGTCCCGCCGCCACAGCACCTCGTCGTCGCGGTGTGTGCCGTGACCGAGTCTGAAGGCGCGGTAGATATGACAATCCCGCTCCGCGTAGTGGCTGCCGTCGGGGCGGGTGTGGTGTACCAGTTCGTGCATGTTTTGGCCCAGAAGGTCGTAGATGTCGGCGTAGCCGAGCATGCGCAGGCAGGCAGGGTTGGCGAAGGTGCAACGGCCGTCGGTATCCACACCGTAGATGGCCTCCGCCGTTGAGTCCATCAGCAGGCGCACCAGATGTTCGCTTTCACGCAATGCCTCGAAGGAGCGGTGCAGGTTGAGTTGCATCTGGCGGATGGCGTTGACCACCAGGTCGAGTTCGTCCGCCGCCTGTTTTTCGCGCCCGCCGCGCTCGAGTTGCAGCGGTGCGTCCAGGGTGTCGGCGTCCAGGCGCCGGGCGAAACTCGCGATGTGCGCCAGGTGGCGGGTGACCAGCGTATGGAAAATGATGAAGATGAAGCCCGCCACCAGGAAAGTCTTCACGGCGTTGGAGGCCAGGATGATCCACACCTTGTCGAGCAGGCGCTGGTAGACGCCGTCCAGGCTGGCGACGATGGTCAGGGTGCCGATGTCGATGTCACGACCGCGGAACGGGTGGGTCATGGGGAACTCGCGGCGTATCACGTTGTGACTCTGCGGCTCGCCCAACGCCACCCAGACGCGCTCGCGGTCGCGGATTTCCACGTACTGCATGTCGCGCATCTGCAGGATGCCGTCGGCGTGGGTCCGCAACTCCCGGCTGTCGGAGGCCCACAGGGTCTCGGACAGGCTCTTCAGGTGGGCGGTGCGGACCTGTTGCAGCTTGTCCTCGATCAGGCCGATGTCGTTCTCATAGTCGAGGTAGAGCTGGAAGGCGGTGGATACCAGCGTGATGAGCGAACTGAACAGCACGACATAGAAAATCAGCCGTCGTGCGATGACGGAACTGAAAACACCGGGCGTGGCGCGCTCCAGGCGCTCAGTCTCTGTCGTAGGGGGCGAGCGTTTCATTGAACAGTCTGCGGTAGGTGCCATCCGTCTTCAGGGCGCGCAGTTGCGCCGCCAGTCGGGTTGCCAGGTCACGGTGCCGCTTGTGCAGGTAGACGTACATGTCACGCCTCGCCAGCGGCGGTTCCACCGCGCGCACGCCGCGCAGGCCGTGGTTGCGGACGTAGGCCAGGCCCGACCAGCGCGCGTACAGTGCGATTTCGGTGCGATCCTTTTGCAGCAAGGTGAACAACTGGTCGACATTCCTGACCGTTACCAGTTCGGTGCCAGGGGGGATGTTGCGTTCGAAAATCTTCCAGCCGGTGATGATCGCGACCGGGTGGTCGGCCAGGTCCTGCCAGCCGTCGAGTGTCAGCGAAGGGTTGCGGGTGAAGCCCACGAACTCGTTGGTGATGAGCGGTTCCGTTACCTGCACCAGGTTGGGGTAGAGCCGGCTCAGACCGCCGATGCGTACCATTTCGCCATCGTTGACGCCCGAGTTGGCCAGGATCAGGGCGCGCTCGGCGGGTGCGCGCACGATTTCCAGGCGGTAGCCCAGCCGCTCCAGGGCGATGCCCAGCAGGCGGTCGATGAAGCCGGTGTGGTGTTCAGTGCCGAGCGGGTCGGAAGCCGCCGTGTTCAGCACCAGTACCGGTCGCTGGCCGGGCGGATGTGTCGCCGTGGCCATGCCGGACAGCAGCAGGAGGCCGGCGAGAACGATGACATATAAAGGTTTCGGTGGCATTCGGGGTACCGGTTTGCCCGGCCTGGGGCGGGGCGGAGAGGCCAGCATAACCAACACCCGGGCAGGAAAGCGAGAATTTCTCCATTCTCGCGCCGATTTCCGGTATCATACGCGGCCATTTGGAGCGGAATGGCCTTCCGGCGAAGGCGGACGGCCAGCGTTCCCGGCACGGCACCAGCTCGCCAGACGTAACCGAGATGCAAGCCATGTTATTGATTTAACATGGTTTGTTTTATTTTCGGTGGGCGGAAAGTGCAGTTCGATGATGATTTTACAAGCTAACGAGTTGATACCATGACAGATCTAAGCCATTACCGGAATATCGGTATTTTCGCCCACGTGGATGCCGGCAAGACCACGACCACCGAGCGTATCCTGAAACTGACCGGCAAAATCCACAAGATCGGTGAGGTGCACGATGGCGCCGCCACTACCGATTTCATGGAGCAGGAACAGGAGCGCGGCATCACCATCCAGTCCGCGGCGACCACCTGTGAGTGGAACGGCCACCGGCTGAACATCATCGACACCCCCGGACACGTGGACTTCACCATTGAAGTGTACCGTTCCCTGAAGGTGCTCGACGGCGGCGTCGGTGTGTTCTGCGCTTCCGGCGGCGTCGAGCCCCAGTCCGAGACCAACTGGCGTTACGCCAACGAGTCCGAGGTGGCGCGTATCATCTACGTCAACAAGCTGGACCGTGTCGGTGCCGACTTCTACCGCGTCGTCAAGCAGGTCGAGGACGTGCTGGGCGCCAACCCGCTGGTGATGGTGCTGCCGATCGGTGTCGAGGACAACCTCAAGGGCATGGTCGACCTGCTCACCCGCAAGGCGTGGATCTGGGACGACTCCGGCGACCCGATGAAATACACCATTGAGGACGTGCCCGCCGACATGGTCGACCAGGTCGAGGAATGGCGCGAGAAGCTGGTGGAAACCGCGCTCGAGCAGGACGACGACCTGATGGAAGCCTACCTGGAAGGAGAGGAGCCTTCCATCGAGGACCTCAAGCGCTGCATCCGCAAGGGAACCATCGCGCTCGACTTCTTCCCGACCTACTGTGGTTCCTCCTTCAAGAACAAGGGTGTGCAGCTTGTGCTGGACGCTGTGGTCGACTACCTGCCGAGCCCGACCGAGGTCAAGCCGCAGCCGGAAGTGGACATGGAAGGTAACGAGACCGGCGAATTCGCCATCGTCGATCCCGACCGCCCGCTGCGCGCGCTGGCGTTCAAGATCATGGACGACCGCTTCGGTGCGCTGACCTTCGTGCGCATCTACTCGGGCCGCATCAACAAGGGCGATACCGTGCTCAACAGCTTCACCGGCAAGACCGAGCGTATCGGCCGCATGGTGATCATGCACGCTGACGACCGCGAGGAGATCGATTCCGCGCAGGCCGGCGACATCATCGCCATCGTCGGCATGAAGAACGTGCAGACCGGTCACACCCTGTGCGATCCCAAGTCGCCCGCCACCCTGGAGCCGATGGTGTTCCCGGACCCGGTCATCTCCATCGCCATCGCGCCCAAGGACAAGGCCGGTTCCGAGAAGCTCGGCATTGCGCTCAACAAGATGGTGCAGGAGGATCCCTCGTTCCGCGTCGAAACCGACGAGGAGTCCGGGGAGACCATCATGAAGGGCATGGGTGAGCTGCACCTGGACATCAAGGTAGACATCCTGCGCCGTACCCATGGCATCGACGTCGAGGTCGGCAAGCCGCAGGTGGCGTACCGAGAGACCATCACCCAGCGTGTCGAAGACAGCTATACCCACAAGAAGCAGACCGGTGGTTCCGGCCAGTTCGCCAAGATCGACTACGTGATCGAGCCGGGCGAGACCAACAGCGGGTTCGAGTTCGAGTCCACGGTTACCGGTGGCAACGTGCCGCGTGAATTCTGGCCGGCGGTCGAAAAGGGTTTCCGCACCAGCATGGAAGAAGGCGTGCTCGCCGGCTTCCCGCTGCTGGATGTGAAGGTGACGCTGACCGACGGTGGTTTCCACGCCGTCGATTCCTCGGCCGTGGCCTACGAGATCGCGGCCAAGGGTGCCTATCGTCAGTCCATTCCCAAGGCCGGTCCGCAGTTGCTGGAACCGATCATGAAGGTGGATGTGTTCACGCCCGAGGACCACGTCGGTGACGTGATCGGCGACCTCAACCGCCGCCGTGGCATGATCAAGGCGCAGGAAGCCGGACCCACCGGCGTGCGTGTCAAGGCCGATGCCCCGCTGAGCGAAATGTTCGGCTACATCGGTGACCTGCGCACCATGACCTCCGGTCGCGGCCAGTTCTCCATGGAGTTCTCGCACTACGCGCCCTGTCCGGCCAACGTGGCGGAACAGGTCATCAAGGAAGCGAAGGAGCGCAAGGAAAACCTCTGACACCTTGCACCATTCCTTCACCGATGCCGGCCGGGCTCAACGCCCCGCCGGCATTTTTTATCCCCGTCCCGAAAAAAGAGGCGGAGGCAATTTTTTCAATCGAGTCTGAGCCCATGGAAAGTTGGGAGGAGTGTGGAAAATGAAGGCAACGGCGGAATTGCAGGTGGTGCCGATTGGCGAGGGTGTGTCGGTGCGGCGGCAGGTGGGCCGTGTGGTCGAGATGCTCGGAGATGGCGACTTCATCGTGGAGACACACGCGTCGGGCACCAATATCGAGGGTGATCTGGACGATATCCTGGCGGTGGTCGGGCGTATCCATGCGCAGTTGCACGCGGAGGGCAGTGTGCGCCTGCTGAGCTACCTGAAGCTGGAAACGCGTACCGACAAGACGCCGACGCTGGCGGGCAAGGCGCTGTAGGCAGGCGACTTATGGTGTGGGCCAGTCGACGGCCCGGGCGTCGCCGCTGTATTTGTCGCCGTAGGGCTTGGCTTCGAGGATCAGCCGGCGGGGCGTGAAACCGGCCGGCAGGCTGATGCGTTCCCGCACCGGCTGGTGGCCCGAGAAAGCGAGCTTCACGTGGCCGCGCTTGTCGCCGGACAGTTGCCGGAACGACAGCCGGGTGGGGGTCTTGCCCGACAGGCCATCGATGGCGATCCACAGGGTACCGGCCAGCCGCGCGTTGGTGTCCGCGGCATCGCGCACGGTGAGGGCGAGGTCATAGTGGCCGGGCTTCGCCGCCGGATCGATCCGCACGTTGGTGATTTCGAGCTGGAACGGTTTGCTGGCGGGCGCCGGTGACGGCGGCTTCGGCGCGGCCTTCGTCACCTGGCCTGCCGCGGGCGAGGTTGCGGGTGTCGATGCACCAGGACGCGCGGCCGGTTCGCCGCGTGTGCTCCGGGCACGCGCCAGGGCCGCCCGCGCCGCCGACAGGCCTTGTTCCAGTTCGGCAATGCGTGCCTTGAGAGACGCGTTTTCCCGCGCCAGTTCGGCGTTGCGTTGTGTGCCGCCATCGTCCGTCTGCGCCTGAGCCGTCCGCCGGGGCGCGTCCGGGGGCGAGGCGCGTCCGTACTGGTAGGCCGCCCAGAGCAGCAGCAGGGCGCCCGCCAGCAACACGGCCAGCCGCGCCAGCCGTTGCCGCGGCGTGGTGCGGACGATGCGGGGCGTGACGGGGGGTTCGACTTTCCGGTGTGCGATCATCCCTGGACCTGATGTGAGGATTATGATGGCGGTGAAGTATAGCGCCCGGTGGCGGGGATCGCGACGATACACGCCGAGTGTCCGAATCCGAGCCCCTGAACGCCGGCCGTACCGCCACCGCGTGCCCCTGCTCCAGCCGGTAGACCCGGTCGGCGGCTGCCACCATGGCCGACGGTGGGTGATGGCGAGCAGGGTCAGTCTGCCCCGCAGGGTGTGAATGGTATCCAGCACCGCGCTCCCACTGTCCGGGTAGAGTGTGCTGGTGGTCTCGTCGAGGATCAGCAGTGCGGGACGCTGGGCCAGCTCGCGCGATCATGATGCGCTGGCGCTGTCCGCCGGACAGGCGCGTTCCGGTTTCAGCGGCCCAACTGAATATCCGTCGAAAGACCAGGCGATTGGTGAGCATCCACTGACAGCCCGCGAAACGATGGCGGCAGTATAGCGTTCGGGCCGCGCGGGCTTGAATCCACCGGCCGGGTCGATGCGTTCAGCTTTCGCCGCGGTGCGCGGCACGGAATTCCGACGGCGTGACGCCCATGTGGCGTTTGAACATGCGGGTGAACTGGGATGGATCCCTGAAGCCCACCGCGCAGGCAATTTCCAGGATGCAGGTGTCGGTGTGCCTGAGAAGTTCCACGGCCTTCTCGATACGGCGTTGTTGCAGGAACTCGCGGAAGGTGTAGCCGTGCTCGTTCTTGAAGGCGTGGCTGAACGCTGTGGCTTCCATGCCGCAGCAGGCGGCCACGGCATGCAAGGACAGTTTCTCGTGGAAGTGGTTTTCGATATAGGACAACGCGCGGAAGGTCGGGTGATTGCCGCTTCGTGGGCCGACCCGGAACTGCACAGGCACCGGCGGCGCCGGCATGGCGATCCGCCGGGCGCCGGATTTCTCATATTCCCCGAGTCCGCCGATCAGGTGAATGCGGGACAACAATTCCTCTTTGTCGACCGGTTTGGTGAAGTAGTCCCAGATGCGGCTGCGCAGCGCCCATACCGCCAGTGCCTCCGACCCCGAACCGGTCAACATCAGTATGGGAAGGGACGGGTAACGCTGCTTGGTTTCGCGCAGGCTGGTCAGGCCCGCGAAGGTGGGATAGTCGAAATCGAAGCATAAGAGGTCGGGTTGACGGCGGGCGATCTGGCCGGGAATATCGTCGACCCGGGTGATGCGGTGCAGTTCGCATTGCCGCGACAGCGGTTGGGTCAGGTGAGAGCTGTCGTTGTCCGACAGGGCCGCCCAGAGCACTACAGGTATTCCCATAAACACCTACCTGGACCTGGTCTAATTCCAGAATACCCTTTTGATTATTGGTAATTTATTTGATCAAGTCAATATGTTACGGGTTTGTACTGTCAAAAGTTAGTATAAGGTGATGAAAAATATAATAAATAACAGAATTAGAAAAGTTCCATCCTTTTTCAATATTATACTAGACAGGGAAGTTGCTAACATATCTACTGTAATTCCCCTAGTGATGATCGGATCAACGGCCGGCTAGAGCGGTATTTTGTCGATGAGCCGTTTTCATTCCGGATTGAGCCGCCCGCCAGCGGCACACCAAATTGGAGGTTATATGTATGATATATAAAAATATTCTAGCGATTTCCATCGCCTCGATCCTTGCTGTCAGCGGACCGGCTCTGGCGAAGAAAAAGGGTGGTGACCGGGATCACCATGACGATGACTACGAAATGATGCTTCCCGCCGCTGTGGGTGACGCTGACTTCCGCAACCCCTCGCCCGAGAAGGTTGAATTGGGCAAGAATCTGATGTTCGACAAGATCCTGAGTGGCAACATGAACATCTCCTGTGGCACTTGTCATCATTCCCTGACTGATACCGGCGACGGTCTGTCTCTACCGGTCGGCGAGGGTGGTGTGGGGCTTGGCGTCACACGCAACACCGGTAGCGGCGCCGACGCCATCCACGAACGTGTTCCGCGTAACGCACCGCCGGTCTTCAACCTGGGCGCGCATGCCTTCACGGTGTTGTTCCACGACGGTCGCGTCCAGGTCGACCCTTCCTTCCCGAGCGGCTGCAAGACGCCTGCCGGCGCCGACCTGCCGGACAACCTTGAGAACGTACTGGCCTGCCAGGCCATGTTCCCGGTGACCTCCGCGGCCGAAATGGCGGGCCAGGCGGGTGAAAACCCGATTGCCGATGCTGCCGCTGCGGGCAACCTGGCGGGTCCGGGCGGCGTCTGGGAGCAGCTTGCCCAGCGTCTGCAGGCCATTCCGGAGTACGTCGAGATGTTCAAGGCGGCTTTCCCGGGTGATGTGATGGACGCGTCCGATATTACCTACGCCCACGCGGCGAACGCCATTTCGGCTTTCGAGGGGGTTGCATGGCGCGCGGACAACAGTCCCTTCGACCGTTATCTGCGTGGCGATGAAGACGCCATGAGTGAGAATGCCGTGGAAGGCATGAAACTGTTCTACGAGGGGGACGGCTATGGCAACAGTTGCGCGCAGTGCCACAGTGGTCCGTTCCAGACCGACAACAGCTTCCATGCCATTGCCATGCCGCAGATCGGTGCGGGCCGCGGCAGCAACAGCCCGGGCAAGACGGGAGGACACGAGGACTTCGGTCGCGAACAGGTCACAGGCGATCCCGCGGACACCCTGAAGTTCCGTACCCCGACCCTGCGTAATGTGGCACTGACTGCGCCTTATGGACACTCTGGCGCCTACAATACGCTGCGTGCCGTCGTCGAACACCATATCGACACCATCAGCGCGCTGTATAACTATGACCAGTCTCAGGCCGTGCTGCCGTCTCGAGACGATCTCGATGCGCTGGACTTCATCACCATGAATGATCCCGATCGTGTCGACTTCATTGCGGCGCATAACGAGCTCCCACCGATGGCCTATAGCGACGAGGACGTCGACCGCATCATAGACTTCCTGAACGCGCTGACGGATCCCTCCAGCATCGACCTGCGTTCGGACGTTCCGAAGCGGGTGCCAAGCGGCTTACCCCTGGTCGAGTAAAACCGGCCACTTTACGCGTGTTGCGAAACCGGCCCCCGGAAGGGCCGGTTTTTTTATACCCGACGGAAAATGAATGGTAGTGTAGAGACCGGGTTCAGGATCGCCAGGGCACCAGCATGAGTGACAGATTGCATCGGCTCGTCGAATCGTTACAGAAGTCCGGCTCGTTCCCGCATCCGGTGAAACGTTTTGCGGTGGTCGAGACGCATATCTCGCTGGTGCTGTTGACCGGCGACTACGCCTACAAGTTCAAGAAGCCCGTGAATTTCGGTTTTCTCGATTTTTCCTCGCTGGAACGGCGCCACCATTTCTGTGCCGAGGAACTGCGCCTGAACCGCCGGCTGGCGCCGGAACTCTACCTCGACGTGGTGGCGATCCGGGAAGGTGCGCGCCTGGACGGCGATGGCAAGGTGATCGAGTACGCCGTGTTCATGCGTGAATTCGAACAGGATTCGCAATTCGACCAACTGCTGGAGAATGGGCGGCTGCATCCCGGGCTGCTCGACGAGCTGGCGCGCCGCATAGCCGACTTCCACGCGCGTGCGGCGGTGGCGGAGGCTGGCGCCGGTTACGGCGCGCCGGATCGTGTGCAGGCGCCGGTGGAGGAGAACTTCCGGCAGATACTGGCGTGTCTGGCCGGGGAGCAGGATCGAGAAGCCCTGCTGCCGCTGCGCGACTGGTCCTGGTCCGAATTCCGGCGGTTGCGGACGATGATGGAGGAACGACGCAAGGAAGGCTTCGTCCGCGAGTGTCACGGTGACCTGCACCTGCGCAACATTGCGCTGGTGGATGGCAGGCCGTTGGCTTTCGACTGTATCGAGTTCAACGACAGCCTGCGCTGGATCGATATCATCAGCGAGGTGGCATTCATGGTCATGGACCTGGACCACCGCGCGCAGACCGGGCTGGCGAGCCGTTTTCTGAATGTCTGGCTGGAGTACAGTGGCGATTACGAAGGCCTGGCCCTGTTGCGCTACTACCGGGTTTACCGGGCGATGGTGCGCGCCAAGGTCGACTGCCTGCGCGCCTGTCAGCCCGATGTCACGGACGACGAGCGCGCCGCGATACTCAATGACTATCGCCGCTACGTGGAACTCGCGCGGCGTTACACGCAATCGTCGCGGCCACTGCTGATCCTGATGCACGGGGTGTCGGGTTCCGGCAAGACCACCGTCAGCCAGTCCCTGCTGGAATCGCTGCCGGCCATCCGGGTACGTTCGGACATCGAGCGCAAGCGCCTGTACGGATTTTCGCCGCGGGCGCGCACCGGGTCGGGTGTCGGTAGTGGCATCTATGATCCCGCCGCCAGCGATCGAACCTATGCGCGGCTGACGCAATTGGCCGCGGGCGTGCTCGACGCGGGCTATAGCGTGATCGTGGATGCGACGTTTCTGGAACAGGAGCGCATGGCCCCGTTTGTCGATATCGCGCGTTCGCGCGGGCTGCCGAGCGTGGTTCTGGATTGCCGCGCCGGGCCGGAGGAGTTGCGCCGCCGCCTGCGGGCGCGGCGCCAGGCGGCGGGCGAGGCCTCGGAGGCCGGGCTGGAAGTTCTGGAGCGGCAATTGCGGGCTTACCGGCCGCTGGAACGGCTCCCCGAGGGGGCGCGGCGGATCGTCGTCGACAGTGCGGTTGGGGATATCGCGGCGCTTGCGGCGCGCCTGGGCGAACTCGCCAGGGAAAATACCTGAAGTTTCCTGTGCCCGTGTTCGTATCCAGCCCGGCCCCGATCTGGTAAATTGCGCGATTGCAAACGCCCCGCAGGACATTTCATGAGCAACCAGCAGCCCCTCATCGACCAGTTGACCGCCAGCGGTGACTACAAGGTCATCCGTCGTCTCAAACCGGTCGAGCGCTACCACGAGGATAGCGGCGCCGATACCCGTATCGGCATCTACCTGGACACCGAAGCCACCGGTCTCGACCCGGACACCGACAAGGTGATCGAACTGGCCATGGTGCCGTTCGAGTTTGACGCCGAGGGACGTATCTACCGCGTGCTGCCGGCCTACAACGCACTGCAGGACCCGGGCATGCCGATTCCGCCGTTCATCACCCGCATTACCGGCATTACCGACGAGATGGTGGCCGGGCAGGCGATCGACACCGACGAGGTGGCGCGGTTTCTGGATGGGACGGCGCTGGTGGTTGCTCACAATGCCCGTTTCGACAGGCCTTTCGTGGAATCGGTGCATGCCGGTTTCGAGGACATCGACTGGGCCTGTTCGATTGCCGACGTCAACTGGAACGAGGAAGGTTTCGAGGGCGTCAAGCTGGAGTACCTCGGGTACAAATACGGCTTCTTCTACGAGGGCCACCGAGCCACGGTGGACTGCCAGGCCGGTATCGAACTGCTCGCCCAGCGCCTGCCGAGCGGCGAACGGGTGCTGAAGCGCCTGCTGGACAGTGCCGCCCGTACCGACGTGCGCATCTGGGCGGACCGTGCGCCCTTCCAGAAGAAGGACGTGTTGCGCCAGCGCGGTTACCGCTGGTCGCCGGGCGGGGAAGGCGTGCGCAAGGCCTGGTACAAGGATCTGCCGGAAGACCAGGTCGACGATGAGATGCTGTACCTCAACCGGGAAATCTACCCGCGCGCCCCCGGGGTTTTGCCGATGGACCGTTACGACGCGAAGCGACGTTATTCCCGGCGCTAGCGCCCGCCTGTTTTACACGCACAACAACGAAAAGGAACAAACGATGGCAAACCTGTTTGGCGACCAGTTGCTCAAGGCCGGACTGGTCAGCAAGGACAAGCTCAACAAGGCCAAGAAGTCCCGCTACAAGCAACAGAAGGCTGGCAAGACCGGGAAACAGGCCGAGGCGCGGGAGGCCGCCGAGGCAGCGCGGCGCACCGCGGCGGCCAGCGCCGCGCGCGACCGCGAACTCAACGAGCAGCGCAAGGCCGAGGCCGGGGAAAAGGCCATTCGCGCCCAGGTTCGTCAGTTGATCGAGCGCAACCGCGTTTCACGGGAGGACGCGGAAGTGGGCTACAACTTCCAGGATGGCAAGGCGATACGCAAACTGTTCGTGACCGAAGAGATGCGCGACAAGCTTGCCAGCGGAGTTCTTTCCATTGTGCGCTTCGGCGATGGCTATGAAGTGGTGCCGGCAAGCGTCGCCGACAAGATCCGCGCCCGTGACGAGAGCGCTGTGATTACGGTCGCCGGCGCGCCGGATGAGTGCGACGAGAACGATCCCTACGCCGACTACAAGGTGCCTGACGATCTCATGTGGTGAATGCGCACCGAACCGGGATTCTCGCTGCG
>WGBO01000029.1 GCA_015494295.1 Gammaproteobacteria bacterium | reverse complement strand
CATGGGACACCTGCCCGAACGGAACGGGCCGCCTGTGTACAGTCGCCTACGGCAGCGGTGTCCTGCCTGCCGGGAATCAGCTCCACTACCAGTACAACGCCTTTGGCGATATCACCCAACACCAGGGTATCCTCTATGGCTATGATGCCCAGGGGCGGATACAGACCCTCGACTACCCCTCCGGCGGTCGCCTCAGCTACCAGTACGATCCCGCCGGGCAGATCAGCCAGGTGGACTTCCGGATCAACGGCCAGACCCAGGTGCTGGCCAGTAACCTGAGCTACGCCCCCTTCGGACCGGTCACCGATCTCACCTACGGCAACGGCCTGACCATGACCCAGACGCTGGACAGTGCCTACCGGCTCACCGCCCAGCAGGTGGCCGATGCCACCAATACCGTCACCGCCCTCGACCGCACCTACCCCGGCTATGATGCCAACGGCAACCGCCTGGGCCAGACCGACACTCTGGCCGCCGACAGCACCTTCTCCTATGACCCGCTCAACCGCCTCGACACCGCCAGCGGCCCGTTCGGCACCCGCGACTACGACCACGACAAAAACGGCAACCGCACCCGGCTGATCCGTGACGGCGTCACCACTAACCTTGCCTACACCCCCGGCAGCAACCGCCTGACCACCCTCGGCGCCACCGACGTGCTGCAGGACGCCAACGGCAACACCCTCAGCCAGGGCAACTGGAGCTACAGCTTCAACCCGCACAACCGCCTGACCACCGCCACCGAGGGCGCCACGCTGAAAGCCAGCTTCCGCTACAACGGGCTGGGGCAGCGCATGAACAAGATCGATGAAACCACCGCAACCGGCGAATACGTCCTCTACGGCCAGAACGGCGAACGGCTGGTGGAGACGGACGAGCACGGCAATGTTCTTGTCGAATATCTCTACCTCAACGGGCAACTGCTGGCGATCTACGCGCCGGATGACGACCAGGACGGGCTCACCAACCGACAGGAGGCAAAACAGGGTACCCTGCCCACAAACACCGACAGCGATGGCGACACGCTCACCAACCTTGAAGAGTGGTACCAGACCGGGACCGACAGCGCCAACCCGGACAGCGACGGGGACGGTACGCTGGACGGGGTGGAAATCGCCGCGGGCACCGACCCGAATCTGGGCACGAGCTTTCCCGGTGACGGGGATATTAACGAAAACGGGGAAACCAATCTCGGCGACCTGGTGCTGCTCTATCAGTTCGTGATGGGCAACCGGAGCCCGACCCCCGTCCAGTTTACCCATGCGGATATGAATCAGGACGGAACGCTGAATGTGGCGGACCTGCTGTTGCTCCAGCGCAAGGTGCTGCTGGCGTGGTTGGGGGTCGAAAACACCGCCGCGCTCGCAAAGGCCGATACCCGCACCGGGCGGCGCCACACGCAGACCGCCACCGCCACACTGTCGGTACTGGACTGGTTGGTCACACCGGCGCAGGCATTGCCAGGCAACAATGGGTTCCTGTATTACGTCCACAATGATCCGCTGGGGACGCCGCAGGTACTCACTGACGAGGCCGGTACGGTCGTCTGGACGGCACAATACGACCCCTTCGGCAAGGCCACGGTTAATGACGATCCGGATGGGGATGGGAACTCCGTCACATTAAATGCGCGGTTCCCGGGTCAGTATTATGATCAGGAAACCGGGCTGCATTACAACGGGTTCCGCTACCTCGATCCAACGAGTGGACGGTACCTGACGAGTGACCCGATTGGGTTGGCAGGTGGGCTGAATACTTACGCTTATGTTGGTGGAAACCCACTAAGATATATTGACCCCTTAGGGTTAATGAAGGGGCGCGCTCGGAATCAATACAGTAGCCCTTATGGTCGGCCGGGAGAAATTGATCCGACTAGGCCGGGGCCAAGGGGTCTTGCTCCAAAACCTGACTCAAGCAGTAGGGATCTATTAGACAATCTTTCGGATTTCATCAACGAGGGAGCATGCGCGTTTGGATTGTGGGGGTGTCTGGATAAGGATTTGTTCATATGTACGAAGTGGCGTTGTACACCTAAATGCAGCAAACCGTACATTATCGAACGCTATTCGCGGAAACCGATCTTTAGAAATCCCGATACTCCTTGCGAGTGCATAGAGCAAAACTTGAATCCAAATTACAACAAACCGTTGCCTGGACTGTGATTTAAAATGAAACGAACCATATTGATAGCTGTATTGGCGCTAGTGTGCGTAGTTATTTTCAGCGCAGGTCTTATGCTAGGGAAGAAAAACGCATTGGATTTATTTTCTAGGGAATTTATAAAGGCAAAGCACGCTACGGTTCTTGGAAATTATCTTGCTTATAGAGATATAGCAATAGAGCTGAAAAATGGCCAGTTTGAACTGGCAAGATGCAACGCGGAGTTGATGGCTGGCGCAATGTTCGACACTCTCTCAACCTGTCTTGAGGATGATGTATGTAGAGAGATGTTCGACGAAAAGCTTAGTGAAGTTGCGCCTGAAATTTTCGACAAAATGTTATTGAAGTTCGATTACAGGTATACGATCGATGAGCTCAAGAAGTGTGAAGAGTAAGCAAAAAGACGACTGAATTTATTTTAACCAAAGCCCCGCACAACCGTGCGAGGGCTTTGTCGTTCTACCGGCATTTATTCGATCATTTTTTCTGACTGCCGTGTGCGGGTCTGAGAAGCCGTGCCACCTTCACTGGCCCTTGAACGCCTGACGCAACACAATCTGTTGGCTGACAGGGTCAGATCGATATCAGGTAAGGAGGAGGGCGGCGGCGACGGGGCGGCCTTCGGAGAGGAGGATGTTGAAGGTGCGGCAGGCAGCGGCGGTGTCCATGACTTCGACGCCGATGCCGGCTTCCAGCAGCGGCGCGGTGAGGGCGGGCGCGGGGAAGCTGATCCGCTTGCCGGTGCCGAGCAGCAGGATGTCGACACCAAGGTCGCGAACCGGTTCGAGGTCCGCCGCCTGCAATTCTTCCAGCCGGCCCGGGCGCCAGTCGTCGATGATCTGCCGGTGCGTGACGATGATGCTGTGGTGAATGGTCCGTTCGCCGATGCGGATGCCGTCGTCGCCGTAGCCACGGATCAACAGGGCGCTGTCAAAGTCTTCCTGAACGAAATGCATGCCCGCAACCATAGTCTGCGGCTTGTGACATTTCAATAATTTCAGTACCCTACGCGCCTTGTTTTCAGCGAATTTACAGTGACCGACAGAGCAGTCCGTGGACGAATTTCCCAGAATCAAACGTTTGCCGCCGTATGTCTTCAATATTGTCAATGAGTTGAAGGCGGCCGCACGCGCGCGCGGCGAGGATATCATTGATTTTGGTATGGGAAATCCGGACCGCCCGACGCCCCGGCATATCGTCGACAAGCTGTGCGAGGCCGCCCAGCGCGGCGATACCCACCGCTATTCGATGTCGCGCGGCATTCCGCGCCTGCGCAAGGCTATCTGTGACTGGTACCAGCGCAAGTACGACGTGACGCTGGACCCGGAGACGCAGGCGATCGTGACAATCGGCTCCAAGGAAGGCCTGGCGCACCTGGCGCTTGCCACGGTGGGGCCGGGCGACGCGGTGCTGGTGCCCAACCCCGCGTACCCGATCCATCCCTACGGCTTCGTGATCGCCGGCGCCGATATCCGTCACGTGCCGCTGACCGGCGGCGAACAGGACTTCTTCGAGGAACTGGAGAAGGCCATCAAGGACAGTTGGCCGCGGCCCAAGATGCTGGTGCTGAATTTCCCCGGCAACCCGACCACCCAGTGTGTCGAACTCGATTTCTTCGAACGGGTGATCGCCATCGCGCGCGAACACGAGATCTGGGTGGTGCACGACCTGGCCTACGCCGACCTGGTGTTCGACGGCTACAAGGCGCCGTCGATCCTCCAGATCCCCGGCGCGGAAGAGGTTGCGGTCGAGTTCTATTCGCTCTCCAAGAGCTACAACATGCCCGGCTGGCGCGTGGGTTTCATGTGCGGCAACAAGGACCTGGTCGCGGCGCTCACGCGCATGAAATCCTACCTCGACTACGGCATGTTCACGCCCATCCAGGTGGCGGCGATCGCCGCGCTGGAAGGGCCTCAGGAGTGCGTCGACGAGATCGTGGCCACTTACCGCAGCCGCCGCGACGTTCTCTGCGACGGGCTGGACAGCGTCGGCTGGCACGTCGAAAAGCCGAAGGCGACCATGTTCGTGTGGGCGCCGATCCCGGAGCCCTACCGCGAGATGGGTTCGCTGGAGTTCACCAAGAAGCTGCTCCGCGAGGCCAGGGTGGCGGTGTCGCCCGGTATCGGTTTCGGCGAGTACGGCGACGGCTTCGTGCGCTTCGGTTTGATTGAAAACGAGCATCGCACCCGCCAGGCGGTGCGAGGCATTCGCGACATGTTCCGTAACGACAATACATTACTCGCAGCAGCGGGCGAGGGGGGTTCGTGAAACCGGTCAAGGTTGGATTACTGGGTCTGGGTACCGTTGGTGGCGGTACCTTCAATGTACTGCGCCGCAACGCGGAGGAGATCGAGCGCCGCGCCGGCCGTGGCATCGAGATCACGCTTGCCGCGGCGCGCGAATACGATCCCGATCAACTGCCGGGCATCCAGAATATCCGCGTCAGCAACGACGCCTTCGAGGTGGTCGACGACCCGGATATCGACATCGTCGTCGAACTGATCGGCGGTTACGAGCCGGCCCGCGAGCTGGTGCTCAAGGCCATTGCCAATGGCAAGCACGTGGTCACCGCCAACAAGGCGCTGATCGCGGTACACGGTAACGAGATTTTTGCCGCCGCGCAGAAGCAGGGCGTGATGGTCGCCTTCGAGGCGGCGGTGGCCGGTGGCATGCCGATCATCAAGGCGGTGCGCGAGGGCCTGGCGGCCAACCGCATTGAGTGGATCGCCGGCATCATCAACGGCACCGGCAACTTCATTCTCACCGAGATGCGCGACAAGGGCCGTGATTTCGCCGACGTGCTGGCCGAGGCGCAGGCGCTGGGCTACGCCGAGGCCGACCCCACGTTCGACGTCGAGGGGATCGACGCGGCGCACAAGCTGACCATCCTGGGTTCGCTGGCCTTCGGTATCCCGCTGCAGTTCGACAAGGTGTACACCGAGGGTATCAGCCGCATCACCCGCGACGACGTGGCGTTCGCCGAACAACTCGGTTACCGCATCAAGCACCTGGGTGTCGCGCGGCGCACCGCCGCCGGTGTCGAGTTG
>WGBO01000028.1 GCA_015494295.1 Gammaproteobacteria bacterium | reverse complement strand
TCGCGCCCAGCCGCCTGGCCAACAACGGGCCAACCGATGCCGGAGACGCGCAGGGACGGCAACGCGGCCTGCTCGTCCACCGGTTGCTGCAACTGGCTGTCGAACAGGGTGGCCTGGACGCCACCGCCGTCGAACGCGTGGCGCGCGAACAGGGGCTGGCGTCCGACGACCCGCTGCTGCACGCCTGCCGCGAGGAAGTCGCGGCGCTGTTCCGCCAGCCGGACCTGGGCTGGGTGTTGGAGAATACGCCCGCCCATTACAGCGAAGTCCCGCTGCAGTACCGCCGGGACGAACAGATGGTGTACGGGATCGTCGACCGCCTGGTGGTCGAGAAACAGGCCGTGCACGTCATCGACTATAAGTCACACCAGGTCGAGGCCCCCGAACGACTCGACGTACTGGCGCACCATTACCGGCCGCAACTCGAACTGTACCGCGAAGGCGTCGCCCGCCTGTGGCCGGAAAAGACGGTGCGCCGCCACCTCCTGTTCACCCACTGCGCCAGGCTCTACCCGCTGGACTGACCGGCCTCAGCCGGCAAGCGGCAGGGTAAAGTGGAAACACGCGCCCTGCCCCGGCGCGCTGTCGACCCCGATGGCGCCACCGTGCAGGCGCACGATATGGCGGGCGATGGCCAGCCCCAGCCCGGCGTGGCCGCCGCTGCGTGCGCCATTGCCGGCGCGATAGAAGCGTTCAAAGATCCGCGCCTGGTTGTCGGCGTCGATACCGGGGCCGGTATCCGCTACGGTCACCCGCAGCGCGTCTCCATCGCGTCGCAGCGACAAGCTGACCGAGCCGCCACGCGGCGTGTGCCGCAGGGCATTGGCGATCAGGTTGCCCAGCACCCGCTCGATGAGCGCGATATCGGCCTCGACGAACGGCAGACCTTCCTCGCAAGACAGCGTCAGCGCGATACCCTGCTCGCGCGCCTGCAGGCTGAACTTCTGCACCACATCCTGCGCCAGTTCGCCGACCGCGAAGCGCTCACGCCGCAACGGCACGTCGGCCGCGTCCAGCTTGGCCAGCTCGAACAACTCGTCCACCAGCCGCGTCAATTGCCGGCTCTGCCGCAACGCGGTATCCAGGTAGGCCGCGCGGGTACGCTCGTCCAGCGCGTCCGCCTTCAGTTGCAGGGTTTCGATATAGCCGTGCAAGGCCGCCAGCGGAGTGCGCAAGTCGTGTGACACATTGGCCACCAGTTCGCGGCGCAGGCTGTCCTGCTTCTCCAGCCTGGCGATCTGTTCTCGGATGCGTTCGGCCAGTACGTTGAAGTGTTCCCCGAGCCTGTCGATCTCGTCCCCCGGGCGCGCCGCGGGCGGCCAGCGCACGGGCTCGCGAAAACGGCTTTCGCTGAACGTCTGCATCAGACCCGCAAGACGGTTCAGGCGCCTCGTCAGCAAGCGGAACAGCAACAGGCCGAACAACAGGCCCACCAGCAGGCTGGCAAACAGGGCCGCGCCCGAAAGCTGCATCACGAAACTGTTCCGGAACAACTGCTCGGTACGCTCGTACTCCTGGCCACGCAACACCACGTAGAGGTAGGCGGGCTCGCCGTTGTGCAGGTTCAGCCGGGTCACGGAGAAGACCTTTTGCCGGGTATAGCTGCGCGGGTCGTTGCCCAGCAGGGGGAAATCCCCGCCCGCCAGAAACCGCCGCAACGGCCCCATGTCGACGCGCTCGCGTTTCACCTGCCCGGGATCGGCGGAGTAGGAAAGTATCCGGCCGTCGCCATCGAGCAGGTAGATCTCGATGTCGGGGTTGACCATCATGTAGTGCATGAAGGTGTCCTTCAGCGCCTGCGCATCGAGAACGCCGTCGCGCAACAGCTTGCGCCCGGTGACCAGGCGCGCGGCCAGGTCGCGGTTCAGCACCTGCACGAACTCCTGCTGGTAGTGGCGCGTCATCACGCTGCTGAGCAACACGTACAACAACCCGATGCCGGCCAGCAATACCGCCAGCGCCAGTGCCAGCCGCGCGAACAGGGTGCGTGTCAGCATTCATCCACCGCGTCGTTGAAGCGATAGCCCACCCCCCATACGGTCAGGATGTGGCGGGGCTGCGCCGGATTGCGCTCGATCTTGGCGCGCAGACGGTTGATATGGGAGTTCACCGTGTGTTCGTAGCCCTCGTAGTGGTAACCCCACACCTGCTCCAGCAACTGGGTGCGGGAAAACACCTGGCCGGGGTGCGAAGCGAAATGCAGCAGCAGGTCGAACTCGCGCGCGGTCAGATCCACCGCCTGCCCGTCCACCGTCACCTTCCGGCTGCCGGCCTCGATGACAATATCGCCCCGCCGGATGGGCGCCGGCGGCGCCGCGGGTCCGGCGTCGAGCGCCTCCAGGCGCCGGAACTGCGCCTTGATGCGCGCCATCAACTCGGGAAAACTGAACGGCTTGGTGATGTAGTCGTCGGCGCCGGTTTCCAGCCCGGCGACGCGATCCTGCTCGGCGCTGCGCGAGGTCAGCATCAGAATCGGCACCTGCGCGGAACGCTGCCGCAACTGGCGACAGACCTCCATGCCGTCGAGGCCGGGCAACATCAGGTCGAGAATGACGAGCTGGTAGCCGCCACGCCGGAACATCTCCAGCGCCTGTATCCCGTCGGCGGCGATATCCGCCTCGCAACCGAGGTCCTGGACGTGGAAACGGATCAGCCGCGCGATATCCGCGTTGTCCTCGACGATGAGCAATCGGTGGGCCATGTAGTCGGGCTGTCCCCTCTCCGGAACGGTCATTATACCCGCGCGCCCGGGAAAGGAACCCCGGACCGGCTGTGGTCCGGGGTGTCCCGCGCGGTTTCAGTCGTCGTCATCGTGCTCGCGCTTGTGCACCGTGACCACCACCCGCGCCACCGGGTTCAGCCAGCGGTGCACGGCCGGGTCCAGGTCGCTGGCGCCGCCGGTCGGGTCACTGTCGCCGATCACCCCCGGGTGAATGTGCACGCGCGGGTTGGTTTCCAGCGCGGTGACGCCATGGGCCCCCATGCCGTTGCCGCCACCGGGATCCGCGGGTATGCCGGGCACGCCGGGCGCGCCACCGCCGTTGACGATTTCGTTGTTGGCCTCGGTACCCGCATCGTAACCGTTTACATACCAGGTATAACGTCCGTGGTGACGCGGTATGCGGACGGCGTCCAGGCCCACGAAACCGTCATTGGTGGGCAACAGCATGGCCACCACCGACAGGTAACGGTTCTTCCGGCCGGTGCTCAGGTAGGCCGTGGCAGTTTCACCCGGACCGAGCAGGCCACCGGCCGGGTTGACCGCGTTATCGGCGCCGGCGGCCTCCAGCAACGCGACCAGGCCGCCCAGGTCACCCCCCTCGGCCATGGCGCGCAGCGCCGGCGAGGCCGGTTCGCCCGCCTCGAACAGGTCGGTGGCGGCATTGTGCGCCGACACCAGCAAGGGCGTGTAATAGACACCGCCGGTGAGATTGGTCACCTCGATAGTCAGTTCCTGCGCCTGCGCGGCGCCCAGCAGGCCACCGCACAGCAGGGTCGCGCCGATCATTCTTTTCAGCATGTCGTTCTCCTCTCGTTGCCTTTGGTTGCGGAATCGTTTCCGGTACCCTTTGTAACCCGCGCATTTCACAGGGCCATCACGCGAATCTCACAATTCCGTCACGACGGCGCCGGCAGCCGTTGAACTCATGGCCCCGCATCCCCATCTGTGCGGGACGGAGGTCAATGAATCCATGAGTCACAACCCGAATATCGTTGAAGTTCACGAAGCCGACTTTGGCCGCACGGTCATCGAGGAATCCGCCCGCCGCCCGGTGCTGGTCGATTTCTGGGCGGACTGGTGC
>WGBO01000027.1 GCA_015494295.1 Gammaproteobacteria bacterium | reverse complement strand
TGGGCATCATAGCCATAGAGGATACCCTGGTGTTGGGTGATATCGCCAAAGGCGTTGTACTGGTAGTGGAGCTGATTCCCGGCAGGCAGGACACCGCTGCCGTAGGCGACTGTACACAGGCGGCCCGTTCCGTTCGGGCAGGTGTCCCATGTGTAGGCGATGTCGTCGTCAGTGCCCGGGGCATTGATGCCGGTCAGGCGGTTAAGGGCGTCGTAGGTGTAAGTGAAGGTCTGGCCATTGGCGTCGGTTTTGCGGATCAGGTTGCCGGCGGCGTCATACTGGAACGTGGTGGTGCCGGTATCCGGGCTGGTCTGGCTGAGCAGGTTGCCGAGGTCGTCGTAAACGTAGGTGGTGGTGCCGCTGACGGGGTCGGTGACGCTGGTGAGGCGGTCGGCGACGTCATAGCGGTAGCGGGTGGAGGCATCAGCGGTGGTCGGGTCGCTGCCGCCCAGGTCCCGGGTGACACGGGTCAGGCGTTTGAGGGCGTCGTACGTGTAATCGGTGACGACACCATTGCCGTCGGTGCTGCGCGCCAGGGTACCGTCGGGGGCGAAGTCCGGGTTGGTAGTCTCGTTGGCCCGGGCGGTGGTGTCCAGGCGGTTGTAAATATCGAAGGTCTGGCTGAGCTGGCGGCGGATCACGTCATCGGCGCTGTCGGACGGGGTGCCGTTGGCGTCGTAGGTGGTCTCGGCGAGGCGGTTGCCTTCGGTGTCGAGGGTGTAGTCGATGTGGTTGCCCAGCCCGTCGGTAATACGGGTCAGGCGGCGGGCGTCGTCGTAACCGAAAGTGAGAGTGGTCGCCTCCGCGGTTCCGTCGGCGGTGGTGATGCTTTGCACTTCGCCGGTGGCGAGATAGGTCCAGCGTGTGACGCGGGTGGTAGCGCCGGCGGTCTCGGTAAGGGTCTGCAGGCGGTCGTTGCCGGGATAATAGGTGTAGGTCAGCGACAGACCGTTGGGACGTTGCTCGGACGAGACTTTGCCGGTGACCGTGTACTGGATGCCGGCGCGGATCAGCACGCCGTTGGCGTCCCGAACTTCGCGCAGGCGGGCGCGGCTGCCGACCGGCACCGAGACATCATTGGGATAGTAGCTGTAGGTGGTGATATCGGCCACATCGGTGCGCGGTCCGTCGACCTGGCTGAGCTGGTTCAGCGGGCCGGCGTAGGTCCAGGTGGTGGTGCGCGATACCGGGGTGCCGGCGGGGTCGAAACCGGAAATCGTCTCCGAAGTGCGGTTGCCGAAATTATCGTAGGTGTAGGTGGTGACTTTGCTGCCGCCGGCGAACACGGAAGCTTCGGTGATGGAAGTTATTTTGTTGTGGAAGCGGGTGTCGTAGGTGTAGTCAAGTCGGCGGGCATCGGGTGATGCTGCCGGGTCAAAGGCACACTCACCTACAGAAGTGTCGGCCGATGCTATTCCCTCTGTCTTGCAACCGTATTGGCCCTTGGAATCATAGTTTCCCAGCTTTGTAACCGTGTCACTCCAGTCGGCATAACGGGACAGGTAGCCGTTACTGTTATAGGTTCTACTTTTCTTCTCACCGTCGGGGCAAGTGGTACATTGGTCGCCTGTAATTTGCGTGACAGCGAGGCTTCCGCGCTCAGGTTCAAACTTGTAAGTGCGGACTGCACCTCGACTGCCTGTTACAGTTGTCGTGCCATCCGGGTTGTAACTCAGGTCCACCCGTTCTACACCACCTGCATGCTCGGAAAGTATTGCCTTGCCATCAGCGTTGTAGGCCCAGGTTGCATAACGAATACCTCGTTCGTCCGTGATGCCGGTTAACGCAAAGGGAAAACGGGGATCTTCGTAGTGATACCGCCTGGTAGCGCCGTCCGGGTTATCGACAAATTCGAGATTGCCACCGGCATCATAGCGATACCTCCATATCCGGCCAGCGTGATCAGTGACCATTGAAATCCGGTTGGAAGCGTCATAAGCAAACCGGATAGATCCTCCTGTGTTGGTATCGACCCGATCCAGGCGGTTATTGGCATCATAAGCAAGTGTTTGTGTATTGCCGCGCACATCCGTAATCGAAAGCAGTTTGCCCGTAGCGTCATATAACTCTTGCGTGCCGTTGGTGTCGGTGAAAAGCCAATCACTTCCAGCGGGAACCAGTGTTACTTCGGGCGAGAAAGGGTCTGTCCAGACACCGCTGTTGTTTTCGAAGCGGTATACCCGGCCATTGGGACGGGAGACTGTGACCAGGCTTCCTGCAGCGTTCGGCTGTGGTAACGGAATAAACCGGTCTAACGTCGGGCGTATCGGAAAATTGGCTACAGTCTTGCCCGCCACCTTGATACGGCAATCCTGGTTACTTGCAAGGCTGGCAGTGGCACTCGCGAGCGCGCCATTCCAGACTGTGTCCTTGAGCTCCAGCCAACCATTTCTGCACGCTTCGGAGGCAGTGCTGTAAAGACCCGATTGTTCAGAATTGGCTTGATAGAGACCGGGTGTGCCAAGTGTGCTTTCATTCAACCGGCGGCTATAGGTATGACGCCAACCGGGCGCCAGGGATGCCGAGGAACCTTGATTACCGAGGCTGTTGTAAAAACGCGTGAACTCCAGTCCACCAAAACCTAGACCGGAGATATCAGATTCCCGTTGAGTTTTATTGCCTGTGGCGGGTTGGCAAGGGTTGCCTTCGGCATCACAGTTTGGGGTGGTCGGTGGTGGCTTGAGATAATACTGACTGCGACCAATAACAGTTGCGCGGTTAATGTTCACGCATAGGTTGCGCACACGATCGAAAGTCAAATTAGGCGGACACGAAATTGATCGCCGCCTCAATAAACGCTGATTCCCGGCAGAATACGGTGTACAAACACCATTAAGATCCAGCATGTAAAAAGTGGAAGGAATATATTTGTCTTCAAATGCTGGAATCCCGTAAGTTCTGATATAACTATTTTTCGACGGCGAATTTGCCGGATTCCACGGCACTGAATCTAAAGGGTCCATTTCAAAATAGGGTGGACAATAAGTGCCGGGGGTACCGGATTTTCTTGCATCGATCAGCCAATTGAGCAGACTGTCATAAACCTCTTGCTCGGTCGCGAACGAGCCTGCCTCGCGCTCATGCTGATAGGACCACTCACTTATACTCAGCGCCGCATCCGGAATTTTGTATTTAATGACAATTGAGTCATTTTCCTGAATTTCAGGAAGAGGCTCTGTCATATATAAATATATGCCGCCAAAGCTCTGGAAGTCTGCAACCGCTTCTCGTTGCGTATCAAATTGCAACCCTGCAGGTGATGGAACGGCCCTCCATAAAAGTGGTTCAGCGGACACACTGACAGAAACCGCTAATAGCGGGAGCAACAGAGAAATAAGTACCAATCGCGCATTGTTCGACAGCAGACAAAAACAGTGATGACCGGTTTTAAGGCGAGACAAAGTTCGTCTCAATTGAAACGTCAGCCAAAATTGTTGCATGCTGTGAATACATCGAAGCGGGCGATTCTCGACCACCGCTGTCACTCCTTGACTATTATTATTTCAGCCTTCCCGTTGGCCAAGATTCCCTCCAGACTCTCCGCGATACCATTGATCGAGGATCTTCCTGATCACGAACGGGCCTTCGTCGTTAGCCTCCGCAAAAAAGCGGTGGATCAACCGAACAGCGCATCAGAGGAGAAACCTTCGGCTTCGAGGATTTCACGCAGGCGCTTGAGGGCGTCCATCTGGATCTGGCGCACGCGTTCGCGGGTGACGCCGATTTCGTTGCCGACTTCTTCCAGGGTGGAGATCTTGTAGCCGTGCAGACCGAAACGGCGTTCCACGACTTCACGCTGCTTGTCTGAAAGCTGTGCGATCCAGGTCTCGAGGTTGGCGAGTACGTCCTCGTCCTGCAGCAGTTCGGAAGGGTCGGTGTTGCTTTCGTCGGGAATGGAATCGATCAGGGTCTTGCCGGAATCCGAGTCGCGGCTGATTGGCACGTCCACCGAGGTCACCCGCTCGTTGAGCTTCAGCAACCGCTTGACGTCCTTCAGTGGCTTGTCGAGCAGTTCGGCGATTTCCTCGGCGTTGGGTTCATGGTCGAGCGACTGCGCCAGTCTCCGCGCGGCCTGAAGATAGCTGTTGAGTTCCTTGACGACATGAATGGGAAGCCGAATGGTGCGCGTCTGGTTCATGATGGCGCGCTCTATGGTCTGTCGTATCCACCAGGTTGCGTAGGTGGAAAAGCGGAAACCGCGTTCGGGATCGAATTTCTCCACCGCGCGGATCAAGCCCAGGTTGCCTTCCTCGATCAGATCCAGGAACGCCAGCCCGCGGTTGATGTAGCGCCGCGCGATCTTCACCACCAGCCGCAGATTGCTTTCGATCATGCGCCGCCGGCCGCTTTCATCGCCCTTCTGCGCCAGCCTGGCATAGTAGACTTCCTCCTCCGCGGTCAGCAGCGGCGAGAAGCCTATTTCGTTGAGGTACATGCGCGTGGCGTCGAAATGCGCGTCGGTATCGGGAGGTTCCCTGAGCCGGCTCTTGCTTTCAGCGGCGGGCTCGACAAAATCCTGTACGCCACCCTCCGCCTCGTGCGCGGGTGTCGTTCCGGTCGTATCCTGGCGTCTGCTGGCCATTGACTAACCTCTTGGTCCTTACCCCGTGGCCCGTGGCGCCGCACCGACGTCACGGTGGCATTCCCTTACCGTGCAGGCAAGTAGCGAAGCGGGTCGACCGGCCGGCCTTTTCTGCGGATCTCGAAATGCAACTTGGTCCGGTCCGTGGCGCTGCTGCCCATCAGCGCAATCGGGTCACCCTTCCTTACCCACTGCCCTTCCCTGGCAATCAACTTCCGGTTGTGCGCGTAAGCACTCAGAAAGTCTTTGTTATGTTTGATGATGATAAGCCTACCGTAGCCGCCAAGTCCACTCCCCGCATACACCACCTTGCCGTCCGCCGCCGCGCGCACCGTGGAACCCGCCCGGCCTGCAATATCGATGCCTTTCTTGCCGCTGGAACGGGCGTTGAAACGCCGGATCACACGCCCTTCGGCCGGCCAGGCCCAGCGTAGCGGGCCACGCGCGGCGGACGGCTTGTCGGCCGCTTTCGGGGCCGGGCGCGTCGCGTTTTTCGGTGCCGCCGGCCGGCTGGCGTGGGCCGGCGCGGGTTTCGCGGGCGGCGCCACACTGACCTTGGGGCGGCTCGGCGCGGGAACGCGCACCACCGGGGTGCGTGGACGCGACGCAGGGGGCGCCGTCAGCCGCAACTTCTGGCCACGGTAGATGGTGTAGGGGGGCCGGATGCCGTTCCAGGCCGCCAGCCGTTCGACCGTCAGCCCATACTGGAAGGCAATCGAATACAGGGTGTCGCCCTGCCCCACGCGGTGGAACGCGGGGATGTGCGCGGGCCGTTCGCTGCGGTCACCGATCGGCGCCCTCGCCGGTCCCGGCGAACAGGCCGGCAGCAGGCACAACAGCAGCAGCCAGACCCGGCAATCCATGCGTCAGTGCCGGCTCCACCACCAGGCCAGCAGGCCCAGCACCACCAGCGACCAGCCGATCCACTCGACATAGCGGCGGATACGCCGCTCCATCGCCGCCCCGCCCCAGGCCAGCAGTCCGGCGACCAGGAAAAACCGCCCCCCTCTCCCGATCGCCGACGCCAGCACGAAAGGCAGAAAACTCATCGACAGGGCGCCCGCGGAAATGGTGAACACCTTGTAGGGAATGGGCGAGAAACCGGCGATCAGCACCGCCCAGAACCCCCATTCGTTGAACCAGGTCGTGGCGCGCGCGTAAGGCTCCGCCCAGCGCCCGCCCTCGCCGATCAGCGGTTGCACCCACTCCAGCGCGAAATGCCCGATGGCGTAGCCGGCCATGCCGCCGGCCACCGACATCAGCGTGGTCAGCGCCGCGTAGTACATGGCGCGCTGCGGTTTGGCCAGCGTCATCGGCATCAGCATGACATCGGGCGGCACCGGGAAAAACGAGGATTCGGCGAAACTCAGGACACCGAGATAACGCGGCGCGGCGGGATGGCGGGACCAGTTCAGGGTCATGTCGTACAGGCGGGTGAACAGCTTCATCAGCCGGCGCCCCCCAGCAGCGGCACGAACACTACGGGTTCCAGGTCCTCGCGTTCGTAGACCGTCGGGGTGCGGGTAACGGTGATCAGGGTCTGGCGTTCGCGTCCTCCCAGCGGCATCACCAGCCTTCCGCCCACCTTGAGCTGCTCAAGCAGCGCCTCGGGGATATCCGCCGCGCCGGCGGTGACGATGATCGCGTCAAAGGGTGCGAATTGCGGCCAGCCCCAGCTTCCATCGCTGTGCTGCACGCGGATGTTGCGATAGCCCAGTTGCCGGAAGCGCTGACGCGCCTGCGACGCCAGCGGTTCGATACGTTCGGTGGAATAGACCTTGTCGACCAGTCCGGCCAGTACCGCGGCCTGGTAACCGGAACCGGTGCCGACTTCCAGCACCACGCCCGGCTCGACCTCCAGCAACAGTTCGGTCATGCGCGCGACGATATACGGCTGGGAAATGGTCTGACCGTGGCCGATAGGCAGCGCCGTGTCTTCGTAGGCGCGCGAGGCCAGCGCCTCGTCGATGAACAGGTGCCGCGGCGTGGTCGCAATGGCGTCGAGCACGCGGTTGTCGCCAATCCCCTCCTCGCGCAGGCGCCCCACCAGCCGGTCGCGGGTGCGCTGCGAGGTCATGCCGATACCCTGACTCAGCGACTTCAAGGCTTCTCCAGCAGTTCACCCAGGCAGCGCCCGACCTGGTCGAGTACCGCGTGCTGTGTCAGGTCCACGTGAATCGGCGTCACCGATACGTAACCGTTGCGCACGGCGTGGAAATCGGTGCCCGGCCCGGCGTCCTGCTCGGCGCCGGCCGGTCCCACCCAGTAGATCGGCCGGCCGCGCGGATCGGTCTCGCGGATCACCGGTTCGGAGCGGTGCCGGTTACCCAATCGGGTGCTGCGCCAGCCCTTGAGCTGGTCGAAGGGAATGTCCGGGACATTGACGTTGAGGATGGTCTCGGCGGGCACCGGCTCGCACTCCAGACGGCGCAACAGCGCCAACACCACCTGAGCGGCGGTATCGAAATGACGCGGCTGAAACGAAACGTTGGAAACAGCGATGGCCGGCAGCCCCAGAAAGCGCCCTTCCATGGCCGCGGCGACCGTGCCCGAGTAGATCACATCGTCACCGAGGTTGGCGCCGGCGTTGATGCCGGATACCACCATGTCCGGCTCGTGGTCGAGCAGCCCGGTAATGGCGAGATGCACACAATCGGTCGGTGTGCCCTCCACGTAGGTATAGCCGTTCTCGCCCTCGCGGGCGCGCAGCGGACTGTCGAGGGTCAGCGAGTTGCTGGCGCCACTGCGGTCACGCTCCGGCGCCACCACTGTCACATCGGCCACCGTGCCCAGCGCATCGGCCAAGCAACGCAGTCCGGGGGCGCGGTAACCGTCATCGTTGGAAATCAGAATTCGCATGTGCGGACCATGATACCCGAGTCTGCCGCGCCCGCCCATTACCCGCGCCCGAAAAACGGTTACAATCCGGGCACATGAGCAAACCGGATCCCGAGGACGTCAGGCTGTTCCGCGAAAGCGTCGGCGAAGTGAAGCCTGTCGCCAACGACCGGGTGGCGCCGGTAAAACGCCCCGTGTCACCACGCCCGGTGTTCCGGGAGCGCGACGAAACCGAAGTCCTGCGCGATATGCTCTCCGACCTGTTCGACCCGGCCGACATGGAAACCGGGGACGAACTGCTCTATGTGCGCCCCGGCCTGCAACAGCGCACGGTGCGCAAGCTGCGGCGCGGCCGCCTGTCGGTGGACGCCGAACTCGACCTGCACGGCATGACGGTACCGGTGGCGCGCGCGGCGGTGGCCGGTTTTCTGCGCGAATGCCAGCGCCGCCACGTTCAGTGCGCCCGCATCATCCACGGCAAGGGACTCGGATCGCGGCACCGGGCCCCCGTCCTCAAGCAGAAAATCGGCGGCTGGTTGCGCCAGCGCGACGAGGTGCTCGCCTATTGCACCGCGCGTCACTACGACGGCGGCAGCGGCGCGGTCTACGTGTTGCTGAAACGGGGCTGAGCGGGATCAGGGTGTGGGGCGGGCGCCGAACAGGGCGCTGCCGACGCGGACCATGGTGGCGCCTTCCTCGATAGCCAGGGTGTAGTCGCCACTCATGCCCATGGAGAGTTCCGTAAAGTCGTCGCCGAAACGGGCGCGGCACTGTTCCAGCAGTTCGCGCAGGCGGGCAAAGCTGCGCCGCGTTTCCGCCTCGCCGACGTCCCGGTAGCCGATGGTCATCAGGCCGCGCAGGCGAACGCTCTGGAGATCCGCCTGGAGTATGGCGTCGACGAGCGGAAACAGGGCGCCGGTGGCGAGACCATGTTTGGCCGGGTCGCCGGAAACGTTGACCTGCACCAGCAAGTTCACCCGCGTGCCGGCCTGCGCGGCGGAAGCATCGATACGGCGCGCCAGCTTGAGGCTGTCCAGGGTATGCACCCAGTGAAAGTTGGGGCCGACGTGGCGGGTCTTGTTGGATTGCAGGTGACCGATGAAGTGCCACTCCAGCGCGGCATCGCGCAGGGCCGCAATCTTGTCCACGGCCTCCTGCATCTGGTTCTCGGCGAAGTCGCGCTGGCCGCAAGCCGCCAGCGCCGCAACCGCGGCGGGCGGGTGGCGCTTGGAAACGGCGACCAGGCGCACGCCGTCGACGCAGCGGCCGGCCCGCTGCGCGGCCTCGGCCATGCGCTGCCGCACGCAGGCGATGGCGTCAGCCGCTTCCATGTCCTTCCGTCACCTCGAACACTTCGTGCAACAGGCTGGTGGCGTAGCTGCCCGCCGGCAGGCTGAATTCCAGCAACCAGCAATCGTCCGCCTCGCGCGTCCAGGCAAGGTCACCGGGCAGTACCCGCAGGGCGCGGCGCGCGTGGTTCATGCGGAACATTGCCAGGCCCTCGATCCATCCCCGGTATGGCGCCAGCACCCCGGCTTCCAGCGCCGCCGCCTCGCCCGTCACCAGCGCATCGCCGCTCCCGCACAAGGGGCCGGTGGGATGGATCTCGCCGCCCGCGCAACGCGCGCGCGTGTCCGTGTCGACGCTGTCACACGCAAAAACCGCCGAACGGCCATCGAGCTGGAAGGCGTCCCCATCCAGCGGCCGGTTCCATTGCCCGGCTTCGATGCGCGCCGCCAGTACCCGGTTGAACAGCGCCGACCGCACCGCCGACAGCCAGATACCGCGCTTGCTGCGCGACACGCGTGCGCGGGGACGGTCGAACATGCGCCCGGCCTGCACCAGGTTGTCGCTATTGCGGCCGAAACGCTGCGGCCCGAAGGCATTGGGCACGCCCTGGCGCAACTGCCGCAATCTCGTCTCGACTTGTACCGGGTCTGCATCCACCCCGCGCAGCCGAATGCGGAAACGGTTGCCGCGCAGCGCCCCGGTCTTCAGCTTGCGGCTGTGGCGGTGCGCTTCCAGCACCTCGAAATCCTCGTCACCGATGGCCCACCAGTCGGGCGCCTCGCGGCCCGGCAATTGCACGGAGAACCACTGTTCGGTGACTGCATGGCGATCCTTCATGCCCGCGTAGCTCACGGCTCCCGGCGACACACCGGCAAAGGCGGCGAGCCGGCCGGCTACCCAGTTGGTGTTGCTGTTGCGCTTGCGCACATACAGCCAGCAGTGCTCCCCTTCCCCGTCAGGGGACAGCAAGGGGATTTCGGTGACCTGGAAATCCTCGGGCAGTGTGCGGATACGCGCATGACCGAGCGGCGTGCCCGAGGCGCGCGGCATGTCCAGCGGGATGGATTCACGCATCGAGCAATACCACCGCGAACGCGGCGATGCCTTCCTTGCGGCCGGTGAAACCGAGGTGTTCGGTGGTGGTGGCCTTCACGTTGATGCACTCGCGCGCCACACCGAGGTCGGCGGCAATGTTCTCGCACATGCGCTCGACATGCGGCGCCAGCTTCGGCGCCTGCGCCACGAGGGTAAGGTCGGCGTTGACGACAGTCAGACCACGTTCGAGCAACCGCGCCACCACCCGGCGCAGCAGTTCGCGGCTGTCGATGCCGCGATACGCGTCATCGCTGTCCGGGAAATGGCGGCCGATATCGCCCAGGCCGGCCGCGCCCAGCAGAGCGTCACACAGCGCGTGCAGCAACACGTCGCCATCGGAGTGGGCTTTCAATCCGTGCGTGTGCGGCACCTCGACGCCACCCAGCACCAGCCGCCCGTCCGGCTCGAAGGCATGCACGTCGAAGCCCTGACCGATTCTCATAGTCGCCCCTGTTGTCGCAGGTAGAGTTCCGCCAGCGGAAGATCTTCCGGGCGGGTGATTTTCAGGTTGTCGGCGTGCCCCTCGACCATCAGCGGCCGCTCACCGGCGTGTTCCATGGCAGAGGCCTCGTCAGTCACCTGGTAACCGTCGCGCAGCGCCGCCTCGAGCGCCTCGCGCAGCCGCCCGAGGCGGAACATCTGCGGCGTCTGTGCGTGCCACAGGGCCTGACGCGGCACGGTGGCCTCGATGAGTCCGGCGGCGTCGGTACGTTTCATGGTGTCATGCGCCGGCACGCCGAGCAGTCCGCCGACCGGGTGTCCCGCCAGGGTGTCGATCAGTTTCAGGAGATCGGCGCTACGCACGCAGGGGCGCGCCGCGTCGTGCACCATGACCCAGTCGTCGTCGTCGGCAATACCGTGCAACGCCCTGAGCCCGTTGAGTACCGAATGGCAGCGCTCCTCGCCGCCGGCGGTTTGAATCAGGCGGCGATGGCGGTAGCGCATGGCGATGCTTTCCATGGCGTCGTCGGCGGCCCCGACCAGCACCACGCCGGCCAGCGCCTCGACATGCCACAGGGCATCGAGACTGTGCTCCAGCACGGTCTTCTTCCCCAGCACATGGAACTGCTTGGGTATGTCGGTGCCCATGCGCCGGCCACGGCCGGCCGCCGGCACCACCGCCCAACAGGCAACAACCTCAGTCATCCGTCTGGTCCGCCGGTTCGATGATCTGGTAGAAAACCTCGTCGTCGCGGATCATGCCCAGTTCTTCGCGTGCGCGCTCCTCGATGGCTTCCAGCCCCTGCTTGAGATCCTTCACCTCAGCGTCCAGCGCCTGGTTGCGCTCGCGCAGCAGGTGGTTCTCCTCCTTTTGCGCCTCCACCTGCTGGTAGAGATCCCAGACCTCCGCCAGGCTGCCGTCGCCGACCCACAGGCGGTATTGCAACACCAGCAACAGAGCCAGCAGCAGCCAGATCAGCCAGCGCATGGCGTCAGGCCGCGCCGTTCGTCATCAAGCGCCGAGCGTGCTGAAGGCCGCACGGCCAGCGTAGCTGGCCTTGTCGCCGAGCTGCTCCTCGATGCGCATCAGGCGGTTGTACTTGGCGACGCGGTCGGAACGCGACAGGGAGCCGGTCTTGATCTGCGTGGCGCTGCTGCCCACCGCGATATCGGCAATCACCACGTCCTCGGTTTCGCCGGAACGGTGCGAGACCACGGCGCTGAACCCGGCGTCCGCCGCCATGTCGATGGCCGCCAGGGTTTCGGTCAGGGTTCCGATCTGGTTCGGCTTGATCAGGATGGAATTGCCGATGTGCTCGTCGATGCCGCGCTGCAGGATCGAGGTGTTGGTCACGAACAGATCGTCGCCGACCAGTTGCACCTTGTCGCCCAGCTTGTCGGTGAGCAGTTTCCAGCCTTCCCAGTCGCTCTCGTCCATGCCGTCCTCGATCGACAGGATGGGATACTGCCGGACCCAGTCGGCGAGGAAGTCGACGAAACCCTGGGCGTCGAAGGACTTGCCTTCCGACTCCAGGTGGTAACGCCCGTCCTTGAAAAACTCGGAACTGGCCGCGTCGAGACCGAGGAAGATATCCTCGCCAGCCTTGAAACCGGCCTTGTCGATGGCTTCAAGGATCACCTCGATGGCCGCCTCGTTGGAAGACAGGTCCGGCGCGAAACCGCCCTCGTCACCGACCGAGGTATTGAGACCACGGCCGTTCAGCACCGCTTTCAGCGCGTGGAACACCTCGGCGCCGTAGCGCACCGCCTCGCGGATGCTGTCCGCGCCCACCGGCAAGATCATGAACTCCTGCAGGTCGACACTGTTGTTGGCGTGGGCGCCGCCATTGATGATGTTCATCATCGGCACTGGCAACTGGCAGCCCGCGTCGCCGCCCAGGTGCCGGTACAACGGCAGACCGGCGGCGCGCGCCTGGGCCTGCGCCGCGGCCAGCGACACGGCCAGCAGCGCGTTGGCGCCCAGCCGGCCCTTGTTGTCAGAGCCGTCCAGCTCGATCATCTTCCGGTCCAGTGCCTCCTGGTCCTCGGCATCCATGCCACGCACGGCATCGCGCAGTTCGCCGTTGACGTTGCCGACTGCCTTGAGCACACCCTTGCCGAGGTAGCGGGAAGCGTCGCCGTCACGCAGTTCGACCGCCTCGCGGGAACCGGTGGAGGCGCCGGACGGCACCGCCGCGCGGCCCATGATGCCGCCTTCCAGCAACACATCCGCCTCAACCGTGGGATTGCCTCGCGAGTCCAGGATCTCCCGCCCGCTGACGTCGGTAATCTTAGCCATTTTTACTCCAGATACAAAGGGTTATAAAACTTATCCAAAACTGTTTCCAGTCGCGTGGCGCGAACAGCGCCGCGGCGCTCAATCCTGCAGCAACTCCGCCTCGGCAAACGGGCGCGATTTTACCGCGACGTCGATGATCTTCAACGTGGACAGCAGCTCTTCCATCTGTCCCAGCGGCCAGGCATTGGGGCCGTCGCTGAGGGCCTTTGAGGGGTCCGGGTGGGTCTCCATGAAGATGCCGGAAATGCCCGCCGCCATCGCCGCGCGCGCCAGTACCGGCACGAACTCGCGCTGGCCGCCGGACACGTTGCCCTGCCCGCCCGGCAACTGCACCGAGTGGGTTGCGTCGAACACCACCGGCGCCCCGGTGTTGCGCATCACCGCCAGCGAGCGCATGTCGGACACCAGGTTGTTGTAGCCGAAGGACACGCCGCGCTCGCACACCATGATCTGCTCGTTGCCGACCACGCGTGCCTTGTCGACCACGTTCTTCATGTCCCAGGGCGCGAGAAACTGGCCTTTCTTGATGTTGACCGGCTTGCCGGTGCGGGCCACGTTCTGGATGAAGTTGGTCTGGCGGCACAGGAAGGCCGGCGTCTGCAGCACGTCGACCACGCTGGCGACCTCATCCAGCGGCGTGTCCTCGTGCACGTCGGTCAGTACCGGCACACCGATCTCGTCCCGGACCTTCTGCAGGATACGCAGGCCTTCCTCGATACCGGGACCGCGATAGCTGTCGGCGGACGAACGGTTGGCCTTGTCGTAGGAGGACTTGTAGATAAAGGGAATGCCCAGCTCGTCGGTGATCCGCTTGAGTTCGGCGGACGTGGACATTGCCAGTTCCTCGCTCTCGATCACGCAGGGGCCGGCAATCAGAAAAAAGGGGGCGTTCAGCCCCACTTCAAATCCGCATAATTTCATGGTTCAGAAACCTTGTCGTCGTTGAATATCAGGCATCCGCGCGCACCAGGCTGGGCTGGTCGGCGGGCATGGCCGCATTGTTGCGGTGGGCGTTGGCCGCCTCGATGAAGCTGGTGAACAGCGGGTGGCCGTCGCGCGGCGTGGAGGTGAACTCCGGGTGGAACTGGCAGGCCAGGAACCAGGGATGATCGGTGATCTCCACCATTTCCACCAGGCTGCCGTCCACCGAGGTGCCGCCGATGGTCAGGCCGGCCTTTTCCAGTGTCTCGCGGTACTGGTTGTTGAATTCGTAGCGGTGGCGGTGACGCTCGACGATCTCGTCCTTGCCGTACACCTTGTGCGCCAACGTGCCGGGCACCAGTTTGCAGGTCTGGCCACCCAGGCGCATGGTGCCGCCCATGTCGCTGTCCTCGTCGCGGCGCTCGATATTGCCCGCCTCGTCCTGCCACTCGGTAATGAGGCCGATGACCGGGTGTTCGGTGTCCTTGCGAAACTCGGTGCTCTGGGCGTCGGACAGGCCCGCGACATTGCGCGCAAACTCGATGACCGCGACCTGCATGCCAAGGCAGATGCCCAGATAGGGAATGCCGTGTTCACGCGCGTAGCGCACCGCCATGATCTTGCCTTCCACGCCGCGCTCGCCGAACCCGCCGGGCACCAGCACCGCGTCGGCCTTCGCCAGCACCTCCAGGCCCTTCTGTTCGATGACCTCGGAGTCTACATAGCGGATCTTCACCCGCGTGCGGGTCTGGATGCCGGCGTGTATCAGGGCTTCCGACAGCGACTTGTAGGACTCGGTCAGGTTGACATACTTGCCCACCATCGCCACCGTCACCTCGCGCTCCGGGTGTTCCAGGCGTTCGACCACATCTTTCCAGTCGGACAGGTCCGCTTCGGGCGCGTCGATCCCCATCAGGTCGACGACCGTGTCGTCGAGGCGCTGCTCGTTGAGCAGCAGCGGAATCTTGTAGATGCTGTCCACGTCCACCGCGGAAATGACCGCGCGGTCCGGGACATTGGTGAACAGCGCGATCTTGCGCCGTTCATCCACAGGCAGCGGCCGGTCGGAACGGCACAGCAGTACATCGGGCTGAATGCCGATGGAACGCAGTTCCTTCACCGAGTGCTGGGTCGGCTTGGTCTTGATCTCGCCGGAGGCGGCAATATAGGGCACCAGCGTCAGGTGCATGAACAGCGCCTGCTTGTGGCCCAGTTCCACGCCCATCTGGCGGATGGCCTCCAGGAACGGCAGCGACTCGATGTCGCCGACGGTGCCGCCGATCTCCACCATGGCGATATCGGCGCCCTCGGCGCCGGCGCGGATACAGCGTTTGATCTCGTCGGTGATGTGGGGGATGACCTGCACCGTGCCGCCCAGGTAGTCGCCGCGGCGCTCCTTGCGAATTACCGTTTCGTAGATCTGCCCGGTGGTGAAATTGTTGCGCTTGCCCATGGTGGTGCGGATGAAGCGCTCGTAGTGGCCCAGGTCCAGATCGGTCTCGGCGCCGTCGTTGGTGACGAACACCTCGCCGTGCTGAAACGGACTCATGGTGCCCGGATCCACGTTGATATAGGGATCGAGCTTCATCATGGTGACTTTGAGACCCCGGGCTTCGAGCAGCGCGCCAAGGGATGCGGCAGCGATGCCTTTCCCCAATGAGGAAACAACACCGCCGGTAATGAATATGAATCGGGTCATGAAGCTCCGAAAAATGCGGGAGAAATCAACGTCTGGACGGGAAGCCAGACTACCAGAAAGGTACCCCCGAGACAATGCGGCGCGTGCGGTTTTATGCACGTTGCAAACCAACGACATGTGTCGAAAAAATGACCCTTCCCGCCTTGCGGCATCGCGCGGCGGACTGTTCAAGGCCTTGCCCCTGCGGGTAACATGCGGCAACACCGCAGGAGGACAAACATGTCGCGAACCGCATTCGACAAGGCCATCGCGCTGATCGACGCCGCCAACCGCCAGGACCCCAACCGCGAGACCGCCGACGGTGAAAGCTGGCCGAAGGAACAGCTCTACGCCCAGCGCATGTCCGACATGCTGGCGCGCTACGCGCCGGAGGCCGACGAGGCCATGCAACTGGCGGTCCGCGCGCAGCACATCCGGCGCTGGGAGTCACCGCGCAGCGACTACCCCGCCGGGCGCAAGGGCTACCTGCGCTGGCGCGCCGACCTGTACCGCTTCCACGCCGACACCGCCGCCGCCCTGCTGTCGGAGGCGGGGTGCGACGACACCACCATCGAACGCGTGCGCCAGGCCGTCGGCAAGCGTGGCATCAAGACCAACCCGGACACCCAGCTCGTCGAGGACGTCGCCAGCCTGGTGTTCGTGGAGCACTACCTGGAAGACTTCGCCGCCCGCCACCCCGACTACGACGAAGCCAAGTGGCTGGACATCATCCGCAAGACCTGGAAGAAAATGTCCCCGCGCGCCCACGCGTTCGCCCTCGGCGGCGGCATCCGACTGCCCGCCTCCCTCGTACCCCTCATCACCAGGGCCGTGACCTGACCCAGGGTAAACGCGAACGGCGGCATTTTCCGGCGGCCGCGGTTTCAGCGGGAATCAGGGGCCGCGCCCGGCAGGCGCGACCAGCGCAGTTCCAGCCCTGGCTGCCCCGGGCCGGCCTGGAAGCCCTCGCACACGGTGAGGCCGGGGACGGCGGCGAGCGTGTCGCCCGCGTACAGCAGCGGCAGGCGGCCACGCTCCCAGTCGGGCACGCCATGCTGTTGAAGCAGGTTTTTCAGGGCCTGGTGGTGCGGCGCGCCCGGCAGGCGGAGGGATTCCCCACCGATCCGGAAACGAACCTCCAACGGTGAAAGCGACACGCGCAGGCCGGAACCGGTCACCGGCGACGCCGACAACACCCCGCCCGCCGAGGGTATGGCGAGTTCGTCACGCAGATCCCAGGCAATGCGCTGTGCCGCATCGTGGACCGGCAGCGCGGGCATCAGGTAGAGCTCACCCCGGTAACGGCGCACCTCCACCCCGCCCCAGCGCACGACCGGCCGCGCATCCTCGCGGCTGAACAGGAGTTCCCGCCGAATCCTCTCCAGCACAACACGGGAAGGTGTTTCGACGTTGCGCTGACGAATCCAGTAGCGCAACAGGTTCCGCTGCCGCGCCGGCGACAGGCTTTTCAGTTCGGCCTGCGACAGACAGTCCCCGCGCGCGCAGACCTGATGGTCGAGCGCGGCCAGGGCGTCGGCCAGTTCGGCCTGTTCCGACTGGAGCCGCGCGGCCCGCGCCAGCACCCCCGACAGGCCCGGCCAGCGCCGCTGCAACCGCGGCAGGATCGACTGCCGCAACAGGTTGCGGTCGTAACGGGTATCGAGATTGGAGGGATCGTCCACCCAGCGTAGTTCGTGCCGCTGCGCGTAAGCGGCGATATCCGCGCGGGAAGCCTCCAGCAAGGGCCGCAACAGCATGCCCGCGCCGAACGGCGCGCGTGCCGGCATGGAAGCCAGGCCGCGCGGACCCGCGCCGCGAAACAGTTGCAATAACAGGGTTTCGGCCTGGTCGTCGCGGTGCTGGGCGGTCAGCAGCGCCGCGCCCGGCGCCAGCCAGCCGGACAATGCGCGGTAACGCGCATGACGCGCCGCGGCTTCCGGACTCTCGCCGGCGGCGGCCGTGGCGTCGACCGGCAATACATGAAATGGCACGTCGAGCGCCGCGCAAACGTCCGCGCAGTGCGCCTGCCAGTCATCGGCCTCGTCGTGCAGACCGTGATGGACATGCACCGCGCCCAGCGGCGCCCGCAGTTCATCGCGCTGCCGGGCCAGCAGGTGCAAAAGCACGTGGGAATCGACGCCGCCGCTATAGGCGACGAAATAGGCGGCGGCCTCTGGCAAGGCCGGAACGATGGCGTCGAAGGGATTATTTTTCGACGAATTCACCGTAGGACATCAGTCGCTGGTAGCGCGCCGCCACCAGCTGGTCGAGCGGCAGGCGCTGGAGCTGATCCATGTGCTCCATGATGCGCTCGCGCACGCGCCCGGCCATGTCTTCCGGATCGCGGTGCGCGCCACCGAGCGGCTCATCGATGATTTCATCGACCAGGCCCAGCTCCTTCAGCCGCGACGAGGTCACTCCCAGCGCCTCGGCGGCGTCGGAGGCTTTCTCGGCGCTCTTCCAGAGGATGGACGCACAACCCTCCGGCGAGATGACGGAATAGATACTGTATTGCAGCATCAGCATGCGGTCGCCGACTCCCACCGCGAGCGCGCCGCCGGAACCGCCCTCGCCGATGACGGTACATATGATCGGCGTTTTCAGGTCCGCCATCACGCACAGGTTGCGGGCGATGGCTTCGCTCTGTCCGCGCTCCTCGGCGCCGATACCCGGGTAGGCGCCCGGTGTATCGATAAACGTCAGCACCGGCAGCTTGAAGCGTTCGGCCATCTCCAGCAGGCGCTTGGCCTTGCGATAGCCCTCGGGCCGTGGCATGCCGAAATTGCGGCGAATCTTTTCCTTGGTGTCGCGTCCCTTCTGGTGGCCGATCACCATCACCGGTTTGCCGTCCAGGCGCGCCACGCCACCGATGATGGCCGCATCGTCAGCGTAGGCCCGGTCGCCGTGCAATTCCTCGAAGTCGGTAAAAATCCGGGTGATGTAATCCAGCGTGTAGGGACGCTGCGGATGGCGCGCCAGTTGCGACACCTGCCAGGCATTGAGGTTGGAAAAAATCGATTCGGTCAGCGTGCGGCTCTTGGCCTGCAGGCGGCTGATCTCCTCGTTGATATTGACCTCGGCATCGTCGCCGACATAGCGCAGCTCCTCGATCTTGGCCTCGAGCTCAGCGATAGGTTGTTCAAAATCAAGGAAATTCATATTCATCGAAGTGCGCTCTGTCCATCTGCGTGCGTTGGGGCGGGATTCTACTGAAAAGCACCGCCCGCCGCCATGCCAACCCACCGCATCGCACAATTGCCTCCGTCCCATTTTTGGGATGGGGGCGTGTTATTTGTAGATGATGCGGACGTGTTGTTCGCCGGCGAGTTCGTGGAGGCGGTTGAGCAGTTCGTCGGTGGGGTGGACGCGCCAGGCGTCGCCGAGGGTCAGGTGTGCCTGGGCGGCGTCGTTGCGGTACTGGATGCCGACCGGGCAATTGCCTTCGCGGAACGGGGCGAGCACGCCGGCGAGGGATTTCATGAAACCGTTGCCGGCCTTGCGGGCGCCGACGTCCAGCACCAGGCGGCGGGCGAACACTTCGCGGGCCTGGTCCATTTCGTAAATCTTTTCGGCGCTGAGGCGCATGCCGTCGGTGTAGTCGTCGTAGGCCAGCGTGCCCTGCACCACCAGCACCTTGTCATTGGCGAGTATCGCCTGGTGCTGTTCGTAGACGCGGGTGAACAGACGCATCTCCATGCGACCGGTGCCGTCGTCCAGGGTGAGAAAGGCCATGCGGCTGCCGCTCTGGGTAGGCCGGGTGCGGAATTCCACCACCAGTCCGGCAATCACCACGCTGCGTTCCTTGCCGCGCTGGCGCGAACCGGTCTCGGCGCCGTCGTCAACCAGCTCGCTGAGCGGCGCGGTGACCATGCTGGCCAGTTCCTCGCGGTAGCGATCGATCGGGTGACCGGTGAGATACAGCCCCAGCGTTTCCTTTTCGCCCGCGAGCCGGGTTTCGTCGTCCCATTCCGGTTCCACCGGCACCTCGACGGGCGGCGCCTCGCTGGGCGACACCAGGTTGCCGAACATGTCGGTCTGCCCCGCCGCCGAATCGCGCAGGTGCTGCTCGGCGAGCTTGATGGCGTCCGGGAGGCAGGCCATCAGGGTGGCGCGGTTCTCGCCCAGCGAATCCAGCGCGCCGGCGCGAATCAGCGCCTCGTAGACGCGCCGTGTCACCTTGCGCGAGTCCACGCGCCTGCACAGGTCGTGCAAGGAGGCGTAGGGACCGTTGGCGGTGCGTTCGCGGATGATGACCTCGATGGCACTCTCGCCCACGCCCTTGATGGCGCCCAGGCCATAGATCACCGTGCCCTTGGGCGCTTCCTCGCTGGCCGCCTCGACGGTAAAGGCAAAGCCGGAACGGTTGATGTCCGGCGCCACCACTTCCAGCTCCATGTGACGGCATTCGTCGATGAGGGTGACCACCTTGTCGGTGTTGTCCATGTCTGCCGACAGCACCGCGGCCATGAACGGCGCCGGATAGTGCGCCTTCAGCCATGCCGTCTGGTAGGACACCAGCGCGTAGGCGGCGGAGTGCGACTTGTTGAAACCGTAGCCCGCGAACTTCTCCATCAGGTCGAAGATGTAGGTGGCCGTCTTCTCCTCGACGCCGCGCTCCAGCGCGCCGCGGGTGAAGATATCGCGCTGCTTGGCCATCTCCTCCGGTTTTTTCTTGCCCATGGCGCGGCGCAGCAGGTCGGCGCCGCCGAGGCTGTAGCCGGCCAGCGTCTGGGCGATCTGCATGACCTGTTCCTGGTAGAGGATGATGCCGTAGGTAGGCTTGAGGATCGGCTCCAGGTCCGGGTGCGGGTACTCGATCTTCGCGCCGTGCTTGCGGGCAATGAAGTCGTCCACCATGCCAGATTGCAGGGGGCCGGGCCGGAACAGCGCCACCAGCGCCACGATGTCCTCGAAGGTATCCGGCTGCAGGCGCTTGATGAGATCCTTCATGCCACGCGATTCGAGCTGGAACACGGCCGTGGTCTGATAGGCCTTGAGCAGCCGGAAGGCCTTTTCGTCGTCCAGCGGAATGGCGGCGATATCCAGCGCCTCCTCGCCGTGTTCGGCGCGCTGCTTGTTGATGGTCTGCAGGGCCCAGTCGATGATGGTCAGAGTGCGCAGGCCGAGGAAATCGAACTTGACCAGGCCCACCGCCTCGACGTCGTCCTTGTCGAACTGGCTCACCACGTTGACACCGCCCTGCTCGCAGTACACCGGTGTGAAATCGGTGAGCCTGGTCGGTGATATCACCACGCCGCCAGCGTGCTTGCCGGCGTTACGCGCCAGGCCCTCCAGCGAACGCGCCATGTCGATGAGATCGCGCACCTCCTCGTCGTCGCGGTACAGCTCCGCCAGCGCCTCTTCCTGTTCCAGCGCCTTGTCCAGGGTCATGCCGATCTCGAACGGAATCAGCTTGGCGATACGGTCGACGAAACCGTAGGGGTGCCCCAGCACCCGCCCCACGTCGCGCACCACCGCCTTGGCGGCCATGGAGCCGTAGGTGATGATCTGCGAGACCTTCTCGCGTCCGTAGTGCTGCGCCACGTAGTCGATGACCCGGTCGCGGCCCTCCATGCAGAAGTCCACATCGAAGTCGGGCATGGACACGCGTTCGGGGTTGAGGAAGCGTTCGAACAGCAGTTCGTAGCGCAACGGGTCGAGGTCGGTGATGGTCAGCGCATAGGCCACCAGCGAACCGGCGCCGGAACCGCGCCCCGGCCCCACCGGCACGCCGTTCTGTTTCGCCCAGCGGATGAAGTCGGCGACGATCAGGAAGTATCCCGGAAAGCCCATGGAAATGATCACGTCCAGTTCGGTTTCCAGGCGTTCGTCGTAGGGCTTGCGCTTCTCGGCGAAGTCCTCGGCCTCGGTGTCGAACAGGAATGCCAGGCGCTTTTCCAGGCCGGCGCGCGCCTCGGCGCGGAAGAACTCGTCCATGGTCATGCCGTCCGGCACCGGGAAGTCGGGCAGGTAGTTCTTGCCCAGGGTCAGTTCCAGGGTGCAGCGGCGCGCGATCTCGACGCTGTTCTGCAAGGCCTCGGGAATGTCCGAGAACAGTTCCTGCATTTCCTCGGGGCTGCGCAGGTATTGCTGCTCGGAGTGGCGTTTCACCCGGCGCTGGTCGTCCAGGGTGCGGCCGTCGTGAATGCACACGCGCACCTCGTGGGCGTCGAACTCTTCCGGGCGCAGGAAGTGCACGTCGTTGGTCGCCACCACCGGCGCCTGGTGACGCGCCGCCAGTTCCACCGCGGCGTGCAGGTATTCTTCCTCGCCCTCGCGGCCGGTGCGCTGCAATTCCAGGTAGAAGTGGTCGGGGAACAGTTCCAGCCAGCGCAGCAGGCGCTGCTCGGCCAGTTCCGGGTTGCCGCCCAGGATCGCCGCGCCGATATCGCCCTCGCGTCCGCCGGACAACACAATCAGCCCCTCGGTGGAGCCCGGCAGCCAGTCCATGTCGATCATGGGGATCGACTGGTGCTGCCCTTCCAGATAGCTGCGCGACACCAGTTCGGTCATGTGCCGGTACCCCGTGCGGTTCTTGCACAGCAGCACGGCGCGGAACGGCTGCGCCGGCTGTTCGGGATCGCGCACGCGGATATCGACACCGATGATGGGCTTGACCCCGGCCGCCAGCGCCGCGCGGTAGAACTTCACCATGGCGAAGAGATTGCTCTGGTCGGTGACCGCCACCGCCGGCATGCCGGCCTCGGCCACGGCTTTCACCAGCGGCTTGATGCGCACCACGCCGTCGACCAGCGAGTATTCGGTGTGCAGGTGGAGGTGAACGAAACCGGGTGTCATGGGCGCAGTGTCGGGCTTTGCGGAAGGGGTTTCAAGACTTGACATGGCGCAACGCCGTGGCAGCGCCGGGGAGCGTCCCGCGGTCCCTCACAGGGCATCGAGAAAGCGCCCGATCTCGTCCAGCATTTCGTCCCAGCGCGGGTTCCAGGTCAGGCGCCGGAGCACCCGGCAATCGTCGGATTCGTCGAACATTTCGCCCAGGCAGTCTTCCTCGCCGGCCTTGCAGCGCCGGTACTTGTCGGGGTCGAGCCGGTAGTAGTGGGTACAGAAACGCAACGCGCCCCCTTCACCGTAATGGGGATTGTCCGGCGCCGACAGCAGCGCGGTATGGGCGTAGCTGCGAATGCGCCGTTCCGGCAGGCTAGCCCCGATCACGCGCACGCCCGCGGGCACGTCCGGGCTGCCGGTGCTGTAGTAGAGCATGCGCCGCGGCGCGCCCTGCTGGCGCGCGAACCAGCCAAGGATGGCGCGGCTGTCGATGGTCGCGTCGTTCTCGCTGGCGGCAACGAACAGGGGCGTATCGAGCCGGGTCAGCGTAGCCAGGCGCCGGTGCGCGAGGATCAGCCGGTACACCTCGCAGATGGCCCGGTTGGTCAGCGACTCGTACTTGAAGCTGTCGGTGTCCGGCTGCACGTCGAACCAGGCGGCGCGCGGCAGCCAGCGTCCGGCGGCGGCCAGCGGGCAGGCCAGCCGCACCAGCCGGGTCACGCGGATCGCCGGCGAGAACAGGAACAGCGCCCTGAAACGCGGCGCGTGCAACGCCTGGTAAAGACTGATGATGGCGCCCAGCGAGAACCCCAGCAGGTAGAGTTCGTCGCCCTCCTCCTCAAGAAAATCGATCAGGGCGCGCTGTGCCCGCAGCCAGTCCTGCCAGCGCACGTCGAGCAGGTCGCCGGGCCGGGTGCCGTGGCCCGGCAACTGCATGGACAGTACCCGGAAGCCGCGCGCGCGGAACCACTCGCCGATGTCACGCATCAGGAACGGCGAGTCGCTCAAACCGTGGGTCATCAGGATGGTGCGCCCGCTGCCCGCCCCGGGTTCCAGAAGGAAGGGGCTGTTGCCGTCGACGACAGCCCGAGGATCGGCGGCAGCATCGAGGTCGGCGCGCGAGGCTTCGACCCGGGCGCGGCAGACGCGCAGGTAGTCCGGCAGGGAAGCGACGCCTTCCATCCATTGCGACGAGGGTGTGAGCAGCCGGTGACGCACGGACAGTTCCCGCGCCGCCCCCAGCATGTCGACCAGGCTGCGCAGGCGGGTCATCGGTCGTGCGCCGTCAACCGTCACCGTCCAGCAACCGCCGCACCGGCGCATAGGAGCGCCGGTGTATGGGAGTCACGCCCAGCGTGCGCAGGGCCTCCAGGTGGGCCTTGCTCGGGTAGCCCTTGTGGCGGGCCAGCCCGTAGCCCGGGTATTCGGCGTCCAGCGCCGCCATTTCCCGGTCGCGCGTCACCTTGGCGATGATCGACGCGGCGCTGATCGCCGCCACCAGGTCGTCGCCCTTGACGATGGCTTCGCAGGGCTGGCGCAGTTGTGGGCAGCGGTTGCCGTCCACCAGCACCCGCTCCGGCTCGATCGCCAGGCCGTCGACCGCGCGGCGCATGGCCAGGAGACTGGCCTGCAGGATATTGATGCGGTCGATTTCCTCGACCTCCGCGCGGCCCAGCGACCAGGCCAGCGCGCTGGCGCAGATCTCGTCGTACAGCGCCTCGCGGCGCTTCTCCGTCAGTTTCTTGGAATCGCGCAGGCCGTCGAGCGGGCGCGCCGGATCGAGGATCACCGCGGCGGCCACCACCGGGCCGGCCAGCGGCCCGCGCCCCACTTCGTCGACACCCGCGTCGCGGGCGCCCGCCTGGATGGCGAACAATTGTGCCTGCTCAGACAAAGCCGGTCTTCTCCAGTAGATGTTGTGCGGCGCGATCGGCGGCGCCGCGTTTCAGGTCACGGTGTACGGCCGCGAACGGCGCCACCTGCGCCGCCGCCTTGCCGGGGTCCTGCAACAACGCCAGCAAGCCGTCGGCGAGCCGCCGCGGCGTTGCGTCTTCCTGCAGGTACTCCGGTACCTGCATGCGGCCCAGCAGGTGGTTGGGCAGGGAAACGAAAGGGCTGTGCAGCAGCCGTCTCACCAGCGGCGCGCTGAGAGGATGCACGCGGTAGGCGACCAGCATCGGCCGCCCCACCAGCAGGCATTCCAGCGCCGCGGTGCCAGAGGCCAATAGTACCGCATCGGAGGCCTGCATCACCTCGCGCGCCTGACCGTGAAACAGCAGGCAACCGGTGTCGGCTTCCAGGCCGCGCGCCACCATCAGTTTCTGACAATGCCGGTACAGCGTGTCGCTGGCGGCCGGCACCAGGAACACCAGATCGCCCGCCGCCTGCCGGCAACGCTGCGCGGCGTCGAGAAAGCGTGGCAGCAGGCGATCGACCTCGCTGCGCCGGCTGCCCGGCAGCAGGGCCACGTAACGACACCCCCCGCGCAGGCCAAGCGCCGCCTGCGCGGGCGCGCGTTCATTGTGCAGGGGAATCTCGTCGGCGAGCGGGTGACCGGTACAGTACGCCTCGACGCCGTGGCGCCGGTACAACTGTTCCTCGAAGGGAAACAGCGTCAGCATCAGGTCGACACTGCGCGCGATGCGCGGCAACCGGCCCTGACGCCAGGCCCAGACCGAGGGGCTGACCCAGTGCGCGGTGGGCACCCCCGTCTGCTTCAGGCGCGCCGCCAGCGGCAGGTTGAAATCCGGGGCGTCGATGCCCAGGAACAGGTCGGGAGGATTGGCGCTGAAGTGCCGGAACAGGCGGCGGCGCAGCGCCAGCAGGCCCGGCAACCGCGCCAGCACCTCGGCGAAGCCCATCACCGAAAGCGCCTCGATATCCGCCAGCGCCTCGCAACCCGCCTCGCGCATCCGCGGACCGGCCACGCCCTCGAAGCTCGCCCGCGGGTAGCGCTCGCGCAGGGCGCCGATCAGCGCCGCGCCCAGCCGGTCGCCGGACACCTCGCCCGCCACCACACCGATCCGCAGCCGCCGCGCCATGCCGACGCGCCTCAGCGCACGATGCTGCGCCGGCAGCCGCTCACGAACGCCTGCAATCGGGCAATGTCACCGTGCGGATCATCGAGCGCGGCAAGCTGCCCGACCGCCTGGTCGAGCGCCAGGCCCTCGCGGTACAACAGGCGGTAGGCATCCTTGAGGGCGCGGATGCGCGCCTCGTCGAAACCGTTGCGGCGCAGTCCCTCGCTGTTCAGGCCGCGCGGATGCGCCTTGCCCTCGCTGACAGTAATGAATGGTGGCACGTCCTTGTTGATGCGCGCGCCGTAGGCGGAAAACGCATAGTCGCCGATGCGGCAGAACTGGTGCACCAGCGTGGCGCCGCCGAGCGTGACGTAATCGCCAACCTGTACATGCCCCGCCAGGGTGGCATTGTTGGCCAGCACCGTGTGGTCGCCAATGACGCAATCGTGCGCAATGTGCACATAGGCCATGATCCAGTTGTCGTCACCGACCCGGGTCACGCCGGCATCCTGTTCGGTGCCGCGGTTGATGGTCACGTATTCGCGTATGGTGTTGCCGTCGCCGATCTCCAGGCGCGTGGGCTCACCGCGGTATTTCTTGTCCTGGGGCATCTCGCCCAGCGAGGCGAAGGAGAAAATGCGGTTGTTGCGGCCGATGCGGGTATCGCCGCTGATCACCACGTGCGGCGCCAGCCAGCAGCCGGCGTCGATCTCGACATCGGCGCCGATCACGCAATAGGCGCCGACGATGACGTCCGCGGCGACGCGCGCGTGCGGGTGCACCACCGCGGTGGGATGCACCAGCGACACCTCGCCGCTACCCGCCACGGGCGTCCTCCACGATGCACCGGTAGCTGGCCGACACGACGCGGCGCGCTACTCGTCGATCTTGCGTTCGGTGCACATGATGACGGCCGTGGCCGCCACCTTGCCGTCCACCGACGCCTCGGTATCGAACACCCAGATACCGCGCCTGGTCTTGATGACGTCGACCGACAGGCGCAACTGGTCGCCCGGCTCCACCGGCCGCTTGAAGCGCGCCTTGTCGATGCCGACGAAATAGTAGAGGGAATCGCGCTCCGCGCCGCGATCCTCGGTACGAAACGCCAGCAGGCCGGTAGCCTGTGCCAGCGCCTCGAGGATCATCACGCCCGGCATCACCGGCTTCTGCGGGAAATGCCCCTGGAAAAAAGGTTCGTTGACACTGACGTTCTTGAGCGCCACCAGTGATTTTCCGGGTTCGAATTCCAGCACCCTGTCCACCAGCAGAAAGGGATAGCGGTGCGGCAGGGTGTTCCGTATTTCGTTGATGTCCATGCTGTTCATTAGTTAAACCTGATTCTCGTTAAATTCCGTAAGATGTTATTTCAATAGCTTTCTTTCGATCCCGGAAAGCCGTCTTGCCTGGGCGTCGAGCTGTTTCATGCGCACCGCGTTGCGGCGCCACTCATGGTTTTCCATGAGCGGGGTGCCAGCCGACCACACCGTGCCCGGCCGGGAAATGGAACGGGTCACCATCGACATGCCGGTCACGGTCACGCCATCGGCGATTTCCAGGTGGCCGACCACGCCAACACCGCCCGCGAGGCGACAGTGACGGCCGATGCGCGCGCTGCCGGAGATGCCGACGCAGCCGGCGATGGCGGTGTGGGCGCCGATGAACACATTGTGCGCCACCTGCACCTGATTATCGATGCGCACGCCATCCTCGATGACCGTGTCTTCCAGCGCCCCCCTGTCGATGGTGGTGTTGGCGCCGATATCGACATCATCGCCGATCACCACGCTGCCGAGTTGCGGCACCTTCTCCCAGCCCTCGCCGCTGGCGGCCAGCCCGAAACCCTCGGCTCCGATCACCGCGCCGGGCTGGATGCAGGCGCGGCGGCCGATACGGGCCGCGGCCAGCACCGTCACCCGCGCCACCAGCTCACTGTCCTCGCCGATGCTGACATTCTCGCCGATGATGCAGGCAGGCCCCAGCCTCACCCCGCGCGCGATGCGCGCACCGGGCCCCACCACCACCTGCTCGGCGATGCTGGCGCCCGCATCGATCTGCGCGGCGGGGTCGATCAGCGCGCTCTCATGCACCCCGGGCGCGGGCTTCCGCCGCGGGTACAACAGACGGACGGCACGCGCGTAATCGGCATAGGGATTGTCGGAAACCAGCGCCGCTACCGGGCAGTCAGCGGCATCCTCCGCCGACAGCAACACCGCCGACAGGCGCGTGCCGGTGAGATAACGCCGGTAGGCGGGGTTGGCGAGAAAACCCAACGCGCCCTCGCCGCCCCCCTGCAGGGTGCCGACCGAGGTAATCACCCTGTCGCCCTCGCCGCGCAGGTCCACGCCGAGGCGTTGCGCGAGTTCGGACAGGGTTAAGCCCATGGCGTCCGCCGTACTGCCTACTTGCTCTTGCCCGACTCGAAATCGCGGGTCAGGCGCTCCAGCACCATGTTGGTGATGTCGGCGCTCTCATTGGCGTACACCACGCCCTGCCCGAGAATGATGTCGAAACCCTTTTCCTTGGCCAGCGCGCGTGTCGCTTCCAGCATCTGGCGCTGCAGTTTGGAGGTTACCTCGTTCTTGCGGATGTTGAGGTCGTCGCGGAATTCCTCGCGGGAGCGTTTCAGTTCACGCCCCTTGGAGAGGATCTCGCGCTCCAGCTTGTTGCTCTGGGCTTCGCTCATCATCGCGCCCTCTTTCGCCAGCTTGTCCTCGAGCGTGCGGATCTCCTTCTGCAGGGCCAGCAGTTCCTGCTCGCGCGGCGCGAATTCCGATTCGATCTTGGCCTGCGCGGCCTTGGCCTGCGGCGCCTCCTCCATCATGCGCAGGAAGTTCACCACCCCTACCGTCGTTTCCGCCTGCACCGGTGTCGCCACCGCCGCCACGGCCAGCATCGCCAGCCCCCCGAAAACCGCTGTTATGTTTTTCACCGTATTCTCCTTGATCGTGGATCGATTGCCATGACGCCGGCTCAGAAACCGGCGCCGAGATTGAACTGGAAGACCTGGGTATCGTCGCCGTCCTGGTCGTTGAACGGCTGCGCGATACTCACCGACAGCGGGCCGACCGGGGACAACCATACCGCGGCCAGGCCCACCGACATGCGCAGTTCGTCGGCGCTGAAGTCATTGCCGGACGCAAACACGTTGCCGACGTCATAGAACAGGCTCAGCCGCACGCTGCGCGTTTCCGTCATGAACGGCGGCGGAAACGCGATCTCCAGGTTGCCCACGGTGCGGAAACTGCCGCCCAGGGGATCGTTGCGCGAGTCGCGCGGTCCCAGCGAGTTATCCTGGTAACCGCGCACCGAGCGCACGCCGCCGGCAAAGTAGTTCTGGAAGAACGGCAGGTTGTCGAAATCGCCAAAGCCGTCGCCCCAGCCGATCTGCAGCTTGGTGCCGAAGGTGAACAGTCGGGTCAGGGGCACGTACTGCTGGGCGCGCAGGTTGATCTTGTAGTACTCGAGCTCCGACCCCGGCACCTTGGTCTCCAGGCTGATGCGCTGCACGCCGCCGTTGGTCGGGAAGATACGCCGGTTACGGGTATCGTGCGAGAAGCTGCCGACCAGGGTCAGACTCTTGAAGTTGTCGCCGTAGGTATTGACGAAATCGAAGATCTCGTCGGAGGAAAACTCCGAGGTACTCAGTTTCAGGCTGTCCGCCTTCAGGTCGAAATTGAAGGTATCGTACTCGTTGACCGGAAAGCCGTAGGTCACATTGGCGCCATAGGTGTCGGTCGAGTAGCGCGCCAGGTTGGCCTGGCTGGCGTCGGTTTCGCGGTAGAAGGCGCCGAAGCCACGGCTCACCCCATCCACCGTGTAATACGGGTTGTTGTAGGAGAAACTGAAGATCCGGTTCACCGAACTGTTGTTGACCGACGCCGACACGCGCCGCCCGGTACCAAGGAAGTTGTTCTGGGAAATGCTGCCGTTCAGCAACAGGCCCGAGGTCTGCGAGAAACCCACGCCCACGGAGATACTGCCGGATGGCTGTTCCTCGATCGAATAGTTGACGTCCACCTGGTCGGTGGCGCCCGGCACCGCGGGCGTCTCCACGTTGACCGTGGAAAAGTAGCCGAGACGCTGCAGGCGCGTGCGGGACCGCTCGACCTTCCTGGCCGAGAACCAGCCGCCCTCCATCTGGCGCATCTCCTGGCGCATCACCTCGTCGCGGGTCTTGGTGTTGCCGGCGAAATTGATGCGGCGCACGTACACGCGCTTGCCGGGGTCGACGAAGAAGGTCAGCGACACCGTGCGCGCCTCCTCGTCGATGTCGGGAATGGTGTTGACGTTGGCGAAGGCATAACCCTTGTTGCCAAGGTGATCGGACAGGCGCGACACCGTGCTGGTCACCTTCTTGCGCGAGAACACGTCGCCGGCGTTGATTCTGAACGCGGAGAACAGTTCCTCCGGCGGCACCACCAGCTCGCCGGACAGCTTGATGTCACTGACGTGATACTGTTCGCCCTCGGTGATATTGATGGTGATGTAGATGTCCTTCTTGTCCGGCGTGATCGACACCTGGGTGGAATCGACATTGAACTTGATATAGCCACGATCCTGGTAATAGGAACGCAGCTTCTCCAGGTCGGCGGCCAGTTTCTGGCGCGAGTACTGGTCGTCCTTGGTGTAGAAGGACAGCCAGCCGCCGGTGCGCTGCTCGAACTGGTCGAGCAGCGTGTCGTCGTCGAACACACTGTTGCCGACGATGTTGATCTGCTTGATGCGCGCCACCACGCCCTCGGAGACGTTGATGAGGATGCCGACGCGGTTACGCTCCAGTGGCGTCACCGTGGTCTTGATCTTGACGCCGTACTTGCCCCGGCTGAAATACTGGCGCTCCAGTTCCTGCTCGACCTTTTCCAGCAGCGAACGGTTGAACACCCGCCCCTCGGCCAGGCCGATATCGGCCAGCGAGTCCAGCAGCGGCTCGGTTTCGATATCGTCGTTGCCCTGGATCTTGATGCTGGCGATGGCCGGCCGTTCCTCGACCTTCACCACCAGGATGTCGCCGTCGCGTTCCAGCCGGATATCGCGGAAGTATCCCGACTTGAACAGCGAACGGATGGCGCGCTCCGACTCGAATTCGTTGAAGCGGTCGCCGACCTTGACCGGCAGGTAATTGAACACGGTGCCCGGCGCGATGCGCTGAAGACCCTCGACACGAATATCCTTGACCTCGAAGGGTTCGAAGGCATGTGCCGACGACGCCAGGGCCAGACCGAGCACCAGTGGTTTCAGGCTAAATCGCATAGATAAAAAATCCGCAAACAGTCAGGTCCCGAACATGCGGGACAGGTCGTTGAAAAAAGCAATACCCATCAGCAACAGCAACAGCAACATGCCGAGCTGCTGCGCGATCAGTTGCGCGTGTTCCGAGAGGGGGCGTCCCCGCACCCACTCGATCAGGTTGTACAGCAGGTGCCCGCCATCCAGGATCGGCACCGGCAGCAGATTGAGCACGCCGAGACTGACACTGACGATGGCGAGAAACTTGAGAAAACTCGCCAGCCCCACGCTCGCCGAGTAACCGGCGTACTGGGCGATACTCAACGGCCCGCTGATATTCTCCACCGAGGCGCGCCCGGCCAGCATGCCCCACAGGGTGCGCACGGTCAGCGCCGAGGTTTCCCAGGTGCGCGCCAGGGCGCGTCCCACCGCTTCCGACGCACTGTAGCGCACCACGACACGCAAATCATCGCGCAGGTTCTCCGGCGGTTTCACCGCGGCGCCGATCTTGCCGACGGTCTGGCCGTTCTCCTCCGCCACTTCCGGCGTCATTTCCAGGGTCAGCCGCTCGCCGTCGCGCAGCACCTCGACGCGCACCGGCTGCCCGGGGTGGGCGCGGACCACCTTCACCCATTCGTGCCAGTATTCCACCGGCTCGCCATTGACGGCAACCACCCGGTCGCCCGGTTTCAGGCCGGCGCGCTCGGCCGGCTTGTCCGGCAACACGCGATCGATTACCGGCGGCACTTTCGGTCGCCAGACCGAAAAGCCGATATTCTTCAGCAGCCCGCCCTTCGCCAGCGCCTCGTCGGCATCGCCGAAGTCGATATAACGTTCCAGCCGGCGCTGGTCGGCGCTCAGCACCTCGACCCTGGCATCGCGGCGCGCCAGCGCCTGATCGAGCAGCGCCATGGTGGCGTCGTCCCAGGTTGGCGTGCGCTTGCCGTTCACGGACAGGATTTCGTCACCCTCCTGGAAACCCGCCCGGGCCGCGATCGAGGCCGGCTCGACCTCGCCGAGCAGCGGCTTCAGCCCGGGCACGCCGCTGACGAACATCAGCCAGAAGGCCAGTATCGCGAACAGGAAATTGAAAGCCGGGCCGGCGAGAATGACCGCGGTGCGCACCCTCAGCGGCTTGTGATCGAAGGCATAGGGCTTGTCCGCTTCACGCAGCTCGACCTCGCGCCCGTCGAGCATCTTCACGTAGCCGCCCAGCGGGATCGCCGCCACCACGAATTCGGTGCGGTCCACGCCGAAGGTACGGGTCCACAGCGGCTTGCCGAAGCCGACCGAGAACCTCAGCACCTTCACGCCCAGTTTCCGGGCCACCCAGAAATGGCCAAACTCGTGCACCGTGACCAGCACGCCGATGGCGAAGATGAAGGCCAGCACCATGCCCGGAAAACTGCTCATGCACGCTCCTTCTGCGGCGACACGTCGTGCACCAGGCGGGTGGCGTGTTCGCGGGCCTGGCGGTCGGCGTCGAGTATCACATCCAGCGACACGGCTTCCTGGACGCCGACATGGCCGAGCGTGGCCTCGATGATGCCGGGTATGGCGGTGTAATGGATGCGCCTTTCGAGGAAGGCGTCCACGGCGATTTCATTGGCGGCGTTGAGGATCGCCGCAGCCGTGCCCCCGGCCGTCCAGGCTTCCTGCGCCAGGCGCAGGCACGGGAAACGGGCCAGGTCCGGCGCCTCGAAATCGAGGCGCCCGATGGCAACGATGTCCAGCGGCGCCACGCCGGCCTCGATACGCTGCGGCCAGGCCAGGCAGTTCGCGATGGGCGTGCGCATGTCGGGATTGCCCAGCTCCGCCAGCACCGAACCGTCGCGGTACTGGACCATGGAATGAATCACGCTCTGCGGGTGAATCACCACCTGCACATCGGCGGCATCGACCGAGAACAGCCAGCACGCCTCGATGACCTCCAGCCCCTTGTTCATCATGGTGGCCGAGTCCACGGAAATCTTGCGCCCCATGTCCCAGTTGGGGTGCGCGCAGGCTTGCTCCGGGGTGATGTCCGCGAGCTGGTCGAGTGGCGTTTGCCGGAACGGGCCGCCGGAGGCGGTGAGCAGGATCCGGCTCACCCCTTCCGGCCGGCCGGCGCCCGGCACCCAGGCCGGTGGCATGCACTGGAATATCGCGTTGTGTTCGCTGTCGACCGGCAGCAGCTCCGCGCTGCCGTCGTGCACCTGGCGCATGAACAGGGCGCCGGACATGACCAGCGCCTCCTTGTTGGCGAGCAGCACGCGCTTGCCGGCGCGCGCGGCATCCAGCGCCGGCATCAGGCCGGCGGCGCCGACAATGGCGGCCATCACGCAGTCAACCTCGTCGAGCGCGGCGACGCGGCGCAGCCCGTCCTCGCCCGCCAGCACTTCGACCTCGCGGCCGGCGTCGCGCAGCCGCGCGCGCAGGCGTTCGGCGGCATCGGGGTCGGCCATGACCGCGTAGCGCGGGGCGAACTCGACACACTGCGCATACAGTCCGTCGACGTCGCGGTTGGCGGTCAGGGCCTCCACCCGGTAGCGGTCGGCATTGCGCCGCAACACGTCCAGCGTGCTTACGCCGATGGAACCGGTCGCGCCCAGTATGGTGATGCCCTGCGTACTCACAGTTCGATCCACCTCAGCCCGAAGGCGAACACCGGCGCCGCGGCCAGCAGGCTGTCGATGCGATCCAGCATGCCGCCGTGGCCGGGTATCAGGGTTCCCGAGTCTTTCACGCCCTGGTGGCGCTTGAGCAGACTCTCCAGCAGGTCGCCGGCGATGGAGAACAGCACCGTGACCAGGCACACCAGCGTGAAGCTGGCGAGCACGGCGCCGTGCAGGCCGATGTAGCGGCCGAAGCCGAAAGCGAACAGCGCGCACACGGTGAGCGCGCCCATCACGCCCTCCCAGGTCTTGCCCGGGCTGACCAGCGGCGCCAGCCGCGTCTTGCCCCACTGGCGGCCGGCAAAATAGGCGCCGCTGTCGGCGAACCAGATCAGGAACAGCAGGAACAGCACCCAGCGCGGTCCCTGGTCGGGACGGCTGTGCAACACCACCAGCGCCAGCCAGGTACTGGCCAGCACGGCAATGCCGAGCAGGAACTTGAAGGCGGCGTTGGCGGGCGTGCGCGCGCCGCCGAGCGCCGGCGAGGTGATCCAGAACAGCACCAGTATCCAGCCGCCCATGGCGGCCCACAGTACGGTGTTGACCAGCAGTTCGTTTTGCGCGAAACGCCACAACAGGGCCACCGCCAGCAACGCGGAGACCAGGAACCCGGCACGCGCGGGCAGGCCCCGCAGGGGCACCAGCGCGCTCCATTCCCAGGCGCCCAGCATCAGCGCCACCGCGACCAGCAGCCCGAAGCTGGCGATATCGAGGCGAAGCACGGCCAGCACCACCAGCGGCACCAGGACCAGTGCGCTGAGGATGCGCTGTTTAAGCACCTTCGTCCTGCTCCACCTGGTGGCCGGTCTTGCCGAAACGGCGCTGGCGGCCGGCGAAGGAGCGCAGCGCCTCGTCGAAAGCGGCGGCGTCGAAATCCGGCCACAGCAGGTCGGTGAAATACAGCTCGGTGTAAGCCAGTTGCCACAACAGGAAGTTGCTGATGCGCTGCTCTCCGCCGGTGCGCACGAACAGGTCGGGTTCGGGCAGGTCGGTAATGGAAAGCTCGCGGCCGAGCAGTTCGGTGTCGATCGCCTCGGGACGCAGCTCGCCTGCCGCCACGCGCGTGGCCAGCCGCCGCGCCGCGTCGGCGATGTCCCAGCGCCCCCCGTAGTTGGCGGCGATGGCGAGAATCATGCCGGTATTGCCGGCTGTCTGTTCCTCGGCGCTGTTCATCAGCGACTGGAGCTTGTGGTCGAAGGCGCTGCGGTCACCGATGAAACGCAGGCGCACGCCGTTCTTGTGCAGGCGCGCCACTTCCTTGCGCAGGGTGCGGACGAACAGATCCATCAGCAGCCCCACCTCGCTCGGCGGCCGCCGCCAGTTCTCGCTGGAGAAGGCGAACAGGGTCAGCACCTCGATGCCGCGCTTGCGGCAGCACTCGACCACCCGCCGCACGGCCTTCACGCCCTGCCGGTGGCCCATGTAGCGCGGCAGGCGCCGCTGTTCGGCCCAGCGCCCGTTGCCATCCATAATGATGGCGACATGGCGCGGCAGCCGCTGTTCGGCGACCGTGGCTCCGGCTTGGACGTGCTCCTGTGGCATGCGTTATATGTTTCGGCCTGCTTCCGGACCGCGCCGGATCAGATTTCCATCAACTCCGCTTCCTTGACCTCGACCAGTTTCTCGACTTCCTGTACGTACTTGTCGGTCAGTTTCTGGATACGATCGCTGGCGCGGCGTTCGTCGTCTTCGGAAATCTCCTTTTCCTTGAGCAGTTCCTTGAAATCGCTGTTGGCGTCGCGGCGGATGTTGCGGATGGCGACACGCGCGCCCTCCGCCTCGTTGCGCACGATCTTTACCATGTCGCGGCGGCGTTCCTCGGTAAGCGGCGGCATCGGGATGCGGATCACCGTGCCGGCGGTATTGGGGTTGAGACCGAGGTCGGACTTCATGATCGCCTTCTCAACCGCCGGCACCATCTGTTTTTCCCAGGGGTTGACCACCAGGGTGCGCGAATCCTCCACGGTGATGTTCGCCACCTGGCTGAGTGGCACGTCGGAGCCATAGTACTCCACCTTGACGTGGTCCAGCAGGCTGGGGTGGGCGCGCCCCGTGCGGATCTTGCTCAGCGCGGTCTTGAATGCCTCGATACTCTTGCCCATGCGCGCTTCGGCGTCTTGCAGAATTTCGTCGATCATCGCCTTCTACTCCACCAGTGTTCCGACAGATTCACCCTGAACCACTTTCAGCAGGTTGCCGGGCTCGAACAGGTCGAACACCCGCACCGGCACCTTCTGGTCGCGGCACAACACCAGTGCCGTGGTATCCATGACACCCAGTTTCTTGACGATGGCCTCGTCGTAGCTCAGTTTCTCGTAACGCACCGCATCCGGGTTGCTGACCGGATCGGAATCGTAGATGCCGTCGACCTTGGTCGCCTTGAGCATGATCTCGGCCCCGATCTCGATGGCGCGCAGGCTGGCGGCGGAATCCGTGGTGAAAAAGGGATTGCCGGTGCCGGCGGCGAACAGCACGATGCGCCCCTTCTCCAGGTGGCGTACGGCGCGGCGGCGGATGTAGTCCTCGCTGACCTGGTTGATCTTGAGCGCCGACATCACCCGGCATTCACCGCCGAGTTTCTCCAGCGCATCCTGCATGGCCAGGGCATTGATCACGGTGGCCAGCATGCCCATGTGGTCGCCGGTCACCCGGTCGATACCGCCCTGCGCCAGCCCCGCCCCGCGAAAAATGTTGCCGCCGCCGATGACCAGGCCGACCTCCACACCGCGCGCGGCAAGATCGGTAATCTCGCCAGCCACCCGGCGGATGGTCTCGGGGTCGATGCCGTAGTCACCGTCTCCCATCAGGGCCTCACCGCTTATTTTCAGCAGGATACGGCGATAGACCAGTTTGTCTTTGCTCATAGTTTTTTATTTACAATAAGTTATAGTTAAAATTTAAGTAAATTTATCACCATGGTGACCGCTGCGCCAGGCACCGGTCACCAACAATTCGGACGCGGGTACAAAACGGGGTCGCAAAGCGACCCCGTGAATCATACCGGCAAGTGGACTTCGCGTCCTCCCCGGCGGGACGTGGGTTCAGCTGCCCTGAACCTGCGCCATGACCTCTTCGGCAAAGTTCTCGGTCTTCTTCTCGACGCCCTCGCCGAGTTCCAGCCGGTCGAACCCCTTGACCGTCGCGCCGGCGCCCTTGAGCAGCTTGCCGACGGTCTGGTCGGGATCCTTGACGAAAGGCTGCCCCAGCAGGGTGATCTCGCCCAGGAACTTGCGGATGCGTCCACTGACCATCTTCTCGATGATGTCGGCGGGCTTGCCGCTGGCCTCGGCCTGCGCGGAGAAGATCTCCTTCTCCTTGTCGAGCATTTCCTGCGGCACCTCGTTTTCGTCCACGCACACCGGCCTGGAGGCGGCAATGTGCATAGCGACGTCGCGCGCCAGGTCGGCGTCACCGCCCTCCACTTCCACCAGCACGCCGATACGGGAACCATGCAGGTAGCTGGACAGGGCGCCGCCGGTGGACTCGCGGCGCACGAAACGGCGCACGTTGATGTTCTCGCCAATGGTTGCGATCAGTCCGCGGCGCGCCTCGTCGACGCTCTCGCCACCGTCGTTCAGCGGCAGCGCCATCAGCGCCTCCACATCGGCCGGCGCATCGGCCATGACGCGTTTCGCCACGGCACGGACGAAGTCCTGGAACTCTTGCTTCTTGGCCACGAAGTCGGTCTCGGAATTGACCTCGACCATCACCGCCGTCTTGCCGTCGCCGCTGACCTCGACCGCGATCATGCCTTCGGAGGCCACACGGCCGGCCTTCTTGTCGGCCTTGGCCAGACCCGACTTGCGCAGGGCCTCGGCGGCGGCGTCCATGTCACCGTCCGCTTCCACCAGGGCCTTCTTGCATTCCATCATGCCGCAACCGGTACGCTGGCGCAGTTCTTTCACCTGCGCTGCTGAAATTGCCATGAATCTTTCCTCTCTTGAAAAACTGCGATTGAATCGATAAATCCGGTCGTGCGGGCGGCCTCAGCCGGCCTCGCTGTCGACCTCGACGAACTCGTCATCCTTGCTGCCGCCGACCTGCGCCATGGTGACACGGCCGGTCTCGACCGCATCGGCCACACCCTGCACGTAGAGCTGGATGGCGCGAATGGAGTCGTCGTTGCCCGGGATGACGTAATCGATGTCGTCCGGGGAGTTGTTGGTGTCGACAATGCCCACCACCGGGATGCCGAGCTTCTTCGCTTCGGCGACGGCGATCTTCTCGTGACCGACATCCACGACGAACATGGCGTCGGGCAGACGGTTCATGTCCTTGATGCCGCCCAGGCTGCGATCCAGCTTCTGCTTCTCGCGGGTCAGCATCAGGGCTTCCTTCTTGTTCAGCTTTTCGAAGGTGCCGTCCTGCTCCATCGCTTCAAGATCCTTCAGGCGCTTGATGGACTGGCGCACGGTCTTGAAGTTGGTGAGCATGCCGCCGAGCCAGCGATGGTTCACGTAGGGCATCTTGCAGCGCTCGGCCTCGGCGCGAATGGTGTCGCGCGCGGAACGCTTGGTGCCGACGAACAGCACGATACCCTTGTTGGCGACCAGCTTGCTGATGAAATTCAGCGCGTCGTTGTAGAGCGGCAGCGTCTTTTCCAGATTGATGATGTGGATTTTGCTGCGTTCGCCGAAGATGTACGGCGCCATCTTCGGGTTCCAGAAACGGGCCTGGTGCCCGAAATGCACGCCAGCCTCAAGCATCTGGCGCATGGTTACGTTAGACATGGTTAACCTCGTTGTCAGGGTTGGGCCTCCATGCGCCCCATACAGTAACCCGCGGATGGCGTTCGCCGTCCGAAGGCACCCAACTGCATGTGTCGACGCATGTGTGGATTTATGTCACGGGCGCCCGGTGGATTCCGGGATCACCTGTTAACAAGCCGCGCTTTATACCATACACTAGGCGGAACAGCAATTATTTCGGTCACTTAGACCTCCCAACCACACGTCCGACCCGACCAGCCAGCGCTGCCGGAAGCGGCAGCGACAGGAAGCCATGAGCATATCCATCAAAACCCCCGAAGAAATCGAAAAGATGCGTGTCGCCGGCCGCCTGGCCGCCGAAGTCCTGGAAATGATCGAACCCCACGTCAGGGCCGGCATCACCACCGGCGAACTGGACCGCATCTGTCACGACTATATCGTCAACGAGCAGGACGCCATCCCCGCCCCGCTCAACTACCGCGGCTTTCCCAAATCCATCTGCACCTCGATCAACCACCAGGTGTGTCACGGCATTCCCGGCGACCGCAAGCTGAAACCCGGCGATGTACTCAATATCGATATCACCGTCATCAAGGACGGCTTTCACGGCGACACCAGCAAGATGTTCTTCATCGGAGAGCCCTCGGTGATCGCCAGACGGCTGGCCGAGACCTCCTACGAGTGCATGTGCACCGGCATCCGCATGGTCAGGCCCGGCGCGCGCCTGGGCGACATCGGCCACGCCATCCAGCGCCTGGCGGAGAGCCGCAACTACTCGGTGGTGCGCGAGTACTGCGGCCACGGCATCGGACGTGAATTCCACGAAGACCCGCAGGTGTTGCACTACGGCAAGCCGGGCACCGGCGTGGTGCTGCAACAAGGCATGACCTTCACCATCGAACCGATGATCAACGCCGGCAAGCGCCAGACCAAGGTGCTCAAGGACGGCTGGACGGTCGTCACCAAGGACCACAGCCTGTCGGCGCAGTGGGAACACACCATTCTGGTCACGGCCGACGGCTACGAGGTGCTGACGCTGCGCGAGGGCGAAACCATATGATCAGCCCCGACGACGACATCCTGCCCGACAGCCGCCCCGACGGCGACACCGTGAAAGACTGGTTCGACCTTGGCCTGCTGGACCGCGCGTTCGAGGCTGACACGCCTTCTGTCAGTGACTGCCGCGCCTTCCTGCGTCACTCCACGGAACGGCTGCTGGAGCGTTTCGACGCCGGCGCCGACATCGAGGATCTGGTGTTCGCGCGCGCCTGGGCCGTCGACCAGGTGCTGGTGCGCTGCTGGGAATCCAGGCTGGCGACACTGGACGGCGCGCTGGTGGCGGTCGGCGGCTACGGCCGCGCCGAACTGCTGCCGGGCTCGGACGTCGACATCATGATCCTGCTGGCGCGCACCGAAGACGACGCCAGCGCCGCCGCGCTGGAATCGTTCCTGATGCTGTTGTGGGATATCGGCCTGGAGGTGGGCCACAGCGTGCGCACCCTGGAGGACTGCCAGGAACAGGCGCGCGCCGACATCACCGTGGCCACCAACCTGATGGAAGCGCGTCTGCTGTACGGGCGCGAGGATCTGTTCGAGGACATGCGCCGTCTCACCGGGCCGGAGCACGCCTGGCCGGACCGCGAGTTCTTCGCCGCCAAGCTGGAAGAACAACGCGCCCGCTACCGCAAGTTCGACGACGCCGTGTACAACCTCGAACCCAACGTCAAGGAAGGCCCCGGCGGCCTGCGCGACGCGCAGATGATCGGCTGGGTGTTCAAACGCCACTTCGGCACCACCGACCTGCGCGAACTGGTGGAGCGCGAAGGCATCACCCCCGGCGAATACGACACCCTGATGCAGGGCCAGCGATTCCTGTGGAAAGTCCGCTTTGGCCTGCACCAGATCACCGGGCGCCGCGAGGACCGCCTGCTGTTCGACCACCAGCGCACCCTGGCGCAGCGCTTCGGCTATACCGACCACGACCACAAGCTGGCCGTGGAATGGTTCATGAAGGATTACTACCGCACCATCCAGGCACTCAGCCGACTCAACGAAATGCTGCTGCAACTGCTCCAGGACATCATTTTCCACGACCAGGACAGCACGCCGGCGACACCGATCAACCGCCGTTTCCAGGTCCGCAAGGGCTTCCTCGAAGTCACCGGCAACAGCGTGTTCCGGCGCTATCCCTTCGCGCTGCTGGAACTGTTCCTGATCATGCAACAGCACCCGGAAATCAGGGGCGTTCGCGCCTCCACCATCCGCCTGGTGCGCGACCATCTGCACCTGATCGACGACAGCTTCCGCCAGGACATACGCGCACGCAGCCTGTTCATGGAGATCTTCCGCCAGCCGCGCGGGTTGACCCACGAACTGCGGCGCATGAACCGATACGGCGTACTGGCCGCCTATTACCCGGTGTTCGAGAATATCGTCGGACAGATGCAACACGACCTGTTCCACGCCTACACGGTCGACGAACATACCCTGTTCGTGGTGCGCAACCTGCGCCGCTTCTCGGTTCCCGAAATGGCGCACGAACTGCCCCTGTGCAGCCGGATCTCCGGCGAGATCCCCAAGCCGGAACTGCTGTACCTGGCTGGTTTCTTTCACGACATCGGCAAGGGACGCGGCGGCAACCACGCCGAACTGGGCGCCGAGGACGCCTACGACTTCCTGCAACAGCACGGACTCAGCGACTACGACTGCAAGCTGGTCTCCTGGCTGGTGCGCAACCACCTGCTGATGTCGCACGTGGCGCAGCGCCGCGACATCACCGACCCCGACGTCATCCACGAGTTCGCCACCCAGGTTGGCGACCGCACGCGCCTGGACTACCTGTACCTGCTGACCGTTGCCGACATCCGCGGCACCAACCCCACCCTGTGGAACTCCTGGAAGGAGGCGCTTTTCCGGGACCTGTACAACGCCACCCAACGCGCACTGAGGCGCGGCCTGGAAAACCCGTTGCACCGCGATGAGCTGATCCGTGACATCAAGGACAAGGCGGCCGCCGAACTGCTCGAACAGGGTATAGACGCCGGACAGCTCGCCGCGCTGTGGCAGGATTTCCCCGACGATTATTTCCTGCGCCACAGCGTCGACGAAGTGGTATGGCACGCCCGCGTGATCTTCAGCGAGGGCAACATGGACGGCGTGCGCGTCGCCCTGCGCCCGCAGTCGGAACGCGGCGGCAGCGCCCTGTTCCTGTACACACCCGTGATCGACCGCCTGTTCAACCGCACCACGGCGCTGATCGACCAGCTCGGCCTCACCATCACCGACGCGCGCATCATTACCTCGGGGCGCGACTATGCCGTCAACACCTATCAACTGCTCAACTCGGCTGGCGAACCCATACTCGACAACTACGACGCCGAGGAACTCACCACGCTCATGAAGCAAGAACTGCTGTCGGGCGACGCCACACGCATGCCCTCGGCGCGCCGCGCACCACGCCGCATCCGCCAGTTCCACGTCGCCACCAAGGTGCATTTCCACGCCGATGACTCACAGCACCGAACCATCGTGGAGCTGTTCACCACCGACTACCCGGGCCTGCTGTCGCGGGTGGGGCAGATCTTTTATGAACAGGGCGTGGTACTGCACAACGCCAAGATCGCCACCTTCGGCTCGCGCGCCGAAGACGTGTTCTTCGTCACCGATCGCGCCGGGCAGGCGCTGGATACCGACGCGCAAGAAAAACTGCGCGCGGCGCTGATCGAGGCGCTGGATCAGCCCTGCTAGCCAGCCCGGATATACACCAACTCAATTGATTCAAAGTGACGAAACCCGTGTAGTTCGCGAAATAGTAACGTGTTACCGCCTGGAGTATGACGTCATGGTGCATGCGTCATTTTTCCGGCCATGCCGGCTGTTACCGCTGGAGAACCACCCGGCTCCGGTTGTTGCTGTAGTCAGTTAAAGTTTGTACTCGTGTAGCCGAAATTACTCGGCAGCGACTGGCCGAGCGCAATCAGTATGCGCGGAGCCAGGGCAAGGGAGCCGGCTGCATAACTGTCGGAGTGGGGAATCAATCAGACAATGGAAAACCAAGTTATGGGTTGGTTGGATTCACTTTCGATCCGTTTCAAGATCCTGCTGGTGGTGGGGCTGGCCATTGCCGGTTTCGCAGTCAATCTGTCCTACAACTATAGCGTGACCGACGGCAACGCCAGACGCTTGCACAACGTACGTGACATCTACTTTCCTACCCTCGAACGCGTCGACGCCAATCGGGTGCGCCTGGACAGCATCAAGGTGACGCTCAACTCCGCGGTGGACAGTGGTGAATCGGACATGATCAACGAAGCTGACGAACTTGCGGCAGCGATGCGCAATACCTTTACCGAGATCGCACAACTCGATTCCGCGATCGCCGGCGGCGCCGAACACCTCACCACCCTGTTCGACAACTACTACAACATAGCGCGCGAACTCGCCGCCGGCATGGTGGAAGGTCGTATTGAACCAGCCCGTATCAAACCCATGGCCGACAAGTTAGGCAAGGTGCTCAAGGATTTCAGCAACGAACTTGAAAGCTTTCGCCAAGCCGGCTACGACCGATTCACCGGCACCATCGAGGCGGCCAACGAGGCATCCGACAACGCCTTGAGGGTCGGCCTGCTCATCAGTCTGGTGGTGGCCGGCCTGGTCGGGGCAATCGGTTATCTGGTCAGCGCCGTCGTCAGTCGAAATATTAAGGACGTAGTGCATTCGCTGCAAGAAATTGCGAGCGGTGAGGGAGACCTTACCCGGCGCCTTCAGGCGAGCGGCCGTGACGAGATCGGCCAGTTGGTCAGCAGTTTCAATATGTTCGTTGCCAAGATGCAGGATATCATCGGAGATGTCGCCGGCGCGATTGCCCAACTCGCCTCGGCGAGTGAGGAGATGTCTGCCATCTCCACCGAGAGCCGCAGAAGTGTTGACCTCGAATTGAGTGAAACCGAACAGGTCGCGGCCGCCATGAACCAGATGACGGAGACGGTGCACGAGGTATCGCGCAATGCCGCAGCCGCGGCCGAAGGCGCCAGCAATGCGAGCTATGAGGCCGATACGGGCCGCCAAGTGGTCGATCAGACCATTTTCTCGATCAATGGCCTGGCGAGCGAGGTCGAGCATGCCGCCGAGGTAATCCGAAAGCTGGAGAACGACAGCGAAAACATTGGTGTGGTACTGGACGTCATTCGCGGCATTTCCGAACAGACCAATCTTCTAGCACTGAACGCTGCCATCGAGGCAGCCCGTGCCGGCGAGCAGGGCCGCGGTTTTGCGGTGGTAGCCGACGAGGTTCGCACCCTGGCCGGACGAACCCAGCAGTCAACCCGGGAGATCCAGGAAATGATCGAACGACTCCAGGTCGGCGCTGCTCGGGCTGCGGAGGTTATGGAGCAGGGCTGTCAGCAGGCGCAGGTCAGCGTCGAGCAGGCGGGCAAGGCCGGTGAGTCCTTGAGTGCCATTACCGATGCAGTGGAATCCATCAGCCAGATGAACAGCCAGATCGCCTCCGCGGCCGAGGAGCAAAGTTCGTCCGCCGCGGAGATCAACGGCAACATAACGCGTATCAACGAAATCGCCAACCAAGCGGCCGCCGGCGCCGAACAAGCTGCCTCAGCCAGCAACGAAATGGCACGCCTCGCAGCGCAACTTCAGGGTCTGGTCGGCCAGTTCAAGGTCTGACGTTCCGGCGGTGTAAGAAGCCGGTTGGAGATCATTTCGCGCACCCCAGTCTGTCTGCCTTCGTGTCTCTGTTCCTGAACCGCCCCGAGTTTACCGGAGCCTCTATTTCTTGAGAGGTTAGAGTCATGAACACGAGCAAGAGATATTCCCCGGAAGTGCGGGAACGGGCGGTTCGCATGATATTCGATCACCAGGGCGAACATGATTCACAGTGGGCCGCGATGGCCTCCATCGCGGCCAAGATTGGCTGTACGGCGGAAACGCTTCGGAAATGGGTGAGGCAGGCCAAGCGTGACCAGGGTTTGCGAGAAGGCCTGACGACCTCCGAACGGGAGCGGCTCAAGGCGCTGGAGCGAGAGAACCGGGAGCTGAAGCGGGCCAACGAGATTCTGAAGACGGCGTCGGCTTTTTTCGCCCAGGCAGAGCTCGACCGCAAACTGAGGAGATGATCGCGTACATCGACGATCACAAGGATCGCTACGGGGTCGAGCCGATCCGCGCGGTGTTGCCGATCGCCCCGTCGATCTACTACGAGCACAAGGCCCGCGAGGCTGACCCGGAACGGCTGCCGCCCCGCCTACAGCGCGACCAGGCGCTGTCCGGTGAGGTCCGGCGGGTCTGGGAGGAGAACTTCGAGGTGTATGGTGCCCGGAAGGTCTGGCGACAGCTCAACCGGGAAGGGTTCCCTGTGGCGCGCTGTACGGTAGAACGCCTGATGCGCGCCCAAGGGCTGCGCGGCGTGGTGCGAGGGCGCCGTTGCCGCACCGAGCGGCTGGCCGAGGCCGGTATCGAGGCCTCTGTCGGCAGCCGGGGCGACTCCTATGACAATGCCCTGGCGGAGACGATCAACGGCCTGTACAAGGCGGAGGTCATTTACCGGCGCGGCCCGTGGAAGAACATGGAGGCGGTCGAGTACGCCACCCTGGAATGGGTGGACTGGTTCAACCATCGTCGGTTGCTGGAGCCGATCGGCCACGTGCCGCCGGCGGAGCTGGAGGCGGCGTATTATCGCCAACTGGAGGAGTCAGCCAAGGTGGCCTGACTCAAACAAAACAGTCTCCGGAATACCCGGGGCGGTTCAAGGCTTATATGAAAGCAAGAATTCTGATTTGTACGGCGGATTCAACTCACTAGTGCAACGGGTGGTTTGATACCAAAAAATACCTGATTGGGTGTTTTCATGCCAAGGCATTTTCTGGGGCGATTGTTGAGTTTGTCCATGACCATGCGCACCTCCGCTTCGCTGATAGTAGAGAAATCCTGC
>WGBO01000026.1 GCA_015494295.1 Gammaproteobacteria bacterium | reverse complement strand
TTGGACGGTGAAAAACTTGCAATTGGCCGATACCGAAAGTTGCGATTGGCCGTCATGGCTGACCCCGGCATCTATCCCCGTCTGGTAGAGCCACGCCTCGATGAGGCGTTGGCGGATACCCCGTCGTGCTGATCCATGGGCCGCGCCAGTGACGATGTCGTGCTGGCCGCTGCCCGGGAAGATCCTGTGGGTTTTGTCGGAGATTTACCGGAGCGGGCCGTTCTCGATGAGGTACAGCGGGTTCCCGAACTGTTCACAACCCTGAAAAGCACCGAGCCGCAGCTTGCGCACGGCGGCACCTTCGATACCGCTGCCGACGCCATGGACGAAATTGAAACCCCGCTGGCCGAGCTGGCTCAGGTCATAGATGCGCTCGTCCTTGGGGTCGGGCGGTAGCGTCTCCAGTTTGAGAATGGTGGTGGCAAACATTCCCTGCAACGGCTCCACGGCCTTTCTTGACCCGCGAAAGTTCAGATCCAGTGTCCCATCCTTCTGCGAATAGACGAAGATCACCTCAAAAGCCGGATTGTGCGGTCGGGGCGCAAACTCGCCATCCACCCATTCAATGCTCTGCTGGGTGTAGTCCTCGGGGTAGGCGAAGAAGTAGTCCAGCTCGCCCCGACGGAAGGGCTCCACCACGCAGTTGTTGCCCCGGCCCTCGGTGCGGTGGAAGTAGTTGCGGATTTGATCCGCCAGTTGCTGGAGACTGGCCTCATCCACGGCGGCGGGCTTGTGGCCCAGGTTCTTGCGCTTGCGCCAATAGGGCAGCGTATCGGCGTGATAGAAGCGGGTGGCACCTTTCCAGCATTCGGGATGGTCCAGGTAGGTGACCATTGCTCGGTGGTAGTGATTTGGCAGGGCCGACAACGCCTCGACGAAAGCCGTCAGGCCCTCGGGGTCCGCCTGCATCTGCCACCGCGCCTCGTCAATAATGGCCCGGAAGCCTTTCTCGCAGCTCAGCTCGAAGATTTCCTGGAACTCGGCATCCATGGCCTTGCGCTGATCCTCGGGCAATTCCAGCCAGGCCTCGAACAGCGCATCCGGTTTGGTCTCTTTCATGGCCGCGAAGTCCAGATCTTCGAACAACCCCCGGCCCGCAAAGTAGCGCGCCAGCAGGGCATTGGGCACCTGGCGGAAAAAGCTGCGTGTCGAGTAGTGGCGGGCCATGTCGCCTCCCTGGGCTGATTTCCAATCAATCCCTTGGATTATATGGGATTTTGCAGTACATTACAGTACATTTGCAGTGAAGCACCGGGGAGGGAGATGGCCACCACCAAGACAGCAACCCTGACGTTCCGCATCGATCCGGGCCTGAAAGAGGCCCTGCGCACCGCCGCGCAACGAGAGCACCGCTCCATCGCCAACATGGTGGAGGTGCTGATCCGGGACTATTGCGGGCGCAATGGCATCCCGATTCCGGAGTGCCCGCCCCAGCCCGGTGGAAATAACAAAAAGCAGAAGTAGGGAACCATGGACACCAAAGAAATCCTCGACAAGATCTTCAAGGACCCCAAGACCAAATACGAGCTGTCGGCCTTTGAAGACCTTGGCAAGCCGATCCACGAGATCATCGACATCTACCCCAAGGTCATTGAATCGGGCCGGGACGCCGGCAAGACCAAGTATTTTATGAAGTCTTTTGTACCCTTCACCTCCGGCAAGACCGAGGTGCAGGTGTACGACGAATCGGGCAAGTCAGCCCCGGAGGAGATCGTCCGTCAGCTCTGGGTCTACAAGCTCATCCACCAGTACGACTACCGGGAAGACGAGATCGATCTGGAGAAGTCCATCCAGTTCGGCACAGAGGTGGGCACCAAGGCCGCTGACATCGTGGTCTATCTGGACAACACCAAGACAACGCCGAAGATCGTCCTGGAGATCAAAAAGCCCAAGCGTAAGGATGGCATCGACCAGCTCAAGAGCTACCTCAACGCCGAAGGCTCGCCCATCGGGGTCTGGTCCAATGGCGCTGACAGCATCATTCTCTACCGCCCCTATCCCAAGCAGTTCGACGACACCCTGTTCGACATCCCCAAGCGGGGCGAGGAGCCCTCCGCGGTCCTGGAGAAGAAAAAGACCCTGCTGGACCTCAAGCGGGACTTCAACTTCAAGAAGATCATTCAGGACCTGGAAGAGCTGGTGCTCGCCGACAGCGGCGCCGACGAGTTCAACGAAATCTTCAAGCTCATCTTCGCCAAAATCTGGGATGAGAAGGAAGCCCAGGAAAACCCGAAGCGCAAAAAGACGGTGGAGTTCGGCAAGGCGCTGGACCCGGAGATCACCTACGACCGCATCAACAAGCTCTTCCACAGCGCCTGCGAGGAGTGGCCCGGCATCTTCGACGAGGGCGAGGACATCAAGCTGCGCAAGGACCACCTCCAGGTCTGCGTCGGCCCCATCGAGGGCGTGCGTCTCATGGGCTCAAACCTGCGCATCATGGATGACGCCTTCGAATACCTGCTGCCCACCGAGGCCAAGAAGAAGAAGGGCCAGTTCTTCACCCCGCGCCATGTGGTGGAGATGTGCGTGCGCATGCTCAACCCGAAACGCACCGAATATGTGATGGATCCCTCCTGTGGCAGCGCTGGCTTCCTGCTGCATACCATGGACTGGTGCTATCCCGCGAAAGACGCCGATGCCCGCGAGCTGCGCAAGCATCGCTACGCCGCCAAGTACCTCTGGGGCATCGACTTCGAGACCCGTGCCGCCAAGACCTCCCGCGCCCTGATGCTCATTGCCGGTGACGGCCACACCAACATCTTCGGCCCGGACGTGAGCAGCCTCGACCCGCGCACCTGGTACAACACCGGCTCCGGCAGCAAGCTCATGCAGGCCCTGCGCGACGCCAAGCTCACCAAAAAGAAGATCCCGGACAACGAAACCCTCAAGGATGAAGATCTGGCCTGGGAATATTTCGACGAACTCAAGTTCGACGTCATCCTCGCCAATCCGCCCTTTGCCGGCGAGATGAAGGACAAGAAGATGCTGGCCCATTACGAGCTAGCCAAGCCCGCCCTCAAGCGCGCCAAGGACAAGGGCGCCAAGGAGGAGCGCGACGTGCTCTTCATCGAACGCATCCTCAAGTGGCTCAAGCCCGGCGGCCGCGCCGCCATTGTTCTGCCCCAGGGCAAGTTCAACAACTCATCGCTCGCCTTCATCCGTGAATGGATACTGCACAAGGCACGCCTGCTGGCGGTGGTGGGCCTGCATCCCAACACCTTCAAGCCCCACACCGGCACCAAGACCTCGGTGTTGTTCGTGCAGAAATACACTGAGCAGGAATTGAAAGAGATCGACTCGGTTAAAGAGGGGGTCGCCAAGGCTTGCCCTGACTATGAGCAGACCATCAAGGACCTGCTCGTCAAGTACGAAGACGACCTCACCATCCCCGAAGAGGAGATCCCCGAGGCCATCGCCGAACTGCTGCTGGAGACCTTCCAGGAACCCGAGCCGGACAACGGCAACGGCGAGGCTGGAGATGATGAAGAAGCCGAACCGCTGGAACTGGAAGACCGCGTGGCCCAGGTCGACGAGGAGATCGCCAGCCTGCGCAATGAACTACTCCAGGCCAAGCAGCAACTGGAAGACCTCGCCTCCGACGTGGAGGCCCTGGAGGAACAGCGCGACCGGGAGATCGAGATTCTCGAACAAGGCTGGACCGGGGCCAAGCGCGAGCTGGCACAGGCGCGCAAGAAACTGCGCGACGAATACAAGGAGAAGATCAAAGCCATCAAGGCCAAACAAAAGGAACAGCAGAAAAAGCTCAAGGCCCGCATCAAGGCGCTGGACAAGGCCATTGCCCAGGCCGAAGAGGCCCGCAAGCGCCTCACCAACAAGGGCCAACTGGAACTGATCCTCGCCGATCCCGACCTCATCGGCGAACTCAAGGACCGCTGGATCGACGCCGAGGTGGCCAAGCGCCTCGACTACCCCATCTTCATGGCCGTCAGCGAACGGGGCGGCAAGGACAACTCCGGCGAGTACGTCTTCGTCACCGACGAGGACGGCAACTATATCGACAACCCCGAAGACCACCGCCACCCCGGCCACATCGTGGATCAGGACCTGGTCAACTACGACCTGGGGCCGGAGGATTTGGAGGATGCCAGCAAGATTCCCGACGAACAACTCTGCATCGCCGAGGCCTTTGTGCGCTTTGCCCAGGAGCAGGGGTTTGATTTTTGGGAGGGGGAGTGATGGTTACTGCCAGTGAGGTTCCATTATCTGAATTGGAGCTTGGCCGAATGGATGCCGAGTACTATCGGCCTAATTTCATTCGACTTACAAAGGCTATTTCAAATTATCCCAATATATCAATTAGGAATGCAGGCGCTGCAATCGACTGTAGTGCTTTTTATCCGTCAATTGTGCCCTATTACAATTTTAATCGAGAAGGTATTCCGTTTTTACGCGTTAACGAAATACAAGACGGGCTGCTTACAGTTGATGAGAGGACTGCATTTCTTCCAAGAAGCGTTCTAGATCAAAATGCTGCAACAATAGCGTTGTGTGAGCCAGGAGATTTAATAATAGCCAAGGGGGGAAACTCATTAGGAAAGGTTGCTCTTCTGACAAATATTTATCCGAAGTATTCAGTCTGCCGTGATGTTCTAATCGTTCGTACAAGAAATCTAAGCAAGATCAATCGCTTCTATTTGTGGATGTATCTTCATTCCGAGATAGGTCAGTCGCTCCTAATACGGACGGCAAGCCAAACCGGTCAGCCTCATCTGACCATCGAATCTGTCGCTAGATTAAAAATCCCTCTGATTTCTGATGAAGAACAAGACAAAATCGAGTCGAGATATCAAGAGGCGGAGCTGGCAGCATATAGATCTCGCACCGCCTACGCGCAAGCCCAATCACTCCTCGAATCCGAACTCGGCCTGGACAAGCTGACCTTCGACAAGCCCGTCAGCTACGCGGCGCGGTTTAGTGAGGTGGCACTGAGCCAGGCGATTTTGGCCAACCGCATAGATGCACAATGCTTTAGCCCAACAGCGCTTCAATATGAACAGGCGCTTGTAAAACTGCCCAACGTGCAACCGCTCCGTTTCCTGACAGCTGCCATGGTCAAGGGCACTCAGCAAGAAGAGAGTCCTGAAGGAACGATTCCGTATGTGAGCATCAAGCACATCCAGAACAACGAAATCGTCGCTGAAGGTAAAAGTCGAAGATTCAAGGGGATGCCCGTTGCTAAGCAAGGCGACCTTCTTCTTGCCATTACCGGAGCAACGATCGGCAAAGTCGGCATCGTTTCGAGATATGAGGAGCTGACATTCAGCGGCGACCTGTTGGCAATCACCACAAATGGCTCGATCAACCCGCACTATCTGCTGGCTTTCTTGAGTCACCGCATTGGTCAGGTGCAGTTGCAGCGGTGGATCACGGGATCAACGAATGGGCATTTGTCTCCGCATGATGTCGGCAGGGTGTTGATCCCGCGCTTAGATGAAAAACTGGAGCAAAGGATCGCGTCTTTGATGAAAGAATCCATCGACAAGACCCACGAATCAGTACACCTGCTGGAACAAGCCAAACATCGCGTCGAAGCACTCATCGAGGAGGCCATTGCTGCATGAAACTTGCCGAGGAAGACCGCGCCCTGTTGGAGGAGCTGTGCCAGCAGCACGGGGTGAGCATCCAGAAGGTGCTGAAGCTGCTGGAAACGGTGCGCGAGTACGAATTCAAGGAGCGCCGCCACGGGGTCTATGACGCTTTGCGCGAGATCCTGAAAATGCCGCCGGAGGCGCTGGAGCGATAGGCCATGGATGACGCGCCGCTGGATCGGGACACTGTGCTGCACTGGCTCAAGGACGAACTGGGCAGGCTGACCGGGACCGCCAGCGAACAGGCCGCCTTGCGGGCGCAGTTGAAGGAGGTGGCGCGTAGTAGCGAGCGCTTGCAGGCCCAGGGACACCCCATCCCGGACGACTTACGCCGGCTCAAGCTGGACCTGATGATGCGCCTGGAAAACGGCGAGCAGGCGGCGGCCGAACTGAAACACTGGGCAGAAGGTCTGCGGCCGCTGTTGGCCAGCATCGACGCGGCGCTGACGAAGGCCAGGCAATCAGGCAATGGTCCCAAGACCAAGGGGAGCCGCAAGCGCAAGGAGAAGGCCCCACGCACCAGCCAGGAGGTGCTGCGCGAATATTTGCTCGCTGCCTTGCGTGAACTGGGCGGCTCTGCAAAGTGCTCGGAGGTAATAGATAAAATGCGAGACATCTTGGCAGGGCAGTTGCTTCCAGGCGACCTGATGAAACGGAAAACCGGTGAGATCGTCTGGGAGAACAACACCCATTGGGAGCGCAATGCGCTGGTCAAAGAAGGTATTTTGAAGAAGAACTCGCCACGCGGCATCTGGGAGTTGGCGGAACAGAAAGATAAGATATGAGAATCAAGCGGCTGACCATTGAGGGCTACAAGTCCTTCCAGTACGAGACCACCATTGAGTTTCCTGCCGGCGCCGATGGCAAGAGCATCTTCCTCATCGGCGGCATGAATGGCGCGGGCAAGACCTCACTCATGGAGGCCATCACCATCTGCCTCTATGGCGCCAAGCCGGACCTGATCTACAAGGCCATCAACCGCAAGGAGCTGGCACGGGGCAATGCCCATGTTTCCATCGAGCTGGTGCTGGAGACCGACGACCTGGCCGAGATCGTGGTCAAGCGCAGTTGGTCCGCCGGTACCGTGCCCGAGCCGAAGGCAAAGGATCTGGAAGAAAAGCTGGTGGTGGTGCGCGACGGCAAGCGCGTCTCGGTGCAGAACAAACAGATGTGGCAGGACTTTATCCGCTCCCTGGTGCCGCCGGGGATCACCCAATTCTTCTTTTTCGACGGCGAGAAGATCCAGGAGATCGCCGCCGACGATCACTCCGAGGTGCGTTTGCAGGCCTCGCTGGAGGCAGCCCTGGGTATCGAATATGTCAAGCGTCTGGCCGATGATATCCTGCACATCAAGAACCAGGAACGGCAGGGCTTTGTGGAGATCTCCGACGAGGACCTGGAGTTCAAGCAGAGCGAGTTGAAGAAGGAGAAGAGCAAGCTGGAGCGCAAGCGCAAGGAGCGGGCCGAGGTGCAGCAGGCGCTGGACGATTTCAAGGAACAGTACGAAGAGGCGAAGAAGCGCTTCCAGGCCGCCTTTCAGTCCGAGCCGGAGACGCGGGAAGAGGCCCGCGCCAACGAGAAACGGCGCATTCAGGTATCCACCCGGCTGGGGCAGGTGGAAAACGAGATCAAGATCCTGGCCGAACAGTTTCTGCCCCTGGGGATCGCCGGCAAGCTGTTTGGCGATCTGCGCCGCCAGATCGAGGCGGAGCGGGAATCCAGCCAGCAGGAGGCGATCCGTGAGAATGCCGAGGCCCTGGCCCACCAGATCGTGCGCGCGGTGGAGGAGCCGGAGCCCATCTACCATGAGCGCCTCACCCCTGAGAAGATGGCCGAACTGGAGCGGCGCATCCTGCGCCTGCTCAAGGAGGGCGCGGGCATCGGCGAGGTGAAAAAACTGCTCAACCTCTCCGAACGCGAGGCGGCGCGGGTGCTGCACCGCATGGAAGAGATCGAAGGCAGCGAGGTGTTTCTCATAGCCCCCCTGCTGGATGAGAAACGCGAGCTGGAGGTGGAGCTGCGTCGGCTGGAGGCGGCCTCCCAGATCGGCGCGGCCAGCGAAACCGAGCGCGAGCTGTTCGAGCAGCTTCAGGAGGAGATGGAGAGCGCCTCCAACCAGATCGGCCGCAAGACCGAGCAGCTTCGCTTGCTGGAAGAAGAACTGCTGGCGCTGGAAAAGCGGGTGCAGGAGATCGAGGCGGAGATCGCCCGCCTCTATGACAAGCACAATGTCTCCAAGGAGAAGGCGGACTTCATCAACGAGTGCGATGCCATCGCCAACCTGTTGAACCAGTTCACCGTGCGGCTGCGCAAGAACAAGGTCCACCTGCTGCAGGAGAAGACCTTCGAGATGTACAAGCGCCTCTCCAGCAAGAGTGGCCTGATCAAGGACCTGGTGATCGACCCCAAGACCTACGAGGTGAAGATCCGCGACCGCAATGGTCACGAGATCAAGAAGTCGGGGCTATCGGCCGGCGAAAAGGAGATCTTTGCCGTCTCCCTGCTCTGGGGGCTTGCCCAGACCAGCCAGCTCGACCTGCCCATCATCATTGACACGCCCCTGTCCCGCCTTGACAGTGCCCACCGCAACAGCATCGTCAATAACTACTTCCCCAATGCCGGCGAGCAGGTGGTGATCCTCTCCACCGATACCGAGGTGGATGGCGCCTATTACGAAGAGCTGAAGCCCTATCTGAGCGGGGCGGGGATTCTTGAATTCGACCAGCGGCGGGAGCTGACCACCTTCCGCCCTGGCTATTTTTGGGAGCACTGAGCATGGCGGACCGACTCTATCTCTCCATGGAGGCCGACGAGGTACTGAGCGGCCTGCGCTTTGAAACCAAGCTGGATAAGGCCGTGCTGGCGCGTATGGCGTGCAGCCTCTCAATGGTGAAGGACGGCGCCGATGTGCAGCCTAGCACCAACTTCAGCGGTGGCGAGATGCGCCAGTCCAGTTTCCTCGGACAGGATGGCGCCCTGATCCGGGCGTTGATTTCACAGCTCTACGGTCGGGTCGAGATTGGCGAGGATGAGTTCTTCTCCAACAAGTCCATCATCAAGAACCACATCGACAGCGGCTGCAAACACCTGGAAAAGATGTTCGTCGAGGCCGGGCGCGACGCCAACAAAATTCTGGCCCGCTTGCTGGAGACCGTGGAGTTCGAGGGGCGCCGTGAAATGGCTGGCAAGGGGCTGGACATCTTCATCGGCCGCACGGTGTTGCAGAACCAGGAAGTGGTGATGGAGCTTAACAACACCGCCAAGCATGCCAACTCACACCTGGCCATCATGGGCAAGCCCGGTGTAGGCAAAACCCAGTTCCTGCTGAAAATCCTGGCCGACATCCGCGCCCAGTCCAACTATCAGACCAATTTCATCTATTTCGACTACAAGGGCGATGTGGTAGACAACCAGCGGTTTCTGGAAGTCGCCAAGTGCACGCCCTATCGTTTGTTGCAGGGCGGCCAGAGCCTGCCCATCAATCCCTTCATCCTGCCGTCCTATGATGAGCAGACCATCAATGTGTCGGCGCGAGAGAAGGCGGAGAGCTTCGCCTCCATCAACTCCAAGCTGGGGGTGGTGCAGAAGGGCGCGCTGACGGAGGCGATCCGCGCGGGCTATGCCAAGCGTGCGGCCGGTGATAAGCCGTATCCGGACTTCCAGGACATCATGGAAATTGCCGCCCTGATGTATGAGGAGGAGAACAAGAAGGACGACAGCCTGATCGAGGTGTTGCGGGACCTGTCGGATTTCGACCTGTTCTGGAAGCACGGCGACGACACCGAGCCCATGGAGAAGATCTCCAATCGCACCCTGCTGATCGACGTGCACGCCATGCCGGTATTGAAGGAACTGGTGGCCTATCTGGTCATCGAACGGCTCTACAAGGAGATGGCCGCCTTGCCTGACAGCCCGGTGGAGGACGGACGCCGCACCATCCGCACCATTCTGGTCATCGATGAGGCCCACAACTATTTGGGGCAGAAGAACATCTTTCTGCAGCGCATCATCCGCGAAGGGCGGTCCAAGGGGGTGGTGGTATTCTTCGCTTCGCAGTCGCCCAACGACTACCAGCAGAAGTTCTTCAACTTCCAGGAGCTGCTGGAGTTCGCCTATATATTTCAGTGCGAAGGGGTTTCGGCGAGTTCCATTCAGGATATTTTGGGTTGTAGCGCGAAGACCGCCAAGGACCTGCAAACCGAGGTGGCGAGACTGGAGCCGTGGCAGGTGATCAGCCGCAGCCAGGAGAAAACAGAAGAATTCATGAAATTTGTTGCCGAAGCCTTTTACAGGAATTACTAACACAGGATGCCGCTTACCTTTCACCCCAAACCAGGGATGGTGTTGATCTGCGATTTCAACACCGGGTTCAAGGCACCGGAGATGATCAAGCGGCGGCCGGTAGTGGTGATCTCGCCCCGGCCCCGGCGCTCGAACCGGCTTTGCACCATCGTGCCGTTGAGCACCACCGCCCCGAACCCGGCGGAGCCGTTCCACCATCGGATGGACCCGCGTTCGCTGCCTGGTAAGCTGGCCGGGAGAGAGACTTGGGCCAAGTGCGACATGCTGGCTACGGTCTCGCTGGAGCGGCTGGATCGGGTGATGATTGGCAAGGAGCCCGGAGGGAGGCGAATTTACGTAGCAGAACAAGTGCTTACAGAGGATCTGGAGGCTATCCGCCGGGGAGTGATGATTGCCCTTGGCATTAACACACCTTGATTTTATGGGGTGGCGTGCCGATAATATTGATGTTCCCGATAAATCGGGCTTGTAAGACCACTTCCGGGTGGCAGACCCCAGCCGGTGATGACAAACTGACTGGGGCCTCTGATCCCAAGGCTCTGCATCGCAAGGTGTAGGGCCTTTTGTCTGTCTGGAGACCGATTTCACTCGGACCGCCCGTCACGCCGCTTCCAACTCCGTTGGTCGCAGATGATGGACCAGACAACAACCGCGACAGCCTGGTGGATGAGATCTACCCCCGACGGCAGCGAACCGAACGCCGTCAGGCTGCCGGCAGGCGCGGCGTCAGTCAGCAGGCCTTAACGCACTGGCCTGCAACAGACTGATTCGGTCCAGGATGGACTCCGACAGTTTTTGCGCCGCCAGCATGACCTGTTCGTCCTTCGCCTGGGAGACCACGGCATCGTAGAACGCAAAGCAGCGGTCGCTGTCGGTGCTCAGGCGTTCCAGCAATGCCTCCGCGTCATGCGGCGCGACGCTGTTGCGCTGGCGGTAGTCCTCGATGACCTGGATGGCTTTGCGGGCCTTTTCGCCGGGTTCGCCCGTCTGCGCCATGTCCGCCTCGATCTGTGCCAGGACGTCGCGCATGGCCTGTTCCGCGCTGGTGAGTTCCGGGTGTGTTTCACCCAGTGCGGCGAGGTTTTCCGCCAGGCAGTGTTCGGCGCTGCGCGCGATGGTGAGCAGGTCGGCAAGGGTGCGCACGGCGCCCGGGTCGATGTCCGGAACTTCGCTTTCCCGGTTTTGTTCGGCGTGCCAGGCGCGGCGGCGCATGGCGCGCAGCAGCGCGGCATGGCCGAGTTCTTCCTGGGCGAGGATTTCCGCGTATTCGCGCACCGAGGGATCTTCCGCCGTTGCCGCGACGTGGGTATAGAAACGGAACGCGCGCTCCTCGTTGTGCACGGCAAATGCCAGTGCGCGGTAGGGTGTGCTATGCAGTGGGTCGATGGCTTCGCCGTCGTACTGTGTGGAGACCTGGGGGTCCTGCCAGACGACCGGCCCGATGTCGTCACGCAGTTCCACGCCTTCCAGCCGGGCCCATTCCTCGATCAGGTTTTCGTGACCGCTTTCTTCTTCCACCATGCGTTCGAACAGGGAGGCGGCCTCGGCGTTGCCGGCTTCGCGCATGGCGGTGGCCAGGTGCTTGTAGCGGCGCACGGCTTCGTGCTCGGCCTGCAAGGCGATCGACATGAGTTCGCTGGTTGTCTTTACGTCGGTGCTCAGCATACGGTGAGTCTCGCACACATCCTGTTTGTCGCCCAGCAGGTTTCCGGCCGCCTTGATTTAGATCAAGTAGCTATTGGGAGGTGGTTGGCTATACTGCTTTTCACACACAGGGTAATACACTTACATAACTTAATGAATAGTCTGGAGCACGTTGGCGCCGGAGCGCTGCGAAAGAGGTGTTGCGTCACCGGTGCGCCCTGGCGTCGTGGTGCCGTGCGCGTGTCGTGGCTGTTTGCCTTGCTGCTTCTGTCGATGATGACGAGCGGGCTGGCGGGCGCGAGCGAGTTGCCGCGTTTCCTTGCCGACATCGAGCCGCAGGCGGTATTTCCCGGCGCGGACCGTATCGGCGAGCCGGAGAGCGATCCACCCGTCGCGCCGGCCTTCAAGGGCGACACCCGCCTCGGTTTCGTGTTCCTGACCAGCGACTACGTCAACACCACCGGTTACTCCGGCAAACCCATCCATCAACTGGTCGCCATCGACATGAAAGGGGTGATTCGCAAGGTGCTGCTGGTGGAGCACCACGAGCCCATTGTGTTGATCGGCATCCCGGAGAAACGCATCGTCGCGGTGCTGGACGACTACCAGGGACTGGACATCGGCAAGCTGGTGCGCGCCGAGATTGGCGACCACAAGGTGGACGTGGTGACCGGCGCCACCGTGACGGTGATGGTGATGGACGACACGATCCTGCGCAGCGCCATCAAGGTGGCGCGCGCGCACGGCCTTGGCGGCCTGCGGCCGCAGGCCGAAGCCAGCGGACCACGCGCGGTGATCAACCCCGAGGCGGGAACGGTCGAGGACTGGCAGGCGTTGCTGGCCGACGGTTCGGTGGCGCGTTTGCTGCTGACGCTGGAGGAGGTCAACCAGGCCTTCGAGGCGTCGGGGGATCCGCTGGCCGCCGAGCATCCGGAACTGGGCGACCCCAACGAGGCCTTCATCGAACTGTATGCCGGGGTGGTGTCCATCCCGGCCATCGGCCGCAGCCTGCTCGGCGAAGCGGAGTACCGTAACCTGCAGAAGCGCCTGGAACCGGGACAGCACGCTATCCTGCTGGCCGGCGACGGACGCTATTCCTTCAAGGGATCGGGTTATGTGCGCGGTGGTATCTTCGACCGCTTCCAGCTCGTGCAGGGCGACACCAAGATCCGTTTCCACGACTACCAGCACAAGCGCCTGAGCCGCATCGCCGCCGATGGCGCGCCGAAACTGAAGGACGTCGACCTGTTCGTGGTGCCTTCCGGGCAGGGCTTCGACCCGGCGGCGCCCTGGAAGCTGGAACTGCTGGTGGGGCGCGCGGTCGGTCCGCGCAAGAAGGCTTTCCAGACCTTCGAGCTTGTCTACACGCCGCCGCGAAAGTACCTGACCATCATTGAGCCGGAGCAGCCGGTGTCGAGGGGCCTGGCTGCCTGGATCGGCGCGGATCAGCCCGGCGCGCCGCTGTGGACGCGAATGTGGCTGGCCAAGCAGGGCGAGGTCATCGTGCTGATGCTGGCGCTGGGTGTGTTGACGCTGATCTTCTTCTTCCAGGACTGGCTGGTGAAGCGGCCGCTGCTCACCGACCGGGTGCGCGTCGGCTTCCTGCTGTTCACCCTGTTTGGCATCGGCTGGTACGCCAACGCCCAGTTGTCGGTGGTCAACATACTGGCGGTGTTCAACGCGCTGGTCAGCGGTTTCGACTGGAACTACTTTCTGATGGAGCCCCTGATCTTCATTCTCTGGGGTTCGGTGGCCGCCGCGCTGCTGTTCTGGGGCCGCGGTCCCTATTGTGGCTGGTTGTGCCCGTTCGGGGCGCTGCAGGAACTGATGAATCGCGTCGCCAAGTGGGTGAAGATCCCCCAGCTTACGCTGCCGTGGGGGCTGCACGAACGCTTGTGGACGCTCAAGTATCTGATATTCCTTGTGTTGTTCGGGTTCTCCCTGCATTCCCTCGGGATTGCCGAAAAGCTCTCGGAAGTGGAGCCGTTCAAGACGGCGATCATTCTCAAGTTCGCCCGCGACTGGCCTTTCGTGGTGTTCGCGATCGCCGTGCTGATACCCGGCCTGTTTATCGAACGTTTCTATTGCCGCTATGTGTGTCCGCTCGGCGCGGCGCTGGCGATCCCGGGGCGGCTGCGCATGTTCGAGTGGCTGAAGCGCTACAAGGAGTGCGGAGCGCCGTGCCAGCGCTGCGCCAACGAGTGCATGGTCCAGGCCATCCACAAGGAAGGCAATATCAATGTCAACGAGTGTCTATACTGTTTGCACTGCCAGGTGGTGTACTCGGACGATCACGCCTGTCCGGTGCTGATCCAGAAACGTCTGAAACGCGAGCGGCAGGTCAATCTTTCGAAGGGCGGCAAGACGGGTGTCGCGCGCCGGATGGAAGAAGTCCGGCAAAGGCAAAACGAGACGGCAGACAAAGCGTCCAGCCAGGAACCAGGAAGCCACGGTTAGAGTGGTTTATACACACAGGCCGCGCCCCGCGGGCACGGTTTAACCAAGAGCAGAAGCAGAGGGAGAGACGCAATGTCAAAATCAGATGACAAGAAATCGGGTATTACCCGAAGAGAGCTGCTGGGCGGCTCCGCCAAACTGGCGGCGCTGGCCGGGGCAGGTGGAGTGGCCGGGTTGACAGGAGGTTCACTGCTGTACCCACCAGCGGTCGAGGCGTCGTCCGGTGAAGGCAAGGCGAATGTCGGCCCGGGCGAGCTGGACGAGTATTACGGTTTCTGGAGTAGTGGTCAGGCTGGCGAGCTGCGTATCATGGGTGTTCCCTCCATGCGCGAGCTGATGCGTGTGCCGGTGTTCAATCGTTGCAGCGCCACCGGCTGGGGCATGACCAACGAGAGCCGCAAGATTCTCACCGAAGGACTGTTGCCCGACACCAGGAAGTTCCTGGAGAGCCGTGGCGGCGTGTGGCTGAACGGCGACCTTCACCACCCGCACATGTCGTTCACCGACGGCACCTACGACGGCCGTTACCTGTTCATGAACGACAAGGCAAACACCCGCGTGGCGCGGGTGCGTTGCGACGTGATGAAGTGCGACAAGATTATCGAGATTCCCAACGCCGCGGACATCCACGGCCTGCGCCCGCAGAAGTACCCGCGTACCGGCTATGTGTTCGCCAACGGCGAGCACCGCGTGCCGCTGCCCAACGACGGCCGCGACCTCGACGATCCAAAGAAGTACCACGCCATCTTCACCGCCATCGACGGCGACACCATGGAAGTCGCCTGGCAGGTGATGGTGGATGGCAACCTGGACAACTGCGACGCGGACTACCAGGGCCTGTATGCCTTCTCGACCTGTTATAACAGCGAGGAGGGCGTCAACCTTGCGCAGATGACCGCCAACGAGCAGGACTGGGTGGTGGTGTTCGACATCAAGGCCATCGAGGATGCGGTGAAGAAGGGTGACTACAAGGAGATGAAGGGCGTTCCCGTCATCGACGGCCGCCACGGCTCCAGGTACACCCGTTACATTCCCGTCTCCAACAGCCCGCACGGGTGCAACACCGCGCCGGACGGCAAGTACGTGGTGATCAACGGCAAGCTGTCACCGACCGTCAGCGTCATCGACGTGCGGCGCCTGCCCGACCTGTTCAAGGACAAGATCGAGCCGCGCGACGCGGTGGTCGCCGAGCCGGAGCTGGGCCTGGGTCCGTTGCACACCGCCTTCGACGGCAAGGGCAACGCCTTTACCACCCTGTTCCTGGACAGCCAGGCGGTGAAATGGAACATCCAGAAGGCCGTCGATGCCTATGCCGGCAAGAAGGTGGACCCGATCATCGAGAAGATCGACGTGCACTACCAGCCGGGCCACAACCACACGTCCATGGGCGAGACCAGGGAAGCCGATGGCAAGTGGCTGGTGTCCCTCAACAAGTTCTCCAAGGACCGCTTCCTCAACGCCGGGCCGCTGAAACCCGAGAACGACCAGTTGATCGACATCTCCGGCAAGCATATGAAGATCGTGCACGACGGCCCGACTTTCGCCGAGCCGCACGACTGCATCATCGTGCGTTCCGATATCGTCAATCCGCGTTCGGTATGGAAGAAGGACGACCCCATGTGGGCGGAAGCGCGCGCGCAGGCCGAGAAGGACGGCGTGAACCTGTATACCGACTCGAAGGTGATTCGGGACGGCAACAAGGTGCGCGTCTACATCTGGTCGATCGCGCCGAACTACAGCATGGAGAAGTTCACCGTCAAGCAGGGCGACGAGGTCACCATCTACATCAGCAACAATGACCAGATCGATGACCTGACGCACGGCTTCACGCTGGCCAACTACGGCATCGCCATGGAAATCGGGCCGCAGGCCACCTCTTCGGTGACCTTTACCGCGGACCGACCCGGCGTGCACTGGTTCTACTGCCAGTGGTTCTGTCACGCACTGCACATGGAAATGCGCGGCCGCATGCTGGTGGAGCCGACATAGCCATTCGCGTTTTGCCGTGTTGCAGGGCACATCGTGAACCGCCGGTCGGCCGAGCGCCGGCCGGCGGATTTTTGTGGCTGCTGCTTGTCTGTCTGGCCACGGTGGCGGGCGCCGCGGAACGGCGCGTGGCGCCCGGCGACGGCGTTTTGCAACAGGCCATCGCTCAGGCCGGGCCCGGCGACCGCCTGCTGTTGCAGGACGGTGTGTACGCCGGCCGGATCGTTATCGACAAGCCGCTGGAACTGTACGGCTCGGCCGGCAGTATCGTCGACGGCGGCGGCGAGGGGCGGGTGATTACCGTGGACGCGCCGGATGTGACGGTGCGCAATGTTACCGTGCGCGGTTCCGGCACCAGCCTGGCGACCGAGGACAGCGGCATCTTCGTGACCCCGGAGGGGGACCGCGCCCTGATCGACGGCAACCGCCTGCGGGGCAACCTGATAAGCGTCTACCTCAAGGGCCCGGACGACGCGCGGGTACGCAATAACACCATCGTGGGCAGCACCAACCCCCGCGTCAACGCGCGCGGCAACGGCGTGCAGTTGTGGAATACGCCGGGCTCGGTGGTCGAGGACAACGACATCCGTTTCGGCCGCGACGGCATTTTCGTTACCACCAGCCACGACAATGTGTTTCGCGGAAACTACCTGCACGAACTGCGCTTTGCCATTCACTACATGTACACTCACGACAGTGAGGTCAGTTTCAACCATTCCAGCGGCAACCACGTCGGTTACGCGCTGATGTATTCCGAGCGCCTGCGGGTCGTGGGCAACGTCTCGGAGGGCGACCGCGATCGCGGTCTGTTTTTCAACTACACCAACCATTCCGACATCCGCGGCAACCGGGTGACGGGTGGGCCCGAGAAGTGTGTGTTCATCTACAATGCCAACGTCAACCGCATCCATGACAACTATTTCTCCGGCTGCCGCATCGGCATCCATTTCACCGCCGGTTCGGAGCGCAACCTGGTGTACGGGAATGCCTTCGTGAACAACCGCACCCAGGTGAAATACGTCGGCACCCGCTTCATCGAGTGGTCCCTGGAAGGCCGCGGAAACTACTGGAGCGACAACCCCGCCTTCGACCTCGACGGGGACGGTATCGCGGACAGGCCCTACCGCCCCAACGATCTCGTCGACCAGATCGTGTGGCGGCATCCGATGGCCAAGCTGCTGCTCAACAGCCCGGCGGTGCAGGTGTTGCGCTGGGCGCAGTCCCAGTTCCCGGCCCTGTATCCCGGCGGGGTTCGCGACAGCGCGCCGCTGATGCGGGTGCCGGAGATCCCGGAGCGTTCCGATGGCTGAGGCGGGCGGCACGCAGACGGCGATCGAACTGGCCGGGGTCAGCAAGCACTACGCCGGCAAGGCGGTGGTGCGTGGCGTGGACCTGTCGGTCAGGCGCGGCGAGCGCATGGTGCTGATCGGCCACAACGGCGCCGGCAAGACCACGCTGATGAAACTGATGCTGGGGCTGACCCATCCTTCACGGGGCAGCGTGCGCGTGCTCGACGCCGACCCGGCCACCGCGGCGGCCGCGCAGCGGCGCGCCATCGGCTACCTGCCGGAGAGCGTGGCGTTTCACGGCGCCATGAAAGGCCGTGAGGTGCTGGCTTTCTACGCCCGGCTCAAGGGTGTGCCGGTCCGGGAATGCGCCGGCATCCTGGAGCGGGTAGGGCTGGAACAGGCCGCCGGGCGCCGCGTCAGCACCTATTCCAAGGGCATGCGCCAGCGCCTGGGGCTGGCCCAGGCCATGCTCGGCCAGCCGCGCCTGCTGTTCCTGGACGAACCCACCAGCGGGCTCGATCCGACGCTGCGGCGGCAGTTCTACGACCTGATCGACAGCCTCAGCCTGTCCGGCACCACATCGTTGACCTCCTCGCATTCGCTGAACGAGGTGGAGGGGCGCGCGGACCGCATCGCCATCATGAAAAACGGCGTCATCGTCGCCTGCGGCACCCTGTCCGCGCTGATGCGCCAGGCGGGCCTGCCGATCATGGTGCGGTTGCGCATTGCCGACGGCCATACCGCGCGCGTCGCCGAACAACTGGCGCCGCTGGGTGAGTTGCGGCGGGTCAACGACCACGGCGTGGAGCTGTCCTGCCTCGGAACCACCAAGATGATCCTGTTTCGTCGTATCAGCGAACTCGGCGAGGCGGTCGAGGACATGGACGTGATGCCGCCACGGCTGGACGATATCTACAACCACTACATGGAGAACGCGCAACCGCAATGAGAGCGATAGCGATACTTGCCGCAAATGAATTCCTCGACGGCTTGCGCAACCGCTGGGTGGCGGCCGCCATCGTCCTGCTGGGCGCCACCGCGCTGGCGCTGTTGCTGGTGGGATCGGCGCCCGCTGGTGCCACCCGCGCCAGCGCCCTGGACGTGAGCGTGGTCAGCCTGACCAGCCTCAGCGTCTACCTGTTGCCGCTGATCGCCCTGTTGCTGGCGTTCGACGCGCTGGTGGGGGAGTTCGAGCGCGGCACCATGCTGTTGTTGCTGACCTACCCGGTGGCGCGCTGGCAAGTGGTGGCCGGCAAGTTCTGCGGCCACATGCTGATCCTGTTCACGGCGGTGCTGGTGGGCTACGGCGGCGCGGCGCTGGGCACGGTGCTGTTCGCCGGGCAGGGCGTGCTCGGCTGGCAGGCCTACCTCACCATGATGGGCAGCTCGCTGTTGCTGGGCGCGGTGTTCGTGGCGCTCGGCTACCTGGTCAGCGTGCTGGTGCGGGAACGCAGCACTGCCGCCGGTGCGGCCATCGTGCTGTGGCTGATTTTCGTGGTGTTGTATGATCTCGGTCTGCTCGGCCTGCTGCTCGCGGACCACGAGCAGCGCATCGGCCAGGGGCTGTTCTCGATCCTGATGCTGTTCAGCCCCTCGGACACCTACCGCCTGCTCAACCTGACAGCGTTTGAAGCCGTGAGCCAGGCCGCGGGCCTGGCCGGGGTGGCGGCGCGGGCCGGGTTTGGTATACCGTTGCTGCTGGGGCTGATGTTCCTGTGGGTGCTGGCGCCGCTGGGCGCGACCATGGCCATTTTTCACCGCCGGGAGTTGTGATGAGAACCGTATCGCTCGTTTTCACCGTGTGGCTGTTCGTGCTGCTTGGCGCCGCCTGCAGCGAGGAGGCGCCGCAGCCGGTTCCCGAACCGCGCGAACTGACACCCGACGCGGTCGGCTATTTCTGCGGCATGCTGGTGAGCAGCCACAACGGCCCCAAGGGGCAGATCTTCCTCGCCGGCCGCGACGAGCCGTTGTGGTTCACCTCGGTGCGCGACACGCTTGCCTTCACCCATCTGCCCGGCGAACCGAAGAACATCCTCGCCATCTACGTCACCGACGTCGGCCGCGCCAGTTGGGACCAGCCCGAGCCGGGTACCTGGATCGATGCGCGCAAGGCGTTCTACGTGGTCGGCAGCGACCGCCTCGGCGGCATGCAGGCGCCCGAGGTAGTGCCCTTTTCCAGCCGCGAGGATGCCGTTCGATTCGTCGCCGAACACGGTGGCAGCATCTACCGTTTCCGCGACGTGCCGCTCGACGCCCTGCTGGACAACACCGAATAGCACCCGGCTGCCGGTGACGAACGCGGCGGCGCGGGTATAATGCCCCGGTTTTCAGCCGCCAGGTTCGCCCATGGAATTTTTCGCCATAGCCGATGTCGAGGCCGACGCCGCCCGCCTGCAGTCGATCGCGACACTCTCGCGCCTGCCGCAACTGTGCGCGTCCATCGATACCCTGTTGTCCGACGAAGGGGAGCACGGCGAGATGTATTGCCTGTGGGGGCAGTTTCGGGTCAACCGCGAAACCATCCGCGACGGCGTGCGCTTCTCCCTGCCCGGTTGTCCGAACGCGCTGGCCTGGACCGTGGCCGCCGGCGCGGAGCCGCCGGGCGGCGTGGTGGTGCACTGCACCATCAACCGGCGCCGGCCGGACGCCGATTTCGCCGACTCCATCCAGCAGTTCGTCGACGACTGGGCCCGTGGCCTGGCGCAGTACCTGGGTTAGCGCTGGTCAATACATGCGCCGCCTGAACAGCCAGCCGGCCGCCGCCAGGCTGCACAGGGCGATCACCGCCATCGGCCAGTACTGGTCCGCCAGCAGATCCATGCCGGCGTCTTCCAGGAACACGCCGCGCACGATGACCAGGAAATAGCGCATCGGGTTGATCAGCGTCAGTTGCTGCACCAGCTCCGGCATGTTGGCGATGGGGGTGGCGAAGCCGGACAGGATGACCGCCGGCACCAGGAACAGGAAGGCGCCAAGCAAGCCCTGCTGCTGGGTGACCGCCATCGAGGAGATCATCAGGCCGATGCCGATGTTGGCGAGCAGGAACAGGAACAGGCCCAGGTACAGGGCGCCGATGTGGCCGCGCAGGGGCACCTCGAACCAGTACACGGTCAGCAGTACGATCAGAGTCGATTCCAGCAGGCCGATGATCAGTCCCGGCACCGACTTGCCGATCAGGATTTCCACCGGGCGCAGGGGCGTCACCAGTAACTGATCGAAGGTGCCTTCCTCGCGTTCCCGCGCCACCGACAGAGCGGTCACCAGCAGCGACACCACCAGGGTCAGGAGACCAATGATGCCCGGCACGATGAACCACTGCGATACCAGGTTGCCGTTGAACCAGGCGCGCATTTCCAGTTTCGCCGGTGGTGGCGGACGCTGCTGTTCGGCGGCCCAGTCGGCGGTGAAGGCAAGCAGCACATCGCGCACGTAGTTGAGCGCCAGCAGCGCGGTGTTGGAGTTGCGGCCGTCGACGATGACCTGCACCGGCGCGCTGTCGCCGCTCGCCAGCCGGTCGCTGAAGCGCGGGCCGATGTGCAACACCATCAGCGCGCGCTTGCCATCGATCATCGGCGCAATGCCCGCATCGTGGTCGATGCGGCCGACCAGTTCGAAGGTGGTGGAGCCGCTGAAACGCTCCGTCAGCCGTTGCGACAGCACCGTGTTGTCCTCGTCGTAGATGGCGAAGGGTACCCGGTTCAGGTCGTAGGTGGCGGCGTAGCCGAACACCACCAGTTGCACGATGGGCGGGCCGATGATGACGAAGCGGCTGCGCTTGTCCTTGAGCAGCGCCAGGAATTCCTTGACGATGAGCGCGAAGATGTGTTGCAGCATCCCTCTTACTCCAGTCGCTTGCCGGCTTTGCGCCGCACCAGCGCCAGCAACAAGGCCCCCATCAGCGCCAGCGCCGCCGCGTTGGGCAGGATGACGCTCCACACGTTGCCGGCCAGGAACACGGTCTGCAGGATGGACACGAAGTAGCGCGCCGGGATCAGCCAGGTGATCTGCTGAATGGCCCAGGGCATGGAATGGATGTCGAAGATGAATCCCGACAGGATGAAGGCCGGCAGGAAGGTGACGATGATGGCGACCTGGCCGGCCACGAACTGGTTCCTGGCGACGATGGAGATCAGCAGGCCCATCGCCAGCGCCACCAGCATGAACAGGGCCGAGGCCGCCAGCAGCACGGCGAAGGAGCCGCGCAGCGGCACGTCGAACTGCCAGCGCGCCATGGCCACGGTGAGCAGCATGCCGCCCATTCCCAACACGAAATAAGGGATCAGCTTGCCGAGCAGCAGTTCGCGGATGTGGATGGGCGTGACCAGCAGCGCTTCCATGGTGCCGCGCTCCCACTCGCGCGCCACCACCAGCGCGGTCAGCAATGCGCCGATCAGGGTCATGATCACCGCCACCAGCCCCGGCACCAGGAAGTCGCGACTGCGCACCGCGGGGTTGAACCAGACCCGCTGTTCGAGGGCGATGGGGAAGGGCTCGGGCAGGCCGCGGCGTTCCGCGTAGTGGTTCAGCCAGGTCTGCCAGGCGCCGAGGATGTAGCCTTCGGTGATGCGCGCCTGGTTGGCGTCCACACCGTTCACGATGACGCCGACGGTGGCGCCCAGGCCGGCGTGCAGCCGGTGGCTGAAGTCGCTGCGCAGCCACACGATGCCGTCGATGTCGTGGTGGCGCAGGGCCTGTTCGGCGGGCTGGATGGCGTGGAACACCAGCGCCTCGAAGTACTCGGACTCGTCGAACGCGGCGCGCAGTTCGGCGCTGTCGCCGTCGGGGCTTTCGATGACGAATCCAATGCGCACGTCCCTGGCGTCCAGCGACACGCCGTAGCCGAACAGCAGCAGCATCACGATCGGCAGCACGAAGGCAATGGCGATGCTGGACGGGTCGCGCAGGATTTGCAGGCTCTCCTTGCGCACCATGCCGGTCAGGCGGCGGCGGGAACGTTGCGCGGCGTTCATCAGGCGGCTTTCTCCCGTTGATGCTGTTCGATGAGGGCGATGAAGGCGTCTTCCATGCTAGCCTCTTCCTCGCCGGGCTGGCGGAAGCGGGCACGCAGGTTTTCCGGCGAGTCCTCGGCCAGCACTTCGCCGTCGGCCATGATAACCAGCCGGTCGCAGTAGTTGGCCTCGTCCATGAAGTGGGTGGTGACCAGAACCGTGACGCCGGCCTCGGCGAGCGCGTTGATGTGCCACCAGAATTCGCGCCGCGCCAGCGGGTCGACGCCGGAGGTGGGTTCGTCGAGGAACAGGATATCGGGGCGGTGCATGAGCGCGGCGGCCAGCGCCAGACGCTGCTTGTAGCCCAGCGGCAGGGTGAGCGCGGCGCTGTGTTCGAAGGGGCCCAGTTCAAAATCGTCCATGGCCGCCGCGATGCGTTCGCGGCGGATGGCGCCTGACAGGCCGTAGGCACTGGCGAAGAAGTTGAGGTTTTCGCGCACCGACAGGTTGCCGTACAGCGAGAAGCGCTGCGCCATGTAACCGATGCGGCCGCGCGCCCGTGCCGCGGCGCGGCGCAGATCCACGCCCGCCACGCGCACCGTGCCCGAGGATACCGGAAGCAGGCCACAGAGCATGCGGAAGGTGGTGGACTTGCCGGCGCCGTTGGCGCCCAGCAATCCGAATATCTCGCCGCGACGGACTTCGAAGCTGACGCGGTTGACGGCGACGAAGTCGCCGAAGCGGCGGCTGAGCTCATGAACCTCGATCACGGCGCCGTCCCGCTTGCTGCCGGTACGCGGCGCGGTGAAGGTGGCCGCCGGCGGTGTCGGCCGCTGCTGTTGCAGGCGTGCAATGAAGGCGTCCTCGAAACGCGGCTGCACGGCCTGGATACGCGCGCCGGGCAGTCCTTCGACCAGTTTCTCCGGTGGCGTCCGCGCGTCGCAACTCACTACCCGCGCATGGCGTCCTTCGGTGAGCGCGTCCAGCACCAGGGGGTTGAGGTCCAGGCGCTGTTGCAGCCGCCGCTTGCCGAGGTCGGCGCTCACCTGCCACACCCGGCCGCGCATCGGTGCGCTGAAGGCCCCCGGCGCCTGCTGGCCCAGCAGGCGGCCCTCGTGCAGCAGGATCACGTCGTCGCAGCGTTCTGCCTCGTCGAGGTAGGCGGTGCTGAGCAACACGCTCATGTGCTGTTCGCGCACCAGCCGGTAGACGATGGCCCACAGTTCCCGCCGCGACACCGGATCGACCCCTACCGTGGGTTCGTCCAGCAACAGCAGTTGCGGCGAGCTGACCAGGGTGCAGGCCAGACCCAGTTTCTGTTTCATGCCGCCGGACAGGTGGCCGGCGAGGCGAGCGGTGAACGGCGCCAGGCCGGTCATGTGCATCAGTTCGCGGTACCGCCCGGCGCGCCGCGCCGGTTCCACGCCCTGCAGGTCGGCGTAAAGGTCCAGGTTCTCCTGCACGGTGAGGTCTTCGTAGAGGCCGAAGCGCTGCGGCATGTAGCCGAGGCGCGACTGGGCCGCGAGCGGGTTTTCGCGCATGTCGGTGTCCAGTACCCGGATTTCGCCGCTGTCGGGCAGCAGCAGGCCGGCGGCGATGCGCATCAGCGTGGTCTTGCCGGCGCCGTCGGGTCCGATCAGGCCGGTTACCTTGCCGCGTTGCACGTCGAGTGTGAGCGCGTCCAGCGCTTGTACCGGGCGGGCGCCGCCGAAGCGCCTGGTGACGCCGCGGACACGGATGGCGGGGGAAGATGTGTCGCTCATTGCGCCGGCTGGCACCCCGGCAGGCCGCCGTCGCCCGCGTGCGCGCTGGTGTCCAGCATCACGGTCGCCGGCATGCCCAGCCGCAGTTCATTGCCAGGGTTGCAGGCGTAGATCCATACCTGGTACACGAGACGGGTGCGCAGCGCGGGCGTCTCGACGTTGCGCGGCGTGAACTCCGCCGACGGCGAGATGTAACCCACCCAGCCGGGGTAGTGCTTGTCGGGGAAGCTGTCGGTGAGAATCCGCGCGGGCATGCCGGGTGTGATGCGGCCCAGCATGGGCTCGGGAATATAGGTGCGTATCCACACCGGCTCCAGTTTCGCCAGCGTGAACACCGGCCGCAGCGGCGAGGCGATGTCGCCGGGTTCCAGGATGCGTGAACGGATGGTGCCGTCGGCGGGGGCGAACAGCCGGGTATCGTGCAGATCCTTGCGGGCGCGGGTCAGCAGCGCCTCGATCTGCGCCACGCTGGCGCGCGCGGCGGCGATGGTTTCCTTGCGCGGGCCTTCCTTCGCCAGCGACAGCGCTTCCCGGACGGCTTCCAGGCGGGCCCGCGCCACGTCGAGCTGGCTGCGCACGTCGTCCAGGGTCTGTTGCGGCGCCACCTTTTCGCGCACCAGCTTTTCGGTGCGCCGGTAACGCTGCTGCGCGTCCAGCAGGCTGGCGCGCGCGGCGGCGACGTCCGCCTCGGCCTTGCGGATTTCCTGCGGCCGGCTGCCGGATTCCAGTTCGGCGAGTTTCTGGCGCGCCTGTTCCAGCCGCGCTTCCAGTTCCCGTACCGCGCTCTCGAAGCGGGTGCTGTCGAGCCTCCCCAGCAGTTGCCCGCGGGTGACACGTTCGCCCTCGCGCACGTCCAGTTCGGCGATCCGGTCCTGAACCATGAAGGCGAGCTGGATTTCGCGCAGGTCGACGTTGCCGTACAGCGTGAGTGACTGGCTGTCGGTATCGTCCTGGTGCCAGAAGCGGTAGCCCGCGGCCGCGGCGCTGCCGGCGATTACCAGGAGAATGAAGAACCGGAACAAGAGTTTCCTTTCTGTTGCCATGTGTGTCACCGCTTGTGTATCGATGGTTGACGAGTCTACCCGAGTCTCCGCGGCAATGCCGGACAGTTTTGCCGACGGGACGCCCATCCGCCGGGGCTGGGCAGGGCGAGCGCGCCGGGGCGGGGTTTTGCGACGCTTCCCTGGCAGATTGCGCTATTCTGTGGTTTTTCAATGCCTGGTTAACATAATCTTTATCTTTGTCATGGTAGGTTAGCCGCGTCGTGGAAAGGGATCCGCACCAGCGTGTGCAGCGGGGTCGCCGGAACCGCAGCGCGTTCCTTTGATTCCGGTATTCAGGGCGGTGTGTCGTGGGTATTTATCGTTCCATGCGCGTAGTCGGTATCCTGGTGCTCGCCTACAGCGTGAGCATGATACCGCCCATGCTGGTGTCGCTCTGGTACCGGGACGGTGAGGCCCGTCATTTCGCCGGCGCGTTGCTGGCGATCTCGGTGGCCGGCCTGGCCATTACGGCGGTGGCCAGCCTGCGTGGCAGCGGCCGCAGCCTGAGACGCCGCGACGGCTTTATCGTGGTGGTGTTCTTCTGGATCGTGCTCAGCATGCTGGGCGCCATCCCGCTGATGCTGGGCACGCACCTGTCGTTTGTGGACGCGCTGTTCGAGGCGATATCAGGTTTTACCACCACCGGCGCCACGGTCATCGTCGGCCTGGACGACCTTCCGCCGTCGATCCTGTACTACCGCCAGCAGTTGCAGTGGCTGGGCGGCATGGGGCTGGTGGTGCTGGCCATCGCGGTATTGCCGATGCTCGGCATCGGCGGCTCGCAACTGTACCGGGCGGAGACGCCCGGTCCGGGCAAGGACGAGAAGATTACGCCGCGGCTGGTGCAGGGCGCGCGGGCGTTGTGGCTGATTTACGTGGGCCTGACAGTATCCTGTGCGATGGCCTACTGGCTGGCCGGGATGCCGTTGTTCGAGGCGGTGGCGCACAGTTTCTCGACCGTGTCGACGGGCGGCTTCTCGACCCACGACGCGAGTCTGGGGTTCTACGACAGCGCCGCGATCGAGCTGGTGGCCACCCTGTTCATGCTGCTCGGTGGCATCAATTTCGGGGTGCACTACCTGGTGCTCAGGGATCACGATCCCCGGCATTATTTCCAGGACACGGAAGTACGCAGCTACTTTTCGATCATTCTGGTCCTGTTGCTGGTGATTTTTACCTCGCTGGTGCTGACCGGGGTGTACCGGAGCTTCGGTCACGCGGTGATGGACGCCGGTTTCGAGGTGGTGTCGATCATCACCAGTACAGGCTTCGGCGAGGCGGACTTTTCCCGCTGGCCGTTGTTTCTGCCGGTATTGCTGATCTTCACCAGCTTCATCGGCGGCTGCGGCGGTTCCACCGCGGGTGGCATCAAGGTGCTGCGTATCGTGCTGCTGTCCAGGCAGGGCGCGCGCGAGGTGGCCAGCCTGATGCACCCGCACGCGATACGCCCGATCAAGATCGGCGGGCGTGTGGTGAACAACCGCACCATACAATCGGTGTGGGGGTTCTTTTCGGTGTACCTGTTTGTATTTGTGATCCTGACCCTGCTGATGATGGCGGCGGGGCTGGACCAGGTCAGCGCGTTTTCGGCGGTGGCCACCAGCATCAACAACCTGGGGCCGGGCCTGGGGGAGGTGGCGTATACCTTCTCCACGGTCAGCGACCCGGTGAAGTTGCTGGCGATGATCGCCATGCTGCTCGGGCGGCTGGAGATCTTCACCTTGCTGGTGTTGCTCAACCCGCGTTTCTGGCTGGAATAGGTTTTCGTTTTAATTGCTTTTTGAACTCAGGAGTTTCGATGAACCAGCGGACTGTGCTCGATAAATACCGACGTTTTCTGCCCTTCCTGGTGTGGTGGCCGATGGTGAACAAGGAAACGGTGCGTACCGATTTTCTGGCCGGCCTGACCGGCGCCATCGTGGTGCTGCCCCAGGGCGTGGCCTTTGCCACCATCGCCGGCATGCCGCCGGAGTATGGTCTCTATGCCGGCATGGTACCGGCCATCGTCGCGGCGTTGTTCGGTTCTTCCTGGCACCTGGTGTCCGGGCCGACCACGGCGGCATCCATCGTGCTGTTTTCTTCGTTGAGCGCGCTGGCGGAGCCGGGCACCGCCCAGTATGTCACGCTGGCGCTGACGCTGACCTTCATGGTGGGCGTGATCGAACTGGCGCTGGGACTGGCGCGCATGGGGGCGCTGGTCAACTTCATCTCGCATTCGGTCATTGTCGGTTTCACGGCAGGCGCTGCGATTCTAATCGCCAGCAAGCAGTTGAAGAATTTCTTCGGTGTGCCCATCGAGCGCGGTGGCCATCTCAATGACGTGCTGGTGCAGTTCTGGAACCAGATTCCCAATATCAACGGCTACGTGACGCTGGTGGCCGCCATCACCCTGTTTACCGGCATCCTGGTGAAACGCTTCTGGCCGCGCCTGCCGCACCTGATCATCGCCATGGTGGTCGGCAGCGTGGTCGGCGTGTGGATGAACCAGCGCTTTGGGGTAGATGTGACCGGCATCAGCACCGTGGGCGCGCTGCCGCAGTCGCTGCCTCCGCTGTCCTCGCCGGACTTCTCGCTCGACACCATCAAGGCGCTGGCCACCCCGGCGCTGGCGGTGACGCTGTTCGCGCTCACCGAGGCGGTGTCCATCGGGCGTTCGCTGGGCGCGCGCAGCGGTCAGCGCATCGACGGCAACCAGGAATTCATCGGTCAGGGCCTGTCCAACCTGGCCGGCAGCTTCTTCTCCGGCTACGTGGCCACCGGTTCCTTCAACCGCAGCGGCCTGAACTACCAGGCCGGCGCGAAGACGCCGCTGGCCGCCATGTTCGCCGGCCTGCTGCTGATGGTCATCGTGCTGATGGTGGCCCCGCTGGCGGCCTATCTGCCCAACGCCGCCATGGCCGGTATCCTGTTCCTGGTCGCCTGGGGCCTGATCGACTTCCACGAGATCGGGCATATCCTGAAGGCCAGCCGCCGCGAGACCGGCATCATGGGCGTGACCTTCTTCGGCGCGCTGTTCCTGGAGCTGGAACTGGCGATCTTCGCCGGCGTGATGTTGTCGCTGGTGCTGTACCTGATGCGCGTGTCCAAGCCGCGCATCGTCAGCCGCGTGCCGGATCCCTCGCTGCCCAAGCGCAAGTTCAACACGGGCGACCACCTGCCGCAGTGCCCGCAGTTGCACATCCTGCGAATCGATGGCTCGATCTTCTTCGGTTCGGTGAACCACATCCAGGAGGCGTTCGCGGAACTGGAGGAGAAGCACCCCGAGCAGAAGCACCTGGCGATCGTCGCGCAGGGCATCAACTTCGTGGACGTCGCTGGCGGTGCCGCGCTGGTGGCGGAGGCGCGCAAGCGCCGGGCACGCGGGGGCGGTTTCTACCTCATCAAGGTCAAGAAGGGCTTGTGGGACTCACTGGAAGCCTGTGGTTGCCTGGATGAAATCGGGCCCAACAATGTGTTCCAGTCGAAATCCGCGGCATTGACGGGTATCTTTCAGAAACTGGACAAGGAAATCTGCCGTCACTGCGACAAGCGGATTTTCCGCGAATGCGCCTCGGTCGAGCCGGCGCCCGAATCCGAAAAGGAGTCCTGATCCGCCGTCATGTACATACTGGTTATCGAGGACAACCCGGACCTGGTCGCGAACCTGTACGACTACCTGGAACCCAAGGGTTATGTGCTGGACGCGGCCTACGACGCCCGGACCGGCCTGCAGTTCGCCAGCGAAAAGAGTTTCGACGCCATCATTCTCGACCTGACGCTGCCGGGCCTGGACGGCCTGGAACTGTGCCGGGAGTTGCGCGACTCCGGCAGCAACACGCCGGTGCTGATGCTGACCGCGCGCGACACCCTGGACGCCAAGCTGAAGGGCTTTGCCGCCGGCGCGGACGACTACCTGGTCAAGCCTTTCGCGTTGCAGGAGCTGGAGGCGCGTCTGAGCGCGCTGATCCGGCGCGCGCGTTGCGACCATGACCACGAGCCGCTCAAGGTGGCGGACCTTGTGTTCGACCCGGAAACCTTGTCGGTGCAGCGCGCCGGCCAGTCCATTACCTTGCCGCCCATCCCGCTGAAGATCCTGGCGCTGCTGATCCGGCAGTCGCCGCGGGTGGTGCCGAGGCGCGAACTGGAACGGCGTATCTGGGGCAACGAGCGCCCGGACAGCGACTCGTTGCGTACCCACCTGCACGTGTTGCGTTCCGCCATCGACAAGCCCTTCGAAACCCACCTGCTGAGAACGGTCCACGGCATGGGCTACCAGCTTGCGGCGCCGGATGAAGTTCAGGACTAGCCTCCGTTACCGCATTACCCTTGCCTTTGCGCTGATCGGCGGCCTGGTCAGCTTCGCGCTCGCCACCTCCCTGTACTGGCTGACCATCAACATGGAGGAGCGGCTGATTGCGGAGACATTGTCGGCCGAGGTCGAGGATTTCATCCAGCGCTATCACCACGATCCATTACTGACGCCACCCTCCAGTACCCTGATGCGGATCCGGGTGGTTGAGGCCGGCGATGCCGGCGCCCCGGCACCCCTGCGTGAGTTGTCGCCCGGCCTGCACCATGTCACGCTGGACAGTGGCGGCTACTATGCGGAAGTGCGGATCGAGGGTTCGCGCCGCTTCATCGCGCTGTATGACGATTCGCAGATCCGCCACCGCGAGAGCCAGTACCAGGCCTTCCTGGTCGGCGCGGTGCTGGTGATGTCGCTGCTCTCGGCGGCCCTGGGCCGCTGGCTGGCGGACCGTGTGGTGTCGCCGGTCAGCGAACTGGGGCGGCGTGTCCGCCAGCTCGAGCCGGAAGGCGAGCCGCGCGAGCTCGGTCGTGATTTTCCGCCCGACGAGGTGGGCTTTCTGGCCTCGGAATTCGACGCCTACCAGCAACGCCTGCGCGCCTTCATCGAACGCGAGCAGAGTTTTACCGCCGATGTCAGCCACGAGTTGCGCACGCCGCTGGCGGTCATCGAGGGGGCGGCGGAGGTGTTGCAGGAAGACCCGGGGCTCAACGAGGCGCAACGGACCCGCATCCGCCGTATTGCGCGCGCCGCCCACGAGATGACGGAAATGACCGCTGCGTTGCTGGAACTGGCGCGCGAGCAGCGCAGCGACAGCGTGCCCGGCGACTGCGATGTCGCCGCGTTGCTGGAAGACATCGTCGACGCGCATCGGCACCTGCTGGAACGCCGCGAGGTGAGCGTGGAGCTGGAACTCGGCTCGCACGACCACGTGCCCGTGCAGTGTGCGTTGTTGCGCATTGTGTTGGCCAACCTGGTGCGCAACGCCTTTTGCTATACCCGTCGCGGACAGGTGAAGATCAGCCTGGACGCGCGCGGCATCACTGTCACTGATACCGGTGAAGGCATTCCCCCGGAGCAGATCGGCGAAGTGTTCAAACCCTTCTACAGCGCCCGCGGCGGCGAGGGCATTGGCCTGTCGCTGGTCCGGCGCATCTGCGAAAACTACGGCTGGGAAGTCACTCTCGACAGCGAGGTCGGCCGTGGCAGCCGCTTCCGGCTCGAATTCACCCGCCCCTGACTCAAAAAGGGATGAAAAAAGGCCCCTTGGAGGGGCCTTTGAGGTGCTGTGCGCGGGCTGGCCTAGCTGCAGCCCTTGGGGCGCGGCAGGCCGGCGATCTTGTTGGCGCACTTGATGAGTCCGGTCGGGAACAGCGAATAGATGTATTTCTGGTCGCTGCGGTCCTTCCCGTATTTCTTCTTCATCAGCTTCGAGAACTGGCGGGGTTCGCAGACCGTGCCGTTGTCGTGGAAGTATTCGCGCGCCAGGTTGATGATATCCCAGTGTTCCTGGGTCAATTCCGGAATTTTCTCATTCTTGGCAATCTCCACGGCCAGCTCCGGGCTCCATTCGTCCAGGTTCAGCAACCAACCTGCTTCACTCAGTTCGATTACCTTACCATTTACTTCTGCTTGCATCGTTCAATGCTCCTTCCCGTTACATTTAGAGTCGTACTTGCTTAAATAGTTGACTAATTTTATCAGGTATTGTCAATAATTACCATTTTATGAAATGCTTATGTCATACAGGCGCTTGGCGGGGGGCGTCGGGGCGACGCCCGGCAGGTGCAAAATGTGGCGCAGTTGGTACAATGCCGCGTCCTCCGGACTTGTGCCGGCGTGTTCGGACAACGTGTTATGGTGATCTGTACCGGTCCCCTCGCGACAGTAAACTGTGAACCCGGTCAGGCCCGGAAGGGAGCAGCCGCAGCAGTGGACCTGGGCGCCGGGGTGTGGCTGGTACGGGTCGCCACCCATTATTCCGCAATCCTCTGTCCCGGCTTCTGTATAATCGGCCGGGTTTCAGGATGTCTTTCGGATCATTCATGAGTTACCAGGTTCTGGCACGCAAGTGGCGGCCGCGCAAGTTCGCCGAAATGGTGGGGCAGGAGCACGTGCTGCGTGCCCTGATCAATGCGCTGGACAACGATCGTCTGCACCACGCCTATCTCTTTACCGGCACCCGGGGCGTGGGCAAGACGACCGTGGCGCGCATTTTCGCCAAGTCGCTGAACTGCGAGTCGGGTGTCAGCGCCGAGCCCTGTGGCCAGTGTACGGCCTGCACCGAGATCGACGAGGGGCGCTTCGTGGATCTGATCGAGGTCGACGCCGCGTCGCGCACCAAGGTCGAGGACACCCGCGAGCTGCTCGACAACGTGCAGTACGCGCCGACCCGGGGCCGTTACAAGGTCTACCTTATCGACGAGGTGCACATGCTTTCCGCGCACAGTTTCAACGCGCTGTTGAAGACGCTGGAGGAGCCGCCCCCACACGTCAAGTTCCTGCTCGCCACCACCGATCCGCAGAAACTGCCAGCCACGGTGTTGTCGCGTTGTCTGCAGTTCAATCTCAAGCGCCTGCCGATTCCCCTCATCAGCGCTCACCTGGAAACCCTGCTGGCCGCCGAGTCCATCGACGCCGAACCGGCCGCACTGCGGCTGCTGGCGCGCGCGGCCGACGGCAGCATGCGCGATGCCCTGAGCCTGCTTGACCAGGCCATTGCCTTTGGCGACGGCGGGGTGAAGGAAAACGAGGTGCGTGCCATGCTCGGCACCATCGAGCGTGGACACGTGGTGGAGATTCTGTCCGCGCTGGCGGCTGTGGACGCCAGTGCCGTGCTGGCGGTGGTCGACAGGCTGTCGCAACAGGCGCCGGACTACGAAGGTCTGCTGGCGGAACTGCTTGCCAGCCTGCAGCAGATCGCCATCGCCCAGGTTGCTCCCGACGCCATCGACGAGCACGTCGAGGACCGCGATACCTTGCTGGACCTGGCGCGGCGCATGGACCCCGAAGACGTCCAGTTGTATTACCAGATCGGCCTGGTGGGGCGGCGCGACCTGCCGTTGTCGCCGGAGCCGCGCGGCGGCCTGGAGATGATCCTGCTGCGCATGCTGGCGTTCCGGCCGGTGAGCGGTCAGCCCGCCGAGGCACCGGCGCGGGCGGTTGGAGTGCGGGCCGGTGGCGGCGGCAGCGCGTCCGCGGCCACGACGGGTGGTGGTGGCGCGGGCGCCGCGGCGAAGCCAGCCGAAGCGCCCGCCGCACGGCAGGCTCTGTCGGAGGATGCCGACTGGTCGGCGCTGGTCGAGTGCATGCAGCTCAAGGGCATCCTCTCCGAACTGGCGATGAATTGCGCCCTGGAGAGCCGCGCCGACGGCCACTGGCAGTTGAGTCTGGACGCCGCCCACCAGCAGTTGCTCAGCAAGGCGCGTCAGCAGCAACTGGAGACCCGTCTCGGCGAGTGCCTGGGCAAAGCGGTGCGGCTGGAGATCAGCGTGCGCGAGGCGGAGGTTCTGACCCCGGCCATGCAGCGTCAGCGCGAGGCGGAACAGCGCCAGGCGGGCGCGGTGGAGGCGATCGTCTCCGACCCCAACGTCAAGGCATTCCAGAAAACCTTCGACGCAACACTCCATGACGAAACGATCCGGCCGCTCGACGGTCTGGATAGTTGACTCCCCTATACCAACCGATGATTGAGGAACGACATCCATGAAAGGCGGACTCGGTAACCTGATGAAGCAGGCCCAGCAGATGCAGGCCAACGTGCAGAAGGCACAGGAAGAAATCGCGAAGATGGAAGCAACCGGTGAAGCCGGTGGTGGACTGGTCAAGGTAACCCTCAACGGCCGTCACGAGGCGCGCCGTGTGGAGATCGACGACAGCCTGATCGGCGACGACAAGGAGATGCTCGAGGACCTGATCGCCGCAGCCATCAACGACGCCACTCACCGTATCGAAACCCTGTCCCAGGAGCACATGGCGGCGATGACCGCCGGCCTCAACCTGCCCGCTGGCATGAAACTGCCGTTCTGACCCGAATGGCGGTATCCCCCCTTATCCAGCAGTTGATGGAGGCGCTGCGCTGCCTGCCCGGCGTCGGCAACAAGACGGCGCAGCGCATGGCCTACCACCTGCTTGAACGTGACCGCGAGGGCGGCCGCCAGTTGTCCGCGGTGCTGGCGAAGGCCATGGAGGGCATTGGCCGCTGCGTCGATTGCCGCACCCTGTGCGAGGGAGAAACCTGTTCCCTGTGCGCCAGCACCAGCCGCGATGACAGCCTGCTGTGCGTGGTCGAGAGCCCGATGGATGTCGAGGCGCTGGAACAGGCCACCGATTTCCGCGGCCGTTACTTCGTGCTGATGGGGCATCTGTCGCCGCTGGACGGCATCGGCCCCGAGCAACTGGGCCTGGACCGGCTCGCCGGGCGTTTTGCCCGCGGCGGGCTGGAAGAAGTTATTCTTGCCACCAATCCCACCGTCGAGGGTGAGGCCACCGCCCAGTACATCAGCGAGCTGGCGCGCGAGCACGGCATCCGCACCACCCGCATTGCCCATGGCGTGCCCATGGGCGGCGAGCTGGAATACATCGACAGCGGTACCCTGTCGCACGCGTTCGCGGGGCGGCGCGACCTGGGCTGACCGCAGTCTGTCCATTTGTCTGTTTGTGCAGTTGAGCATGGATTCAGTGCCAGGCAAAAAGCAATTACAACCTATTGATCTATATTGAGTTATTGTTTTCTTTTCAGGGTGGTTCCGCCGGTTTTCTGACAGCAGACCGGGCGCGGATATTGGTATAAACTTTCGCCTGTCAGTGGCCGATTGTACGGCCTGGATCGAGAAAGACGGGACCGACTCATGGATATCGCTCGCTTGCCGGCCGCGCCCTATGCGCGACCGGCAACGCCAAACGTCAGCCCAGTGCATCGCGTCGCCGGCGAGAGCGTGGAAGCGGCGCGTGCGACGGCGAATGGCTCCGGCGCCAGTCGTGAGCGCAGCGCGCGTGTGGTTCAGGGCGAGTTGCTTGGCCGGCAGCGCGATACTTACCAGTCGACCCGCGCGTTTGTTAACGAACGCAACATCGATCGTTCCCGTGATGCCGGGGAACCGGCAATCTCTTCCTACCAGGCGCGTTCGGCGCTGTACCAGTACGCCAACAACATACGCACCGAGTCCATTGCCGACCAGACCCGGGGGCGCAGCGTCAACTTCTTCGTTTAGCCCGTGCGTTGATCGTCAGGCCGGCGAGGGTTAGGCTTGTGCGAAATTCTCAACGAGGAGTCAGGGCATGAGCGACTGCCTGTTTTGCAAGATGGTGTCGGGCGAAATCACGCCGGATACCCTGTATGAAGACGACGACGTGCTGGCGTTTCGCGACATCAACCCGCAAGCGCCGACTCATGTGCTGGTCATTCCCAAGCAGCACATCGCCACCCTGAACGATGTGGACGAGATCCATGCGCCGCTGGTGGGCAAGATGGTGCGTACTGCGGCTGCAATCGCGCGCCAGGAGGGTTTCGCGGATGCCGGCTACCGCACCGTCATGAATTGCAATGCAGATGGCGGTCAGACCGTGTTCCATATCCACCTGCACCTGCTGGGCGGCCGTCCCATGCACTGGCCCCCCGGCTAACCCCCCTTTATTGTGCTTTATTTGGCGGGGTTAGTTGGGTGGCGGCTTGCCGGAGGGCTTGGGTGCGGGTGGGGAGGAAGTGATTGCGCGGCAGGTGGCGTGTGATCTTCTGGCGTTCAAGCATGTTCATGACGTCGGGACGGGCGCCGGCCACGTATACCGGGCGGTCTGCGTGGCGGGCGTCGAGGATGATGTCCTCGATGGCGCGCGCAACGGTGTAGTCGATGGAGACGAGGTCGGTCAGGTCGAGCACCATTACCCGGTAATCAGTGACTTCGGCGTGCAGCCGCACCATGGCCTTGGCGGAGGAGAAACTCATCGGCCCGCTGAGCCGGAACAGCAGAATGCGTCCGTCGGCCTGTTTCAGGATGTCGGCTTCTTCTTCGGACAAGGGCGTTTCCGCGTCAGGCCGGGTGATGGCGGCCATGTTGCGGACCTGGTATTCGGTCATGCGTTGCATGAACAGGAAGCTGGCCATGACCATGCCGATGCCCACGGCCAGCAACAGGTCGATGGTCACGGTGACGATCAGCACCACCAGCATGATGGTGACGCCGGCGCGTGGTACGCGGTGCAGGCGTTTTAGATAGTCCCAGTCGATGATGTCGGTGCCGACCTTGATGAGGATGCCGGCCAGCACGGCCTTGGGGATGTGGCTTGCCAGTGAGCCGGCACCGAGCACGATGGCCAGCAGCACCAGCGCGTGCAGGGCGCCGGAGATCGGCGTGCGTCCGCCGGCCTTGACGTTGACCATGGTGCGCATGGTGGCGCCCGCGCCCGGCAGGCCGCCGAACAGGCCTGCAAGTGTGTTGCCGATGCCCTGGCCGATCAGTTCACGGTTGGACTTGTGCTGGGTACGGGTGATGTTGTCCGCCACCAGCGAGGTGAGCAGCGAGTCGATGGCCCCCAGCCCGGCGAGGGTGAAACCGGAGGCGACCATTTTCATCGCCAGCGACAGGTCGATGGTCGGCGGGTGGAATGCCGGCAGGCCGGTGGGAATGTCGCCGATGACGGGTGTGCTGCCCGGTTCCATCCACAACAGGCAGGCGGCGGTGCCGGCCACCAGCGCCAGCAGCGGCGAAGGCAGCAGGCGGTTGAGGCGTGGCAGCAGCAACGGCACGCCATAGACGATGGCCAGCGTGGCCGTTCCCAGCAGCAGCGCGCCGCCGTGCGCGTCAGCGAGAAAGCGCGGGATGGCGCGTGCCGCATCCAGGGGGTTCGAGACGCCTTCGTGACCCAGTATCGGGCCGAACTGCAACAGGATGATGATGACGCCGATGCCGCTCATGAAACCGGACACGACCGGGTGCGGCACCAGTTCGATATAGCGTCCCCAGCGCAGCAGTCCGAGCAGGATCTGGAAAAGGCCGCCCAGCACCACCACGGTAAAGGCCAGCGCCGCGCCGTGTGCCGGATCGTCCGGGAACAGGCTGGTGTACTGCATGAAGATGGACGCCATCACCACCGTCATCGGGCCGGTGGGGCCGGAGATCTGCGCCGGCGTGCCGCCGAACAGGGCCGCGAAGAAACCGACGAAGATGGCGCCGTACATGCCGGATATGGGGCCGGCGCCGGAGGCGACGCCCATCGCCATGGCCAGGGGCAGCGCCACCACGGCGGCGGTCAGGCCGCCATAGATGTCGCCGCGCAGGTTGTCGAAGTGCAGGCCGTTGATTGGTGTCATGGATGTACCGCCTTGCGAGCAGGTAAAGAAAAAATTTTACCATGCTCGCTTCCGGCCTTCCTTTACGGAAACTTCATGTTTGCGCCTTCATCGACGCGACCAGGGCGCGGTAGTTCTCCAGGCGTTGGGGGGCGATGTCGCCGTTGCGCGCCGCGTCGGCGACCGCGCAGCCGGGTTCGCTGACGTGACGGCAGTTGTGGAAACGGCACTGTCCCAGGTACGGCGCAAATTCGCGGAACCCGCGTTCGAGCTGTTCCGGTTCGACGTTGCACAGTGTGAAGTCGCGCACGCCTGGCGAGTCGATGAGATCACCGCCGTCGGGCAGGTGATAGAGCGTGGCCACGGTGGTGGTGTGACGTCCCAGGCCGGTTACCTGCGAGAGGTTGCCGACGCGGATGTCCAGGTCGGGCAGCAGGGTCTTCACCAGCGAGGACTTGCCGACCCCGGACTGGCCGACGAGGATACTGGTGTGGCCCTTCAGCGCTGCGTACAGATCCTTCATGCCGTCAGTGCTCAGGGTGCTGGTGAACAGCACGGCGTAACCGATGGCGCGGTACAGCGACAGGCGATCGTCGAGACGGCCATGGCTGTCCGCGTCGAGGAGGTCGCTTTTGTTGACGACGATCGCCGGTGTGACGCCGATCAGTTCGGCGGCCGCGAGGTAACGGTCTAGCATGCCGTACTCGAAACTGGGCTTGCTGGCGATGACCACCACGATCTGGTCCATGTTGGCGGCCACCGGCCGCGGCCGGCCGTTGTGGTCGGGCCGCACAAGCGTGGTGGCGCGGTCCAGCACGCGGGTAATGATGCCTTCGCGGGGGTTGCTGGCGACCCACAGCACGCGGTCGCCGCACACGGTGCGAGGCAGTTTGCGGCGTGTTGCGCAGCGGATGATGTCCCCGCCCTCGCTTTCCACCAGGCTGGCTTGACCGTAGTGGGCGAGAACCAGTCCCGGCTCGCCCTCGTGCTCCCGTGAGGCGGTCCTGCCCGAGGGGCGGTGTCCTGGACGACGCCTGGCCAGGGGGGCCTCAGCTTCCGGCCAGCGCGTCGATGCGCGCGGCGCAGATGAAGTCGTTGTCGGACAGGCCGCCCGCCGAGTGGGTGCTGTAACGCACCTGGCAGCGGTTGTAGCCCACTTCCAGGTCGGGGTGGTGATCCTCGCGGTGCGCCACCCAGGCCAGCGCGTTGACGAAGGCGATGGTTTCGTAATAGTTGCCGAACCGGAACTCGCGCCGGATGGACAGGCCGTCTTCGGCGAGCGTCCAGTCGGCGTGGACCCGTTTCATCATTTCGCTGACGCGCGCCGCGTCCAGGCGGCTCGCATCGCGCTGGCAGTGGCGTTCGGTCAGCGCTTCCATGTCAGTCTTTCGCCCCGAAATGGTAGAAGGTTTCGTCGAGGTACTGCACAACGTCGGCGACATCCTCGTCGGACCATTCGGCGCCGACGTTCTGGTGGCAGCGCGTGACCTGTTTGTCGAGTGCGTTGCGGTTCAGCACAAAGTGGTCGGAACGCGTGTATACGCTGGTGTCGTGGCACTTCATGCACTGCGCGTCGTGCAGCTTGCGGCCGCGTTCGGCGTCGGCGGCGAATGCCGTGGATAGTAAGCCCGGCAACAGGCTGGTGCCGAGCAGAACGATTGCTGTAGATGTATGTTTCATGGTTGCCTCCAGGCTTACCCCGTCTTGCCGACCAGGTGCGCCACGCGCACCGGTGCCGGCGGATGTGAATCGTGGAACGCCGAGTACAGCGGGTCGGGCGTGAGCGTACTGGCGTTTTCCCTGTACATCTTGACCAGCGCACGAACCAGGTCGCGCGCGCTGGCCTGCCGGGCCGCGTAGTCGTCGGCCTCGAACTCGTGCTTGCGCGATACCCACGAGGACAGCGGTTGCAGGAAGATGGTGAACACCGGCGACACCATCATGAACAGCAGCAGCGCCAGCGCGTCGGAACGGCCGTGCACGCCCAGGCCCTCGTAGAACCAGGGCTGGCCCGCGAGCCAGCCGAGCAGCGCCAGGCCGGCCAGGCTCATCAGCATCATGGTGACGATACGCTTTTGCACGTGTTTGCGCTTGAAGTGCCCCAGTTCGTGCGCCAGGACTGCCTCGATTTCGTCGGCGTTGAGCGTTTCCAGCAGGGTGTCGAAGAACACGATGCGCTTGTTCTGCCCCATGCCGGTGAAATAGGCGTTGCCGTGACCGGAGCGGCGCGAACCGTCCATGACGTAGATGCCCTTGCTGGTGAAGCCGCAGCGGTCGAGCAGGGCCTGTATGCGCTGTTGCAGCTTGTCGTCGTCGAGCGGGGTGAAGGTGTTGAACAACGGCGCGATCACCGCCGGGTAGGCCCACAGCATCAACAGGCTGAAGCCGCTCCACAGCACCCACAGCCACAGCCACCACAGTGCGCCGGATCCCTGCATCAGCCACAGCGCAGCCCAGGCCAGCGGCGCGCCCAGTACCAGCATCAGCAGGGTTTGCTTGACCAGGTCGCCCAGCCAGGTGCCAAAGCTGGTTTTGTTGAAGCCGAAACGCGCTTCCAGCACGAAGGTGTGGTAGAGCGAGAAGGGCAGGTCCAGCAGCGCCATGATGGCGAAGGCGCTGAGCATCAGCGCCACGCCGGAGGGTATTTCGCCCCAGCCGAAACCCTGCCAAAGCTCGTTCAGCCATTGCAGCCCGCCGCCCAGCGTCCAGCCAAGCAGCAGCAGGCTGTCCCAGATCAGTTCCAGCCGTCCCAGCCGCACGTTGGCGAGCGTGTAGTCGGCCGCCTTGCGGTGCGCGTCCAGCGGAATGCTGTCGGCGAAAGCCTCCGGCACCGCGTCGCGGTTGCGGCTGACGGCGCGTATCTGGCGCTGCGCCAGCCACAGCTTGACCGCCAGTGACAGGGCGAGGGCGGCGAGGAAGATCCAGGTGAATGTGTTCATGTGGCGTTTTTCGTCTTTTTTCCGTTGATCGTCGAAGGTTAGCCTTTGCTACAATGCAGAACAACCTTAAGGAGCCTCGGGAATGTCTGACAGGAAAAACAATCTCATCTGGATCGACCTGGAAATGACCGGTCTGGATACCTTCAACGACCAGATCATCGAAATCGCCACCATCGTTACCGACTCGCAACTGGAAATTGTCGCCGAGGGCCCGATGCTGGCCATTCACCAGCCCGACGCGGTACTCGACGCCATGGACGAGTGGAATACCCGCCAGCACGGCAAGTCGGGGCTGACGCAGCGGGTCAAGGACAGTGGCCTGAGCGTGCGCGACGCCGAGCGCCTGACGCTGGAGTTTCTGGAGCAGCACGTGGACAAGGGGGTGTCGCCCATGTGTGGCAATTCCATATGCCAGGACCGCCGTTTCATGGCGCGCCTGATGCCGGAACTGGAAGAATATTTCCACTACCGCAACCTGGACGTGAGCACCATCAAGGAACTGGGCAGGCGCTGGGCGCCGGAGCTGGTGAAGGGCTTCAACAAGGAATCCTCGCACCTGGCCATGGATGACATTCGCGATTCGATCAACGAACTCCGGTACTACCGCGAGCACCTGTTCCGTTCATTCGACTAGGCCGGTTTCTACCGGCGTGTCCTCCCGGTTGCCCCACTCGGACCAGGCGCCGGGATAACCCTTTATGCGCGGGTAGCCGAGCGACCTGAGCATGATGAAGGTGTGCGAGGAGCGGTGGTGGGACTGGCAGTAGCACACTACTTCCTTGTCCGGCGTCACGCCGCGCGCTTCCAGCATGGCGCGCAGTTCCGCTTCCGGCCGCAGCCGCAGATTGCGCATGCGATCCATGGTGTCCAGCCAGTTGAGCAGTTTCGCGCCGGGAATGTGGCCGCCGCGCGCCGCCAGCTTCTTTGCGCCGCTGTATTCTTCCGGTGTACGCGCGTCGAGGGTGAGGAAATCGCTGTCGCCAAGCCGTGACAGGATGTAGTCGGCGTTCGCCACCGGCTCCGGGCGGTAGCTCACCGGGTAGTGCCCGGAGCCGGGATGCGCGGGCTCGCGGCTCACCGGGAAGCCTTCGTTGACCCAGGCCAGCAGCCCGCCGTTGAGCAGCGAGAAGTCGCGGTGACCGATACACTCCAGTGTCCACAGCAGGCGGCTGGCCCAGCCGCCGCCCTCGTCGTCGTAGGCGACGACGTGGCTGTCGGGACTGATGCCGATGTCTTCCAGTACCCCTTGCAGGTCGTTTTCACGGGGAAGCAGGCCGGCCAGCGGCTTTTCGACGCGCACGAAGCGCGCACCCTCCAGGAAGATGGCGCCTGGTACGTGAAACTCGGCGTAGCGTTCCGGTTTGGTGATGTGCAGGACGACGAGCCTGCGATCGCCGAGGATGGCCTCGAGCTGTTCGGGTTCTGCGATGAGGGGTAGCAGGGGATTGCTCACGGTCGGTGTCTCTCCCGGGTTTGGTGAGGTCGCATTGTAGCGGCTGCGCGCGCCTTTGCGCGCGCGTACCGCGGCTTTGTGGACCGCAGTCCATGTATTCAGCGGGCGAGCAATTCCACCCAGTGCCGCACGGGTGTTTCGCTGCCGGCCTGCAGTTGCAGCAGGCAGCCGATGTTGGCGGTGGCGATCAGTTCCGGCTGTTTACGGCTCAGTGCCTCGATCTTGTTGCGCGCCAGCTGTTTCGACAGGGCGGGTTGCAGGAGCGAATAGGTGCCCGCGGAGCCGCAGCACAGGTGCTTGTCGCGCACCGGCACCAGGCTGTAGCCGGCCTGTTGCAGGATGCCTTCCACCACGCCGTCGAGTTGCTGCGCGTGTTGCAGCGAGCAGGGTGAATGGAAGGCGATGCGCTGGCCCTGTCCGCCAGGCAGGTTAGTGAGATCCTCGTCGTCCAGAACCTCGGCGAGGTCGCGCGCCATTCCGGCGATGCGTTTGGCGCGTTCGGCATAGTCGGGATCGCCGGCGAGCAGTTCGCCATACTCCTTCAGCATGGGCGTGCAGCCGGTGGCGGTGCTGACGATGGCCTCGGCGCCCTGTTCCACGGCCGGCCACCAGGCGTCAATGTTGCGGCGCGCGCTGTGCCGCGCACGTTCAGTATCGCCAAGGTGAAAGTGCAGTGCGCCGCAACACCCGCTTTCTGCGGCCGTTTCCAGCGTGATGCCCAGCCGGTCGAACAGGCGCACGGCGAGCGCGTTGATGTGTGGCGCGGCGGCCGGCTGCACGCAGCCGTCCAGCAGCAACATGCGGCGCGCGTGCGCGCCCGGACGCTGTGCCGGCAGTTTGCGGCGCACCGGTATGCGCCGTTTCAGCGCCGCCGGCAGCAGTGGGCGCAGCAGCCTGCCCATGGCCAGCAGCGGAGCCACCCGGGCGCGCTCCGCGAACAGCCACTGGATCAGCCTGCGCTTCAGGCGTTGGGGCAGCGGACGCGGGACGTCACGTTCCACGCGTTCGCGACCAATGTCCAGCAGCTTGTGGTACTCGACACCGGACGGGCAGGTGGTTTCGCAGGCGCGGCAGCTCAGGCAACGGTCCAGGTGGCGTTGCAGGCTGGGGGTGGCGGGCGCGCCTTCCAGCATCTGCTTGATCTGGTATATGCGCCCGCGCGGTCCGTCCAGTTCGTCGCCCAGCAACTGGTAGGTGGGGCAGGTGGCGTTGCAGAAACCGCAGTGCACGCAGCTTCGTATCACGCTGTCCGCGACGCGGCCTTGCGGGGTGGCGAGCAGTTCCCGGGGCAGTTGTGTCTGCATCCTACAGCTCCTCGTGGAGACGGCCGGGATTGAGGATGCCGGCCGGGTCCATGGCGTGCCTGATGCGCCGTTGCAGGGCCAGCAGGGATGCGGGCAACGGCTGGAACACGGGAACCTCCGGCGGGGCGTTGCGGAACAGCGTGGCGTGCCCGCCGACGCTGGCGGCGAGTGCGCGTACCTGTTCCGGCCTGGCCGCGGTGTACAACCAGCGTTGCGCGCCGCCCCAGTCGATGAACCAGTCGCCGTCCAGCGCCAGCGGCGGCGTGGCGGGTGGCACCGACAGGCGCCACAGCGGTTCGCTGCGTTGGAAAAAGGGGTGCTGGTGGTCGCGTAGTTGCCGCCACCAGTCAGGCAGCGCTTCCAGCAGGCCGTCGCCGAGCCGGTGCTGGGCGTGGCGCAGGCTGTGCTCCTCGCCGGACAGGCGCAGGTACAGGTGTCCGTCGTGCCAGCAGGCGGCCGACAGCGGCAGGGCGCGCGCCTGCCAGTCGCTGAAGCGGCGCAGCGCCTCGGCCTGGTCGCAGACCTGTTTGAGGGTGTATTCGCAGGCCGGTTGCGGAAGTACCTTGAGCGAAACCTCGGTCATCAGCCCGAGGGTGCCGAGCGCCCCCGCCATCAGCCGCGACACGTCGTAGCCGGCCACGTTCTTCATGACCTGTCCCCCGAAACGCAGGGTTTCGCCGCGGCCGTTGACCAGGCCCACGCCCAGCACGAAGTCGCGCGCCGCGCCTTGCCAGGGGCGGCGCGGCCCGGACAGGCCGGCGGCGATCGCGCCGCCGAGGGTGGCCCGCGCGCCGAAGTGCGGGGGCTCGAAGGCCAGCATCTGGCCGTGTTCGGCGAGCAGGGATTCGACCTCCGCGAGCGGCGTGCCGCTGCGCGCGCGCACCACCAGTTCGGACGGTTCGTAGTCGACGATGCCGTTGTGCGGGCTGGTGTCGAGTGTTTGCCGTGCCTGGCAGGGATTGCCGTAGAAGGACTTGCTGCCTCCGCCGACGATGGACAGCGGCTCGCCAGCCGCGGCCGCGTCGCGGATGCGTGCGGCGAACTCGGACGTCAGATCGCGGCCGGCCATGTTCAGAAACGCTCCAGTTCGGGGAAGGGCAGTTCGCCACCGTGCACGTGCATGCGTCCGAACTCGGCGCAGCGCGCCAGCGTCGGGATGGCCTTGCCCGGGTTGAGCAGGCCATCCGGGTCGAAGGCCTGCTTGATGGCGTGGAACTGTTGCAGTTCGGCTTCGTTGAACTGCATGCACATCTGGTTGATCTTCTCCATGCCCACGCCGTGTTCGCCGGTGATGGTGCCGCCCACGGCGATGCACAGTTCCAGGATGCGCGCGCCGAATTCCTCGGTGCGTTCCAGTTCGCCGGGCTTGTTGGCGTCGTAGAGAATCAGCGGGTGCAGGTTGCCGTCGCCGGCGTGGAACACATTGGCGACCGGCAGGCCGTATTCTTCCGACCAGTTCGCAATGGTCGCGAGAACCTTGCCCAGGTGCTTGCGCGGTATGGTGCCGTCCATGCAGTAATAATCCGGCGACAGGCGGCCGACGGCGGGGAAGGCCGCCTTGCGCCCGGCCCAGAAGCGCGCCCGTTCAGCCGGGTCGCGGGCGCGCCGCACTTCGCGGGCGCCGGCTTCCTGCAACAGCTTGCTGACGCGCTCGATCTGGATTTCCACTTCGTGACGTTCGCCGTCCAGTTCGCACAGCAGGATGGCGTCGGCGTCCAGCGGGTAGCCGGCGTGCACGAAATCCTCGGCGGCGCGCACCGCCAGCCGGTCCATCAGTTCCAGCCCGGCGGGCAGGATGCCTTGCGAAATGACGGCGGCGACCGCCTGGCCGGCGGTTTCCACTGCGTCGAAGGCGGCCAGCACCACCTGCGCCTGTTCCGGCACCGGCAGCAGGCGCACGGTGACTTCGACAATCACGCCGAGCAGGCCCTCGGAGCCGGTGAGCAGCGCCAGCAGGTCGTAGCCGGGGCTGTCCAGCGCCCGGCATCCCACGCTCAGCAGTTCCCCGTCGATGGTGACCAGTTTCAGTTCCGCGATATTGTGTACGGTCAGCCCGTACTTCAGGCAGTGCACGCCGCCGGCGTTCTCGGCGACGTTGCCGCCGATGGAACAGGCGATCTGCGAGGAAGGATCGGGCGCGTAGTAGAGGCCGTGTTCCGCCACCGCCTCGGTAATGGCGAGGTTGCGCACCCCGGGCTGCACGCGCGCCAGGCGGTTGTCGACGTCGATGTCGAGAATGGCGTTGAATTTCGCCAGGCTCAGCAGCACACCGTTGTCGAGCGGCAGCGCGCCGCCGCTGAGCCCGGTGCCCGCCCCGCGCGCCACCACGGCGACGCCTTGCCGGTGGCAGTAGCGCAGGATGTCCCGTACCTGTTCGACGGTTTCCGGCAGCAATACCAGCCAGGGCAGTCGCCGGTAGGCGGACAGCCCGTCGCACTCGTAGGGGCGCAGTTCGGCTTCCTCGCTGAGGATGCAGCCTGCCGGCAACTCCGGCAGTCCGGCGATGAAAGCGTCTCGATCCATGTGGCAGGCTGTCTCAGGTAATGACGGTGGGGGCTTCGCGGCCGGTATGGTGGCGGATGCGCGCGATTTCCCCGGCGATGCCGATCAGGTCGGCCAGCGCCTCCTGGGCATCCAGCGCCTGCCGCGCGGGGTCGGGTTCGTAACGCTCGAGGTAGACGCGCAGCGTAGCGCCCTCGGTGCCGGTGCCGGACAGGCGGAACACGATGCGCGAACCGTCGGTGAACACGATGCGGATGCCCTGGCGTTCGCTGACCGAATGGTCGATGGGGTCGGTATAGCTGAAATCGTCGCTGAGGGCGACCTCGTAATCGCCATAGCGTTTTCCGGCCAGCGAGCCCGTGAGTTCGCGCAGGCGCGCCATCAGTTCCCCGGCGCCGTCGGCGCTGACGCCTTCGTAGTCGTGACGTGAATAGTAGTTGCGCCCGTACTCGGCCCAGTGGCGGCTGACGATCTCCTGGACCGGCAGTTGCCGCGCGGCCAGCAGGTCCAGCCAGAACAATACCGCCCACAGGCCGTCTTTCTCGCGCACATGACTGGAGCCGGTGCCGAAACTCTCCTCGCCGCACAGAGTCGCGCGGCCGGCGTCGAGCAGGTTGCCGAAGAATTTCCAGCCGGTGGGTGTCTCGAACAGTTCGATGCCGAGTTTTTCCGCGACCCGGTCCGCCGCCTGCGAGGTGGGCATGGAGCGGGCGATACCCGCCAGTCCGTCGCGGTAGCCGGGCATCAGGCGGGCGTTGGCGGCCAGCACCGCGAGACTGTCACTGGGAGTGACGAAGCAGTGCCGCCCGAGAATCATGTTGCGGTCGCCGTCGCCGTCCGAGGCTGCGCCGAAGTCCGGGCCGTCGTCGCGGTACAGGCGCTCGACCAGTTGTTTCGCGTACACCAGGTTGGGGTCGGGGTGGCCGCCGCCGAAGTCTTCCTTCGGTTCGACGTTGATCAGGGCGTCCGCGGGCACACCGAGCCGCCGGCCGAGGATTTCCACGGCATAGGGGCCGGTGATGGCGTGCATGGCGTCGAAGCAGAGCCGAAAGCGGCCGTTGCCGACCAAGGCGCGAATGCGGTCGAAATCGAACAGGGTTTCCATCAGCTCGGCGTAGTCGGCGACCGGGTCGATGACTTCCACATCCATGTCGCCCAGCGAGGCGTGACCGGTTTTCGACAGGTTGATATCGTCACTGTCCAGGGTGCGGTACTCGCGGATTTCGAGGCTGCGCCTGTGGATGGCGTCGGTGATCTTTTCCGGCGCCGGGCCGCCGTTGGAGGTGTTGTACTTGATGCCGAAGTCGCCGTCCGGTCCGGCCGGATTGTGGCTGGCGGAGAGGATGATGCCGCCGAAGGCGCCGTGCTTGCGGATCACGCAGGAGGCGGCCGGGGTGGAAAGCAGTCCGTCGCGCCCCACCAGCACCCGGCCGAAGCCGTTGGCGGCGGCCATGCGCAGGATCACCTGTATGGCATGGCGGTTGTAGTAGCGGCCGTCGCCGCCCACCACCAGCGTCTGGCCGGCATAGTCCTCGAGGCTGTCGAAGATCGACTGGACGAAGTTCTCCAGATAGTGCGGCCGCTGGAATACGCTGACTTTCTTGCGCAGGCCGGAGGTGCCGGGTTTCTGGTCGGGGAAGGGGGTTGTCGCGGTGACGATAACGTTCACGTGGTGCCTGGCCTGTTGTGTCGAAACGGTCGGGTGACGATCATCGCATGTGCCGCATCAAGGATTAAACCGTCTCGCCGATAGGGTTTTGTAATACCAACAACCCGTACATGCCGATGATCGAAGGATCGTCCCGCTATGCTACCATGCAGCCATGATGTATTCAGGTAAACAGATCGTGCATCCGGGCGTGCGTGCGCGCGACCTGCCCGCGCTGATGGAGCTGTACGAGTTGAACTATATTCAGTTGCGGCAGTTGATCCCGGACGTCGAACTGGTCGCCGACCAGGCGGTGTCGTGCGTCGAGGGCGGACTGGACCTGCACCTGAGCGTACGCGACCGCGCGCGCTATACCACCACCCTGCACCTCAGCTACAGCTTCGACGAGGGCGCCACCCTGGCACCCGACATCCTGGTGCGCCTGTATCACGACGCGCAGGCCGCCGAGGTGCTCTCGCGCGGCAAGGGCCGTGGCGGCAGCGGTTCCGGTTTCGACCGCTTCCGTCACGACTATCCCATTGAGGCGCGCTGGCGGGTAAACCGCTTCCTGCACAAGTGGCTGGGTTTTTGCCTGCGCCATGGTCACGGGTTTTCACCGGCCCGTGAACAGTTCGAGGAAGCGGTGGAACTTGTTGAAATCTCTCGCATTGCCAGCCTGGAATCCTGAGGCGCGGCAGCAATACTTGACTAAATTGCTGGGTTTATTTATGTTGAGGGCTGATTTCCGCAGCCACTGCAACAGGTTTCCCGATGAGACTATCCACCAAGGGTCGTTATGCCGTCACGGCGATGATGGACATTGCCATTCATGATCCCGAGGGACCGGTCACGCTGGCGAACATTTCGCACTGCCAGAGTATTTCACTTTCCTACCTTGAACAGTTGTTCGCCAAGTTGCGCAAGGAGAACCTGGTGCGCGGTGTGCGTGGTCCCGGTGGTGGTTATCGTCTGGCGCGCCCGGCGGACGAGATTACCATCGCCGAGATCATCGCCGCGGTGGACGAGAAGGTCGACGCCACTTGTGGCGGCGAGACGCGCTGTGCCGAGGAACAGACCTGCCTGACGCATGAACTCTGGTGTGGCCTGTCGCGCAGGATCTACGGTTTTCTCGACAGTATCACCCTGCACAGCTTCCTCATCCGTCCGTCGGTACAGGAAGTGATCCGGCGTCAGGCCAGCAACGATGACGGGCACCCGGTCGATCCGCCCGTCCCCCGCGCCTGAACGATTCCAGGTACCGGAACTGTGAAGCGGGTCATGCCGTGGGCATGAGCCGTTCACAGAATTCCCTTTCCCGTTCCCCCATACTGCAACCGTCAAATAGCGTTGTACCCAAAGGAACAGGAGAAAGGACCATGTTGCAATACATTCTGTTGGTAGTAGCCGCCCTCACCGTCTTTGCCGGCCCCGCGCTGGAAAGCCTGGTGAACGCCGGCGCGACGATGGACTACGTCGTGGCCGCGGGCGTGGCCCTGATGCTGAAACCCTGGCTGTCAGGCCATCTCAACTGATCGACCCTGCCGGCCGGCGGCGGATCAGCCTGTCTTGTGCCAGGCCAGGATCCGGTTGTTGGCCGGCATTTCATAATCCCGCCCGAGTTTCAGTCCCGCTTTTTCCGCCAGTTCCTCCAGCGCCTCGAAGTCGCGTATGCCGCTGCGCGGATCGCGTTGTTTCAGCCACGCGTCGAAGCGCGCATTGCTGTCGCTGGTGTAGCGTCCCCCGTAGTTGAACGGCCCGTACAGGCAGAACACGCCGCCTTCCTCCAGGACCTCGCCGACCCCGGCGAACAGGCAACAGACTTCCGGCCAGGACATGATGTGTACCGTGTTGGCGCTGAATACGGCGTCGTAGCGGGCCTGCGGCCAGGTGTCCCGGTACACGTCCAGGCTGATCGGGGGTAACACGTTGCCGGGGGCCTCGTCCCCGGCCAGCCAGGCCAGGATGCCGTCGTGCATGGCGGGCACCTCGCTGGTCTGCCAGCTCAGTTGCGGAAACTCGCCGGCCAGGTATACCGCGTGTTGTCCGGTGCCGCTGCCGATTTCCAGCAGCCTGCGGCGACCGGCCAGTTCCTTCCGCAATACTTCGAGTATGGGCGCGTGGTTCTGGGCGCAGGATTCGGCGTAGGGTTTCATGGCGTGGTTCCGTGTCGGGTTCAGGCGCAGCGCGCGGCCAGGATGCCCGCGATCTCGTCGTCGTCGAGTACGATCGGGTTGGTGCGCATGCTGCTGCCGCGCGAGTGGGCGACGATGTGGGCAAAGTCGCCGTGCCCGATGTTCCAGTGATCGAGTGTGGGAAGTTGCAGCTGCGCCGACCAGTCGTCGAGCAGCCCGACGAGCGCCTCCCAGGCGGCTTCGCGCTTGTCGAACCGCCGGCGGCACAACAGGGCGGCGACGCGGGCGTACTTGTCCAGCGCCGGGTTGTCCGGTTCGCGCGTCCGCATCGCCTCGATATTGACGCGGGTGGCCGCGGCCACCAGGGTGCCGCACACCACGCCGTGGGGGATCGGGTAGAAGGCGCCCAGCGGCGAGGCCAGTCCGTGCACCGAGCCGAGGCCGGTCTGTGCCAGGGCGATGCCTGAGCTGAGCGAGGCGTAGGCCATGCCGGCGCGCGCCGCGGCATCGTCGCGCGAGCGGTACAGCGGCAGCAGGCTGTCGCGCGCGGCTTCCAGCCCGCGCAGCGCCAGCGCGTCGGTCATGGGGTTGGCGCGTAGCGAGACATAGGACTCCAGCAACTGGGTGAGCGCGTCCATGCCGTCCGCCGCCACCAGCTCCGCCGGGCAGGTGGCGAGCAGGTCGGGATCGACCAGCGCCCAGGCGGGGACCAGTTGCTCGTCGCGAAACGACTTCTTGAAGCCGTCGTTGCCCTGCACGCTGAGTACCGCGTTCCTGGTCGCCTCGCTGCCGGTGCCGGCCGTGGTGGGGACGGCGATGTAGGGGGCAGCGGGCCCGGTATAGGGTTTTTCGGGGCCGACGCCCTCCAGATAGTCCATGACCGGGTCGCCGACGCGGAGCAGGCCGGCAATGGCCTTGGCGGCATCCAGCGCGCTGCCGCCGCCGATGCCGACGACCACGTCGATGGCGGCGCGGGAGAAGGTTCGTACCGCGTCGTCGATGAGTTGCGGCGAGGGTTCGCCGCCAACGGTGAAGGTGTCGTAATCGACGCCAGCCTCGCGCAGGCCAGCGTCGATGCCGGGCCAGGCCGGCGACGCGTACAGTGAGCGGGTGCCGGTGACCAGCAGCGCGCGCCGGCCGTAGCTTGCCACCAGTGAGGGCAGCCGCGATACACAGCCGGCGCCGAACTCGATGCGCGGCAGGCGCGCGATGTTGAAGGGCCCGATCATGCGTCGTCGAACGCCGGTAGCAGGCCTTCGAAGGGTTCGCCACGGCGCGGTTCGGCCATCCAGTCCGCCACCGTGTCGCGCCAGCGCAGGTAGTGGGCGGTCTGCTTGTGGGCCGCGGCGTCGTTGGCGCTGCGGTAGGCCTCGTACAGGATGTAGCGGTTTTCGTCCTGCGGGTCGCGCAGGACGTCGAAACGCAGGTTGCCCGGTTCCTGTATCGAGGCCTCGTGGTTGGCGCGCGTCGCTTCCAGGAAATCCGCGCTGTGGCCGGGTGCCACCCGGACGTGAACCAGTGTGACGTGCATGTGCCTGTCCTCCAGTTTCCGGGGAGTGGTCGCCCCGGTATTCAGTACTAGACTGTATCTGCCGAAAGCGTACTGGGAGGGACACGGATTGCCAAGTGAAACCATGAGCCGGAATGAATCGACAGTGAGGAAGGCCCCCGCCGACCCCCGCGACCTGGGTGGCTGGGTCGCGCGCCTGGGAGAGTCCGGCATGCCGGTGTTTGCGCACACGGCGGGCGATATCTCGCGGGTGTCGAACAACGAGGAGAGCAGCGCCGCCGAACTGGCGAGGGTGGTCCTGCAGGACGCCGCGATGACGGCGAAGCTGCTGCGCGTCGCCAACAGCCCGGTGTTCAATCCGATCGGCAAGAGTATCAGCACGGTCAGCCGCGCGGTGGTGGTGCTGGGCTTCGAGGAAGTCAGGAGCATCTGTCTGTCGATCGCCATTGTCGAATCGATCCTCAAGGGCAAGCAGAAGGAACACGTTATCGACGAGATGGCGCGGGCGTTTCACGCGGCGGTGCAGGCGCGCTCCTTCGCCCGCAAGCGCAAGGACAAGTCGCCGGAAGAAGTGTTTATCGCCACCTTGCTGTACCGCCTCGGCGACATGGCGTTCTGGGCTTTTTCCGGCGAGGCGGGCGAGGCGCTGGACGCCGAGTTGCGGCGGCGTCCCGATGACGACCCGGCCAGGGTGCAGCGCGACGTGCTCGGCTTTCCGCTCAGTGAGCTGACCCTGGGACTGAGCCGTGAATGGAAGCTCGGCGAATTACTGGAAGAGTCACTGGAGGGCAAGGCGGACAAGAACCCGCGTGCCGGCAACGTCAGTCTCGGGTATGAACTGGCGGAGGCGGCGGAAAACGGCTGGAAGGAACCGGGCGTGACACGCCTTATCGAACGCATCGCGGAGAACCTCTACCTGCCCGCGGAGGACGTCAGGGCCATGGTGCAGGAGAACGCCCGCGAAGCGGCGGAGACAGCGGCCAACTACGGCGCGGCCACGGCCGGCAAACGCATTCCCCTGGCCGATGGCGACAAGGCGGAGGGGCAGGATGGCGAAGCGGCGGACAAGCCGGATGATTTCCTGCATCCTGATCCGGCGTTGCAACTCAGGATTCTGCGGGAACTGTCCGCGCTGATGGACACGAAGCCGGATTTCAACCTGGTGCTGGAAATGGTGCTCGAAGGCATGTACCGGGGCATCGGCATGGACCGCACGGTGTTCGCGTTGCGCACCCCGGATCAACGCTTCCTGGTCGCGCGCTATGCGCTGGGCGCGGACAACGAGCGCCTGCGTCGCCAGTTCCAGGTGGAAACGGTGGCGGCAAAGCCCAACCTGTTTTTCCGCGTCATCGAGGAACGCAAGTCGGTGTGGCTGGGGGAATACGCGGACCGTTCGCGGGTGGACCTGTTGAGCGGGGGTATCCATGATATCAGCCGTGGCGCCGATTTCTTTGTCACCCCGATCGAGATCCACGGCAAGGTGATCGGTGTGTTCTATGCCGACCGCCAACCCAGCGGGCGTCCGCTCGACGAGGAAAGCTTCGCCAGCTTTCGTCACTTTGCCCAGCAGGGCAACCAGGCGCTGGCGTTTCTCAGTCCTGGCGGGCGTTGATACCCAGCCAGCGAATCCACTGTTCGAAGATGTCCGGGTCCAGCGCGGCGGCGGCGGAACGCGGTTGCAGGCTGGGCCGGAATACAGGTTCGCCTTCCAGCGTCAGCGCCGCGCCGCCGGCCTCGCGCAGCACCAGGTGGCCGGCCGCGTAGTCCCAGAGCTTCTGCCGGCCGTGCAGATAGACATGGCAGCGGCCGGCGGCCAGCCAGCACCAGTCCAGCGCCACCGCACCGAAGCTGCGTTGTGACTTGTAGGGCGGGCTGGCCGCCAGCCTGCTCGCCAGTCCCGGTTCCAGGCGCTTGAGATCGATGAGCGCCATGCCCTGGGACAGCGGACTGGACAGGCGCTGCTGTTCGAGCGGCGTTCCGTTCATCCATGCTCCCTGGCCCTGCGCGGCGGCGAAACACTCGCGGCGGCTGGGGTCGTAGACCACGCCCATTTCCACTTCACCATTGCGTATCAGGGCGACCGACACGGCGTAGTAGGGTACGCCGGCGGCGAAGTTGCTGGTGCCGTCGAGCGGGTCCACGCACCAGACGCCGCTGTCCTGGTGTTGCAGGGCGCGCTGTTGTTCGTCCTCGCGCATTTCCTCGCCGAGCAGATCGATGCCGGGCCACTCGCGCGCGAGTGCGTTCGCCAGCGCATCCTGCATCAGCACATCGGCATCGGTTACCAGGCTGCCATCGGTTTTGCGCGAGCCGGAACGACAGGAAAAACGCGGGGGCAACTCGCGGTCGGCGATGCCGCGGACGAGCGAGGAGAGGCGGGACAGGTCGCTGGGAATCATGGATTGCCTGGGGGTCGTGAGTTGGTATGATCCGGATCTGTTGTCATTGTCGCACAAAGGAATCCCATGGGCATAAAGAAAACCCGGCACAAAAAATCCGGAAAAAACGCCAAGGCGAAGAAGAACGGCAAGCCGCGCAAGGCGGAGACCGAGGACAAGTACGAACTGTATGAAAAGTCCGTGCAGGCAACCGATTTCGAGTACGAATTCATCGACACCAACTTCCGGCGCATCCGCGGCCGTGACGCGACGCGGCTGCGCGAGGACTTTTGCGGTACCGCGAAGATGTGTTGCGAGTGGGTACGCGGGCGCCCCGACAATCATGCCATTGGCGTGGACTTTGATCCGGAAGTGCTGGACTGGAGCCGCGAACACCATATTGCCGCGCTGGAACCCGAACAGCGTGCCCGCGTCACCCTGTTGCAGAGCGACGTGCGCACGGTAAAGACCGACCCGGTCGACATCGTGCTGGCGATGAACTTCAGTTGGCAGATCTTCGAACAGCGCAAGGTGCTGGTCGACTACTTCGCCTCGGTGCGCGACAGCCTGGTCGACGACGGTATTCTGTTCATGGACGCCTTCGGCGGCTACGAGGCCTACCAGGAGATCGAGGAAAAGACCAAGCACAAGGGGTTTACCTACGTCTGGGAACAGGAAAGCTACGACCCGGTCACCGGTCACATGGTGTGCAACATCCACTTCACCTTCAACGACGGCTCGAAGATGGAGAAAGCCTTCCACTACGAGTGGCGCCTCTACGGCCTGCCCGAACTCAAGGAAATCCTGCTCGACGCCGGTTTTTCCAATGTCACCATCTACCTGCAGGGCTGGGATGAAAACGATGAACCCGACGGTGAATTCCTCCCCGCCGAACACGGCGACGCCGACCCCGGCTGGATCGCCATGATCAGCGCTGAAAAATAGCCACACCTCTCCCATACCTATAACGGGGAACCAAAAGGGGGTTGACAGACTGGATGGTTTGTTTTAAAAAGTGAACGCTCACTAACAAAAAGGAGGCGAGCCATGTCTGGTTATGATCTGGAACTTGATGCCCGTGGTCTGAATTGTCCGTTGCCCATCCTGCGGGCCAAGAAAAGCATCCAGGGCCTGGAGTCCGGCCAGGTTCTGCGGATTGTCGCCACCGATCCCGGATCGGTGAAGGATTTTGAGGCGTTCTGCAAGCAGACCGGTAATGAGTTGCTCGCGGCCAGCCAGGACGGCGGCGAATACGCGTTCAGCATTCGCAAGGGTTGAGCAAGCGACTCAAGGCCTCGGAGCGGAAGGCCGCGATCCTGGCGGTGGCCAAGGTATTGTTCTCGGACAAGGGCTACCACGGGGTCGCGGTCGACGAGATTGCGCGCCGGGTAGGGGTCAGCCCGGCTATCCTCTACCGCCATTTTCCTTCCAAGGAAGCCTTGTATGAAGAGGTGCTGAACCGGATTGCCTGCCAGCGCGAGAGTTATGTGGAGGCTGTGGTGCAGAGCGACGGCAGTTTTGGCGAGGTGTTGCGCATGATTACGCGCCGCTACGTGGAAAGTGTGTCGCGCGACCCCGATTACCTGCGCATGGAGCTGCAGAGCGCGCTGGAGGGCAGCGATGCCACGCGCCAGTTCTTCGAGAATCGCTGGCGCCCGTTCACCGACTACATCGAGGTGACGGTGCGTGAGTTGCAGGCCAGTGGCAAGGTGGCGCAGACCGACGGCCGGATTGCCGCGCTGATGTTCCAGGGCATGTTGCGCGAGGCCTTGTATGCCAAGTGTATCTTCGGTACGCCGCGTTACCGGGATCTCGACCTGAATGAACTGACCGATTACCTGGTGACGTTGTTCTTTCGCGCCATCGGTTACCGTGAGTGTGAAGACTGAGGCTTGCCGCCGGTCCTACAGGCGCTTCAGCCCGCCACTGGGGATGCCGTCCAGGGTCCATTCCCCCACCCGGTAGCGCACCAGCCGCAGGGTGGGAAAACCAATGTGCGCGGTCATGCGCCGCACCTGGCGGTTGCGTCCTTCCTTCAACACCATCCGGATCCAGCGCGTGGGGATGTTGCGGCGTTCGCGGATGGGCGGCGTGCGCGGCCACAGTTCGGGCTCGTCCATCAGTTCCACCCGCGCCGGCCGCGTCGCACCATCCTTGAGCTGCACGCCGTCGCGCAGCGCCTGCAGGTCGCTGTCGTTTGGGTCGCCCTCGACCTGCACCCAGTATTCCTTGGACTTGCCGTGCCTGGGGTTGGCGATGCGTTGCTGCAGGCGGCCGTCATCGGTGAGCACCAGCAGGCCCTCGCTGTCGTAGTCGAGACGCCCGGCGCAGTAGATGCCGGGAATGTCGATGTAGTCGGCCAGCGTGGACTTGCCGCCCTCGGTGGTGAACTGCGACAGCACCCGGAAGGGCTTGTTGAACAGGACAATCACTTCTCGAAGACGATCGGCACCACTTCGTCGAATTTTTCAGCAAAGTGGACCTTGAGTCCTTCCCGGATGTATTCCGGGATCTCCTCGTAGTCTCCACGGTTGGCAGCCGGCAGGATCAGTTCGCGGATGTTGGCGCGCCGCGCCGCGATCACTTTCTCGCGGATGCCGCCCACCGGCAGCACCTGGCCGGTGAGGGTGAGCTCGCCGGTCATCGCCAGCTTGCGTACCGCACGTCGGTTCTTCGCCAGCGACAGCAGCGCGCAGGCCATGGTGATGCCGGCGCTGGGGCCGTCCTTGGGCGTGGCGCCGGCGGGTACGTGCAGGTGGATCAGCGAGTTCTCGAAAAAGTCGGGCGACGCGCCCCAGCGTTCCGCGTTGGCGAGGATATGGCTGTAGGCGATCTCCGCGGACTCGCGCATCACGTCGCCGAGCTGGCCGGTGAGCTTGAAGCCGCGCGTGAAGCTGTGGATGCGCGTGGCTTCGATACTGAGCGTGGCGCCACCCATGGCGGTCCAGGCCAGGCCGGTGATGATGCCGACGCCGGACAGGCGCTTCTCGCGGCTGAATACCGGCTTGCCGAGGTAGTCCTCAATGTCCTTCGCGCGCACGTGGATGGGCGGCTTCTCGCCTTCCAGCAGCTTGACCACCGCCTTGCGGGCGATGGCGCTGAGGTGCTTCTCGAGGCGGCGCACGCCGGCCTCGCGCGCATATTCCTCGATGATGCGGCGTAGCGCCCCCTTGTCGATGCGCAGTTGTCCGCGCGGTTTCAGACCGTTGCGTTCGAGCTGGCGCGGCAGCAGGTGGTGGCGCGCGATGTCCATCTTCTCGCTGGCGAGGTAGCCGGACAGGTGGATGACTTCCATGCGGTCCAGCAACGGCCCGGGAATGGTGTCGAGCTGGTTGGCGGTGCAGATGAACAGCACCTTGGAGAGGTCGAAGGGCACGTCCAGAAAGTGGTCGAGGAAGTCGCTGTTCTGTTCCGGGTCGAGGACTTCGAGCAGGGCCGATGCGGGGTCGCCCTGGTAGGAGGCGCCGACCTTGTCGATCTCGTCGAGCATGATCACCGGGTTGGCGGCCTGGGTGTCCTTGATGGCCTGGATGAACTTGCCGGGCATGGCGCCGACATAGGTGCGCCGGTGGCCCTTGATCTCGGCCTCGTCGCGCATGCCGCCCAGCGAGAAGCGGAAGAAGCGGCGTCCCAGCGCGCGTGCGATGGAACGGCCCAGCGAGGTCTTGCCGACGCCCGGGGGACCCACGAACAGGATGATGGAGCCGGACACCTCGCCCTTCATGATGCCGACACCGATGAATTCCATGATGCGCTGCTTGACGTCTTCCAGGCCGTCGTGGTCCTCGTCGAGGATGCGCCGCGCTTCCTTCAGGTCGAGCCGGTCTTCAGTGTGCTTGCCCCAGGGAAGGCTGGTGAGCCAGTCGAGGTAGTTGCGGGTGGTGGCGTACTCCGGCGACCCGCTTTCCAGCACCGCGAACTTGTCCATCTCCTCCTGGATGCGTTCGGCGGCCTTGTCCGGCAGGTCCAGCGACTCCAGGCGTTCGCGGAACTTGTCCAGCTCGGCGGTGCGGTCGTCCTTGGAGATGCCCAGTTCCTTCTGGATGACCTTCATCTGTTCGCGCAGGATGTGCTCGCGCTGGTGCTTCTGCATGTCCTGTTCGACCTGCTTGCGGATGTGCGCCTGGGTACGGGCGATTTCCAGCTCCTTGATCAGCAGCGCGTGCACACGTTGCAGCCGTTTCACCAGGTCGACGGCTTCCAGCACGTCCTGCTGCTCGTCCTTGCCGGAGGTGGTCAGGCTGGCCGCGAAGTCGGCGAGGTGCGAGGGGTCGTTGGGGTGGAAGTTGTCCAGGAACAGCTTGAACTCTTCACCGTACAGCGGGTTCAGCGGCACCAGTTCCTTGATGGTATTGATGATGGCGATGGCGTAGGCCTTGATCTCGGTGTCGTCCTCGACGCGTGGTTCCGGGTAGTAACGCACGCGCGCGGTGAGCGGCGCCTGCTGGCTGAGCCACTCGATGACGCGGAAACGCTGCACGCCTTCCAGCAGTACCTGCAGGCGGCCGTCGACCCGGCCGATGCGGTGGATGCGCGCCGCCGTGCCCATCCGGTAGAAATCCTCGCTTGTGGCCTGTTCCGGTCGCTCGGCCCGGGTAAGCAGCAGACCGAGGACGCCGTTGGCGTTTTCCTGCGCGGACTGGATGGTCGGTCCCCAGGCCTCAGGGTCGAGCAGCAGGGGAATGATCTGGCCGGGAAAGAAGGGGCGTTCCGCCTGCGGCAGAATCGGGATGGTGCCGGGCAGGGCGTCCTGGGCGCGGATCAGTTCGGCGCCGCTGTTGTTTTCCTCGATCTGTGTGTCGGTTTCCTGGTTATCCATGTCGGCTTCTTGTTTGGCTTTTCGGAACATAGAGATGGTGTGTCGGCAAGCATAAATCAAGGGCCGGGCAAAAGACGCATTTTGTTGTGGGAGTTATCCACAGATTCTGTGGATAACTCTGTGGAACAAGTTCTGGAAACTGCCGCGAAGCCCTGAAAATACGCCATGGACGTTAAATCGTGCATTTTTTGATCAATTTGTAATAGTATAAATAAAACAAAGGATTGCAGTCTATTCATAGATTGAAGATCAAGCGGGAACGGGTTTGTTCAATGATTTTCTTACCGTCTGATGACACCTGTGCATAAGCACCAGCAGGTGGAATGGGACAGGTGGCGGATGTCAAGAGGGAAAGCGGTCAATTTCCGCCCCCATGCGCAGAAAAATTTTTCGCCTGGGACGGGGAGCGCGGCGTTAGCGGCAACATTCCCGGCGTCAATTGCCGCTATACTCCATGCCCCCAATTTCACGGATAAAAGAACAGTAAACTGATGGATTACGAAGTCGTCGATGCCCGTATCAGTCCCGAAGGACGCCTGGAAGTCCTGTCCAGGTCCGAGGTCAACCGCCTGCTGGACACCAGCCAGGGCGGCCTGTACACCCTGTTTCGCAACTGCTCGCTGGCGGTCCTCAACTGCGGCAGTTCGCTGGACGACGGCAAGGAGCTGCTGGAGCGCTACCCCGATTTCGCCATCCGCATTCTTCAGCAGGAGCGCGGCATCAAGCTGGAGGTGACGGGCGCGCCGGCACACGCCTTTGTCGACGGGGTGATGATCAAGGGTATCAACGAGCACCTGTTCGCGGTGTTGCGCGATGTGATCTACGTCAGCGACGAGATCGAGGACAACCCCAAGATCGACCTGAATACCCCGGAGGGGGTGACCAGCGCGGTGTTCCATATCCTGCGCAACGCGCGGGTGCTGGTGCCGCGCGCGGAACCCAACCTGGTGGTGTGCTGGGGCGGGCATTCCATCAGCCGCGAGGAATACGACTATTCCAAGGTGACCGGCTACCAGATGGGCCTGCGTGGCCTGGATATCTGTACCGGTTGCGGACCCGGCGCCATGAAGGGGCCGATGAAGGGCGCCACCATCGGTCACGCCAAGCAGCGTATCAGCCCCGGCGTGTACCTGGGCATTACCGAGCCGGGCATTATCGCCGCCGAGTCGCCCAATCCCATCGTCAACAACCTGGTGATCATGCCGGACATCGAGAAGCGCCTGGAAGCCTTCGTGCGCACCGGCCACGGCATCGTGGTATTCCCCGGCGGCGCCGGCACCGCCGAGGAGATTCTCTACCTGCTGGGCATACTGCTGCACCCGGACAATGCGGAGATTCCGTTTCCGCTGATCCTCACCGGGCCTGCCGGTTCGGAGGAGTACTTCAAGCGCATCAATCAGTTCATTCTCGATACCCTGGGCATCGAGGCGCAGCAGCGCTACCGGATCATCGTCGACGACCCGCCGCGGGTGGCGCGCGAAATGGCCGAGGGCATCCGCCAGGTACGCGAGTTCCGCAAGCTGCACGGCGACGCCTATTACTTCAACTGGATGCTGAAGATCGACGAGGAGTTCCAGAAGCCTTTCGTGCCCACCCACGAGAACATGCGCAAGCTGGAACTGCACCGCGACCAGGACCGCCACACCCTGGCCGCCAATCTGCGGCGCGCCTTCTCCGGCGTGGTGGCCGGCAACGTCAAGGACGAGGGCATCCGTGCCATCGAGGAGCACGGCCTGTTCGAGATCCACGGCGACCCGGAGATCATGGGGCCGATGGACGAGTTGCTGGGTTCCTTCGTCGAACAGCACCGGATGAAACTGCCGGGCAAGGCCTATGTGCCCTGTTACCGCATCATCAAGTAGGGGAAGCGGCATGCGAGACAGGCTCTACCGGCTGGCGACCTCACCGTTCTACTGGCTGGGGCTGGTGGTGGTGGCGCTGGCAATGGAAGCCACGGCGCTGTTCTACCAGTACCGCCTGGACTACTACCCCTGTGTGCTGTGCATCCACGTGCGCGTGTGGTTGCTGGGCCTGATCGCGGCCGGTGTGCCGGGTTACCTGGCGCGCCGCCGGCGCCCGCTGCTGGTCCTGCTCCAGTCGTTCGTGACACTGGTGGGCGCGGGCCTGCTGGAGCGTTCCCTGAAACTGCTGGGCACCGAGCGGGGCACGCTGGAGGGGAGCTGTGTCATGGAGTCCGGCTTGCCGCCCTGGTTTGCGCTCGACAAGTGGTTTCCGTCGATGTTCCAGGTCATGGAACCCTGCGGCTATACCCCGGAACTGCTGTTCGGCGTGACCATGGCGGAAGCGCTGGTGGTGTTCTCGGTGCTCCTGCTGGTGCTGGGCCTGGGCATGACACTGGTCACGCTGCTCGGCCCGCGGCGCCCCTGAGCGCTATTTCACGTCGCCGAAGCGCTGCTCCAGCCAGGCGACGATGCGGTCGGATTCATACATCCAGGTCACCCGGCCGTCGTCTTCCTCGATTCTCAGGCAAGGCACCTTGACCTCGCCGCCGCCCTCTTGCAGGGCCTGGCGATGCACGGGGTCGTTGCGTGCGTCGCGCAGTTCAATGTTCAACGACAGGCGCTTCATGGCCTGACGCACCTTGATGCAGAACGGGCAGGTACGGAACTGATAGATGGCCAGTTGCCGGCAGGCCTCGTCCACGCGTTGTTGTGCGTCCGGCTCGCGCTCCATGCCCCTGGGTGCGGTGATCCACTCCCACGCGAGCATGAAAGGGCCGAGTATGGCGCGCAGCAGTCTGAAGAAGGTTCGTATCACGATTTTCATGGGATGAATCTCTTTACCGGTTCCACTCGCACTGTTGGTGCGTGTACATGAGCCGCCCTCACCCGGACGGGCGATGGAAATCCGCGGATTTTGTTCTACGCTTTCGGTGTACGACTCGCACATCGGCCGACAACCATGGAATGCCGAAGTGTGGATGGGCGTCTACATAACAAGTCCGTCGTTGCGGCGGTATGATATCAGGGAATTGGAGGGGAGGAAGCGAATTGTCTATAAGAGTGGGCGATGTAGCGCCGGATTTCACCGCACAGACGACACAGGGTACGCTTCATTTTCATGACTGGATCGGGGATGGCTGGGCAATGCTCATGTCGCACCCCGCCGATTTCACACCGGTCTGCACCACCGAACTGGGTTACGTGGCCAGCATTCGCTCGGAATTCGATCACCGGCGCGTCAAGGTCATCAGCCTCAGCGTGGATACGCTGGAGGCGCACGACCGCTGGGCCAGGGATATCGAGGATACCCACGGTTTCCTGCTCAACTACCCGCTCATCGCCGACCCCGAGGCGCGCATCGCCCGCCTGTATGACATGATCCATCCCAACGAGGACAGCACGCTTACCGTGCGCAGCGTGTTCATCATCGGCGCGGACAAGCGCATCAAGGCCACCATGACCTATCCCCTGAATACCGGCCGCAACTTCGACGAGATCCTGCGTCTCATCGACTCATTGCAGCTCACCGAGGATTTCGACGTGGCCACCCCGGTCAACTGGCGGCCGGGCGAGGACGTCATCATCGCGCCGACCCTCAGCGATGCGCACGCCAGGCAGAAGTTCCCGGAGGGCTGGACCATGGTCAAGCCCTACATCCGCATCGTGCACCAGCCGGTGCGCGACGCCTGAACGCCGCCCGTGTCGCTCCCCGGCCGGCTGCCGGAGATCGGATCGGCAGATGAGCCCGTGCGCGCTGAAGGTATTCTGCCGCTGCGTTGACGTGAGTCGAACTCGCCTGCCAATGCGTTGATTTACCGGCAAGTTTTCTCCCGCCCCGGAACCCCGCGGGTTTCACCGCCCAATTCCGGGAGCAATCGTGATTTCGCGATCCTGGCGCGACCCATTATAATGCCGCCTTTGGTTTGCCGTTGTCGGGGTTGGGGACACACCATGAGCTGGCTGGACAGGATACCGTTCACGGTCATCGTGCCGTTTGCCGTGTTTCTCACCTTTGCGCCCTTTGTGCCGGAACCCCATCTCTGGGAAAAACTGCGCATGCTGGCCGGTGGCGAACTCAAGCGCCCGATCGACATCTTTGACCTGTTCCTTCACGGCACGCCGCTGCTATTGCTGGTGGCGAAGCTGGTGCGGATGTCCCGGGTGGCACGATAGTTTCACAACCGGACAACAAGCTGGCAGAAAACGCCATGGGCAGGGAGGCTGAAATGGCAGGTGAGACAAGCGTGGAAACACGGCAGGCGTTGCAGGACACGCTTCGCAGGGTGTTCGGTTACGACGCCTTCCGTGGTGACCAGCAGGCGGTCATCGAGGCGCTCGTCCGCGGCGAGGATGCTTTCGTCCTGATGCCCACCGGTGGCGGAAAGTCGCTGTGCTACCAGTTGCCGGCATTGCACCGGCCCGGCGTGGGGATCGTCGTCTCGCCGCTGATTTCCCTGATGAAGGATCAGGTCGACGCACTCTGCGCCAACGGGGTGGCGGCGGCATTCTACAATTCCTCGCTGGCCTCCGACCACGCGCGCCGGGTGCTGGCGCAATTGCACGCCGGCGAACTGGACCTGCTCTACATCGCGCCGGAACGCCTGGTGTCCGACGATTTCATGCAGCGCCTGAGCGATGTCGAGATCGCGCTGTTCGCGGTCGACGAGGCGCACTGCGTGTCTCAGTGGGGACACGATTTCCGTCCCGAATACGTGCAACTGGGACAGTTGCGGCACCGCTTTCCCTCCGTGCCGCTGGTCGCCCTGACCGCGACCGCGGATCCGCAGACCCGCGATGATATCGTCCAGCAGCTCGGGCTGGGACGCGCGCGGCGTTTCGTGTCGAGCTTCGATCGGCCCAATATCCGCTACACGGTGCTGGAAAAGCACAAGCCCTTCGAGCAGTTGATGAAGTTTCTCGAAAACCGCCGCGACCAGTCGGGTGTCGTGTATGCGCTGTCGCGCAAGCGCGTCGAGGAAGTGGCGGAAAAACTGTTCGAGGCCGGTATCAGCGCCGACGCCTACCATGCCGGGCTGCCGAACGCGCACCGCGCCGAGGTGCAGGAGCGCTTTTTGCGTGACGAGTTGCAGGTGGTGGTGGCCACCGTGGCGTTCGGCATGGGCATCGACAAGCCGAACGTGCGCTTCGTGGTGCACTACGACGTGCCGAGACACATCGAGGGCTACTATCAGGAGACCGGCCGTGCCGGCCGCGACGGCCTGCCGTCGGAAGCGCTGCTGTTGTACGGCGCCCAGGACGTGGTAACCGCGCGGCGGCTGGTGGAGAACAACGCCAACCCGGACCAGCGGCGCATCGAGTTACACAAGCTCCATGCCATGACCGCGTTCGCCGAGAGCCTGACCTGCCGGCGGCGCGTGCTGCTGGGGTATTTCGGTGAAAGGCTGGAGGAAGATTGCGGCAACTGCGACGTGTGCCTGGACCCGCCCGCGCGCTTCGACGCCACCGAGGACGCGCGCAAGGCCCTGTCCTGCGTCTACCGCGTCGGCCAGCGTTTTGGCGTCAAACACGTCATCGATGTGTTGCGCGGCGCCGATACCGAGCGCCTGCGCGCGCTGGGACACACGAAGCTGTCGACCTGGGGCATCGGCGCGGAGCGCGGCGAGCAGGAATGGATGTCCATCATCCGCCAGCTCATCCACCACGGCTACCTGTTGCAGGACATCGCATCCTACTCGGTGCTCAAGCTGACTGACGCGGCGCGCCCCCTGTTGCGCGGCGAGGTCACGCTGGAACTGGCACAGCCACGCATTCGCGAGAAAGCGACCCGCAAGCCGAAGGCGGCGCGCGAGACCGGGCCCTACGACGAGGCGCTGTTCGAACACTTGCGCGAGTTGCGCAAGCGTCTGGCGGACGAGCAGGGGGTGCCGCCCTACATCGTGTTCGGCGACGCCACCCTCATCCAGATGGCAGCGCTGCGTCCGCTGGAGGAAGATCAGTTGCTTGCGGTGTCGGGCGTCGGTCAGGCCAAGCTGCAGAAATACGGGCGCCAGTTTCTCGATGCGATCGCGGAATATTGCATGATGCGCCCGTCCGCGCCCGATACCGCCTGAGGCCAGCCACACAGGAATCGATACCGTGACCGATATCAACAGCGCCTTTACCGGCAATATCCCGGAGAACTACGATCGTTACCTGGGGCCGATGTTTTTTGAATGCTGCGCCCGGGACCTCGCCGAAAGGGTTGCCGGGGTTGCGCGCGAGCGGGTGCTGGAGATTGCCGCCGGTACCGGCATCGCCACCCGCGTGTTGCGCGACCGTTTGCCCGCCGGCGTGCACCTGACCGCCAGTGACCTCAACGCCGACATGCTGCGGCACGCGCAGGACAAGTTCGCGCCGCACGAGAATATACGTTTCGAGGTGGCCGACGCCATGCATCTGCCATTCGACGACAGCGGGTTCGATGTCGCCGCCTGCCAGTTCGGGGTCATGTTCTGCCCGGACAAGGTGCGGGCGTTTCGCGAGGCGCACCGGGTGTTGGCGCCAGGCGGGCAGTTGCGTTTCAGCGTGTGGGAATCGCTGGCGCACAATCCGCTGCCGCGCACCGTCAACGAGATACTGGCGTCCTTCTTCGATGGCGAGCCGCCAGCTTTCCTGCACGCCCCGTTCAGCTATGCCGACCCGGCGCGGATTCGCGCGGACATGGCCGCCGCCGGTTTCGGCGAAGCGGAGTTCACCACCCTGGACGGCGAGTGCGTGTACCAGGATCCCCGCCATGCCGCGCTGGGGATGGTGACCGGTTCGCCGCTGCGCGTGGAAATCGAGCAGCGTGGCGACACCTCCGTCGACGCCGTGGTCGACCGCGTCGCGGAAGGGCTGGCGGAAGCATTCGGGACGGGGTGCGGCCGGGTGCCGATGCGCTGGATTGTGATTTCCGCCTCCCGCGAGGGCTGAAAGGGCGTGTTTTCAGGCGTTCGCAGCGCGAATGTGCGATAATGTTCCGCTTCGGCCTCGTGCCACCCTCAATTCAGTGTTTTTCGGTACAAAATCTTGATTTCTACAGCCAATATCACCATGCAGTTCGGGGCCAGGCCCCTGTTTGAAAACATTTCCGTCAAATTCGGCAACGGTAACCGTTACGGCCTGATCGGGGCCAACGGTTGCGGCAAGTCGACCCTGATGAAGATTCTCGGCGGCGATCTGGAGCCGACCTCCGGCACGGTGATGGTGGAGCCGAACATGCGCGTCGGCAAGCTGCGCCAGGACCAGTTTGCGTTCGAGGAACACACGGTCATCGACACCGTGATCATGGGGCACGCCGAATTGTGGGCGGTGAAGCAGGAGCGCGACCGCATCTACTCGCTGCCGGAGATGAGCGAGGAAGACGGCATGAAGGTTGCTGAACTGGAAGTGCAGTTCGCGGAAATGGACGGTTACAGCGCCGAGGCGCGCGCCGGCGAGCTGCTGCTGGGTCTGGACATCCCTATCGAACAGCACAACGGGCCGATGAGCGCGGTGGCGCCGGGCTGGAAACTGCGCGTGTTGCTGGCGCAGGCGCTGTTTGCCGACCCTGACATCATGCTGCTCGACGAGCCCACCAACAACCTGGACATCAATACCATCCGCTGGCTGGAAGGCGTGCTCAACGAACGCAACAGCACCATGATCATCATTTCCCATGATCGTCACTTCCTGAACAGCGTGTGCACGCACATGGCGGACCTCGACTACGGCGAGTTGCGGGTCTACCCCGGCAACTACGACGAGTACATGACCGCGGCCACCCAGGCGCGGGAGCAGTTGCAGGCCGACAACGCGCGCAAGAAGGCCAAAATCGCCGAGTTGCAGGCTTTCGTCAGCCGTTTCTCCGCCAACGCCTCGAAGGCCAAGCAGGCGACTTCGCGCGCGCGCCAGATCGAAAAGATCAAGCTGGAGGACATCAAGCCGTCGAGCCGCGTGAACCCCTATATCCGTTTCGAGCAGGACAAGAAGCTGTACCGGCTGGCGCTGGAAGTCGAGGGTCTGTCCAAGGGGTGGGAGGCGGACAAGCCGCTGTTCAGCGGGCTCGACCTGCTGGTGGAAGTGGGCGAGCGCATCGCCATTATCGGCCCCAACGGTATCGGCAAGACAACGCTGCTGCGCTGTCTGGCGGGCGACCTCGAACCCGACACCGGCACGGTGAAGCTGTCGGAGAACGCCGAGCTGGGGTATTTCGCCCAGGACCACGCCGACGATTTCGCCGAGGACTTGAGCCTGTACGACTGGATGGACCAGTGGAAACAGCCGGGCGACGACGAGCAGGTGGTGCGCGGCACACTCGGGCGCATGCTGTTCTCCCAGGACGAGATCAAGAAGTCGGTGAAGGTGATTTCCGGTGGCGAGCAGGGGCGCATGCTGTTCGGCAAGCTGATGCAGCAGAAACCCAACATCATGATGATGGACGAGCCCACCAACCACCTCGACATGGAGTCCATCGAGTCCCTGAATACCGCGCTGGAGCACTATCCCGGCACGCTGATCTTCGTCAGCCACGACCGTGAGTTCGTGTCCTCGCTGGCGACCCGCATCATCGAACTGACGCCGCAGGGCCTGGTCGACTACCAGGGCAGCTACGAGGACTACCTGCGCAGCCAGGAACAGGCGGAGCGGGCGGCCAGCGCCTGAGTCTCATGTCCGGCGCACGCGACGACGACGCGACCTGCATCCGGCGCACCCGGCGCTGGGTGGAGGAGGTCATCGTGGCGCACAACTTCTGCCCCTTCGCAGCCCGGGAGGTGGCGCGCAACAGCATCCGCTATGCCGTCAACCCGGAATCGCGGCTGGCCGACACGCTGGAGGTACTGGTCGGGGAGTGCGAAACCCTGGACCGCGACCCGGCGGTCGAGACCACGCTGCTGATTTGCCCGCAGGGTTTCGAAGTGTTCGAGGACTACCTGGACCTGGTCGAACTCGCGGACGCGCTGCTGGTCGAGCAGGGCTACGAGGGCACCTACCAGCTTGCCAGCTTTCACCCCGACTATCGTTTCGCGGATGCGCCGCCGGACGATGCCGCCAACTACACCAACCGTTCGCCGTACCCGATGCTGCATATCCTGCGCGAGGACAGCCTGGAGCGTGCGATTGCGGCGCACCCCGATCCGGAGGGCATTCCCGGGCGCAATATCCGGTATGCGCGCGAGCAGGGCCTGGCCGCGTTGCGGGACCTGTTCGAACGGGTCGGCCGTTCCTGAGTCAGTGATTCCCCGGGTCGACGCGCTGGCGCAGCGACTTGTTGCGGCTGTGCCTGCGCTTGCTGTCGAGCCGCTTGCGCTGTGAGCTTCGGGTGGGTTTGGTGGGCTTGCGCGGCTTGGGAACGCGCGTGGCCTCGCGGATCCAGTCGGCGAGTCGTTGCAGGGCCTCCTGGCGGTTCTTCTCCTGGCTGCGGTGCTGCTGCGCCTTGACGATGAAGACGCCATCCTTGCTCAGGCGCCGGTCGCGGCGCGACAGCAGGCGCTGGCGCAGTTCTTCCGGCAGAGAGGCGGTGTTGAGGTCGTAGCGCAGGTGGACGGCGCTGGAGACCTTGTTGACGTTCTGGCCACCGGCGCCCTGGGCGCGGATGGCGCTGATCTCGATGTCCTCGTCAGGTATGACGAGCGTGCGTGTAATGCGTAACATCGTTTTCCATGCCCTGAAAACAGGAAACCCCGCCGAAGCGGGGTTTCAGGTAAAACCGAAAAAGCGTGAAGCTTATTGCGGATTGACCTTGGCTGCCTGCAGTCCCTTGGGACCCTGCTCGATTTCAAACTCGACAGTCTGACCTTCGGCCAGCGTCTTGAAACCGGAGCCTTCGATTGCGGAGAAGTGGACGAAAACGTCGTCGCCGCCATCGGAAGGTGCAATAAAGCCAAAACCCTTGGATTCGTTAAACCATTTAACGGTACCTGTTACCATGCTAATTACCTCGTCTATCCTGGTAGGTGTAGTTCAATTGCCGATCATGGTGTGGTGTACAGGAGTTACCGAAATGGAGCTTCTGATAGACCTTGAACGTGCAACTTGATTGTAAACGCGACCCGCGTTCAGGCAGGCCACGAGAACCACTATACACCAATTTTCAGAAAAAACACCTTGGCGGCCAATATTTCGGTCTTTTTTTGTCCGCTATCAGGTGGATACGATGACGCGCAGGGCATCGAGGCGTAAATGGGCGGAGTCTATAAGTTGCCGCACGGCGGTCAGTTGTTCCTCGAAATAGCGGATTTCCTCGTCGCGCACGTTCGGGTTGCGTTGTTGCAGGGCCTTCAGGCGGTCGATTTCTCCACCCAGCAGCTGAGTGGCCTGCCGGCGCGCCTGTTCCAGTATTGCCGGGGCTTCCCGCTGCGCCAGTCGTTCACATTGTTCCACCATGCGCCGCAGCTCGCTTTCCTTGGCCTGCACGATGCGGTTGGCGGTTTCGGCATTGACGCCCTTGCGCAGGCTGTAGACGTCGTCGATGCCGAGGGCATCCTCGTGGCGCCGGCCGTGTTCGTCGAGCACCACGCGCACCACCGTGGGCGGCAGGTAGCGGCCGGCCTGCAGGGCTTCGACGGCGGCGGGTTCCAGCACGAACAGCGCTTCCAGCATCAGGGTGCCGGGCTGCACGCCGCGGTAGGCGACCGCCGACAGCGCCGTGTTGCCCAGTTCGCTGGACTGCACCATATCCATGGCGGCGGTCACCAGCGGATGGTCCCAGCTCAGGAACTGCACGTCCTCGTTGGCGAGCGCGATGTCACGCTCGTAGGTGACCGCCATGCCGTCGTCCGGCAGGCCGGGAAAACGGGTCAGCATGTGTTCGCCGGGACGTAACAGGTAGCAGCCCTCGCGCAGCGGTTCCACGTTGACGTCGTGGCAGTTGAACAGGCGTTCCATGTAGGCGGGCAGGCGGTTGTGGCGGTCCTCGGCAAGGGCACGCTCGCGCAGGTGCGCGGCGATGCGCGGGCGGCACGAGTTGTATTCCAGCAGCCGGTCGCGGCCGCGCGCCAGTTCCTCGTTGAGACGTTCGTGCAGGGCGCGGGTGTCTTCCAGCAGCGTCGTCATGTCGCCGTCCGGACGCCTGAGCTGCTGCAGCAGGCGGTCGCGCAGGCGCGAGAACACCGCGTGGCCGGCGGGGCAGGTATGCGCGAAGGCATCCAGGCCTTCGTGAATCCAGCGGAACATGGCGGCCTGTGCGCTTTGCGCCAGGTACGGCACGTGAATGCGGATGCGCTCGTGCTGGCCGATGCGGTCGAGGCGTCCGATGCGCTGTTCCAGCAGGTCCGGGTTCAGCGGCAGGTCGAACAGCACCAGGTGGTGGGCGAACTGGAAGTTGCGTCCCTCGCTGCCGATTTCGGAGCATACCAGCACCTGGGTGCCTTCCTCGGGGTCGGCGAAGAAAGCCGCCGCGCGGTCGCGCTCGATCAGCGACATGCCTTCGTGAAACACCGCGGCGTGCACGCCGGCGCGCTGTTTCAGGTGGTTGGCCAGTTGCAATGCGGTGTCTGCGCCCGCGGCGATCACCAGGACCTTCTCCGGGCGCAGGGCGGCGAGCCGCTCCACCAGCCAGGGCACGCGTGGGTCGATCGACGTCCAGGGCGGTGCGTCGGTGCCGGCCGTGGTGGCCTGGTACAGGCGTTCGGGGGTCAGCAGCAGGCCGGCCTCGTCATCGTCCAGGCAAGCGGCATGTGCCAGCGCGCGTGTATACGCTTCGGGCAACGGCAGCGCGTGGGCGTGCAGTTTGCGGGCCGGAAAACCCTGGATGGCGGCGCGGGTGTTGCGGAACAGCACGCGCCCGGTGCCGTGCCGGTCCAGCAGTTGTTCGATCAGTTCGGTGCGGATTTCCTGCTGCTCGGGCGCGTCGTCGGGCAGTGTTTCCAGGCGGTCGAGCAAGGCGCGGCTGTCCGCGTCGTCCAGCCGCACCTCCAGCGCGCGGCGCCCTTCGGCGTTCAACCGGTTACCTTCCAGCAGCAGGTCGACCGCCTGGGCAACCGGTTCGTAAGCGGCTTCCTCGGCCAGGAAGGCCTGGTAGTCGCCGAAACGGTCCGGGTCCAGCAGGCGCAGGCGCGCGAAATGCCCGGCCTTGCCGAGCTGTTCCGGGGTCGCGGTGAGCAGCAGCACGCCGCGGGTATTGGCTGCCAGTTGTTCCACCAGCCGGTACTCCGGGCTGGCTGACTCCGGCGACCAGTGCAGGTGATGGGCCTCGTCGACGATCAGCAGATCCCATTCGCCGTCCACCGCCTGGGCCGCGCGCTCCGGGTTGTCGCGCAGGAACTCCAGGCTGCAAAGCACCAGTTGTTCGCTGTGGAACGGGTTCCCGGCGTCCTCGTCATCGCCGATGGCGTCGCAGCGCTCGGCGTCGAACACGCTGAAGAACAGGTTGAAGCGCCGCAGCATTTCCACCAGCCACTGGTGTACCAGGCTCTCGGGCACGATGATCAGCGCACGTCGGGCGCGCTCCGTGAGCAACTGGCGGTGCAGGATCAGGCCGGCCTCGATGGTCTTGCCCAGACCGACCTCGTCCGCCAGCAGCACGCGCGGCGCATGGCGGCTGGACACCTCGTGGGCAATGTACAGCTGGTGGGGGATCAGGCTGGTGCGGCAGCCGGTCAGGCCGCGCAGGTCGGAATGGCTGAGCCGGTTGAGGTGTTTCAGCGTCTCGTGGCGCAGTTCAAACCAGCGGTTGCGGTCGATCTGCCCGTTGAACAGGCGCTCGGTGGGGCGGTTGAGCTGCATGAAGTTGTTCAGCTGCGATTCCGACAGCCGCGCCGGCCGCCCCTGCTCGTCGCGGCCCACGTAGGTAAACAGGCCCTCGTGTTCCTCCACCGACTCCACCGTAAGGGCGTTGCCCTCGGCGTCCAGCACCGTATCCCCGGGCACGAACCGGACCCGCGTCAACGGCGCGGTCTCACGCGCGTAGGTGCGCGTCTCGCCGGTGGCCAGAAACACTACCGTTACCGTTCGGTGCTCGACCGCCAGCACGGTCCCGAGCCCCATCTGCGTTTCGGCCACGCTGATCCAGCGCTGACCGGGAATGAATTGCTGCACGCCTCGACCTCTTGCAAAAAACCGCGCCATCTTAGAGCAAAAAGAGACACGAGGCATCAAAAAGGGGATGGAGTGAGAGTAGAATGGTGGGGATTCGATAAAACAGGGGCAGGGTGATTTTCGCGTTATGAAAGCAAACGAGATCAAGAAAGGCATGGTGTTCCAGCTCGATGGCAAGAACATTCTGGTCAAGCATGTGCAGGTGCAGTCGCCATCGTCGCGCAGCGGCAGCACCCTGTACAAGGTGCGTGGCCAGGATCTGGTGTCGCGGCAGAAGTTCGAGCGCAGTTTCAAGGGTGACGAGATGGTGGAACCGGTGGACATGGTGCGCCGTGCGGTGCAGATGCTGTACCGGGACGGCGACGGCTGCACGTTCATGGATGTCGAGAGTTATGAGCAGTACACCCTTTCCGACGAGGTGCTGGAGGAGGAGCTGGATTTCCTGACCGACGGGATGGAGGGTCTGAGCGCGCTTATTGCCGACGGGGCGGTGCTGGCCATCGAGCTGCCGGCCACGGTGACGCTGGAGATTACGGACTGCGCGCCGGGCATGAAGGCGGCCTCTTCATCGGCGCGCACCAAGCCCGCCACGCTGACCACCGGCCTGGTGGTGCAGGTGCCGGAGTACCTGACGCCGGGCGAGGTGATCAAGATCAATACCGAAACCCGCGAGTTCATTTCCCGGGCCTGAGGTATTGCCCCGTAGAGCGCGTGGTTTTGCCGTGCCGCGTGCGGGGGCGGGGATGGACGTCAACTGCTACAATGACGGCCTGATATTATCCTGGCGCGCGCCAGACAGGTTTCCCCGCCATGCAACAAGTCAAATCCCTGTTTTCCTACCGTCCCTACTGGGCGAAGCGTTTCGGAACGGCGCCATTGCTGCCGTGCACGCGCGAGGAGATGGATGATCTCGGCTGGGATTCCTGTGACATCATCCTGGTGACCGGCGACGCCTATGTCGATCACCCCAGTTTCGGCATGGCGGTGATCGGGCGTGTGCTGGAGGCACAGGGCTTCCGGGTCGGCATCATCGCCCAGCCGGACTGGATCTCGGTCGAGGATTTTACCCGCCTGGGCCGGCCTAACCTGTTCTGGGGTGTCACGGCGGGCAACATGGATTCCATGGTCAACCGCTACACATCGGACCGCAAGGTGCGTTCCGACGACGCCTACACGCCGGACGGCAAGGGCGGCAGTCGCCCGGATCGCTCGGTGCTGGTGTATTCGCAACGTTGCCGCGAGGCATTCGCGGACGTGCCGCTGGTTATCGGCGGCATCGAGGCCAGCCTGCGACGCATCGCCCACTACGATTACTGGTCCGACAAGGTTCGCCGTTCCGTGTTGCTCGACGCCAAGGCCGACCTGCTGGTGTACGGCAACGGCGAGCGCCAGGTGGTGGAGATCGCGCACCGGCTGGCGGCCGGTGAACCGATCGACCGCTTACGCGACATCCGCGGCACCGCTTTCATTACCCGCGACATTCCCGACGGCTGGGAGGAGATCGATTCCACCGAGATCGACGTGCCGGGCAAGGTCGAGGCGCACGCCGATCCCTATGCCGCCGCGGCTCCGCGGGCGCCCTGCGCCACACCCGCCGGACAGGGCGAGGTCGCGGTGCCGGTATTGCGGCGGCCGCGCGTCGACCGCGAACGCAGCTATATCCGCATGCCCTCCTATGAGGCGGTCAAGCAGGATCCGGTACTGTATGCGCATGCCTCGCGGGTGATGCACCTCGAAACCAATCCCGGCAATGCGCGGGTGCTGGTACAACGACACGGTCAGCGCGACGTGTGGATCAACCCGCCACCGATCCCGCTGACCACCAGGGAACTGGACCGGGTATTCGAACTGCCGTACACGCGCCGGCCGCACCGCATGTACGGCGACGCGCGCATACCGGCCTGGGAGATGATCCGCTTTTCGGTGAACATCATGCGCGGCTGTTTCGGTGGCTGCACTTTCTGTTCCATTACCGAGCACGAGGGGCGCATCATCCAGAACCGTTCGGAAGATTCCATCGTGCGCGAAATCGAAACCATCCGCGACACCGTGCCGGGCTTTACCGGAGTGATATCCGACGTCGGTGGTCCCACCGCCAACATGTACCGGCTGGCTTGCAAGAGCCCGAAGATCGAGGCCGCCTGCCGCAAGCCGTCCTGCGTCTACCCTGGCATCTGTTCCAACCTGAAGACCGACCACGCGCCGCTGGTGCGCCTGTACCGGCGGGTGCGCGAACTGCCCGGCATCAAGAAGGTGCTGGTTGCGTCCGGCCTGCGCTACGACCTGGCCGTGAAATCGCCGGAGTACGTGAAGGAGCTGGTGACCCATCACGTCGGTGGCTACCTGAAAATCGCCCCGGAGCATACCGAGCAGGGTCCGCTGTCGAAGATGATGAAGCCCGGCATCGGCACCTACGACCGCTTCAAGGAGATGTTCGAGAAGTTCTCCAGGGAGGCGGGCAAGGAACAGTACCTGATTCCCTATTTCATTGCCGCCCACCCCGGCACCACCGACGAGGACATGATGCATCTCGCGCTGTGGCTCAAGCGCAACGGCTTTCGCGCCGACCAGGTGCAGACCTTCCTGCCTTCGCCGATGGCGACCGCGACGGCGATGTACCATTCCGGCACCAACCCGCTGCGCAAGGTGCGGCGCAACGGCGAGAAGGTGCCGGTGCCGAGGGGGTTGCGCATGCGCCGCCTGCACAAGGCCTTCCTGCGCTACCACGACGCCAACAACTGGCCGCTGCTGCGCGATGCGCTGAAGCGCATGGGCCGCGCCGACCTGATCGGCAACGGCAAGCGCCACCTGGTGCCCACCTGGCAGCCACGGGGGACCGGTGGCAGCCAGTCCCGGGGACGAGGCGAGGCCGGCGGCAAGGTGTTTCTCACCCGGCATACCGGCCTGCCGAAAACGCCCTCGACCGGACGCAAGGGCAAGGCCGGGGGGCGGCGGCGCCGCGGCGGTCCCGCGCCCCGCTAGTTTCGGCATGTAGCTCCCTTTGTGGTGGACTTTTTCCACCAGGCTTCCTATGCTCAATGTAAATGGCTGCCGAAACCGTGGCGGGTTCGGTGGACGACGGGGATAGCCTGACAATAATGCTCGACGCTGAAACCTTTCGACGGGACTTCCTGTTCCTGATTCTGCTGGCGTGGCTGCTGCCGCCTGTGATCGGTCTCGGCTTCATCCTTTTTATCCAGGTTCTGAATATTCAGCAAATGCTGGGCATTTTGTCCACGCCGCTGGAGCCCTTGTTCATTTTCGGCTGGTTGTTCTTTTCCGCCTGGTATTTCCCTCGCTACATCCGGCCGGTGGTGCAATGGCTGGATTCGCCTTCGGATGCGTCGGGCAACGCGGCGCTGGAGTGCATGCGGCGCTTCCCCCTGCATTTCTGGAGCGTGTTCCTGCTCTACCTCACGCTGGCGCCGGGTTCGGTGATCCTGTCGGCGGAGTTATACACGGACTATGTCGCCGCGCCCATCGACTGGTTCCGCATTCACCTGGTGGCCCTGATCGTCTCCATCCTGGTAGGCTTGCCCATATTTTTCCGCATCCTCGACCTGTTCGGCGGGACGCTGGGAAAAATCCGCTTTACCCGCCCTCAGGTCACGATCCGCACCAAGATATTCCTGATCGGCGCGCTGGTGCCGCTGCTCATCGATACCATGCTGGTCCAGTATTACTGGACGCGCACCGGTTTCTTCACCCTGGAGACGTTCTTCGTGTGGCTGACGCTCGAAGTGCTCGCCATTGCCGGCAGCCTGATTTTCGTGCGCAGTGTCAGCCAGTCCATCGCGCCGCTGCATGCCATGATCGAGGGCGAGATATCCCTGGACAGCCTCGATCCCTCGGGACTGCAACCCAGGTCCACCGACGAACTCGGCGTGCTTGCCAACGGCTACCGGGAGTTGCTGCAGGAACTCGCCACCCGTAACCGGCTGCTGTCCATCAACAACCAGATCCTGCGTACCGCGGACGAGGTGTCGGGCTTGCCCCACCTCATCGATACCATCATCGATCTGTGTCAGCAGGCGATAGGCGACGATATGTCTTTCCTGATCCTGCACGACCCGGATAGGGATGAACTGGTCGGCGTCGCGCAAAGCGGCGAGCATTACCGGCCCGAAGGCTATTTCCGGATTTCCCCGGACGAATCCTCGCTCGCCAACTGGGCTTTCCGCCACCAGTCGGTGGTCGCGGTGCATGACGTGGACACCGATGCCCGCGTCAGTCCCCGAATGGTGAAGGATTTCCGCGTTCAGTCCGCGCTGGCCGCCGTGCTCCGCTACGAGAACCGCCCTCTGGGCGTGCTGATGACCGTCAACCAGCATCGCAAGCGCAGCTATACGCGCCGTGAACTGACCCTGATCGAGGGGCTCGCCAACGAAGCCGCGATCGCCATTCATACTGCGCGGCTCGACGAGCAGCGCCGGAATGCCGAGGAAGAACTGCAACGCAGCCGTGATGAACTGGAGCAGCGAGTGGAAGAGCGCACTATGGCGCTGCGTATCAGCAACCAGGAACTGGAATCCTTCGGCTATTCGGTGTCGCACGACCTGCGCGCGCCCTTGCGTGCCATCGACGGTTTCAGCCAGGCCTTGCTGGAAGACTGCTCCGACAGTCTCGACGAGGAGGGTGCCCGTTATCTCGCGCGTATCCGCGGCAATGCGCGGCGCATGTCCGAACTGATCGACAACCTGCTGGAACTGTCGCGTATCGGCCGCACCGGCCTGAAGCCCGAGCCGGTCGATCTTGGCGCGCTGGCGCGCGAGGTTGCGGATGAACTGGGCGAGCAGGTGGCGGGGCGCAAGGTGAGTTTCCACATCGAGGTCGACAAGCCAGTCAACGGCGACCGCCAGTTGTTGCGCGTTGTCCTGGAGAACCTGCTCGGCAACGCCATGAAGTACACCAGCAGGAAAGAGACGGCGGAGATCGTTTTTGGCTGCCACGAGGAAAGCGGCGAATGCGTCTATTTCGTCAGGGACAATGGCGCCGGTTTCGACATGGCCTACGCGGACAAGCTGTTCAATGCCTTCCAGCGTCTGCACCGCGCCGACGAATATGAGGGCAGTGGTATCGGGCTGGCGACCGTGTCGCGGATCATCCGGCGGCACGGCGGGCGCGTATGGGCCGAGGCGAAGGTGGACGAAGGAGCGACCTTCTATTTCACCTTGCCGGGGGTGCTGGCGTTGCCGGCGTCCGGGTAATCGATTTCCAGCACGATATAGCGCGACTGTCGCTCGCCGATCTGCACCACGATTTCATCGTCCAGGGTTTTCTTCATCAGCGCCCGCGCCATCGGCGAGTCCATGCTGATCCAGCCGCGTGACGGGTCGAATTCATCCGGCCCGACGATCCGGTAACACACTTCTTCACCTTCCTCGTTTTCCAGTGTCACGCTGGCCCCGAAGTAGATCCTGTCGCGATCGGATGGCGGGTCGGAGACCACCTTCAGTTCCGGCAGGCGCTTTTGCAGGTAGCGGATGCGCCGGTCCAGTTCGCGCAGTTCCTTCTTCCGGTAAATATATTCCGCGTTCTCCGAGCGGTCGCCCTCGGCGGCCGCGGCCGCCAGCGCCCGGGTGACGTCGGCGCGCCGTTTCCAGATGTCGCGGTGCTCCTGCTGCAGCCGTTCGAAGCCGGGTCGGGTGATGTATAGCGAGGATTTCGGTTGCGGTGGCCGGTAGCGTCCCATGACCGCGATTATATCCAATTCATCATGGACAAAAGCCTATGGACACCGGGTCACTGTTCCGGCGCGTGTTGCTTGGCTATAGTGCGAAACATATCAAGATCTTGTTAAGAAGGGTTGGAAGCATGTTCAAGGAAATTTTTATAGCTCTGTTTTTTATAGGGCTTTATGCGTCGTCCTGCAACGCCGGCGCGGTCATGCCGGGCGCGCCGGCAGTATGCCCGGCTGCGGTATCCGGCAACGAGCCGGCGGGTGCCGGCGAAGCGGAGACGGAAGAAGAGGAAGAGCCGGATTGTGATGAATAGTCGTCAAGTCAAACACCATATCGAGGAAAAGAGAACCATGAACAAGATTGCAAGTCTAGCCGCCGTATTGTTACTGGGTATGCCGCTCGCGGTGCACAGTGGTGACGGTTTGAAGGTCAAGATCACCCGCGACCTCGAGTCGCTTACCGTCATGCACAAGGGCAAGCCGGTTACCATCCAGCGCAACCAGAGCAAGGACAACAAGGTAAACCCGTCCTTCGCAAAGACCTCGCGTCCCTGCCCGCCGTTCTGTATCCAGCCGGCCGTGCTTGCGCCCGGCGTCGAGACCATCGCGGAAGTCGAGATGCTCGCCTACCTGAAGCGCGTCTCCGACGGTGACAAGGACGTGCTGGTCATTGACTCGCGCACGCCCGACTGGGTGAAACGGGGCACCATCCCGGGTTCGATCAACATCCCCTGGACCAGACTTAATGTGGCCAAGTCCGATCCCCTGACCATCACTGAGATTCTCGAGCAGCAGTTCGGCGCGAAACAAATGGACGAGTTGTGGGATTTCAGCAAGGCCAGAACCCTGGTGATGTTCTGCAACGGCATGTGGTGCGGACAGTCGCCCAATAACATCAAGTCCTTGCTGCGCATCGGTTACCCGGCGCACAAGATCAAGTGGTACCGGGGCGGGATGCAGGACTGGGAGATACTCGGCTTGACTACCGTCAAGTAGCAGGGGCTTGCCCCGGCGAAGAGAAAGCGGCCCTGGTGGCCGCTTTTTTCGTTTCCGGGAGGACGGGGCTGCCGGCGTTGGTTATCATGCCGTCATGGACCCGATACCTCTGGACGAAAGCCGGCAACGGCAGGTGCGGGAGGCGACCGCCGAATGTGTGTCGCGCGCGGCGCGCCTGTTCGAACGCGAATTCGTCGCACCGCCGGTGCGTTTCGACCTCTCGGGCCGTGCCGCCGGCCAGTACCGGGTGCTGCGGGGCGAGGCGGCGATTCGTTACAACCCGTGGATTTTTGCGCGCTATTTCCATGACAACCTGGCCGACACCGTGCCGCACGAAGTCGCGCATTTCGTCGTCGACCAGTTGTGGGGTCTGCGCCGGGTGCGTGCGCACGGGCGCGAGTGGCGCTCGGTGATGCAGGCGCTCGGCGTGGAGCCGCGGGTCACGGCCTCCTTCGACCTGAGCGGTCTGCCGGTCCGGCGTCAGCGCCGTTTCGACTACCACTGCGCCTGCGGGGTGCACAGCCTGACCACCTGCCGCCACAACCGCGTGCTGCGAGGCGAGGTCCGCTACCACTGCCGCCACTGTGGCGAGACCCTGCGTCCCGGTCCGGCATGAGTGGCTGGCAGGTCTACATCGTCTTGTGCAGTGACGATACGCTGTATACCGGGATCAGCAATGACGTCGAGCGGCGCCTGCGCCAGCATGCGGGGGCGCCGGGCGGCGCTCGCTACTTTCGCGGGCGCCAGCCTTTGCGGCTGGTGTACCTGGAGAGTGGCCACGACCGCAGCAGCGCCAGCCGTCGCGAAGCGGCCATCAAGAAACTGAAGCGACGGGACAAGGAACGCCTGATCGACTCTCCCGCCAACGAGTTGTCCCGGTTCCGGGCCGAAGCCACAGCACCAGCCGCGCAATAACCATCCAAAGATTGCTGCATTCCGGCGCTGTCCGGTGATCCCGAACTAGACTTTCAACAGGAAGGCAGGAGGGACGAGATGCAGGATCCCCGGGCTTTCATGACCATTGAACGTGCGGAGCCGCCGCGCGAACCCGCCGCGCGGCGTTTGCGCCACTGGCGCGAGTACACCCGCCTCGCAGAGCCGGGCCGGGTGACAAGGCAGGCGCAGCGCTGCATGGATTGCGGCGTGCCCTGTTGCCACCAGTATTGTCCGGTTCACAACCTGGTACCGGACTGGAACGGGCTGCTGGTCGACGGGCACTGGCGCCAGGCCTGGCAACAACTGGAATCCACCAACAATTTTCCGGAATTCACCGGCCGGCTGTGTCCCGCGCCCTGCGAGTCGGCGTGCACCCTGATGCTGGAAGGTGCGCCGGTCACCATTCGCAACATCGAACTGGCGATTGTCGAACGGGCCTGGCGCGAGGGCTGGGTACGGCCGAAGCCGGCGCGCCGCAAGCGGCGTGAACGGGTCGCCGTGGTGGGCTCGGGGCCGGCCGGACTGGCCTGCGCGCAATCGCTGGCCAGGGCGGGCTACCGGGTGTCGGTCTATGAAAAGGCTGACCGCGCGGGCGGGCTGCTGCGCTACGGTATCCCGGATTTTCGCCTTGAGAAATCCGTGCTGGAGCGGCGCCTGGCGCAGATCGAGGCGGAGGGCGTGGCGTTTCATGTCGGCGTCCGGGTTGGAGATCGACTAGCGCTCGACGCCCTGCGCGGCGAGGTGGATGCGGTGGTGCTGGCCTGTGGCGCCTCCAGCCCGCGTCGCCTGGAAGTGCCGGGTAGCGGGCTGGACGGTATTCACTACGCCATGCGCTATCTGGAGCAGCAGAACCGGGTGGTTGCCGGCGAACATATCGATCCGCGGCGGCGCATCGACGCACGCGGCCTCGACGTGGTCATTATCGGCGGTGGCGATACCGGGCAGGATTGTGCCGGCACCGCGCTGCGCCAGGGTGCGCGCAGCGTCACCCAGGTGCAGTACCACGAACGGCCGCCCGAGCGGGTCGATATTCGCCGGTACTGGCCGGAGCCGGCGCCCCTGCTTCGTCCCGGCGATGTCGAGGAGGAAGGCTGCCGGCGTCTGTGGGGTTACGACACGGTCGCGTTCGAAGGGCGCGAGGGGCATGTCGAGGCTGTCCGCCTGCAGCCGTTGCGCTGGTACAGGAACAGTGAAGGGCGTCTCGTGAAACAGGCGGCCGACGCGCCTTCGCGCCGCCTGGAGGCGCAACTGGTGTTGATCGCCATCGGCTTTGCACATACGGAGCACGATACGCTGGTGACACGTGCCGGCTTGTCGCTGGACGCGCGCGGCAACGTGCGCGCCGACGACAGCGATTACCGCACCAGCCTGGACGGCATATTCAGTTGCGGCGACATGCGCCGCGGCCAGTCCCTGGTGGTGTGGGCGATACGCGAGGGCCGCCAGTGCGCTCGCGCGGTGGACAGGTACCTGGCGGGCGACAGCGAACTGCCCGCCGTATAGGAATTCCCGGGCTCCGCGTTTATCATCGTTCCATGAGTCGCGGGCACCATCACCACCATACCGGGCGCATGGGCGACAGGCGGCTGCTGTTGGCCATAGCGGCCAACATGCTGTTGACCCTGGCGCAGGTAATCGGGGGCATCGTGTCCGGCAGCCTGTCACTGGTCGCGGATGCGCTGCACAATTTCAGCGATGCCAGTTCATTGCTGATCGCCTGGCTGGCGCGGCGCATCGGCAGGCAGCCCGCGGACGAACTGAGAACCTTCGGTTACCGGCGCGCCGAGGTCATTGCCGCGCTGGTCAACCTGGTGACCCTGGTGATCATCGGCCTGTACCTGATCTACGAGGCCGTCTGGCGGGTATTCGAACCGCAGGTGATCGAGGGCTGGATCGTGGTCGTGGTCGCCGGGGTGGCGCTGGTAGTGGACGTCGCCACGGCGGTGCTCACCTGGACGATGTCGCGCCACAGCATGAATATTCGCGCGGCCTTCCTGCACAATGTGTCCGACGCCCTGGCTTCGGTGGGTGTGATCGTCGCCGGCAGTCTCATTCTCCTGTATGGCTGGTACTGGACCGACACGCTGCTGACGCTGCTTATAGCACTCTACGTGTTGTATCAGGCCGCGGGCATGTTGCCGGATACCATCCACCTGCTCATGGAAGGAACGCCCGCCGGCCTGTCGGTGGCGGAAGTCACGGCGGCGATGGAAGCGGTGGAAGGGGTGCGCGATGTGCACCATGTGCACCTGTGGCAGATCGACGAACACCGCAATGCACTGGAAGCTCACATCGTCATCGATCGCTTTGAAGACACCGCGCGCATCAAGGACGCCATCAAGCAACGCCTCGCCGACTCCTTCTCCATCACCCACTCGACCCTGGAATTCGAAATCGAAAACTGCGGCAACTGACCTCCAGCCCCAAAAGGGGAGCCAAAAAAATCCCCGCGGGTGGCGGGGATTTTCGGGTTCAGCGGGCCGGGAGGACTCAGCCGTGGGCGTGGCCCGGGCCGTGCACGTGACCGTGCTGGATTTCTTCCTCGGTCGCGTCGCGGACATCCATGATTTCCACGTCGAACTTGAGGTCGACGCCGGCCAGCGGGTGGTTGCCGTCGACGGTGACGGTTTCATCGTCCACGGCCACGACGGTGACCACCAGGGTTTCGCCGGTCGGGCTCTGGGCGTGGAACTGCATGCCGGTCTGGATTTCGGTGTCTTCCGGGAACATGTTGCGCGGCACGGCCTGGGTCTTTTCGGCGTCGCGTTCGCCATAGCCGTCGGCGGGGGCGACAGCCACGTCCAGCTTGTCGCCGGCGCTCTTGCCGGTCAGGGCGTTTTCCAGACCCGGGATGATGTTGTTGGCACCATGCAGGTAGGCAAAGCTGCCATCATTGGACTGGTCGATGACATTGCCATCTGTGTCGGTCAGGGTGTAGTTCAGGGTAACGACCTTGTTTTGCTCGATCTGCATGAAGCGGTCCTCGGCCCGGTGGGCCAGCTAGTTAAAAAACAGCCGACACCATACAGGAAAGTCAGCCCGTGCTCCAGGCGCGCGGCCGCTGCATGCCGGCGATCTTGCAGGCCTGTTTCACGTAACCGTAGGGAAAAAGCTTGAACAGACGCTTTTTGGCCATCTTCTTGTCGTAACCGAACTGTTCGGTCATGAAGGCGACCACGTGGCGAACGTCCGGAATAACCTTGTGTTCGCTCCAGTAGTCGCGCATGAAGCGTATGATCGCCCAGTATTCATCGGTCAGTTCCAGACCTTCCGCGGCGGCCATGCGGCGCGCGATGTCCTCGTTCCATTCCTCGGGGTCGACCAGGTAGCCCTCGATATCCAGGGCAACGTCCGTCTCGGCGTTCATAAGCGGTTTCTCACATCGGTTCAGTGTTCGGTTAACACTCTATCGGCCACATTGAATCCTTGTCAAACGATATTGTTCAATGAATACTATCGATAATTTCGATATTATTTTCGGAGCAGGGTTATCCCATGGACATCGAGCAATCCCGCACTTTCCTGGCGATCACCGCCCAGGGCAGCTTTCAGGAGGCCGCCAGGCAGTTGCACGTGACCCAGTCGACGGTGAGTGCGCGCATGCAGCGGCTGGAGGATGAACTGGGCGCGCGCCTGTTCGTGCGCAATCGTTCGGGCGCCAGTCTGACGCCGGCCGGGCGCCGTTTCCTGCAGCACGCCAAGCGCCTGGTGCTGACCGCCGAGCAGGCCCGCCACGAGGTGGGGTTGCCAGGGCGTTACAGCGCCACCATCCGTATCGGCGGCCGCATTGCCCTGTGGGAGGGTTTTCTGCCGGCGTGGGTCGGGCACATGCGCCGCGTCGCCAATGACGTCGCCATTCGCAGCGAGATCGGCTTCGAGGAGGATCTGATGCGGCAGCTTATCGAGGGCACGCTGGATATCGGCCTGATGTACACGCCGGGACACAGCCCCGGCCTGATCGTGGAGCACCTGTTCGACGAAACCCTGGTGCTGGTGAGCAGCCGGCCCGACGACAGCGGTCCGGGCAACGACTATATCTATGTCGAGTGGGGGCCGGGTTTCTACGCCCAGCACGTGCAGAGTTACCCGGACCTGGAACGGCCGCCGCAGGTTGTGAACATCGGTTGGCTGGGCATCCAGCTCATTCTCAGTAACGGCGGGAGCTGTTTCCTGCCTGCACGCATGGCGGAACCCTTCATCGCCGCCGGCAGCCTGTACCGGGTGCAGGAGTCGCCTGAATATTCGCATCCCGCCTACATGGTCTACCCGCGCGACAGCGACAACCCGGTGCTGGCGCAGGCCCTTCAGGGGCTGCGGGAACTGGCGGCGCAACCGGCGGTCACCGGCGGGAGGTGAGCTTACTGGCGGCGCCGCCGCATCCCGGTTTTGGGCGGGTGGTTCCCGCCCCGGGGTAAATGCCGCATAATCAAATGCTTTGAACCGGTCGGAGCGCTTGCGTGAAATTCGATATCGACGGCTTTCGGGCCTGGAAGAACAAGAAAGTCACCCTGCTGGGCATGTCGGGGGTCGGCAAGACCTACCTGTCGTCGTTGCTGTGCGGGCATGACTGGTTTCACTACTCCGGAGACTACCGTATCGGCACCCGCTATCTCGACGAGGCGATACTCGACCTCATCAAGCAGCAGGCCATGCAGGTACCGTTCCTCAAGGATCTGTTGCGGCGCGACTGGATCTACATCCGCAACAACATCAAGGTGGACGACCTGGGGCCGGTACTGAGTTTCGTTGGTAAGCTGGGTGACCCGGAGCGCGGGGGCGTGCCGCTCGACGAGTTCGTGCGCCGCCAGGCCGAGTACCGCGAGGCGGAGATCGCCGCCATGCGCGACGTGCCGGCTTTCATCCGCAAGGCCCAGGAGATCTACGGCTACCCGCATTTCGTGAACGATGTCGGCGGCAGCCTGTGCGAACTGGACGAACCCTCGGTGATCGACCTGCTGGTGGAGCACACCCTGATTCTCTATATCCAGGTGACCGACCGTGACGAGGAGCGGAAACTGATCGAGCGCGCCCAGAGCGACCCCAAGCCGCTCTACTACCGCCCCGGTTTCCTCACCGAGCAACTGGACGCCTACCTGGCGGAGAAGGGGCTGGCGTACGCCGCCGAGATGGATCCCGACGATTTCACCCGCTGGGTGTTCCCGCGCCTGTTCCACTCGCGCATTCCCCGCTACGAGGCCATCGCCGGCCCGCACGGTTATACGGTGACCTCGCGCGAAGTGGCGGCGGTGCGCGACGAACGGGATTTCCTGGATCTGCTGGAAACCGTGATCGCGCGGACGGACTGACACCATGCCACTGGTCGCCCACAATGCACTGCCGACGTTCGAGCGCCTCAAACAGGAAGGCACGCGTGTGCTGGAGCCCAACCGCGCCGCCCAGCAGGATATCCGCGAACTGCACGTGGGTCTGCTCAACATGATGCCGGACGCCGCGCTGGCGGCAACCGAGCGCCAGTTCTTCCGCCTGATCGGCGAGAGCAATCCCATCGCCCAGTTCTACGTGCACCCCTTCACCCTCCCGGAGCTGGAGCGGGGCGCCGAGGCGCAGGCCTACATCGACACCTACTACGAGCCTTTCGAGCAGATTCGTGACCAGGGCCTTGACGCACTCATCGTCACCGGCGCCAACGTGGTGGGACCGAGGCTCGACAACCAGCCGTTCTGGAACCCGCTGAAGACGGTCGTCGACTGGGCGCTGGAGAACGTCACTTCCACGCTGTGTTCCTGCCTGGCCACTCACGCGGTGTTGCAGTTTCGTCACGGCCAGGTGCGGGTGCCGCAGGGGCACAAGATCTGGGGCGTGTTCCCGCACCGGGTGGTCGACAAGATCCACCCGCTGGTCAACGATGTGAACACGCGCTTCGATGTGCCGCACTCGCGCTGGAACGCGGTGACGCCCGAGCAGTTCCGCGAGGCCGGGCTGCGCGTACTGGTCGAGAGCGAGGTGGGCGTGCACCTGGCGACCAGCCGCGACGGCTTGCGCGTGGTGTTCTTCCAGGGGCACCCCGAGTACGACACCGTGTCCCTGCTCAAGGAATACAAGCGCGAGGTGGGCTTGTGGTCGGCCGGTCAGCGCGAGGACTACCCGCCGTTCCCGGACAACTACCTGAGCGCGCGCGCGCGCGCCTTGCTCAACGAGTACCGCCTGCGTCTCGACGCCGCGCGCGCGGCCGGAACCGGGCCGCCGCCATTCCCGGAGTCACGCCTGCTGGCCTCGCTGGACAATACCTGGCACGACACCGCCGAGGCCGTGGTCGGCAACTGGATGGGGCTGGTCTACCAGGTCACACACCGCGACCGGCGCATTCCTTTCATGGATGGCGTCAATCCCGAGGATCCGCTCGGCCTGTATAGCGCCTGAGTCACGCCAGAGGGCGGCATTTCAGAAAACACCGTTTACGGCCGCTGCTGCTTTCGAAGGGGCGGCAACTTCGCGCACTTCAATGTGTTGATATGTGCCGGCGACAGGCGTAGTTTTCAGACGTGACGCCGGTATTTGTGGAGTGATTCCGAGGTGGAGACATGACTGCGAGCTTGATAAGAGAAGCGAAGAAAGTGCTGGCTGGAAGAGGCGGACGCCTGGACGACGAGGAGCTGGAATACCTCGCCCGGGACATTACAAAGCTGGGTTTCAAACTGGGCTTTGCGCGCGCCTATGCTGCTGGCCCCACACTGGTCGCCCGACTGGTGCAGGAACTGGAGGAAAAGGAAGACCAGATCAAGGCCATCAGGAAGGTGCTTGGCTGCAAGCAATGAGCTTGCGACGGCCCCCGGTGCAGGGTGAGCGCCGGGGGCCGTGAAGATGTTCGGAATTTCGGGCGCTGGCACTGGAACTGGCGCGACAATTGCCTATGTTTAAATACAAGGTGCCGAAAAGCCGTCGCTCGATCAGGCAGGGACAATAACGAATGGATGACATCACCCGGCCCAAGGGCCTGCTGGAATTCTGGGAGGACTCGCAACTCGCGGGCCACAACGCCGCTTACCTCGAAGACCTCTACGAGCAGTTTCTGACCGATCCCTCCAGGGTGCCGGAGCACTGGCGCAACTTTTTTCAAACCCTGCCGGGCAACGGCGCAGCCGGCGCCGAGCCTTCCCACGCCGCCGTCCGCGAGAGCTTTCGCGCCCTGACGCGGGCGCCGGCCGCGCGCCGCGCCGAGGCGCCCTGCGAGCCCGGTGCGGACCTGTACGCGGAAAAGCAGATCCGTGTTCTGCAACTCATCAACGCCTACCGTTTTCGCGCCCACCAGGTGGCCGACATCGACCCGCTTGGCCTGCGCGAGATACCGGAGCTGGCGGAACTCACGCCCGGCTATCACGGCCTTGGCGAACAGGACATGGATACCCTGTTCGACACCGGATCGCTGGCCATTGGTGAACGCGCCACGCTGCGCGAGATTCTCGAACGGCTGCGCGCCGTCTATTGCGGCAGCGTCGGCGCCGAGTACATGCACATCACCGAAACGCGGGAGAAACGCTGGATCCAGGAACGGCTCGAACGGCCCGGCGGCCGGTTTGCGCTGGACGTGGCGCTGCGCCGCCGCATCCTCCAGCGTCTCACCGCGGCGGAGGGACTGGAACGCTACCTGCACACCCGCTACGTCGGGCAAAAGCGTTTCTCGCTCGAGGGTGGCGACGCCCTGATCCCGCTGCTCGACGAACTGATCCAGCGTGGCGGCAGTCACGGCATCAAGGAAGTCAGTATCGGCATGGCCCACCGCGGCCGGCTCAATGTGCTGATCAACATCGTCGGCAAGACCGCGGCGGAACTGTTCGAGGAATTCGAGGGCAAGGCCGGGCGTGATTTCAACGGCTCCGGCGATGTCAAGTATCACCAGGGGTTCTCTTCCGATCTGCGCGCCGGCAAGGGCATCGTGCACGTCAATCTGGCCTTCAATCCCTCGCACCTGGAGATTGTCGGGCCGGTGGTGGAAGGTTCGGTGCGTGCCCGCCAGCAGCGCAGCGGCGACGACGAGGGCAAGTACGTGGTGCCGGTACTCATTCACGGCGACGCGGCCTTTGCCGGGCAGGGCGTGGTGATGGAAACCTTCAACATGTCCCAGTCGCGGGGTTTTTCCACCAAGGGCACCGTGCATATCGTGGTCAACAACCAGATCGGCTTTACCACCAGCAGCCAGCGCGACGCGCGTTCCACGCTGTACTGCACGGATATCGCCAAGATGGTCAACGCGCCGATCTTCCACGTCAACGGCGACGACCCGGACGCGGTGGTGGCCATTACCCAGTTGGCGCTCGATTACCGCATGACCTACCACAAGGACGTGGTCATCGACCTGGTGTGCTACCGCCGCCACGGCCATTCCGAGGCCGACGAGCCGACCGCCACGCAGCCGGTGATGTATCGCGCCATCCGCAACCACCCCACACCGCGCGCCCTGTATGCCGAACGCCTGGTTGAGGAAGGCGTGTTTGAAGCAGATGTGCCGCAGCAGATCATGGACGCCTACCGGGAACGGCTGGACCGGGGCGAGACCGTAGTCGACGAACTGGTATCGCGCGAGGAGGCTGGATATCCCTGGGCCGTCAACTGGCAGCCCTACCTGGCGCAGGCCTGTACCGCGGCGCTGGACACCAGTGTTGCGGTGGATCGCATCCGTGACCTGTGGCGCCGCCTGGACCACTTGCCGGAAGGTTTCGAACTCAATCCCAACGTCGCCAAGATCATCGCCAACCGGCGCAAGATGGCGGCGGGCGCGCTGCCCATCGACTGGGGCTTCGCCGAGACCCTGGCCTACGCCTCGCTGGTCGAGGACGATTTTCCGGTGCGCCTGTGCGGCCAGGACAGCGGCCGCGGAACCTTCTTTCACCGTCACGCAGTGCTGTACTGCCAGAAGGACGGTTCCGCCTACGTGCCGCTGCGCAATGTCAGTGAAGGCCAGGCCAACTTCCTGGTCATCAACTCGCTGTTGTCGGAGGAAGCGGTGCTGGCCTTTGAATACGGCTATGCCACCACAGACCCGAAGACGCTGGTGATCTGGGAAGCCCAGTTCGGCGACTTCGCCAACAATGCGCAAGTGGTCATCGACCAGTTCATCAGCGCCGGCGAGCAGAAGTGGAACCGCCTGTGCGGGCTGGTGATGTTTCTGCCGCACGGGCTGGAAGGGCAGGGACCGGAACATTCCTCGGCACGCCTGGAGCGCTACCTGCAATTGTGCGCCGAGCAGAACATGCAGGTGTGCGTGCCGACCACGCCGGCGCAGATCTTCCATCTGCTGCGCCGCCAGGTCATGCTCGAATGCCGCAAGCCACTGGTGGTCATGTCGCCCAAGAGTCTGTTGCGGCACCGCCTGGCAGTCAGCACCCTGGAGGATCTCAGCGAGGGCGGTTTCCGGCCAGTGATCGGCGAGGTCGACAGCCTCGACGACAAGCGCGTGCGGCGCGTGGTGCTGTGTGCCGGCAAGGTGTACTACGAGTTGCTGGAAAAACGCCGCGAGCAGGAGATCGGCGACATCGCGCTGGTACGCGTTGAACGCCTGTACCCGTTCCCGGAAAGCCTGTTGCGCCGCGAACTGGCGCGCTACCCGAACACCGGCGAGATCGTCTGGTGCCAGGAGGAACCGCAGAACCAGGGCGCCTGGTTCCAGATCCAGCACCACTTGCGCGCAACGCTTCCGGAAGGTACGCCGCTGCGCTACGTCGGCCGGCCGTTCTCGGCGGCGCCGGCCGTGGGATACGCCTGGCTGCACCTGCAACAGCAGCACCGCGTGGTGGCCGAGGCGCTGGACCTCGACCCCGAAACCGCCTATACACAACCCTGACTGACAGAAGGAACAGGTGATGTCGATTGAACTGAAGGTTCCGGTTTTTCCCGAATCCGTCACGGACGGTACCATCCTGTCCTGGAACAGGCAGCCCGGCGATACGGTGAAACGCGACGAGCCGGTGGTCGAGATCGAGACCGACAAGGTGGTGTTCGAGGTTCCGGCTCCCCGCGACGGCGTTCTCGAGGAAATCCTCGAAAAGGAAGGCGCCGTGGTGCAGTCGGGTCAGGTGATCGGGCGCATGCGCGAACAGTCGCTCGACGCCGGCGGGGCCGCGGCGGAACGCAAGGAAACCGTCGAGGCGGAGAGCGCCCCGGCGGCGCCTCCGGCGAAGGCTTCGGGAACCCCGTTCGCCACCCCGGCGGCACGGCGCCTGATCGAGGAGAACGGACTGGATATCAACGCCATTCCCGCCTCCGGTCGTGGCGACCGGGTTCTGAAGGAGGATGTGCTCGCGGTGCTCGACAAGGCGGAGAAGACGCCGCCGCAAACCCCGGCGGGCACGCCCGCCAGTTCAGCGGCGCCGGTCGAGGCCGCGGTTGCCGCCGGCGAACGTCCGGAGAAGCGCGTGCCCATGACCCGCTTGCGGGCGCGTATCGCCGAGCGACTGCTGGAAGCCCAGCACAATGCCGCCATCCTTACCACCTTCAACGAAATCAACATGCAGCCGGTCATGGATCTGCGCGCCCGTTACCGCGACAGCTTCGAGAAACGCTACGGTGTGCGCCTTGGGTTCATGTCCTTTTTCGTGAAAGCGGTCATCGAAGGCTTGCGGCAGTTCCCGCAACTGAACGCGTCCATCGACGGTAACGACGTCGTCTACCACGGCTTCTTCGACATCGGTATCGCGGTGTCCTCACCACGCGGGCTGGTGGTTCCCATTCTGCGCGATGCCGACAGCATGGCGATGGCGGATATCGAGATCCAGATCCGCGACTACGCCGGCAAGGCGCGCGAGGGCACGTTGACGCTGGAAGACATCACCGGCGGCACCTTCAGCATCACCAACGGCGGGGTGTTTGGCTCATTGCTGTCGACGCCCATACTCAACCCGCCGCAGAGTGGTATCCTCGGCATGCACAAGATACAGGAACGGCCGGTGGCCGAGAACGGCGAGATCGTGATACGACCGATGATGTACGTGGCGCTTTCCTACGATCACCGCCTGGTCGACGGGCGCGAAGCCGTGCAGTTCCTGGTCACGGTGAAGGACATGATCGAGGACCCGGCGCGACTGATGCTCGGGGTATAGGGACATGAGCGACAACTATCAGGTTATCGTGGTCGGCGCCGGGCCGGCGGGGTATGTTGCCGCCATCCGTTGCGCGCAACTGGGTCTGAAAACGGCGTGCATCGACGCCTGGCTCGACGAGGACGGCAAGCCCTCGCCGGGCGGCACCTGCCTCAACGTCGGCTGTATTCCCTCCAAGGCGTTGCTCGAATCCTCGGAACAGTATGCCCATGCGCGCGAGGGACTGAACGACCACGGCATCGCGGTCGGCAAGGTGCGCCTCGACCTCGATGTAATGATGCGGCGCAAGCAGCGTGTGGTGCGCGAACTGACCCAGGGTATCGCCCAACTGTTCCGCGCCAACGGCGTCACGCACGTGTCCGGCCGCGCGCAGTTGTGCGCGGACCGCAAGCTGGTGGTGCGTCATGGCGACCGGGAAACCACGATGTCGGCGGATAACGTCATTCTCGCGCCGGGTTCGCTGCCGGTGCGGTTGCCCGGCATCGACATCGACGGCAGTCATGTGGTCGATTCCTCCGGTGCGCTGGCCTTCGACAAGGTGCCGAAGCGGCTGGGTATTATCGGCGCGGGTGTCATCGGGCTGGAACTGGGCAGCGTATGGCGGCGACTGGGCGCGACACAGGTGGTGTTGCTGGAAGCGCAGGACAGCTTCCTGCCGGTCGCCGACGAGCAGGTGTCGAAACTGGCGCTGCGCAGTTTCACCGCCCAGGGCCTGGATATCCGCCTCGGCAGCCGCGTGGTGTCCTGCAAGGTGACGCGTGGCAAGGTGGCCCTGCGTTACCAGGACGGCGAGGGCGAACACGATGCCACCTTCGACCGCCTCGTTGTCGCGGTCGGCCGCCGGCCCAATACCAACGATCTCGCTTCCGATACCGCCGGCCTGCTGCTCGACGAATGGGGCGTAATCCACGTCGACGAGCAGTGCCGCACCAACCTGCCGGGCGTGTGGGCGATCGGCGACGCGGTGCGCGGCCCGATGCTGGCGCACAAGGGTTCGGAGGAAGGCGTGATGGTTGCCGAACTGATCGCGGGCAAGGTTGCGCATGTCGATTACGACACCATACCCTCGGTGGTCTACACCCTGCCGGAGATCGCCTGGGTGGGGCGCAGCGAGCAGGAGCTGCGCGCCACCGGCGTGGCGTTTCGCAGCGGCGTGTTTCCCTTTGCCGCCAGTGGCCGCGCACGCGCCATGGGAGATACCGAGGGCTTTATCAAGGTGCTGGCGGACGAAAAGACCGACCGCGTGCTCGGTGTGCACATGATCGGGCCGCAGGTGTCCGAACTGATTGCCGAAGCGGTTGTCTCCATGCAACTGGGCGGCAGCGCCGAGGACATCGCGCTGACGGTGTTCGCGCATCCGTCGTTGTCGGAGTCCTTCCACGAGGCGGCCATGGCGCTGCACGGCCGCGCCATCCATATCTCGCGGCCGGGGCGCAACAAGCGTTAGCCGGTGCGGCACGCCCGGTACTGATTCGCGCCCCGTCGGTGATTCTGGGAGAATCCCGGCATGGTTGCCGAACTGAATTCCCGCGCGCCGCACGACGCCATCGAAGCGCTGTGGGCGCAAGCCCGTGCCTCGCACCAGCGCCGCCTGGCATGGCTGAGCGGCGATCCCCGCCTGTCGCGAGAACTGGTATCACGTCTGCTCGAAACGCATCCCGGACTCGATCCGCACTGGCATGGCGAGGGCGCGCCCGCGGGCCTCGTTGCAAGCCACGGGCGTGAAGCCTTCCGTTTCCTGGGTGGCGAGTGCGGGTTGCTGGTGTTCAATGCCTGGTCCGGCTTCGATCCCGATGCCTTTGGCGCGCTCGCCGGTACCCTGCGTGGTGGCGGGCTGATGTTTTTGTTGACGCCCGCCGCGGATCGCTGGCCAGAACTGGCCGATCCCGAAAACGCCCGTGTCGCGGTTGCCCCCCATACCGCGGAGGAGGTCGGCAATCGCTACCTGCGGCGGCTGGTGCGCGAACTGGTCGCTGACACCGACAGCCTGTGGATCGAAGACGGTAAGGTGTGCCGCCGGCCCGACGCCGTGGTGGCCTCGGCGGCGGAGCGGGCAGCGGCCGAACCGCCCTGCCGGACCCTCGACCAGCAGCGCGCGGTCGAAGCCGTGGTCCACGTCGCCACCGGTCACCGCCGGCGGCCGGTCGTGTTGCGTTCCGACCGCGGACGCGGCAAGTCCGCCGCGTTCGGAATCGCCGCCGCACGGCTGGTTGCCGCGCGCGACATGCAGGTGCTGGTCACCGGCCCGCGCCGCCAGGCGGTGGACGCCGTGCTGGCGCACGCGCGCGAACAGTTGCCGGCGGCCTTGCACGACCACCTCCGTTACCTGCCGCCGGATGCCCTCGCGCAGCAACCCGTGGATGCCGACCTGTTGCTGGTCGACGAGGCCGCCGCCATTTCCACACCTTTGCTGGAACGCCTGCTGCGGCGCTACCCGCGTATCGCCTTCGCCACCACGGTGCATGGTTATGAAGGCACCGGGCGCGGGTTCGCGCTGCGTTTCAGCCGGGTGCTGGACCGGTACAGCAACAGTTGGAAGACGGTGACGCTGGCCGCGCCGGTACGCTGGTCGCCGGGCGATCCCCTGGAGCCATTGGTGTTCCGGCTGCTGATGCTTGATGCTACCGCGGCGCCCGATGCGTTGCTCGAACCGTACAGGCCGCAACAGGTCCGCATCGAACAGGTATCGCGTGACGCGCTGTTCGACGACGAAGCCACCTTGCGTGAACTGTTTGGCCTGCTGGTGCTCGCGCACTACAAGACCCGGCCGTTCGACCTGCGCCAGTTGCTCGACGGCCCCAACCTGTCGGTTTACCTGGCGCGCGTCGACGGTCACGTGGCCGCCGCCGCACTGGTGGCGCGCGAGGGCGGCTTCGATGCCGGCGCCGCGCGGGAGATCGCCGCCGGCAGGCGCCGTCCGCACGGCCACCTGTTGCCGGAAACGCTGGCGGTGCATCTCGGTGTGCGGGACGCGCCGCGGATGCACGCGGCTCGGGTGATGCGCATCGCCGTGCATCCGGCGGTACAGGGGCGCGGTTTCGGTACACGCCTGTTGAGCGGTATCGAGGAACAGGCCGCGGCACAGGGGCTGGACTACCTGGGCAGTTGCTTCGGCGCCAGCGAAGACCTGTTGCGCTTCTGGCGGCGGGCCGGCTGGCGGCCGGTGCGGCTCAGCGAGCGGCGCGGCGCCAGCAGCGGCTTTCACTCGGTGGTGGTGATGAAAGCGTTGACGTCGGACGGTGCGGCGTTGCTGACGCGGGCGCGTGGTCGATTCCTGCGGCACTTCCCGTACCAGCTTGGCGACAGCCTGCGCGACCTCGACGTGGCGCTGGTGACAGCGTTGATGCGCGAGGCGCCGGAGGTGGAACAGGCCTTGTCCGCGGAGGACCTGGCCGACGTGGAGAGCGTCGCGCGCGAGTTGCGTTTCCCGGAGGCGGCGGCGGGCGCCCTGTGGAACTGGCTGCGCAAGCGCCTGTTGTCCAGCGCCTCGCTGGATGCCGTTTCCGCGCAAGACGCGGAACTGCTGGTCGGCAGGCTGATGCAACGGCGCGACTGGGGTGAATGCGCGCGCCGCGCCGGCCTGTCCGGTCATGCCGAAACCCTGCAACGCCTGCGTGATGTGCTGCGGCAACTGCTGGATTGAATCTGTTAGGATAACCGGATGTTACCGACCCGCACGCCACGCCGGAGCCCCGCATGAGCCGCTATATACCGGAAACCGGTTTTCGCCACGACGCACCGGAGGCCACCGGCGTGTTGCTGGTCAACCTCGGCACGCCGGATGCCCCGGACACCGGCTCGGTGCGTCGCTATCTCGCCGAGTTTCTTTGGGACCCGCGGGTGGTGGAGATCTGGCGGCCGTTGTGGTGGCTGATCCTGCATGGCGTGATCCTGCGCCTGCGGCCGCGCAAGGTGGCGGCCCTGTACCGTTCCATCTGGACCCCGGAGGGTTCGCCGCTGCTGGTGATCCCCGAGCAGCAGAGCGTGGCCATTGGCCGGCGCCTGGGCGAACTGGTCTCCGGGCGCGTCGAGGTGGTGCTGGCCATGCGTTACGGATCGCCCTCCATCGCCGCGGGTATTGAGGAACTGCGGCGGCGTGGTGCACGCCGCCTGCTGGTGCTGCCCATGTACCCGCAGTATTCCGCCACCACCACCGCCTCGGTGTTCGACGAGGTGACGCGGGTGCTGGCGCAATACCGCTGGGTGCCCGGTCTGCGATTCGTTCAGCACTACCACGACGACGCGGCCTACCTCGACGCGCTGGCCGCCAGTATCCGCGAACACTGGGATGCGCACGGCCGGCCGGACCGCCTGCTGATGTCCTTCCACGGTATTCCACGCCGTTGCCTGCTGGCCGGCGATCCCTATTTCTGTGAAGTCCACAAGACCGCGCGCCTGCTCGCCGGGCGTCTGCAACTGGACTACGACCAGTGGTTGCTTGCTTTCCAGTCGCGTTTCGGGCGCGAGGAATGGTTGTCGCCCTATGTGGACAAGACGCTGGAGGCATGGGGGGCGGCCGGGGTAGGGCGGGTCGATGTGGTGTGCCCGGGCTTCAGCGCCGACTGCCTGGAAACGCTGGAGGAGATCGCGGTGCAGAACCGTGAAACCTTCCTCGCCGCAGGGGGACGCGAGTATCACTACATTCCCGCGCTCAATGTGCGTCCGGATCATATCGAGGCACTGTCGCAACTGCTGGCGCGCCACATGTCGGGCTGGGACGGCGATGCCGGCGGGGACGATGAGCGGGCCGAACGCGCGGCCCGCGCCCGCGCATTGGGCGCGGACGCCTGAGGTGCGGCGATGACGGCCGCCTTACCGCGACCGCGGGTGCTGGTCAGCCGTTGTCTGCTCGGCGACAGGGTGCGTTACGACGGCGGCGACCGGCGTCACGACGCTGTATGCGGCGTGTTGTCCGAACTGTTCGAATGGGTGCCGGTGTGTCCCGAGGTCGAGGTCGGCCTGGGGGTGCCGCGTCCCCCCATTCAGCTTGTTCTGCGGCAGGGCGAGCTGCTGGCGCGTGGCGTCGAGGATCCCGGCCTGGAAGTGGGCGAGGCGTTGCGCCGGCATGCCGCCTCTTGTGCTGAACGTCTCGGGGACATCTGCGGCTGTATCTTCAAGAGCCGCTCACCGAGCTGCGGCCCGGGTGACACGCCGCTGTTCGATGCCGACGGACAGGCGCAGGGAGTGACCTCCGGCCTGTTCGCCGCCAGCCTGCGCGAACGCTTCCCGGAGCTGCCGATGATTTCCGAAACGCAGCTCGACGACCCCGGCGGGCGCGAGGCGTTCGTTCAGCGCGTGTTCGCGCGCCAGGCGAAGTTTTCCGGGAACGGACAATGACAGTCAGCGAACTGGCCGTACAGCGCGACCTGCGCCGTCTGCAGGCGTTTTGCAAAGGTCGCAGCGGGCCGCAGGCCGTCCTGTCGTGCCGGCGCGAGGACGGTGATCTGCTGATCGAACAGAACGGGCAGGCGTTGTTGCGCCTGCGCCGCGAGCACGGGCGCTGGCGCGTGGACTGGCGCCGCGAGGACGGGCGCTGGACACCCTGGCCGCTGTTGCCGCGCTGCGAGGACATCGACACCGTCATCGGACAACTGGAGCAGGCCCCGCTGCACGTCCACTGGTGACGTTCGCCGGTGCCCGCGTCTCCGCTTCCCTCCCCGCCACAGCCGGAACAGCGGCAGGGCAGCGGACAGGTAACCGGAAACGACGTGGATATCGAGGCGCATGTTGTCGTGGCTCAGCCAGGCAACAATGAAGGGAGTGTCAGCTGGTCGCGGTTTCCTCGCGGGCGGAGACGTATTCGCCGCTCTCGGGGTCGAGACACATCAGGTCACCGCTGGCCATGTCGTAATACCAGCCGTGCAGTTGCAGGTCGCCGCGTGCAACGCGCTCGCGGATCCAGGGGAAGGTTTCCAGGTTGGCGAGAGAGGTCCGGATGGCGTCCAGTTCGCAGGCGTAGATGCGTTCGTCGAGGCTGTTCAGGTCCTCGCGGGCGAGGGTGCGGCGGCGTGCCTCCTCGGCAATGCTCATCCAGTCGGAGACATAGGTCTGGCCTTCCTTGTCCCGGGGTTCTTCCAGCAGCGAGCGGATGCCGCCGCAGCGCGCGTGCCCCAGAACAATGACGTGTTCGACACCCAGGCTGCACACGGCGAACTGCAGCGCGGCACTGGTGCCGTGCCAGAGGCCCTTGCCCTCGCAGGGCGGAACCAGGTTGGCGACGTTGCGGATCACGAACAGGTCGCCGGGATGGCTGTCGGTGATCAGTGCGGGGTCGACGCGCGAGTCGCAACAGGCGATGACGGCAACCCGTGGCGACTGGCCGACGTCGGCCAGTTCCATCAGTTTTTCACGGTTCTTTTCGTAGTACCCGGCACGGAATCGGCGATATCCGGCCACTAGCTGGTCGATGGCACTCAAAGTCTGCTTCCTTGATCGGTTGTTACGGGGGCCGCCCCGGCGGCCCCTATGGTAGTGGATTTCGGGGCCGGCATCAGCCCGGCTGTTCGGCAAGCGCGGCGGTGCTGCCCGGCGACACGGAGCGGCCGCGGATGCGCTGCCGGTCGAGACGCCTGCCCACGGTACGTCCGGCGCGGTCGCAGGCGCGGTCGATCGCGGCGTAGAGATCGGATTCCGTGTCCTCGATGACCACGTCCGGCATGTGGGCGAGCAGGACCTGGAGGTGGCAGTGCTTGTCAATACCGCCGCGTGGACCGTTGATGTCCGACAGGCGCGCCACGATGCGGCGGATGTGGTGGTCGCGGGGACCGAGCGCGAAGGCCAGGCGCCGTTCGATGTGCGAGCGCAGCGCTTCGGTCAGTGAGAAATTGCGGGCCTGGATGTCAATTTGCATCGTTTTCTCCACGTGTCGGGTCCGGTGATGGACGAAAGTCAGGGTAGAGTGGTTTGATAATCAGGAAAAGTCGATTATTATTATTCTATCATTCGTATTTAACGAACATGGGGCCGGGCCGTGATCAATTACAAGCATTTGCACTATTTCTGGGTGGTGGCCAAGGCCGGTGGCGTCGCACGCGCCAGCGAGCGCCTGAATCTTACGCCGCAGACCATCAGTGGCCAGATCAGCCTGCTGGAGGAGAACCTTGGAGAGGCCCTGTTTACCCGTGTGGGCCGCAACCTGGAGCTTACCGAGACCGGTCGCCTGGTCCTCAGTTACGCCGACGAGATCTTTTCGCTGGGCAGCGAACTGGAGGAGATGATCGGCAACCTGCCCGACGGGCGCCCGCTGATGTTCCGCGTCGGCGTCGCCGACGTGGTGCCCAAGTCGATCGCCTACCGCTTGCTGGCGCCAGCGCTGAAACTGTCCGAACCGGTGCGCATCGTGTGCCGGGAGGGCGTTCTCGAAAGCCTGCTGACGGAACTCGCCGTGCACCGCGTGGACCTGGTGATTGCCGACGGCCCGATCCCGCCCACCGTGAACGTACGGGGTTTCAATCACCGCCTGGGCGACTGCGGGGTTTCTTTCCTGGCGGCGCCGTCGCTGGCCGAGCAACTCGAGGAGGGATTTCCCGCCTGCCTGGAAGGCGCGCCCTTGCTGCTTCCCGGTGAGACCACGGTGGTGCGCAACCGCCTGCTGAAGTGGCTGGACAGCCAGCACATCCACCCCCGTATCGTCGGTGAGTTCGACGACAGTGCGCTGATGAAGGCCTTCGGGCAGAGCGGTACCGGCGTGTTCATTGCGCCCACGCCTATTGCGCGGGAAGTGGAAAAGCAGTATGGAGTGGTTGTGGTCGGCCAGACCGACGAGGTGCGCGAGCAGTTCTACGCCATATCGGTTGAACGCAAGATTTCTCACCCGGCGGTTGCCGCCATTACCCAGACGGCAAGGGAGTGGCTGTTCGGCGATATGCCCCCGCCACAGGAAAAAACCGGACGCAAGAGGAAAAAGGCATGAGCGAGCGCAAACAGGCGGGGGGCGACAGTGGCGTGTACAACGCTCCCTGGGAAAAATCCTTCGACCGTATCCTGACTCCGTTCGAGGAGTTCATTCACCGGCAGACCACCTCCGGCCTGTTGCTGATGGCGACCGCCATTCTTGCACTGGTACTGGCCAACAGCGCGCTGTCGCAACTCTACCTGCACCTGTTGCATACCCCCGTCGGCATCAGCATCGGCGAGTGGCGGCTGGAGAAAACCCTGCACCACTGGGTCAACGACGGCCTGATGGCCCTGTTTTTCTTTGTCGTCGGTCTTGAGCTCAAGCGTGAAATGCTGGTCGGCGAACTGGCGGTGCCGCGCCAGGCCGCGCTGCCGATCGTGGCGGCCGTGGGTGGCATGGTGGCGCCGGTACTCATCTACCTGGCCTTCAATCCCGAGGGCGAGGCGGCGCGTGGCTGGGGCATTCCCATGGCCACCGACATCGCCTTCGCCATCGGTGCCCTGGTGCTGCTTGCCGATCGCGTGCCCAAGGCCCTCGTCACTTTCCTGGTGGCGCTGGCCATTGTCGACGATCTGGGCGCGGTGCTGGTTATCGCGCTGTTCTATACCGACCAGATCGTGATGCAGGCGCTGGCGGCGGCGGCCGTTGTCCTGGCGATTCTGGTGGTCATCAACCGTGTCGGCATTCGCCAGCCGTTGCCGTATTTCCTGCTCGGCGGCCTGTTGTGGCTGGCGCTGCTCAAGTCCGGCGTGCACGCCACGCTGGCCGGCGTGCTGACCGCTTTCACCATCCCCGCCAGTCCCAAGTACGATCCGGCGCGTTTCAGTTCCCACGTGAAGGAACTGATGGCGCGTTTCGACGCCAGTCACGAACCGGGCAAGAGCATCATGACCAACGACGCCCTGCGTGCCGTGGTGCAGACGCTCGAGAATGGCGTGCACAAGGTCGAGACGCCGCTGCAACGCCTGGAACACGGCCTGCACATGCCGGTGGCGTTCCTGGTGATTCCGGTGTTCGCGTTCTTCAATGCCGGTATCCCCATTTCCCTGGCGGGGCTTGGCGACACGCTCACCCACCCGGTCACCCTGGGCGTGATGCTGGGCCTGGTGCTGGGCAAGTTCCTCGGCATCGCAGGCGCCTGCTGGCTGGCGCTGAAACTCGGTGTCGGGCAGTTGCCGGCCGAGACGCGCTTTTCCCAGATTGCCGGCGTGGCCCTGCTGGCGGGCATCGGTTTCACCATGGCTATCTTCATCGCCGAACTGGGTTTCGCCGGCCAGGACGCCTACCTGCTGATGGCCAAGACGGGCATCCTGCTGGCGTCGCTGGTGGCGGGGGTCAGCGGTTTTGTCTGGCTCAGGGCGGTCAGCGGACGGCCGGCGGGGGCGCGCGGTTTCGATGCAAACCCATGAGTTTTTCCTTTTCCTGCTGATCATCCTGCTGACGGCGAGGATCTTCGCCGAACTGGCCACGCGTCTGGAGGCGCCCGCCGTCATCGGCGAACTTTTCGCCGGGGTGGTGCTGGGGCCCAGCCTGCTGGGCTGGATCGAGCCGGTCGAGGCGATCAAGCTGATGGCCGAGATCGGCATCATCCTGCTGTTGTTCGAGGTCGGGCTGGAAACCGATATCAAGCGCCTGGTCAGTACCGGCCTGAAGTCGGTGGTAGTGGCGTTTGCCGGCTTCGTGGTGCCGCTGCTGCTGGGGTTCGCGCTGTCCTACTGGGTGTTCGGCCTGTCACTGCTGGTATCCCTGTTCATCGGCGGCACCCTCACCGCCACCAGTATCGGCATTACCGTGCGGGTATTGTCGGACCTGCGCCGGCAACATTCGCCCGAAGGCCAGATCGTGCTCGGCGCGGCGGTGCTCGACGACGTGCTGGGCGTCATCCTGCTGGCCCTGCTGTACGAGTTCTCGACCGATGGTGGCGTCAGCCTGGTCAATGCCGGCCGGGTGTTGTTGTTCGTGGGCGCCTTCTTCGTGCTGGCCCCGGTCGCCGCGCGGCTGATGTCGCTGGTGATCAAGCACTTCGACGAAGTGAGCAAGATCCCCGGGCTGTTGCCGACCAGCATCGTGTCGCTGGTGCTGTTCTTCGCCTGGCTTGCGCACGTGCTGGGCGCGCCGGAACTGCTCGGTGGATTCGCGGCCGGGCTGGCCCTGTCGCGGCGTTTCTTTCTTCCCCTGGGCGTGGCCCTGCACGCCGACGAGAACTTCGCGCACCGCGTCGAGGACCAGATGAAGCCGATCGTGCAACTGTTCACGCCGATCTTTTTCGTGTTCGTCGGTCTGTCCCTGAACTTGCGTGAAATCGACTGGGGCTCGCCGTTCATCTGGGGATTCTCGGTCTCGCTGCTGGCGGCGGCCATCGTCGGCAAGCTGTTCGGTGCCTTCCTGATCCGCGAATCCTGGCTGGCGCGCTGGAGTATCGGCATGGCCATGGTCCCGCGTGGCGAGGTCGGCCTGATCTTCGCGGAACTGGGGCGGGTGAGCGGTATCTTCAGCAACGAGATCTACGCTGGTATGGTGATCGTGATTGCGCTCACCACCCTGGTGCCGCCTTTCGTCATGAAATGGTTCTACGGGCGTTTCGGCGACCGCATGGCGGCCCCCGTCGGGCGCGCGTCGCCCTGAGTCGTCGCCATGGATGCCGGCTACCTGCTTGATATCATCATCCTGCTGGCGGCGGCGGTCATTGCGGTTCCACTGTTCCAGTCGTTGGGTCTGGGTGCGATCCCGGGTTTTCTGGTGGCGGGTGTTGTGCTGGGTCCCTCGGGACTGGGCTATATCCGCAACTACGACGAAATCGCCCACCTGGCCGAACTCGGCGTGGTGTTGTTGTTGTTCGTGATTGGCATCGAGATCAATCCCTCGCGATTGTGGAAGATGAAGGGGCTGGTGCTCGGTCTCGGCAGCCTGCAAGTAGTGGTGACTGGTGTCATCGTCACCCTGGCGGTGCACACGCTGACGGACGTGAACTGGCGTATTGCCCTGTTGATCGGCCTGGCGCTGGCCCTGTCCTCCACCGCCTTCGTCTTGCAACTGCTGGCGGAGCGGAAAATGCTGTCCGGCGGCTACGGCCGCCCGGCGGTCGCGGTACTGCTGTTGCAGGATCTGGCGGTGGTGCCGCTGCTGGCATACGTGTCTCTGATCGCGGCGCCGGAACTGGCGGTTGCCGGGGAAATGTTCGTGGCGCTGGCCGAGGCGCTCGCCATCCTGCTCGTTATCGTCATTGTCGCCCGCTACCTGCTGAGCAGCCTGTTCAGGTTGCTGGCGCGCTCCGGTTCGCCGGAGATATTCACGGCCTCGGCATTGTTGCTGGTTCTGGGTTCGGCGCTGGCGATGGAACGTGTCGGCCTGTCGATGGCCATGGGTGCTTTCGTGGCCGGCCTGTTGATCGCCGATTCCTCCTACCGGCACCAGATCGTTGCCGAGATCCAGCCTTTCCGCGGCCTGCTGCTGGGCCTGTTTTTCATGTCGATGGGCATGTCGCTGAACCTCGGTCTGTTCCTGGCGCAGCCATTGCCGTTGCTGGGTGGGGTGCTGGCTCTGATGACGGTGAAGTTCCTGGCCCTGTGGCCGCTGTCGCGGCTGTTTGGCCTGCCGACCCGGACTTCCCTGTCGCTTGCACTGCTGCTGGCGCAGAGCGGCGAGTTCGCGCTGGTACTGTTCGCGCTCGCCAAGGGCGCCGGCCTGCTGGAAGAAACCCTGTTTCAGCAACTGCTGATCGTTGTGTTGTTAAGCATGCTTGCGACGCCGTTGCTGGAAATATCGGCCAGGCGCGTGTTTGCGGGCGCGAGCGCCGATCCCTTGCCGTTGGCGCCCGCCACCGGCGCGCAGGAGGCGTCGCCGGTGGTGCTGGCCGGCTACGGCCGCATGGGACAGCGCATCGGGTATATTCTGGAGCAGATGAAAATTCCTTACGTGGCGATCGAATGCAACGCCACGATAGTCGAGCGAGAGCGTGGCGAAGGACGTTCGGTATTCTACGGCGACGCCTCGCGGCCGGAAGTTCTGCGCGCGGCGGGCGTGTCCGGGTCGCCGCTGGTGATCGTGTCCATCGACGACCAGGACGCCACCGAACGGGTGGTGGCGACGCTGCATTCCGCGTTTCCCGCGACACGGGTGTTCGCGCGCGGACATGACCTGGAACGATGCCGCGCATTGCGTGCGCTCGGTGCATACTACACGGTGTCGGAGACGCTGGAGGCGAGCGCCGAACTGGCGCGCGCCGCTCTGTTGCACATGGGCGCGGACGAGCGCGTCGTCAGGGATGCCCTGAAGCGGTTTCGCAACGACTACTACGGCCGGATCAATCGCGGCATGGAAGGGGGATGAGCATGGCGGACTGGCACGCTCGCGACATTGCGGAAGTGCTGGCAGCATTGGAGTCCACACCGGATGGGCTGTCCGCGCAGGAGGCGCAGCGCCGGCTTGCGCGCCACGGACCCAACCGCTTGCCGGGGCCGCCGCGGCGCGGCGCCCTGTCGCGTTTCCTGGGCCAGTTCCACAATGTCCTCATCTATGTATTGATTGTGGCCGGCACGGTGACCGCCGCGCTGGGCCATGGGCTGGACGCGGCAGTCATTCTTGGCGTGGTGCTCGTCAATGCGCTGATCGGTTTCGTGCAGGAAGGCAAGGCCGAGGATGCGCTCGATGCGATTCGCCGCATGCTGTCGCCGAACGCCATGGTGATGCGCGATGGTCGCCAGCAAGTCATTCCCGCCCGCGAGCTGGTGCCGGGGGACGTGGTGATGTTGCAGCCCGGCGACAAGGTGCCGGCCGACCTGCGGCTGTTCCGGGTGCACGGTTTGCAGATGCAGGAGGCGGTTCTGACCGGTGAATCGCTGGCGGTGGAGAAGACGCCGGAGCCGGTGGCGGCGGACGCGGTGATCGGCGACCGCGCATGCATGGCCTATTCCGGTACCCTGGTGACTCACGGGCAGGGCGCCGGGGTAGTGGTGGCGACCGGCGCCGATACCGAGATCGGGCGCATCAGCAGCCTGGTGTCGGAGGTGGAAACGGTCACCACCCCCCTGTTGCGGCAGATGACGCAGTTCGGGCGCTGGTTGACGGTTGCCATCCTGGCGGTGGCGGCGCTCACTTTCGCGTTCGGCGTGCTGGCGCGCGGTTACCACGCCGCGGAGATGTTCCTGGCGGCGGTGAGTCTCGCGGTGGCGGCGATCCCCGAGGGCCTGCCGGCCATCATGAGCATCACCCTGGCGATCGGCGTGCAGCGTATGGCGCGGCGCAACGCCATTATCCGCCGCCTGCCCGCTGTCGAGACACTGGGCGCGGTCAGCGTCATCTGTTCGGACAAGACCGGCACCATCACCCGTAACGAGATGACGGTGCGCAACATCGCCGCCGCGGGCTTCCTGTTCGAGGTGGAGGGTACCGGATACGACCCGCACGGCGCGGTCAGCGTGGAGGGCAGGTCGCCCGGGGCCGACAGCGCGCGCGTGTTGCAGGAAGTGACACGCGCCGCCGTGCTGTGCAACGACGCCGCGCTGGAACAGCGCGACGGTGAATGGCGGGTGCACGGTGACCCGATGGAAGGCGCCCTGCTGGTGGCCGGCGCGCGCGCTGGCCTGGATATCCACACGGTGGCGAAAGAGTTTCCGCGTACCGACCTTATCCCGTTCGAGTCCGAGCACCGTTTCATGGCGACCCTGCACCACAGTCACGCCGGCGAAGCCTTCATTTTCGTCAAGGGAGCGCCGGAGCGGGTTCTGGATATGTGCGATCGCCAGCGCACGGCGGACGGCGACGCGCCCCTGGACGCGGCGGCATGGCAGGCGCGGGTGCGCGAACTGGCAGGGCAGGGACAGCGTGTGCTGGCGATCGCGGCGCGGCCGGTGGACGCCGGCAAGCTGGAACTGAGTTTCGACGATGTCGGTGGGGGGCTGGTGTTGCTGGGGCTGTTCGGGCTCATCGACCCGCCACGGGAGGAAGCCATCGCGGCCATCCGGATCTGCCAGCAGGCCGGCATACGGGTGAAGATGATCACCGGCGACCACGCCGGAACCGCGCTCGCCATTGCGCGCCAGATTCATCTGGTCAATACCCGCGAGGCGCTCACCGGGCAGGAACTCGAGCGCATGAGTGACGAGCAGTTGCGACAGCGGGTACTCGAGGTGGATGTGTTTGCGCGCGTCGATCCCGGCCACAAGCTGCGCCTGGTGAAGCTGCTGCAGGCCCGGTGCCTGGTGGTGGCGATGACCGGCGATGGCGTCAACGACGCCCCGGCGCTGAAGCGCGCAGATGTCGGCACCGCGATGGGGCGCAACGGCACCGAGGCGGCCCGGGAAGCGGCGGAGATGGTGCTGGCCGACGACAATTTTGCCTCCATCGCGCACGCGGTGGAGGAGGGCCGGACGGTACACGACAACCTGAAGAAGGCCATCCTGTTCATCCTGCCCACCAACGGCGGTGAGGCGCTGGTGATTCTTGCCGCCATCCTGTTCGGTTTTCAGCAGATGCCGCTGACGCCGGTGCAGATTCTGTGGGTGAACATGGTCACAGCGGTGACGCTGGCGCTGTCGCTGGCGTTCGAGCCGCCAGAGCCCGATGTGATGCGGCGTCCGCCGCGCGATCCCGGCGAGCCGCTGCTTTCGCCTTTGTTGCTGTGGCGGGTGCTGTTCGTGGCGCTGATCCTCATGGGCGGCACCTTCGGCCTGTACCTTTGGGAGCAGGCGCGGGGCGCGAGCATCGAGGTGGCGCGCACCGTGGCGGTGAACACGCTGGTGGCGTTCGAGATTTTCTACCTGTTCAACTCGCGCTACATCACCGCGCCGGTGCTCAATCGCGCCGGCCTGACCGGCAACCCCTGGGTATTGGTCGCCATCGCGGTACTGGTGGTTCTCCAACTCGCCTTTTCCCACCTGGAACCGATGCAGGCGATGTTTGGCACCGCGGATCTCGACGCGCCGACCTGGTGGCGGATCCTGCTGGTCGCCTCGTCGGTGCTGGTGCTGGTGGAAGCGGAAAAGGCCCTGCTGCGGCGCATCAAGTGCCGGTCTGGCGTGTGACGTCGACGTACAACTTGAGACGCTGGCCAGGTTGCAGGTAGCCCCGTGCCGGCAATCCGTTCCAGCGCCGCAGGTCGCTGACCCGGACCTTGAAGCGGCTGGAGATGCGTGACAGGGAGTCGCCCTTGCGCACCGTGTAGTAGAGCGTGCGCCGTTGCGCGCCGGGGTGGCCGCTGGTGGGGAGCGGCTGGCGGGTCCAGATCACCAGCTTCTGCCCCACGCGCAGCGGATCGCCGGGCGCCATGCCGTTCCAGGCGGCCAGCTTGCGTATGCTGACCTTGTACTGGCGCGACAGGTCCCAGAAGGTGTCGCCGCGGGCCACCACGTGCTGGGTGCGTTGCCCCTTGCGCGAGGCGCTCTGCTTGCGGCTGAGTCGTTGCGCGGCGCTCAGGCGGTAGTTCTCCTGGCCGGTGCTGGATACCGGCACCAGCAGGTACTTGCCGGCGCGGATGGTATGGCCGCGGATCTGGTTGGCCGCCTTCAGCGCGTCCACGGTGGTGTGGTAGCGGCGCGCGATGTGGCTCAGGGTCTGGCCGCTGCCGACCTTGTGGCGCACCCAGTGGATGCGCTTGTCGGGCGGCAGGCTGGCGATGCCGGCGCGGAAACGCTCGGCCTGCGCGCGCGGGATCAGCAGGCGGTGCGGTCCCCCGGGCGGCGTCGCCCACTGGTTGAAGCCGGGATTGAAGCGGTACAGGGTATCGAGGTCGGTCGCGGCCAGGTCGGCGGCCACCGCGAGGTCGATCTGGCCGCCGGTGTCGATGATTTCGAACGGCGGCCGCACGTCGATGGGCGTCAGTGTCACGCCGTATTTCTCCGGCGAGTTGACCAGTTGTTTCAGCGCCACCAGCTTGGGCACGTAGGCGCGCGTTTCGCGCGGCAGGTCCAGATCCCAGAAACTCACCGGCTTGCCTTTCCGGCGGTTGCGGCGCACGGCCTTGCGCACCGTGCCCTCGCCCGAGTTGTAGGCCGCCAGCGCGAGCAGCCAGTCGCCGTCGAAATGGCGGTGCAGGTACTCGAGGTAGTCGAGCGCGGCGCGGGTCGATTCGACCAGATCGCGGCGGCCGTCGTACCACCAGTCCTGTTTCAGGCCGAAGCGCTTGCCGGTGCCGGGAATGAACTGCCACAGGCCGGCGGCGCGCCCGTGCGAGTAGGCGAAGGGATCGTAGGCGCTTTCCACCACTGGCAGCAACGCGATCTCGGCGGGCATACCGCGCGCCTGCACCTGTTGCAGGATGTAGGCGGCGTAGCGGCCGGCGCGCTGGCTGACGCGGCGCAGGTAGCTCGGGTGACGCGCGTACCAGTCACGCTGCACCTGCACACGGCGATTGTTGTTGGCCGGCAGGCCGAAGTCGCGGCGCATGGCTTCCCACAGGTCGGTGGGCGCCGCCACCGCGGGCGGTTCGGAGAGGATGCCGGTCAGCGGTTGCGCCGAGGCCAGCAGTGGCAGGGCCGGGGCCGGGGTTTCATCGCGGACTTGCGCCACGGGCTCCGGTCGCGCGTTGTGCTGTGGGGCCGCGCAGGCGCCGAGCAGCAGGGCGGCGAGTGCCGGGAACAGGATCCGGGTTGGCGTGAACATAGTGTTCCTATCGGCGCCGCGCCCGCGTAGTTGAGCGACAAGCGTGTGATCAGTAAAGGATTTCGGGATTTTCCGGGGCGTTATGCTGACAGCCTGGCCGGTGTGCGTCAAGCACTGGGGCGTGGGCCCCGGTATGCGTTATGATCTCCGCAATGGCGGCGCGAAACAGCAGTGCATACCCCGGCGCCGCGCGGCTGCAAAGCTTGCGCGGATGGTGCGGGCAACCGCTCGGACGCCACCTGGCGGAGGCCGAGCAGGCGGCGCTGCGCGAAGTGTTGTGCGACGTGTTCGGCTATCACCTGGTGGTGGTCGACCCTTCCTGTGAGCTGGAGTCGTTGCAGGCCAGCCGCATCATTCACCGCATCACCCAGACCTGTTGCCGCGAGGGGCTGGAGCCGGCGCCGGGCGTGCTCGCGTACAGCGAGCAGTTGCCCTACCTGTCGGACAGCATCGACGCCTTCGTGCTGCCGCACGCGCTGGAGGTGGCGCGGGACCCGCACCGGGTGTTGCGCGAGATCGATCGCTGCCTGATTCCCGAGGGGCACGTGATCGTTCTGGGATTCAACCCCTGGGGGTGGTGGGGCTTGCGGCGCCTGCTGGCGGGGCGCGAGGCTGACGCGCCCTGGTCGCTGCGTTTCATCGGCGTGCAGCGCCTGAAGGACTGGCTGTCGCTGCTGGGTTTCGATACCGTGCTGACCCGCTACCTGTTCCCGCACCCGCCCTGGGCCTACGGGCTGGGGCGCGACCGCCGGGGTATCCTGCGGCGCCTGCACCGGGACCGCTGGCCGTGGCTGGCGGCGTCCTACCTGCTGGTGGCGAAGAAACGCGTCGCCACACTGACGCCGGTCAAGCCGCGCTGGCGGCCGCGCCGCGCCATCCTGGCCGGCAGTGTCATCGAATCACGAGGAGGAGGTCTGCCTAGACATGGCTGACGTGGAAATCTTTACCGACGGCGCCTGCAAGGGCAACCCCGGGCCGGGTGGCTGGGGCGCCTTGCTGCGCTACAACGGTCACGAGAAGGAACTGTTCGGAGGTGAACCCGACACTACCAACAACCGCATGGAGCTGATGGCGGCCATCAAGGCGCTGGAGAGTCTCAAGCGGCCCTGCAAGGTGCGCCTGACCACCGATTCGGTATACGTGCGCAGCGGCATTACCGAGTGGTTGCCGAACTGGAAGAAGCGCGGCTGGAAGACGGCGGCGCGCAAGCCGGTCAAGAACGCGGACCTTTGGAAACGCCTGGACGAGGCCACGCAGCGCCACGAGATATCCTGGCACTGGGTCAAGGGGCACAGTGGCCACGCCGAAAACGAGCGCGCCGACGAACTGGCCAACCGCGGTATCGAACAACTGGAGAACTAGCACATGCGACAGATCGTACTGGATACCGAAACCACCGGCCTCGAACCGCGCGAGGGTCACCGCATCATCGAAATCGGTTGCGTGGAGCTGGTCGACCGCAAGCTCACCGGCAGAACCTACCACCAGTACATTCAGCCGGAACGCCTGATCGACCCCGGCGCCATCGAGATCCACGGCATCACCAACGAGTTTCTTGCCGACAAGCCGGTGTTCGCGGACGTGGTGGATGATTTCGTCGACTTCATCCGCGGCGCGGAGCTGGTGATTCACAACGCGCCCTTCGACGTGGGTTTCATCAACCACGAACTGAAACTGTGCGGCGCGGAGCAGTCGGTGGACGAACTGTGTGGCGTGCTCGACACCCTGGCAATGGCGCGGCGCATGCACCCCGGCCAGAAGAATACACTGGACGCCCTGTGCAAGCGTTACGATATCGACAACTCCAGCCGCGAACTGCACGGCGCCTTGCTCGACGCGGAGATCCTGGCCGACGTCTACCTGGCGATGACCGGCGGACAGGTCACGCTGTCACTGGGCGAGTCCGAAGACGCGGGAGCGGGGGGGCAGGCGGCGGCCACGATTCGCCGGCTGGACGCCAACCGGCCCCCACTGCGGGTGATTGCTCCGGATGCGGAGGAACTGGCCGCGCACGAGGCCTGCCTCGACACGCTGGAAAAAAGCTCGGGGGGAGAGGTGGTCTGGCGCCGGACTCAGTCGTAGACCAGGCCGGCGATGATTTCCCGGTCGTCATCGGAAATATCGATGATGTGAAACCCCATCCAGTTGATGCCGGACGCGTCGGAGGCATCGCACCACAGGCATTCCACGCCGACCGCGATCTCGACGCTGGCGTCACCGCGTTGCAGGGGGATACGCAGTTGCATCAGGGTCCCGGGCGTGACCGCGGCCGGGCTCATCATCATCAGTCCTTCCACGGAAAGGTTGACCAGTTGGCCGACGGTTTCACCGCTGTGGGTGTCGAGGATGCGCGGGTGGTCGGGTAAGGCAACCCGGGTGAGTCTGCGTTGATCGCTGTTCTGCATGCTGGCTTCATGGGTCATGGTTGTCTCCTGTCAGGCCTGCGCGGTCTGCCGGCTGCCGTGGTCGAGCATGCGGTGGATGGCGCCGAGGGCCCGGTCGACAAACGGTTTCTTCTGTTCGTGGATGATGCGGACCTTGCCGTCGATCATCCGGTCCGCCAGTTCGGTCATGGAAACGATGGCCGCCTTGACGCCGAGCTGGTCGACGAACATGAACTTCTCGGTCACGGTGCTGCGCCAGGACAGCTTGGCGCGCCGGGTCTTGCCATTGCTGTTGGAGAACTCGAACCAGGTCCCGAAGGGGATCGACTTGAGTTCGTCGATCATGTGTTTCTGTTCCGGAGTCAGGGGCGTTTTGCCACGCGGTTCGGTTTTTTGCACCGGGGCCGGGCGCGCCACCTCGATGGCCACGTCTTCGGCCGGTTCCGGTGTTTTCACCAGCTTGTCCTGGGTGGAAAACAGTTCCAGCAGCAGTTTTTCCTTGTCCGGCTGTTGCAGCGTTGAGGTCGCCTCGCGCAGGCCCTGCTGGTGCTCCCGCAGGGTGCTTGCGCGTTCCCCGCACTCGCGGTCGTCGCCGGCCGGCGAGGCATGGAGAATGACGGCGCCGGCGAGGTCCACGGCTTCGCGCCACGCCTCGCTGCGATCCGCATCGGGTTCACGCAACAGGATGAACGTCAGCTTGTCGGACCAGATGCGCTGCAGGAACTCGGTGGCCGCCACCGCCACGGTGCGGCCTTCCACCAGATTCTGGATTTCGCGCTGGGCGCGTTCGCGGGCGGCCTGGAGTTTTTCCTGGCCGTTGGCCGCCTCGGTGGTGCGTTTCTCGACCAGGCTGGAGCGCTGCTCGAGTTCGGCGAGCGCGGCATCGAAGTCCTCCACCAGGGTACTGAACACTTCCACGTCCTCGTCGAAGTCGTTCAGAACCTGGTCGACAACCTGCTTCATTGTCGGGAAGATGCCGCGCTCCACGTTGTTCTCGTCGACCCAGCGTATGCCCGCGGCTGTCATGTCGTTGAGCAGCTTGCGCGCCGGGTGCTGGGAACGGGTGAAGAACGACTTGTCGATCACCGCGACTTTCAGCAGCGGCGTGTGCAGCCGGCTCAGCAGGGCCTTGGCGATATTGGGCAGGTTTTCTTCCTTGAGCATGTATTCGAACATCAGACCGACCAGTTCGATCACGTTGGTGTCGGCGGCCGGCACCTTGCGCCGGTCCACGGCGCCGAAGATTTTCGTGCGTTCCTCGGCCAGCGTGTTTTGCAGCCGGTCGATCAGGGTCTGGTCGATCTCGATGTTCTCGATGAATTCGTCGCTCGAAACCGTGGCGGAGGCCGCCGGGGTCTGGACCTGGCGGATGCCTGACAGCAGCGCGGAGCGCGCGCCATCTTCACCAGCGCCGGCCGTTCCCGCTGGTGCTGGTCCCGCGGCGCGACCCACGGTGGCGTGGATGGGCGTGACGCCGGCCGCCGCCGCATGGCCGGTGGCTGGCGCCGAACGTCGTACCGCCATCAGTTCGCAAATGCGGCTGAACAGTTCGTCTCCGAGGTCGGAGGGGCTCTGTTCCTCGTCCGCCGCTTCGGGCTCCGGCGTTTGAGGCGCGGCGTCAGCGGTTTCTTCGCCCTCCTGGACTTCGGTCTGCACGATCTCCACGCTGCCCGGTTGCTTGCGTACCTCGTAGCGCAGGTTGGGCAGGATGCCCGCCTCGATGAGCCGCTTGTTGTATTCGTCGAACAGACTGTCGACCTTGCCCAGCACGTATTTTTCGAACAGGGCGATGAACACGACGCGCACCTTGTTTTCCAGTTCCAGCTTGCCGACGGCGCGCTGGAAGGCGGCACCCAGCCAGACCGGCCCGCCGGGGATCTGGCATTCTTCCACGGATTCGCCGCCGTTGACGATCGACAAACGCTGTTTGAGTGCAAAGATGCGGTCCATGATACGGCTGCTGAGCTTCTGGCTGGCGTTCTGGATAGCGACCGACAGTTCCATCTCATCGGTATCGACCAGCGACAGCGAAGAGGGGCTGTTGTCCTGCCCGCCTTCCTCCGGGTGCGGTGATTCCGGGAACGCCGCAAAGCTTTCCCGGATCTGGCTGAAGAATTCCTGTTCGATGGCCTTGCGTCGCTTGCGTGCTTCACTCATGGCCTCGAAGAACACGGACTGGGCCATGTTGTTCTGGGCTTTTTCGGCGAAGTCGAGCAACGCCACGTCGGCATTCTCGAACATCCGGTCGAGCAGGGGCCGGAGGTGACTGACTTCCATTTCCAGACACGTTTCCAGCAATTTCGAAAATTGTGGTGCGATAGCCATTCGCGGGCTCCATCCTGGTCCGTGGGGTGTCGACGCTGGCTGTATCGGCACGGCCAGGTGTCGACTTGAGGCGGAGCCCATGGCCGGCGGCGTTTTCGCGGCACCCGGCCGGGCTTCGGACAGCGGTTGCTTTAACCCGGGTTGTTGGTAGTATTCCCTTTTATACAGAACAACTTAGAGGGTAGGGCATGATGGCGCGAAGTCTGACATCGCGGCTCGCGGGGCGTTGTCTCCAGTGAACTCCCAGTCCGCGGCCTTGCGCTTCGTGCTGGGACTGGCGGCCTTTGTGGTGGTCATCGCCGGCATGAAGACGGCGCAATCGATCATTGTGCCTTTCCTGCTGTCGGCGTTCATTTCCATCATCAGCGCGCCCTACCTGAACTGGCTGAACCGTCGCGGCCTGCCCATGCCGCTGGCGTTGCTGGTGATCATCCTGGTGATCGTGGCGGCCGGCGTGGCGCTGGCGGCCTTGCTGGGCACCTCGCTGGATGCCTTCAGCCAGGCGTTGCCATCCTACCAGGAACGTCTGCAGGGCAAGGTGGTGCAGTTCGCGCAATGGCTGGCGACGCTGGGTATCGACGTTTCGGACCAGACCTTCCTGAGTTTCCTCAACCCGGGTTCGGCGATGGCGCTGGCATCCGGTCTGCTGAAGGGGCTCGGCAATGTCCTCACCAACGCCTTTCTCATCCTGTTGACCGTGATCTTCATCCTGATGGAGGCTTCCAGTTTTCCCGCCAAGCTGCGCGCGGCGCTGGACGCGCCCGACCACGCGCTGACCGAGAGCTACACAGTGCTGGACAATATCAAGCGTTACATGAGCATCAAGCTGCTGACCTCGGCGCTGACCGGCGCGCTGGTCGCCACCAGCCTGTCGCTGATGGGCGTGGACTTTGCGGTACTGTGGGGCTTCTTTGCCTTCCTGCTCAACTTTATTCCGAACATCGGTTCCATCATTGCAGCCATTCCGGCGGTATTGCTGGCCCTGTTGCAGTTCGGCGTTGGCGGGGCGCTCGGTGTGGCGGGCCTGTACCTGGTAGTCAACGTGGTGATTGGCAGCATCCTCGAACCGCGATGGATGGGCAACCAGCTCGGCCTGTCACCGCTGATCGTGTTTGTCTCGCTGGTGTTCTGGGGCTGGGTGTTCGGGCCGGTCGGCATGTTCCTGTCCGTGCCCCTGACGATTTCCGCGCAGATTGCGCTGGCTTCCCGTGACGATACGCGCTGGATCGCGGTGCTGCTTGGGCCTGGACCGGTGGAGCCGGAATCGCCCGCTGCCGGAACCTGAATGTCTGCGTGCAGGGTCAGCAGTCTCGATTTTCCATCCGCAGTGTCGGAAAGCTTGACGTTCTGCCTCCCAACCGGTCGTGTGTCGGTGTGGTCACTGATAAACGCAATAAAAACAATAGGAAAATCGACGTTTTCAGGGAGCGCGCGGTTTCCTGCCCGAGGGCAGGCGTGTCGGGACTCTTGACGTTTCATTAACGGCCAGTTTTTGGTGTATGCGTAACGTATTGTTCTATAACAATAAAAATATTCAGGCTCGTTTATTGCAGGATTTTTACAAAAAATGTTCCGGTGTAAGCGGCCAGTGCAGCCGACAGCAGCCTCCGGAAACCGAATAGCGATAACAAGAAGGTTCCACGCCACTGACGCCCGTCAGCGGCGTCGGTAGATAAAAAGCCACAGGACAGTGGCAATGGAGGAGTTGCTGATGATGACCAGTCTGTTGCGCCGGTTCGCGGGCGTTCTTGTTTCATTCGTCCTTTTCCCGACAGTCGTATTCGCCTCGCTGGAGTCGGGCACCGTCATTTTCGAAAACGCCGACACCCCGCCGTTCTACTTCAAGGCTGCGGTCAGTTATGAGGTGTTTGCGCCGGGAGACGCGACCAGTCCGGTACCCTCGGCGACGGACTTCACCTACGTGTATACCCTGACCAACCAGGCGGCCACGCCGCCGGCCGGTTCGTTCAACGTGCCGGTGGACCGCCTCGATGTGGGCGTGGGCGCCAGTGCCAGCGTGACCGCAACCACCAGCCTCGGCGTCGGTATCGCACCGAGCAGCATCGATTCCACGACATCCGCCAGCCGGGTGCAGTTCCTGTTCGCCTCCGGCATCAACCCGGGCCAGTCCTCGAACCAGTTGGTCATCCAGAGCCCCAACGGGCCCGGCGATACCGGCTCCAATGTCGCCTTTGGCACCTTCATCGACGGCCGCATCCTGCGCGCGCCCTTTACGCTGCCGGCCAAGGACTTCGCCTGCTATGACGTGAACAAGGCCGAGTTCAAGATCTACCGCAACAAGTCGGGCAAGGACAAGCTCGAATTGCAGAAGGGCGCCATCAGCTTCGCGGCTGGTGATGCGTTTGATCCTGCAACCGATATCGTGAAGCTGGACCTCAACAACGGCGATTTCGTGCTGTCCATCCCGGCGGGTTCCTTCGAGCGCAAGGGCAGCAAGGCCGACTACAAGTACGAGACCGGTTCCGGCGTGGTACCGGAGGTGAAGTTCCGCCTCAACATCGACAAGGCTGAATGGTCCGTGAAGGTCAAGAAAGCCGACTTCGGGCTGTTCCTCGATGCCGCTGGCATGGACGTCACGCTCATGATCGGCGATGTCAAGGGCCGGACCAGCGTTCCCCTGACGATCAAGGAGGACGACGGCAACGAACAGAAGCTCGAGTTCAAGCGCTCGCCGCGTTTCGAGTGTCCCAAGCTGCGTGACGACGACAGTTCCGCCGCCAACGACACCACCGGCCATGGCCACCACAAGCGCAGTTGTATGTCGTCCTTTACCGTGACCTACCGGCTCGGGCAGCCGGACCAGGAAGTGATCGCGCTGTTCGGCGGCGATATCGGCCACCCGGACACCGCGGTGATCAGCTCCGCCGGCCCCAGCGCCACCTTCCACACATCGTGCAGTGTGTGCCTGTCCTGCGGACAGACCGACGCCTCGGGCGACTTCACGATTACCGGGATATCCGATGCCACCGGCAAGATGATGTCGCAGTGTGGCGGCGTGGACCCCAGTTGTGACATTACGCCCGACCCGTGATCGACGGCCGACAACCTAACAACAGAATGGACAAGACCCTTACTGGAGGAGTTTCGATGAACACCATGAAAGCAAGCAGGGTACTGACACTGGCGATGGGGGGATGCCTGTTCGCCGTCCAGGCGCAGGCTGCGCTGGTCGCGGCGGGTGACGTGGTGTTTGGTCCGCCGGACACCGGCAATGCTTTCTCCGGCACTGTCTATGCCGAGATCTTCGACAGCTCGGGTGGTACTTTCAGTCGCACCGGCGACATGGTGTCGGCGACCACGGGTGACTATACCGCGGTATTCCAGGTGGTCATGGACCCGGACGCCGGTGGCGATCCTGCCTCGCTGGCGGACATCAGTTTTGCCGCCTATCAACTGGGACCTGGCGCCTACGGAAACGGGGGCGGCGACACGGGTGGCGCCTGGGGAGGCGATCCCGTGTTCTCGGCATCCAGCAGTTTCCTGGGTTACGACGCGGTGTTCAGTTTCGGTGGCGGTGGACTGGCCGAGGGCGCGACCTCGAACGCCTTCTACTTTCTGCATACGAGCCTCGACATGACCGGTGACTCGATATTCGTTGGCGGATCGGGTGTCTACGCGGGCGGCACCAACTCCTTCAATGTCAGTCTCACGCTGGCTCCGGTATCGGCGGTACCGGTACCCGCCGCGGCATGGTTGTTCGGCTCCGGCCTGCTCGGTCTGGTCGGCGCCGCGCGCCGCAAAAACGGCGTCTGACCGGACCCAGCCCTTTCATTAGGGGGCGAACCCGATTGAAAACCCGCCGGGTCAGTCGCGCTGGAAAACCAGCGTGACGCACCCGGCGATGGCCCCGAACTGCCGGACGAAGGCCGTCAGAAACAGCGTCATACCCAGCATCTCCAGCAACTCCTCGATAACCCTGGCCAGGTGCAGGACGGTTTCATACCGCCAGCCGGTGGCGACGATCACCGCCTTGTAGCCGCCGTACAGCCCTTCCACGTAGTCCATCGCGACGGCCAGCGCCAGGCAGCCCAGTGCCGCCACGATCCACCAGCGCAGGCCTGCCTGTTCCAGTTGCCGCCACAGGAATACCAGCATGAACAGGCCGACGGCGGCGAACAGCGGGCCGATGGTGACTTGCCAGCGGTAGCTGGGATACTCATCCAGCCAGTTTGCGAGCCAGCCCTGGCCGCTACCATTCAACAGGTTTTCCGACAGTGAGCCAATGTGCTCGTGAATGGCAACCGCGTCATCAATCGCAAGGTAGGTGAAAAAGACGGCCAGCAGGCTCCAGCCGGCCAGCACGCGGCGCGACGGCGAGGCACTCAGGGAGAGGCGGTAGCGTATCAGCCAGAGGGTCAGCGCAACGGCCAGGGTGAGGGTGCTGGAGAACCAGGTGCCGACGCTGGCTTCCGCGGCGACATTGAACAGGTCGATGAAACCGCCGTGGTACGGCTCCGGCGCCATGTAGACGAGCAGGTCGAGCAGTACGAGCGCAGTCATCGCCGCCACGCAGAAAAGCAGCACGCGGCGCGCAAGCGCGCGGGCGTCCAGGTGCAGGACCGGTTCGCTGTCTCGGGACGACGGGTTCACGGTGGCATTACAGCACGCCGTTTGCGGGATTGCCATTGCCGGGACCAGCCCCTTGTTTTGGGGATGCGGGGTGGCGCGCTGGTACGGGGAGCGGGGAAAATGGTGGGCGATGCTGGATTCGAACCAGCGACCTCCGCCGTGTGAAAGCCAAAAAGACAGTTTATGCAAGTTATTGGCGCGGCTACTCAAATCGCCGTAATGTCATGAAAATACAGAAAATATAGGGTTCTTATGCCCTACCTATTCCAGCACATGCTCTCCCGTGCTACGCTCTCCCGTGTGACCATGGTGTGACCACGGAGAATATGCGCCCCATGCCTGCCCAACGTGAAAAATTTACCGAAGCCTACCTGAAACAGCTCAAACCGGCCGAAAAACTGTACGAGGTGCATGACCTGGAACTGAAAGGTCTGCGAGTTCGCGTTATGCCATCCGGCGTGAAGTCTTTCACCATCCTATACCGGAATGCGGAGGGCCGGCAGATTCGTTACACAGTGGGTCAGTACGGCAAGATCACGCTCAAGCGCGCCTACGAGCTGGCAAAGGAAGCCCTCGGAGAGGTGGCAGCCCGGAAAGATCCCCAAGAAAAGAAACGTAAGGCGCGCCAGGTAGCAAATATGCCAACCTTCGAACAGTTTCTGGATGGTGCCTACGGCGATTGGGTGAAAGCCAACCGGAAGGATGGCAAGGCGACGGTGGCACGCCTGAAAACCTGCTTCAAGAAAGACCTTGGTTGTAAAAAGCTGAACACGATCACGGCATGGCAAGTCGAGAAGTGGGCTTCCAAGCGGCGCAAGGACGGCAAGGCAGCCGCAACGATTAACCGGGATATTACCGCATTGAAAGCTGCGCTCTCAAAGGCTGTCGAGTGGAGTTTACTGGAAACGCACCCCTTGGCGACTGTTAAGCCCCTAAAGGTGGATAAGCATGCCCGCACGCGCTACCTCGATGAGGATGAGGAAAAGCGGCTTAGGAAGGCCCTGGCGGCGCGTGATGCGAAGTTGAAGAAGGAGCGAGCCAGTGCGAACCTATGGCGCAAACAGCGGGGCTATCCGCATATGCCGGAGTTTGCCGGCTACTTCGACCACATGGTGCCGATGGTGTTGTTGTCGCTCAACACCGGTGTCCGCCGCGGCGAACTGTTCCAGCTATGTTGGTCTGACGTGGATCTGAAGCGGTGCATTATGACTGTGCGCGGTAGCACAGCGAAGGCAAATAAAACCCGGCATATCCCGTTGAACACGGAAGCAGTCGACGTACTTAAGACCTGGATGGGTAGGGATTCGAACCCGCTAGTATTCCCAAGCCGGAATGGGCGGCCATTCAATAACGTGAAGAAAGCTTGGACGGCAATTCTGGATGCCGCAAAGGTGAAGGACTTCCGTTGGCATGATCTGCGACACACGTTCGCCAGTAAGCTTGTCATGGCCGGTGTGGACCTGAACACCGTGCGCGAGCTGCTTGGGCATGCCGACCTGAAAATGACACTGCGATATGCGCATCTGGCCCCGGAGCACAAGGCTGACGCAGTTGCGAAGTTGGTGCAGTCGTGAACCTCGACCATTACACAAACCCTGAAGAAGAGGTCCGCAACTGGATGGCTGTAGCTGTCCGCAAGATGGAGAAGGCTGGCCTCAGTCCCGCGCTTATTTTCTCAGTGACTGTAAGCAGTGATGGTGAATATGTGTTTTATGATAAAGGCTTCCCGGCAACACCAGAAGGTGACAAGTTGCTGAGTGAGTTAACCCGATAGTTGCATAAATTCTGCCCCGTTTTTTACTGAAACAGCCTATATGCAGCGTGAAACACGCATTGCGTAGTGGTATCTGGACCTCACCGGAGGTGAAGTCCAGAAAACACCGAAAGCCGAGGCGATGAGATGGCGTGCAG